>JBEVJP010000127.1:0-36482 GCA_040510155.1 Solirubrobacterales bacterium | reverse complement strand
GATTGCATTTCCGCCGCCTTCGGCGACATTCGCCCAGAGGGGCCACCGCACCCCTCCCACCACACGCTCCGTCAGACGACTAGAAGTGCACGCCGCGTTCCTCCCGGCGCGTCACTTCCCGCGAGTCCGTTGGGGGCCACACCACCCTTCCCGTGAGTGAGGTGGTGGCTCCGACCTCCCGGCAACCCCCGTCGTCGCATGTCACTCCGCAAGACGAGGGGCCCCTGGTGGTCTCTGGTGGGAGACGGCTCGCGGTCGCGGTCAGTGCTCCGTGAGACAGACGCTGTGGTGGGAGGCGAGGTGGTACCCCTCTGCGGGAATGTCGCCGAACGGCGGCGATATGCAATCTGATTCCTGCACCCCATAGGGGTGCTGCAACATCGGGAGCCGCACCCGCAGGGTGCGCGACTCAATTCCCGCAGAGGGGTACCACCTCGCCTCCTCTCGCAACCTCTGCCTCCCGGTCCCACCACCAACCCAGTCCGCCGACCCGCTTCTATAGAGTCCCCGCCCGATGAGTCCTCTCGTCCCCATGGTTGTGGAGCAGACCTCGCGCGGCGAGCGTGCGTTCGACATCTACTCGCGCCTGCTCGGCGAGCGGATCATCTTCCTTGGCACGCCGGTGACGGACGACATCGCCAACCTGATCGTGGCGCAGTTGCTGCACCTCGAGTCCGAGGATCCCGACAAGGACGTCAGCCTGTACGTCAATTCGCCGGGTGGCTCGGTGTACGCGGGGCTGGCGATCTACGACACGATGCAATTCATCAAACCCGACGTGCAGACGATCTGCGTCGGTGTGGCGATGAGCATGGGGGCGTTGCTGCTCTGCGGCGGTGCCGAGGGCAAGCGGATGGCGCTGCCCAACTCGAAGATCCTCATCCATCAGGTCTCGGCCGGGTTCCAGGGCCAGGCCACCGACATCGAGATCCACGCCAAAGAGATCATCGACGTCCGCCGTCGCCTCGACGAGATCATCGCCAAACACACCGGGCAACCGTTCGAGAAGGTCACCAAAGACACCGAGCGGGACTACTTCATGAGCGCGGAGGAGGCGAAGGAGTACAACATCGTCGACCGCGTCATCGAGCACCACTGAGGGTGCTTTCGCGGCGTTCCTGCCGCCTCTCACTTGCGGTTCTTCTCTTTTTGGCGCTCGGCGCCGTTCCCGCCTCCGCGCAGATCTCCAGCCGCGACGGGGGCCTGCCCTTCTACGGCCACGTCTTCCCGGTCCAGGCGCCGCACGGCGTCCGCGGCTACATCGGCGAATTCGGTGCTCCGCGCTCGGGCGGTCGCACCCACGAGGGCTTCGACATCGTCGCCGCCTGCGGCTCCGAGCTGGTCGCGGTCGCCAACGGGCGGGTGCTGCGGACCGGCTACGACCCGGTCCTCTACGGCAACTACCTGCTGATCCACGGCGAAGGCGAGCAGCGCAGCTACTTCTACGCGCACCTGCCACGGCCGGCACTGGTGCACCGTGGTGAGCGGGTCTGGGAGGGCGAGCGGGTCGGCGCGGTGGGGGAGACCGGCAACGCGATCAGCGTCGGCTGCCACCTGCACTTCGAGATCCACGTCCATGGCATCCCGATTGACCCGGAGCCGTCGCTGCGGCGCTGGGACCGCTACAGCTGAGGCTCGCTCGCCAGCGGCCGTTCGAACCAGAGGTCGGCCTTGGCGTTGCCGTTGTAGTCCGGGACCTCGCGGTAGCCGGCGGAGCGATAGAGCCTGATCGCGTCGGTCAGGTAGCTGGAGGTGTCGAGGCGGATTGCGCGGCAGCCGCTCCGGGCGGCGATTGCCTCCAGCTCGGCGAGTAGTCGCCGAGCGATGCCGAGTCCGCGGAACGGCGGCGCCATGTACATGCTCTTCACCTCGGCGACCTCGGTGCCGAGGTGGCGGATGCCGCCGAGCCCGGCCGCCTCGCCGTCGACCCGGACCAGCAGCAGCACCCCGTCCGGCGGTTCCAGGTCGGCCGGCGGCCCCTTCGCGGTCTCGGCCGCCAGGTCGATCCCCAGCGGCCCGTCCGCCTCGGCGATGAAGTCGGCATAGAGCGCCTGGACCTCAGCGGCGTCGACGCCGGTCGCCTCGAATCTGGGCTCGCTCGCGGGCACGACGGATCGGTTGGTCATTTTTGCGCCCTATAGCCGTACAAGTCACCAACCGTCACGTTGTCGTCGGCAGCTCGTACTCGAGCCATTCCGATTTGGCGGCGCCGGTCGAGTCGTAGAGGGCCTGGGCGCGGAGGTTGTTGGGGGCGGTCGCCCACTCCAGACAGGCGGCGCCGCGCTCACGGGCGACGGCCGCGCTGGCCTCGATCAGGGCGCGGCCGACGCCCTCGCCGCGGGCAGACTCGACCACGAAGAGGTCGTTCATCAGCACCGTCTCGGCGGCGGCCAGGGAGCTCATGTGCCAGTAGAGGCAGGCGTAGCCGCGGATCTCACCCCCGTTGCGGGCGACGAGGATGGCCCCGACGTCGCTGGGGGAGAGGAAGCGGGCGAAGAAGGTGCGGTTGCGCGCGTCGTCGATGTCCTCGACCTCGTAAAAGCGCTGGTAGGCGGCGATTGCGGGCAGCAGCGCCTCGAGTTCCTCGGCGCTGCGTAGCGGCTCGATCTGGACGCCCTCCGGCATGGCCCCACCGTAGCGGGCGACCTCGCCGGCCTGGCTCGCCACGCAAGCATCCGCTCACGTGCAGGGACGGCCGCCGACGCGCCGTAAACCAGAGCCCACAGGCCGGCTTGTCACCCCGTCTAAGCTTCTGGGGCTGCCGGAGTCAACGACCACACCCCACTAGGAGGGGATTCCGCTGGCACGTCCCACAGACTCGAACGAGCAGCTCCTCTGCAGCTTCTGCGGCAAGTCGCAGCGCCAGGTCAAGAAGTTGATCGCCGGCCCGGGCGTCTACATCTGCGACGAGTGCATCGACCTCTGCAACGAGATCATCGACGAGGAGTTGACCGCGGCTCCCGCCTTCGAGCTGGAGAACCTGCCGAAACCGCGCGAGATCCACGACGTCCTGCAGGAGTACGTGGTCGGCCAGGATGCCGCCAAGCGGGCCCTCTCCGTCGCCGTCTACAACCACTACAAGCGCGTCCAGATCGCCCAGTCCGAAGAGACCGACGTCGAGCTGCAGAAGTCGAACATCATGATGCTCGGCCCGACCGGCTGCGGCAAGACGCTGCTCGCCCAGACGCTGGCGCGGATCCTCAACGTGCCCTTCGCGATCGCCGACGCGACGGCGCTGACCGAGGCCGGATACGTCGGCGAGGACGTCGAGAACATCCTCCTGAAGCTGATCCAGGCCGCCGACTACGACGTCAAAAAGGCCGAGACGGGGATCATCTACATCGACGAGATCGACAAGATCGCCCGCAAGGCCGACAACCCGTCGATCACCCGTGACGTCTCCGGTGAAGGCGTGCAGCAGGCACTCTTGAAGATCCTCGAGGGAACGACCGCCTCGGTGCCGCCGCAGGGCGGGCGCAAGCACCCGCACCAGGAGTTCCTGACGATCGACACCACCAACATCCTCTTCATCTGCGGCGGCTCCTTCGCCGAGCTCGACAAGGTGATCGAGCGGCGGGTCGGCGACCGCGGCATCGGCTTCGGCGCCGAAATCTCCTCGCGTGAGAAGAAGGACGCCGGCGAATGGTTCGAGCAGGTGCTGCCCGAGGACCTGATCGAATACGGCCTGATCCCGGAGTTCATCGGCCGCCTGCCGGTGATCACCGCGATCCACCAGCTCAGCCGCGACGACCTGGTGACGATCCTGACCGAGCCCAAGCACGCGCTGACCAGGCAGTTCCAGCGCTTCTTCGAGTTCGACGACATCGAGCTGGTCTTCGCCGAGGACAGCCTCGAGGCGATCGCCAACAAGGCGCTGGAGCGCGAGACCGGCGCCCGCGGCCTGCGCTCGATCCTCGAGGAGACGCTGCTCGACGTCCAGTTCGAGCTGCCCTCGCGCCGCGACGTCACCAAGTGCGTGGTCACCCGCGAGACGATCGCCCAGGGCCGTCGCCCGACGCTCGTCACCGAGGCCGCCCACCAGGACATCGGCGCCGCCGACGCCGGTCTGAGCGAGGAATCCGCCTAGCCCTCTTTAGACTCGCCGCGGATGGACGCGGCGAAGCGACAGCGACTCGAGGAGACCACCCGGTACGACGCCGGTGAGGTCGAGGCGCGCGTCTTCGCGGAATGGATCGAGGGCGGCTACTTCCACCCTGAGGCGGAGGGCAAGCCCGAGCACAACTTCTCGGTCGCGATCCCGCCGCCGAACGTGACCGGGGCGCTGCACATGGGCCATGCGCTAAACGGCTCGATGCAGGACGCGCTGGTCCGCCTCAACCGCATGCGGGGGCGCAACACGCTCTGGGTCCTCGGCACCGACCACGCCGGCATCGCCACCCAGGCGGTTGTCGAGAAAGAGCTCCGTGCCGAAGGCAAGTCGCGCCAGGAGCTCGGCCGCGAGGCCTTCGTCGAGCGGGTCTGGGAGTGGAAAGAGGAGTACGGCTCACGGATCGTCGAGCAGTACAAGCGGCTCGGCGCCTCATGCGACTACGAGCGCGAGCGCTTCACCCTCGACGAGGGCTACGTCAAGGCCGTCTACCGCGTCTTCAAGCAGCTCTACGACAAGGGCTACATCTACCGCGACTACTACATGGTCAACTGGGATCCCGGCTCCCGCTCGGCGATCTCCGACCTCGAGGTCGAGAACCGCGAGGTCGAGGACGCGCTCTACTCGATCGACTACCCCGTCGAGGGCTCGGACCAGGTGCTGACCGTCGCCACGGTGCGCCCGGAGACGATGCTCGCCGACACCGCCGTCGCCGTGAACCCCGACGACGAGCGCTACCGCGATCTGGTCGGCCGCCACTGCCTGCTGCCGCTGGTCGGGCGCCGTCTGCCAATCATCGCCGACGAGCACGTCGACGTCGAGTTCGGCACCGGCGCCCTGAAGATCACCCCAGGCCACGATGTAAACGACTTCGAGATCGGTCGCAAGCACGGGCTCGAGGAGCTCTCGGTGATCGGCGAGGACGGCCGCATGAACGCCGAGGCCGGCGAGTACGCCGGGCTGCCGATCGCCGAGGCGCAGGAGAAGATCGTCGCGGCCCTGCGCGAGCAGGGCCTGCTGCGTGCCGAGGAGCCCTATCTGCACTCGGTGCCGTTCTCGCATCGCTCCGGCGAGCGGATCGAGCCGCTGATCTCACTGCAGTGGTTCTGTCGCATGGACGAGCTGGCCCAGCCGGCGATCGAGGTCGTCGAGCGCGACGAGGTGCGGATCGCGCCCGCTCAGTGGAAGCGCGTCTACCTCGACTGGATGCGGGAGATCCGACCCTGGTGCGTCTCCCGCCAGCTCTGGTGGGGGCACCGGATCCCGGTCTGGTACTGCGACCCCTGCGAAGAGACGATCGTCGCCGAGACGCCGCCGGAGGGCTGCGGCGCCTGTGGCGGCGAGTTGCGCCAGGAGGAAGACGTGCTGGACACCTGGTTCAGCTCGGCGCTCTGGCCCTTCGCAACGCTCGGCTGGCCCGACGAGACGCCGGAGCTTCGCGCCTTCTACCCGACCAGCTTCCTGACCACGGCCCGGGAGATCCTCTTCCTCTGGGTCGCGCGAATGGTGATGATGGGCCTCGAGTTCCCCGGCGCCATCCCCTTCCGCGACGTCTACGTCCACTCGGTCATCCAGGCCCGCGACGGGCGGCGGATGTCGAAGAGCCTCGGCACCGGCATCGACCCGCTCGAGGAGATCGACGTCCACGGCGCCGACGCGCTGCGCTTCGGCCTGCTGGCGATGTCCTCGACCCAGGACGTGCGCTTCTCCGACGCCAAGGTCGAGCAGGGGCGCGATCTCGCCAACAAGCTCTGGAACGCCAGCCGCCTGATCCTGCTCAACACCGCCGAGGTCGAGCCGGCGCCGCGGCCGGTCACCGTCGAGGACCGCTGGATCCTTTCGCGGCTGGAGCGGACGATCGCCTCGGTCACCGAGAAGCTCGAGACCTACGACTTCGCCCACGCCGTCCAGGAGACCTACTCGTTCTTCTGGCGGGATCTCTGCGACTGGTATCTGGAGATCGTCAAGCCGCGCCTCTACGACGGCGAGGAGGAGGTCTCGGCGACCCTGCTCTACGCGCTGGAGCGGGTACTGGCGTTGCTGCATCCGACGATGCCCTTCGTGACCGAGGAGATCTGGTCCTTCCACCCGGCCCGCCGTGGCCACCTCGTCGTCCACGCCTTCCCGGAAGCGAACCGGTCGCTGTTCGACGAGGCCGCCGAGGCCGACGTCGAGTCCGGCATCGAGCTGACCCAGCGGCTGCGCGCCTGGCGCGACCTCGTCGAGCTGCCGGCGGGGGCGGTCCTGACCGCTCGGGTGGAAGGGGTCGACCCACCCCGGTTCGTCGCTCGCCTCGCCCGCTTCGAGTTCGAGGCGGACGGGGGAGACCCGGTCGCCTCGGTCGGCCCGGTCCGGGTCCTTCCCTCCGAGCAGCTCGACGCCGGCGCCGTCTCCGCCCGGCTCGAGAAGCGCCGCGCCGAGCTCCGCTCCGAGGTCGAGCGGGCCGAGCGCAAACTCGGCAACGAGGCCTTCGTCGCCAAGGCGCCCGCCGAGGTGGTCGAGGAGGAGCGCGGCAAGCTCGAGCGCTACCGCGCCGAGCTGGCGGAGCTCGAGTAGCCCTTGGTCTCGATGTCAGACGGCAGCGAACGCGGAGCGGAGCTGCCGTCGCCTGACGAGTATCTGGAATCCCTGGAGCCCGTTGGCTGGCGGCTCGGCCTGGAGCGGATGCGGCTGCTGATGACGGCGCTGGGACTGCCGCAGCATCGCTTCGTCTCGATCCACGTCGTCGGCACCAACGGCAAGTCGTCGGTGACGCGGATGACGGCCGCGCTGCTGGAAGCGCACGGCATCCGGTCGGGAGCCTGCCTCTCGCCCCACACCGAGCGCTGGACGGAGCGGACGCTGATCGGCGGTGAGGAGGTCGACGCCGCCGCCTGGGCGGATGCCGTCGAGCAGGTCGCGCGAGCGGCAGAGGGGGTCGACCGCGCCCTCGCCGAGGGCGACGCGATCACCCAGTTCGAGGCGGCGACCGCGGCGACCTTCGTCGCCCTGGCGCGGGCGCGGGTCGAGGTCGCCGTGATCGAGGCCGGCCTCGGCGGCCGCCTCGACGCCACCAACACGATCCCCTCCCGGGTGACGGTGCTGACCTCGATCGGTCGCGACCACACCGAGTGGCTGGGGGAGACCGAGGCCGAGATCGCCGTTGAGAAGTTGGCGGTCCTGCGCGACCAGTCGACGCTGGTGCTGGGGCGGGTCTCGCCGGCGGTCGAGGCGCTTGCGCAGGAGGTGGCCGGGGAACGGGGGGCGACTGTGGTGCGCGCGGCGGAGGATCCTGGGCCGGCGATCGAGCTGCGCGCCCGCGGTCGCTTCCAGCGCCGCAACTTCGCGCTGGCGATGGCGGCGGCCGAGGCCTTCTTGGGTGACCTCGACCCCGACCGCGTCGCCGCTGTCGCCGCCGGGATCAGCGTTCCGGGTCGTCTCGAGCAGATGTCCGGGGACCCGCCCGCCTACCTCGACGCCGCCCACAACCCGGACGGGGCCGCGGCCCTCGCGGAGGCCCTGCCCGGCCTTGCCGACGGGCGCCCGGTGATCGCCTGTCTGGCAGTCCTCGCCGACAAGGACGCTGAGGAGATGGTCGCCGCCCTGGGGCCGGCCCTCGATCGGGTGGTCTGCACGGAGCTGCCGCGGGCGGCCCTGGAAGGCCACGGCCGGCCGGGAGCTGCCTCGCGCCCAGCGGTCCAGTTGCGTGCCGCCTGCGAGGCGGCCGGCTTGATTGCCGAGGCAGAGAGCGATTTCGCCACCGCCTTGAGGCGCGCCCGCGAGCTCGCCATCGCTCCGCCCTCCGGTCTCCTCCTCGTCACCGGCTCCCACTACGCGCTGGCACCCGCCCGGGCAATCCTCTGCGAGGATTCAGGGCGATGAACCGCAGCGCCGGCACCGAACTGCTCTCGATGATGGGTCTCGTCGCCGCCGTCGTGGCGATCGTGATCCTCTTCTTCTTCGGGGTCGGGTACCTGTTCGGGAGGATGTTCCTCTGAGCAATCCGGCCAGCGGCGAGCGCCCGACAGGGTTCGCGGCGCCGGCGGCGAAGTAGACTGCCCGTCCCTCTCCGGCGGGCGCCAAACCCATGTCACTAGCGATCTTCGGCATCAGCAACAGCGGCCTCAACCTGGTCGCGACCCTCTTTCTCCTGATGCTGGTCGTGCTCTGGCTGGCGCTGATCGTCTACACCTACCTCGACGCCAGGCGCCGCATCTCCGATCCGTTCCTGGTCGGCTGCGCGACCGTCGCCTCCTTCTTCCCCTTCATCGGCACCGCCGTCTACGCGATCGTGCGGCCGCCGGAGTTCCTCGAGGACGCCCACGAGCGCGAGCTGGAGATCAAAGCGGCGGAGCTGCGGGTGCGCCAGCTGCGCGACTCGTCCTGCCCCAACTGCGAGTACCCGATCGAGAAGAACTACCTGCGCTGTCCGAACTGCCAGCGCCGGCTCAAGGACCCCTGCCCGACCTGCAGCAAGCCGGTCGACCCGCGCTGGGAACTCTGTCCCTTCTGCGAATCGACCCTGCGTGGTGGCGCCGAGCCCGAGCGCGGCCGCCGTGGCACCCGTGAGCGCCCGCCGGAGGGCGAGCTGCCGCGTCGCGAGCCGCCGCCGAAACGGCAGGCGGCGCGCAAGAAAGCTCCCGCGGGCAAACGACCTTCCGCGAGCGCCGCCGACAGCGAACCGGCCCGTGGCGCCTCCTCTGAGGCAGAAAGCAGCAAACGCCAACAAAGGAGCTCCAGCCGTGAGTCGGACCCTGATCCTCGTCAAGCCTGACGCCTTCGAGCGCGCCCTCACCGGTGAGGTCATCGCCCGCTTCGAGCGCAAGGGACTTCGCATCGCCGCGATCAAGTCGCTGCGCGCCAGCGAGGAGATCGCCCACCAGCACTACGCCGAGCACAAAGAGAAGCCTTTCTTCGGCGAGCTGGTCGAGTTCATCACCGGCGGCACGCTCGTCGCGCTGGTCCTCGAGGGCGTCGAGGCGGTTCCCGCCGCGCGCCAGCTGATCGGCGCCACCAACCCGGTCGAGGCCGCCCCCGGCTCGATCCGCGGCGACTTCGCGCTCGAGGTGACCTTCAACATGGTTCACGGCTCCGACTCCGACGAGTCGGCCGAGCGCGAGATCGGCATCTGGTTCCCCGAGATTTCGTAGTCAGGTGAGGGCGGTTCGGGAGATCCGGACCGCGCCTTCCCCGGCTGTCGTTTTGGCATCCGGGTCCCCGCAGCGGAGTGAGATCCTCCGCAAGCTCGGCATCGAGTTCGAGACGATCGTCTCCGGTGTCGAGGAGCTCTACGGCGGGGATCCGGAGGTCGAGGTCCTCGAGAACGCCCGCCGCAAGGCGCGGGCGGTGAAGGCGCCAGCGGGCGCACTGGTGATCGGCTGCGACACCGACGTCGTCCTCGACGGCACGGCACTCGGCAAGCCTGCCGACGCCGCCGAGGCGCGCGCGTATCTCGACCGCATGTCGGGGCGCCCGCACACGGTGATGAGCGGCCTGGTGCTGCTCCAGGATGGCGAGGAGCTGAGCGGGCTCGAACGGACCACGGTCGTCTTCAAACCGCTCTCCGACGCCGAGAAGGAGCGCTACGTCGCTTTCGGCGAGTGGCGCGACCGCTCCGGGGGCTACGCGATCCAGACCCTCGGCTCGACTCTGGTCGAGCGGCTCGAGGGCAGCGTCTCCAACGTCGTCGGGCTGCCGGTCGGGCTGCTCGCCGAGCTGGCGCCGCATCTCTTCGCCCAGGCCTGAGCCGCGACTCCTGCCCGCTCGGGGGGTTTGGGATCATTCCGGCCTTAGTTCCCGCAAATCACGCATGGGCATCTTCAGTTACTTCACCCGGCTAGGTGGCCGCGACATGGCGGTCGATCTCGGCACGGCCAACACGCTCGTCTACGTGCGTGGGCGTGGCATCGTTCTCTCCGAGCCGTCCGTGGTGGCGATCGACTCGCGCAACGGCCAGGTCCACGCCGTCGGCGTCGAGGCGAAGCGAATGCTGGGCCGCACCCCGGGCACGATCACCGCGATCCGGCCGCTCAAGGACGGCGTCATCGCCGACTTCGACGTCACCGAACAGATGCTGCGCCACTTCATCCACTCGGTTCACTCCAACCGCTTTGCCCATCCGCGCGTCGTCGTCTGCGTCCCCTCCGGGGTCACCGGCGTCGAGAAGCGCGCCGTCGAGGAGGCCTGCCTCTCCGCCGGCGCCCGCCAGGCCTACCTGATCGAGGAGCCGATGGCGGCGGCGATCGGCGCCGGCCTGCCGGTCGCCGAGCCGACCGGCTCGATGATCGTCGACATCGGCGGCGGCACCACCGAGGTCGCGGTGATCTCGCTGGGAGGGATCGTCGTCTCGCAGTCGATCCGGGTCGGCGGCGACGAGCTCGACGAAGCGATCGTCGCCCACTGCAAGCAGACCTACAAACTGGCGATCGGGACTCCCACCGCGGAGGAGGTCAAGCTCGAGGCCGGCTCGGCCTCGGTGCTGCCCGAGGAGGTGCGGACCGAGATCCGCGGCCGCGATCTCGTCTCCGGGCTGCCGAAAACCGTCGAACTCACCTCCGAGGAGATCCGCGTCGCGCTCGACGAGCCGGTCAGCCACATCGTCGCCGCGGTCAAGGAGACCCTCGACCGCACCCCGCCGGAGCTGGCGGGTGACATCATGGACCGTGGCATCACCCTCGCCGGCGGCGGCGCTCTGCTGCAAGGCTTGGAGCAGCGCCTGCGGGACGAGTGCCAGATGCCGTGTCAGTTGGCAGAGTCGCCGCTGACCTGCGTGGCGGTCGGTTCCGGTCTTTCTTTAGAGGAGTTCGAGACCCTCCACCGCGCGAGTAAGAAGAACTCGGGGGCGCGGCGCGTCTAGCCGCAGCCCCGTTCCAGCCCCAACTCCCAGGTTTCCCACGTGTACCGAAAGCAAGTACGCCGTCGCAGGGCCGTGCTGGCGCTCCTGATCGTCGGCTCGTTCGCGCTGCTGACCATCACCTACGGGCAGGGCTCCGACGGGCTCCAGCGCGGCGTCAGCACGATCTTCAGCCCCTTCCAGTCGGTCGCCGACCGGGCGCTGAAGCCCGCCCGCGACCTCGTCAACTGGTTCGACAAGACCTTCGACGCGCGCGGCAAGGAGAGCCGCCTGCAGAGCGAACTCGAGGTTGCTCGCAAGCAGGCGGTCGGGGTGAAGGCGGCGCTGGCCGAAAACGCGCAGCTGCGCAAGCTGGTGCAGCTCGATCGGGGTGGCGCCATCCCGGGCGGCTACGACCCGGTCAGCGGCCGCGTGATCGCCCGCTCGCCGACGATCTGGTTCGCCGACGTCACCGTCGACGTCGGCAGCGGCGATGGAGTCAAGGTCAACGACCCCGTCGTCAACGGCGACGGCCTCGTCGGGACGGTCGCGGCGGTGACGCCCTCCTCCTCACAGGTTGCCCTGATCGCCGACAGCTCCAGCGCCGTCTCCGCCAAGGTCGTGCCGGCTGGTACGCAGGGCGTCGTCAAGGCCAACGTCGGCGACCCGGGCGACCTGATTCTCGATTTCATCGACTCGGCCAAGCACGTCCATCGCGGCCAGGCGGTGGTCACCGCCGGCTGGCGCGGCCAGGGCATCGATTCGCGGTTCCCGCCGAACATTCCCGTCGGCGAAATCAGCCGCGCCCCGCTGGAAGAGCAGGAGGCGCAGCAGCAGGTCCACGTCCGTCCCTACGCCGACCTTCGCGACCTCGACGTCATCCAGGTCCTGACCGGGGGCTGGCGCGGGTGATCCTCACCTCGAAGATCGTCGTGCGGCTGGTCGCGATCGGCCTGCTGACGGTGATCCTGCAGCTCTCCTTCTTCTCGCAGGTCACCCTCTTCCACACCAGCCCGGACATCCTCCCGGCGGTGGTCGTCTCGTTTGGCCTGCTCGGCGGCACGATGACCGGTGCGGTCAGCGGCTTCGCGCTCGGCTTCCTGCTCGACTGCCTGCTGGTGCAGCCGCTCGGCGGCGGCTCCCTGGTCCTGCTCACGGTCGGCTATCTGGCCGGGCTCTTCCGCGAGCGCTTCGAGATCCACAGCCCGTTGGTGCCGCCGCTGCTCTGCATGACCCTGACCCTCTTCGCCGAGCTCGGCTTCGGCGCCCTGGCCCTGATGGTCGGCATCGACTCCGAGGTCAGCACGCTGGTCGTCCGCGACATGCTGATCAAGAGCATCTTCGCCTTCTTCCTCGGCTGGCCGATCTACCTCGGCCTCAGGCGTCTGCTGCGGCCGGCCCTGGTCGAGGAGCCGATCGTGCGCCCGCGCTCTGGCAGGCGGCCGTCGGTTCTGGGAGCCTAGATCAGTCGTGTACCTGCGCTCGGGAGATCGTCCCCAGGCCAGCAGCAGGCTGGCGCTGCGCATCGCCGTCGTCGGCGGCGTCGCCGTGGCTCTCTTCGCCGTGCTCTTCTTCCGGCTCTGGAATCTGCAGGTTCTCTCCGGCGCCGATTACCTGGCCGAGGCGAAGAACAACCGCACCCGTTCCTTCAAGGTGATCGCCCCGCGCGGCGACATCGTCGCTCGCAACGGCGAGACCGTCGTCAACAACCGCACCAGCCTCGCCCTGCAGCTCAACACCGCCCGTCTGCCCGAGAACCCGGCCGAGGCGAACGCCGAGCTGCGGCGGGTCGGTCAGCTCGTGCAGATGTCGCCGCGGAAGCTGCGGCGGACGATCCGCGAAGGCGAAGAAGTCGCCGCCGGCGCTCCAGTGACGCTGCGCAAGGACGTCGGCTACGACCTCGTCTACTACCTCGAAGAGAACAAGGACGACTTCCCGGGCCTGGCCGTTCAGAGGGTCTTCGTGCGCCGCTATCCGCACGGCACCTTTGGCGCCCACTTCGTCGGCAGCGTTGGCGAGGTCACCGAAGAACAGCTGAAGGAGGCGCCCTACGAACAGCTCGAACCGGGCGACGAGGTCGGCCAGGGCGGGGTGGAGGCGACCTATGACAAGTACCTGCGTGGGCGGCCCGGCCTGACCCGGATCCAGGTCAACGCGCTCGGCCAGCCGACCCCAGGCGGGCAGCTCTACTCGAAGCCACCGACCCCGGGGGAGAGCCTGAAGCTGACGGTCGATCCGTCGGTGCAGGAGGCCGGCGAAGCGGCGCTGGCCTCGCGCGGGCTGCCTGGCGCCTTCGTGACGATGGACGTCGACAACGGCGAAATCCTCGGCCTCGGCTCCTTCCCGACGTTCGACCCGTCCGAATTCACCCGGCCGATGACCCAGGCCCAGGTCGACCAGCTCTACCGCAACCCCGCGGCGCCGCTCAACGACCGCGCCACCGAAGGCCTCTATCCCACCGGCTCGACCTTCAAGCTCGTGACCGCGCTGGCGGGGCTCGAAGAAGGCCTGGTGACGCCGCAGACGGTGGTCCAGGACAGCGGCAGCATCACCGTCGGCGAACAGAAATTCGAAAACTCCGAAGGCGTCGGCAACGGGCCAGTCGACTTGGTCTCCGCCCTGCGCGTCTCCTCCGACGTCTACTTCTACCTGCTCGGCCTGAAGATGTGGGACACGAACAAGCTCCAGCACTGGGCGCACGAGCTGGGGATCGGCCGTACGTCCGGGATCGACATTCCCAGTGTCGAAGGGCTGCTGCCGAGCAAGTCCTGGCGGAACAACCTCTACAAGCACGGCGAAACCGAACGACCGTGGTCGGCCGGCGACAACGTCCAGCTGGCAACCGGGCAGGGGGACCTGCAGGCGAACCCGCTGCAGATGGCGGTCGCCTACTCGACGCTCGCCAACGGCGGCACCGTGGTGACGCCGCATCTGGCGCTCGGCGTCGAAGACGCCGCCGGCCGCGTCCTCCGGGAATTCGAGCCGAAGCCGCAACGCCACGTCCGCATCGACCCGGGTTCGCGCGAAGTCATCCTCGAGGGGCTGCACGAGGCGGCGCAGGCTCCGGGCGGCACGTCCTACCCGGTCTTCTCGAGCTTCCCGATCGAGGTCGCCGGTAAGACCGGGACCGCGGAACGAGTGGGCCACGCCAACCAGTCCTGGTACATAGTGCTGGCCCCGTTTCCCAACCCCCGTATCGTCACCGCGGTGACTATCGAGGAAGGTGGCTTCGGGGCCGAATCCGCCGCCCCGGCCGCGAAGACGATCCTCGAAGCGTATTTCCACAAAACCCTGCAGGAAGACGCCGCGAAGAGCAGCGAAGAATGATGTACGCCACCCGCGCCCGCAACTCCCGCCCCGAGCCCTTCGCCGTCCGCGTCGGCATCGCCGAGCGGCTCGGCATCGCCAACCTGGACTGGCCGCTGGCGTTCGCCGCGGTCGGCCTGCTGGCCTTCAGCGTCTTCACGCTCGCCCAGGCGACCACCCACGACGTCCCCGGCAGTCCCAATTACTACGTCAATCGCCAGGCGATATACGGCCTGATGGGGATCGTCGGAATGCTGGTCCTGACCCGGATCGACTACTCGCGATTCCGCGAGCTCCGGGTCGGCATCTACACTTTCCTGTGCGCGAGCGTCTCCCTTGTCTTCGTCTTCGGATTTGCCGCTCGCGGTTCACGTCGTGCATTCGAACTTCCCTTTTTCAGTTTCCAGCCGTCGGAGCTCGGCAAGCTCCTGCTCGTTTTGGCGCTTGCCGGGTTCGTGATCGACGGCGCCAGGCGCGGTTCCGAGGTTCAGCGCACGGTGCGCTACCTCTGTCTCGGCCTGGCTCCGGCTGCCCTTGTCTTCCTGCAGCCAGACCTCGGCACCTCAATGGTGTTCGCGGTCGCAACGCTGGCCGTCATGTACTTCGGAGGCGTCCGCTGGACGCACTTCGCGGTGATCGGCGCAGCGATAGTCGCGTTGATCGCGCTGGTCCTGGTCGTCGCTCCGGCGGTCGGGACCCCAGTGCTCAAGGAGTATCAGCAGGAACGCCTTACCTCGTTCCTCGATCCCCATGCGCACGAGGCCGGTGCCGGCTATCAGCAGAACCAATCAGTGATCGCCACTGGATCCGGTGAGTTCACCGGTCGTGGCGATCGTGCCACCCAGACGCGGCTCGACTTCGTTCCCGAGCGGCACACCGATTTCATCTTTGCGGTGATCGGTGAGCGCTACGGGTTCGCGGGCGCCGCGTTAGTCCTATCCCTTTACGCCCTCCTGATCTGGCGGGCGCTGCGGATCGTGACGCTCTCGAAGAACTCCTACGGGACCCTGGTCGCGGGCGGCATCGCCGTCTCCGTGCTGTTCCAGGTCTTCGTCAACGTGGGGATGAACCTCGGCATCATGCCGATCACGGGCATCCCTTTGCCGTTGATGAGCTACGGAGGGTCGTCGGTACTGGCGACCTTCCTTGCCATCGGTGTTCTGCAGAGCATCAACGTGCAAGCGCGCCTCTCCGAGAGAGGGAGGTTCGCCTGGTGACACCTCGAATCGAGGCAGGCGACGCGTACTTACACGAACTGAGCTAACACCCCATGAAAAAAACGATTCTGGTCTCCGCCGAGCGCGGAGAGACCCGCGTTGCCGTCCTCGAGGCAAAGTCCAAAGGCGGCAAGCGCGACGTAGCGGAGCTCTACATCGAGCGCCGCGGCCGACGCTCGATCGTCGGCAACATCTACAAGGGCAAGGTCGACAACGTCCTGCCCGGCATGGAGGCGGCCTTCGTCGACATCGGCCTGGAGCGCAACGGCTTCCTGCACGTCGACGAGATCGTCCTGCCCGGCGGAGAGCAGGCCCCCAAGCGTGGGCGCGGCTCCGGCCGCCGCATCAACGAGCTGATCAAACCTGGCCAGGAGATCCTCGTCCAGGTCGTCAAGGACCCGCTCAAGACCAAGGGCGCGCGGCTTTCGATGAACGTCTCGATCGCCGGCCGCTACCTGGTCTTCGCTCCGACGGGCTCCGGCGTCGGCGTCAGTCGCCGGCTCTCGGACTCCGAGCGCGACCGCCTGCGCAAGATGGTCGACCGCACCTACAAGGGTCCCGGCGGGCTGATCGTCCGCACCGCCGCCCACGGTGCCAAAAAATCCGACTTCGTCCGGGAGATCGCCTACCTGCAGAAGCTCAGCCAGGTGCTCGATCGCCGCGCCGGCGAAAGCAAGGCGCCGGCGATGGTCTTCCAGGAGGCCGACCTGCCGGTGCGGGTCCTCCGCGACGTCTTCCTCAGCGAGTTCGAGCGGGCGATCATCGACTCCGACAAGCAGTTCGAGCGGGTCACCAACTTCTTTCAGCGCACCGCGCCGGAGCTGGTCGACGGCGTCGAGCTGTACCGCGGCGAGAAGCAGTCGCTGTTCGAGAAATGGAAGATCGACCGGGAGATCGAGTCGACGCTGAACCGTCGCGTCGACCTGCCCTCCGGCGGCTACCTGATCATCGACTACGCCGAGGCGCTGACCGTGATCGACGTCAACAGCGGCTCCTTCACGGGGCGCGGCAAAGGCGGGCTCGAGGAGACGATCACCAAAGTCAACACCGAGGCGGCCGAGGAGGCGGTGCGGCAGCTGCGCCTGCGCGACATCGGCGGCATCATCGTCATCGACTTCATCGACATGGCCCGGGCCAGCAACCGCGACAAGGTCCTGAAGACGATGCGCAAAGCGCTCGACGCCGACAAGTCGAAGAGCTACGTCGTCGAGGTCTCGCCGCTCGGGCTGGTCGAGATGACCCGCCAGAACGTCACCGACGGCGTCCGCGAGATCCTCACCGCTCCCTGTCCGACCTGCCACGGCGAGGGCGTGATCCTCTCGGCCGAGACGGTCGCCCTGGAAGGGCTGCGGAAGATGCGCGAAATCGCCGCCGAGCACGAGGAGGCCGAGGCCTTCCTGGTGCGCGTCAACCCGAAAGTGGCGCGCGAGCTGACCGACGACGACAGCGGCCTCAGTGAGCTCGAGACCGAGACCGGCAAGCGCTTCCACTTCGAGGGCGGCGACGCGCTCGGGATCGACACCTTCGACCTGATCGAGTCCGGGACCCGTGAGGAGATCGAGGAGCGGGCGCTGCCCTTCAAGGTCGGCGAGGAGGTGCTGGTCAACATCGACGAGCCGCACATGTACAACGCCGACGACGCCGTCGCCCGGATCGACTCCTACATCGTCAGCGTCACCGGCGGCGGCCGTTTCGTCGGCGAGCGGCGGATGGTGCGGATCGAGGAGGTCGAGCGTGCCGCGGCGACCGCCTCGCTGTTGGGCGGCGAGTCATCGAACGGCAGCGGGGGAGGCAGCGAGAACGGCTCCGAGCTAGACTCCGACGCTCCTTCGCGTAAACGTAGTCGCGGCCGCCGGGGCGGTCGGGGGCGTTCGCGCGCCAATCAAGGCAGCAAAGAGAGCGATTGACGATGTACGCAGTAGTTGAAAGCGGTGGCAAGCAGTACAAGGTCGAGAAGGGCACGTCCCTGCTCGTCGACCGCCTCGATGCCGAGGAGGGCGACAAGGTGGCGCTGCGCGCGGTCCTGTTCCGCGACAGCGACGTGGTCGCCGAGCCGAAGGAGCTCGAGAAGGTGAAAGTGGAGGCGAAAGTCGCCGAGCACCTGCGCGGGCCGAAGATCAAAGTCTTCAAATACAAGGCGAAGAAGGGCTACCGGCGCCGCGCCGGCCACCGCTCCGAGCTGACCAAGCTCGAGGTGACCGAGATCAAAATGGGCGCCCGCAAAGCGGCGGCGAAAAAAGAGCCGACCGCCGAGAAAGCTGGCAAAGAGGAGGGCTCTGATGGCGCATAAGAAAGGGCTCGGCTCGAGCCGCAACGGCCGTGAATCCAACCCGAACATGCTCGGCGTCAAGGTCTTCGCCGGCCAGCGGGTCTCCGGTGGCGAGATCATCGTCCGCCAGCGCGGCACCAGGTTCTGGCCTGGCGACGGGACCGGGATCGGCCGCGATCACACGATCTTCGCGTCGCGGGCGGGGGTCGTTGACTTCAAGCCGGGGCGCAAGGGGCGGACGATTCGGGTTCTGGAGGACGGCGGCGAGTAGTTCGTGGCGGTGGGGAGGGCACGGGGTGTCCTCCCGCTTGCTGGGCTTTTCGCCGCTGAGTTGGCCGGCTCTCGCTGAGTGGGCTGTGCGAAAAGCAGGACGCCGCTGCGCGGGAGGACACCCCGTGCCCTCCTCTCCGGGACGATCTCCCCGCATGGTGCTTGCGTGTATCCCTTTGCTCCTCAGTGAGTGGATGCTCGTGGCGTCGCCGATGGTCCCCAGAAGAGTTCTAGGCTCGTAGATTCGTGGACGACAAGGCTAAAGTTTGGGTTGAGGGTGGTGCTGGCGGTAATGGGTGCGTGAGCTTTCGGCGGGAGGCGCATGTGCCGCGGGGTGGGCCCGATGGCGGAGATGGCGGGCATGGGGGCGACGTGGTGCTGGTTTGCGATGCGTCGCGGCGGGACCTCGGGGCGTTGCGGGGGAGCAAGCACTTCAGGGCCAAGCGAGGGGGGAACGGAGAAGGGTCGAACCGGCACGGGGGGCGCGGGGACGATCTGGAGATCTCTGTGGCTCCTGGGACGCAGGCGGAAGCGGTGGATGGGAGCGCGATCGATCTGGTCACGCCGGGGCAGCGGGCGGTGGTGGCGCATGGCGGGCGTGGGGGGCATGGGAACAAGCGGTTCACGAGCTCGACTCGGCAGGCGCCGCGGTTCGCGGAGAAGGGGACGAAGGGCGAGCAGGGGTGGATCGAGCTGCGGCTGAAGCTGCTGGCGGACGTCGGGCTGGTCGGCCTGCCCAATGCCGGGAAGTCGTCGTTGCTGGGGCGGCTGACGCGGGCGACGCCGAAGGTCGGGGACTACCCGTTCACGACGCTATCGCCGGCGCTGGGGACGATCGAAGGCGAGGATCGCCAGGCGGTGGTGGCAGACATCCCCGGGCTGATCGAAGGGGCGGCGGAGGGTCTGGGGCTTGGGCACGAGTTCCTCGCCCACGTCGAGCGCTGCTCGATGCTCGTCCACCTTGTTGACCTGGCGCCGGAGGAGGGGACGCCGGAGGAGAACTACGAGACGGTCAGGGCGGAGCTGGCTGCGCACGGGGCGGGGCTGGAGCAGCTGCCCGAGCTGGTGCTGCTCAGCAAGCGCGACCTGATCCCCGCCGAGGAGGTCGAGGCGGCGTTGGCGGAGTGGAGCGAGCGCCCCGGCGAAGATTCACTCGGTGTCCTCGCCGCCTCCGCGGCTACCGGCGAGGGCCTCGATGCTCTCCGGCAGCGCATCCTCTCGACGCTGGACGCTCTCGAGCCAGGGTCGGCCGGAGAGGCTCTCCCGGCCGGCGCGCCTACTTCCGAGTTCGAGGTCGAGCACCGCGTCTACCGGCCGGTCGGCGAGGGCGGCTACTGGGTCGAGCGCGAGGAAGACGGCGGCTTTCGGATCCTCGGTCGCGGCGTCGAGCTGCTATTTGAGCGCCACGATCTTCGCAACGAGGAGGCACTCGCCTACCTCGAGCAGCGGCTCGGCGAGATGGGCGTGATCGCCGCCCTGACCCGGGCCGGCTTCGAGCCCGGCGACGACGTCCGCGTCGGCGAGCACGAGTTCGAGCTGCACGTCTGAGCTAGACGACGCGGTGTCGGCACTCCGGCTACTATGGCTTGAATGAAACCTTTTGTCTTCAACAAAGCCAACGCCGTCGGCTTGAGAGATGCTGAGGAAAGTGGGGCTTTGGCAGGCTCTCGACGGGCACCCAGGGGGAGATCCTTGGGGAGCGCCTCCCTGTTCGATTGGGTGTTGGTTCTCGCCGGACTCGTCGTCATTGCGGATCTTCTTCCCGTCATCGATGTTTCCCCCGTTCTGCAGTACCCCGCCTACGGCGCCTTGTTCGGTGGGGTGCTCAGCCGGGAGGTGATCGTCCGCCGTGAACGGCGCCTCGGCGAGCTGCCGCCCAAGCAGGTCAAGCACCTCGAACGTGTCTGGATTTGGGGTGGGATTGGCGCAATGACGCTCGCACTTGTCGTCCAGGTCGTGCTCAACATCCTCCGCACCCTCTGAGGACCTCAGTTACGAAACGCTCGAAAGCCCCGCCGCCAGCGCGAAGCCGAGCACGGTGACGAGGCCGGCGAGGCGGCCGGCGTCGGCTCGGGCGTCGGGGATCATCGAATCGATCAGCATCACCAGCAGCGCCCCGGCGGCGAAGCCATCGATCGCGGCCTGGAAATCGTCCCCGGCGGCATCGGCTACCAGGTAGCCGACCACGGTCGCCAGGGTGCAGATGGCGGCGACGAGGGTCCAGAGCCGCAGGATCGCGGTCCGGGAGCGGCCCGCCTTGCGCATCTCGTCGGCGGAGCCGATCGCCTCCGGCAGGTTGGAGACGAAGATCGCGACCAACAGGGCGACGCCGACGCCCTGGCCGGCCGCGAGGTTGATCCCGAGCACCGCCTGCTCGGGGATGCCGTCGAGGAAGGCTCCGAGCGCCAGCGCCGTCCCGGCGTTGTCGCCACTGGCGCGCCCGCGGCGCCCACGGCCACTTAGCTGGTGGCGCGCGATCAAGCCGTCGAGCGCGTAGTAGGTGAGCGCACCGGCCCCTAGCCCGATCGCGGTGACTCCGGTGCCGCCGAGCGCGAAGCCCTCCTCGGCGAGCTCGAAGCTGACGGCGCTGATCAGTGCCCCGGCCCCGAAGGCGAGCACGAAACCGACCTGGCGCGGCGGCCAACGGCGCCCGAAGGCGAGGAAGGCACCGATGACGAGAGAGCTGGCGGCGAGGGCTCCCCAGCCGAACGATGAGGCCATCTCGGCTACTTTGCTCGCCATGACCGTGGTCGTCAAGCTCGGATCCTCGATCGTCGCCGCCGACGACGGCGAGCTGCGTGCTGACGTCCTCGACAGCGTCTGCGCTCAGGTCAGCGACCTCGAGCGGAGCGGCGAGCGGGTGGTGATGGTCACCTCGGGCGCGATCGCCCGCGGCATGCGGCTGCTGGAGCTGCCGGTGCGGCCGCGAGCGATGGACGAGCTGCAGGCCGCCTCGGCGGTCGGTCAGGGCGACCTCTTCCGCGCCTACGAGAGCAGGCTGGCACGGGGAGGGACGAAGGCGGCCCAGGTGTTGGTGACCGCTGCCGACATCGCCGCCCGCACTAACTACCTGAACGCGCGCCGGACGCTGCGACGGCTGGTCACGTGGGGGGTGGTGCCGGTGATCAACGAGAACGACACCACCGCCACCGATGAGATCAGCTTCGGCGACAACGACTTCCTCGCCGCCCAGGTGGCGATCCTCCTCGAGGCCAGGCTGCTCGTCCTCCTCACCAACGTCGACGGCGTGATGACCGCGGACCCGCAGCTCGACCCCGCCGCCACCCCGATAGCGGAGGTCGAGGACTTTGCGCAGCTGCGGGAGCTGCAGATCGGCGACCGCACCTCCGCCTTCGGCTCTGGCGGCATGCGCAGCAAGGTCGCCGCCGCCGAGATGGCCAGCGAGTCCGGCATCCGGGCGACGATCTGCAACGGCACCCAGGCGGGGACGCTGGCCGCCGCAGTCGTGGGCGGGGAGGTCGGCACTCGCTTCCAGGCGCAGGCGACCCGCGCCTCCAGCTTCAAGCTCTGGCTCAAGTACGCGAAGCCGGCGTCCGGCACGATCGGCGTCGACGCCGGCGCCGCCAAGGTCCTGCGCGAGCAGGGCTCCAGTCTGCTCCCGGTCGGCATCGTCGTCACCGAGGGCAACTTCGAGGCGGGCGATGCCGTCGACGTCACCGTCGACGGCATCATGATCGGCAAAGGCATCAGCGACTACTCGGCCAACGAGCTGGGGCGGGTCAAGGGCATGAAGAGCGACCAGGTTCGCGAGCTGCTCCCTCACGCATCGGATGAGGTCATCCACCGCGACCGGTTCGTCTTGCTCTGAGGCAGGGGTGGGGGGACGGGTGGGGTATCCCTCTACCTTCGCCGGGATTTTCGCCGCGATGCGCTTGTGGCTGTCGATTGAGGTTGTGGGGCGAAAATCGGGACGCCGCTCGTACGAGGGACACCCCACCCGTCCCGTTACCCTTGTCGGATGGCAGTGACGACCAGTGATGTGGCCGGGACCTGCGCTGCCGCCAAGCTGGCGGAGCGGGCGCTCGGCAATGCTTCGACCAAGGCGAGGAACGGGGCCTTGGAGGCGACCGCGAGGCTGCTCGACGAGCGCCAGGCGGAGATCCTCGAGGCGAACGCCGCCGACCTCGCCGACGAGCGGGCCTCGGTGCTCGGCGAGGCGCTTCGCGACCGGCTGACGCTGACGCCGGAGCGAATCGCCGCGATGGCGGAAGGCGTGCGGGCGATCGTCGCCCTCGACGACCCGGTTGGCGTCGAGTTGGAGCACCGGACCCTGGAGAGCGGCATCGACCTGCGCAAGGTGCAGGTGCCGCTGGGCGTGATCGCGGTCGTCTACGAGGCGCGGCCGAACGTGACGATCGACTGCGCGGCGCTGACGATCAAGAGCGGCAACGCGATCATCCTGCGCGGTTCCAGCTACGCCGAACGCTCCAACGGAGCCTTGGCCGCTGTCGTCCGCGAGGGGCTCGCCGAGGCAGGCCTTCCCGAGGACGCGGTGCTGCTGCTCGGTGGCGATCGCGGTGACCTGACCGAGCTGGCGACGCGGGAGGACACCGTCGACCTGCTGATCCCCCGCGGCGGCGAGGCGCTCAAGGAGGCGATCCAGGAGGTCGCGACGGTGCCGGTGATGTACGCGGCGGCGGGCAACTGCCACGTCTACGTCCACGCCGAGGCCGATCCCGAGATGGCGCGTCGGATCGTCGTCAACGCCAAGGTCCAGCGCCCCGGCGTCTGCAACGCAGCCGAGACGCTGCTGGTCGACGCTTCGATCGCCCCCCGCTTCCTGCCCGTGGTGCTCGCCGATCTGCGTGAGCACGGGGTCGAGCTGGTCGGCGACGAGCGGGCGAGGGAACTGGCCGGCGAGGTCGAGATCGGCGAGGCCCACGAGGACGACTGGGACCGCGAGTACCTGGAGCTGAAGATGGCCGTCGGCGTGGTCGACTCGCTGATCGACGCCGTCGAACACATCAATGCCCACGGCACCGGCCACTCGGAGGCGATCGTCACCGCCGCTGAGGAGGCCGCCGAGGAGTTCGTCGCCGACGTCGACGCGGCTGCCGTCTACGTCAACGCCTCGACCCGCTTCACCGACGGCTTCGAGTACGGGATGGGCGCCGAGATCGGCAACTCGACCCAGAAGCTGCACGCTCGCGGACCGATCGGGCTGCGCGAGCTGACCACCTTCAAATACGTGGCGCGCGGCAACGGCCAGGTGCGTGAGTAGCTCGGGCGAGGGCGGCGTCGGGGTGCTGGGGTCGGCCTTCAACCCGCCGCACCTCGGGCACCTGGCCCTGGCCCAAGAGGCGCTCTGGCAGCTCGACCTGAGCGAAGTTGTCCTGGTTCCGACCGGCCGGGCGCCGCACAAGCGAATCGCCGACGACCCCGGTCGTGAGCTGCGGATGACGATGACCCGCCTCGCCGCCGCCGACGACTCCCGCTTCTCGGTCTCCAGCCTCGAGGTGGAGCGGGAGGGGCCGTCCTACACGTATGAGACCTTGGAAATGCTTGCGGAGGAGAAAGGCGACACGGGGCTGGTGTTCGTGATGGGGGCGGACGCCGCCGTGGGCCTGGAGAGCTGGCGCAACCCCGAGCGCGTCGTCGAGCTCGCCCGGATCGCGGTCGCCCGCCGCGCCGGCGTCTCCGAGGCCGACGTCGTCGCCGCGATGCGCAGCCTCGGCGCCGGCGATCGCGTGACGATGCTGGAGATGCCCCAGTTCGGCGTCTCCTCCTCGGCGGTCCGCGAGCGCGCCGCGAGCGGACGACCGCTGCGCTATCTGGTCCCGGAGCCGGTCGCCCGGTTCATCGAGGAGAAGGATCTCTACCGATGAGCCCGATCGAGTCCGAGAGCCTTGCCCGCCGGCTGGCCGAGTTGGCTGACGACAAAAAAGCCGAGGACCTGATCGTCCTCGACATGCGCAAGCTGGTCGCCTACACGGACTTTCTGGTGATCTGCAGCGCTCGCAACGAACGCCAGGCACGGGCGATAGTCGACGAGGTGCGAGTGCGCGTGAAGGGCGACACAGGCGTCCTGCCCGGTGGGGTGGATGGCGAGGGAACCGCCGGCTGGATCGTCCTCGACTACCTCGATTGCTTCCTCCACGTCTTCACTCCTGAGGCGCGCGAGCGCTATGCGCTCGAGGATCTCTGGCGGGACGCGCCGCGGCTCGACCTCGACCTCGACGCGCCCGAGGCCCCCTCCGCAGCCAGCGCCTGAAATCTTCCGTCCGAAGGCGCCCCTACGGTGCCGCCTCAATGGGAAGCTTCAAAAGGGTTCTGTTCGGGTACGACCGGCGGCAGGTCGACCTCGCGGTCGCCGAGCGCGATGCTCGTGCCTGGGCGCTGGAGCGCGACGCCGCCGAGGCGCGTGAGCGCGAACTGGAAGCCGCCGCGGCGGTGATCCAGGCCGAGCAAGAGGCGACCACTCTGGCCGGAATGGTGCTCGACCGCGAGCGGGAGATCCGCGTGCTGAGCGCCCGCTTGACGGAGGCTGACGAGCGTCACGACCGCAACATCGCCTCGCTCGAGTCGATCTCGACCCGCCTCGAGGAGATCCAGAACCAGGCTCGCGGCCAGGCGACTCGGATTCGTATGAAAGCCCTCCGCGAGGCGGTCGAGGTAAGTCGCCGGGTGCAGGCCTTGACCGACGCTTACGAGACCGACCCCGAGGGCGAGAGGCCGGCGGTGCCGCCAGCGCCCGCTTATGGCCTCTTCGAGGGCCAGGTCAAACTGGAGATCGGCCCCCTCGGCGACTTCTCGCAGCTGGTCGGAGTCGAGGACGCGATCGGCCAGCTCGGTGCCGCGGAGATCTCCGTCGAGCGCTTTTCCGAGGGCCGCGCCACTCTTTCGATGCGCCTCGACCAGCCGACCGAGCTCCTGCGTGAGCTCGAGCAGCTCTCCGAGCTCGACTTTCGGGTCCGCCACACCGGCCCCGACAACCTGATCCTCGATCTCGACGAGGAGCAGGGCCCCGACCAGCAGGCTGCCTGACCGTCAGCACCCAGCAGGGCGCTTGACGCAGACAGAAAGATGCGCGAACATGTGTTCGTGCATACCTCGAACCACAAGGGGAATGTGGCCGAGCTCGGCATTGCCACCGAGGCTGCGCGACTGGGTTTGGCAGTCCTCAAGCCGCTCACCGAGCAGGAGCGCTACGACTTGGTTTTAGGCGTCAGGGGAAGATTGCTGCGCGTCCAGTGCAAATGGGGGCAGCTGAAGGGGGAGGTCATCCATGTTCGGCTGCGCTCCTCCTACCACTCTCCGACGCGGGGATACGTGACCAGCGCCTATGACGAGACGGAGATAGATGCCCTCGCCGTCTATTGCGACGAGCTATCGCGCGCCTACCTCGTGCCGGTGGATCGGATCGCCGGACTGGGCATGTTCAGCCTCAGGCTCACGGCAGCGAGAAACAACCAGAGAGCGTCGCTAAACTGGGCGGCCGATTACGAGTTTCCCGGGGCTGTAGCTCAGCTGGAAGAGCGCGTCGCTGGCAGCGACGAGGTCAGGGGTTCGAGCCCCCTCAGCTCCACTCACGAAGGTCTCGGGAGTTCGAGATCCCCCGAAGAGGTTGGTGCGCACCAGTTCCGCAACCACTTCGGGTATTACCTGGAGCGGGCCGCTGGTGGGACGGAAATCCTCATCAGTCGCCGCGGGCGTCCATTCGCTCGTCTTGGCCCAGCCGGTCTCAACCTCGCCGCACCTGCTGTCGATGTCTGATCGGTGAGCACCGCGAATCAGCACGTCTTCTCGCACGGGATGCGGGATACGCGGGAGACGCTCGCGCTCTGGGGCGAGCATCCATGGCGGGTTCTGCGCGGCTGGGTGGCGCTCAGCGTTGCGATCGCGCTGGCCCTGCTGACCGCGACCTGGGTCGTCGCCGGGCTGTTGACGCCGGACCTGACCCCGATCCACCTGCCGGGGCTGACCGAACCGTCGGAGCCGCGGGACCTGCTGCCGATCCTCTGGCGCAACTCGCTGGTTCTGGCCCTGCACGGGACGGCCTGCGTCGCCGGCTTCATCGCCGGCGCCTCGATGCCGATCGCGGCGGCGCAGCGGACCGGGATCTCGCGTTGGATCCACGTCAAGGCAGGGGAGCTGGCGATCCTCTTCGTCTGCGCGGTCACGCTCTTCTCGCTCGCCACCCAGGCGCTCTACCTGGGCTTCCAGGGCTCGACCCTGGCCTTCCAGCTCCACATCTCTCGCCTCGATCTGATCCTCAGCGTGCTGCCGCACGCGATCCCGGAGCTGACCGCGCTGTTCCTGCCGCTGGCCGCCTGGTTGATCGCCAGCCGGCGCGGCGAGTGGAACCAGTTGCTGGCCGCGACCTTCATCACCGTCGCCCTGGCGATCCCGGTCCTGCTCGTCGCGGCGACCGTCGAGGTCTACGTCTGGCCGCAGATACTCGAAGCCATCTCCCCGATCGATCCCCACCACATCACGACCCACTTCCTCTTCGGCTCATAAGATCGCCGCCGATGAGCGGCTACGAACCGAAATCGATCGAGCGGAAGTGGCAGCAGGTCTGGGCCGACGAGCGGACCTGGGAGGTCGCCAACCCCGGCCAGTCCGGCTTCGACGCCGAGAAGCCGAAGGCCTACGTGCTGGAGATGCTGCCGTATCCGTCGGGCGAGCCCCACGTCGGCCATCTCAAGTGCTACGCGGTCGGCGACGCGATCGCCCACTTCCGCCGCCGCCACGGCTTCCAGGTGCTCCACCCGATGGGTTACGACTCCTTCGGGCTGCCGGCCGAGAACAACGCGATCAAAACGGGGGAGGCGCCGCTGGTCGCGACCGAGCGCTCGATCGCCTCCTTCCAGCGCCAGTTCCGCGAGTGGGGGATCTCGATCGATTGGGCCCGGGAGCTCGGCACCCACACGCCCGAGTACTACCGCTGGACCCAGTGGATCTTCCTGCAGCTGTTCGAGAACGGACTCGCCTACCGGACCGAGGCCCCCGTCCAGTGGTGCCCGAAGGACGCGACCGTGCTCGCCAACGAGCAGGTCGTCGACGGCCGCTGCGAGCGCTGCGGGACGCCGGTCGTGCAGCGCAGCCTCGAGCAGTGGTTCTTCCGCATCACCGAGTACGCCGACCGCCTGCTCGCCGACTTCGAGCTGCTCGATTCCTGGCCCGAGCACGTGATCACGATGCAGCGCAACTGGATCGGCCGCTCCGAGGGCGCCGAAGTGGTCTTCCGCTGCGAGGAGGCCGGGCTCGACTTCCCGGTCTTCACGACCCGGCCCGACACCCTCTTCGGCGCCACCTTCTTCGTCGTCGCCCCCGAGCACCCCGACCTGCAGCGGCTGGTCGCTGGCACGCCGGCCGAGCAGGCGGTGCGGGAGTACGTCGACCGCGTTGGCCGGGAGTCGGCCGAGGAGCGTGGGGCAGAGGACCGCGAGAAGACCGGGGTGCCGCTTGGCCGCAGCGTCGTCAACCCGGTCAACGGCGAGCAGATCCCGATGTTCGTCGCCGACTACGTGCTGATGGAGTACGGGACCGGAGCGATCATGGCGGTGCCGGCTCACGACTCCCGCGACTACGAATTCGCCCGCGCCTTCGAGCTGCCGATTCGCCGCGTGATCGAGGGGGAGGATCCCGAGGCCGCCCGTGACGATGGCGGACTTCCCTATCCCGGCGATGGTCCGATGGCCGCTTCGGGTCGCTTCGACGGTCAGCACAACCGCGCTGCCTACAGCGAGATCGTCGCCTGGCTGGAATCCGAGGGGCGCGGCGAGCCGGCGGTCAACTACCGCCTGCGCGACTGGCTCGTCTCCCGGCAGCGCTACTGGGGAGCGCCGATCCCGGTCGTCTACTGCGAGGCCTGTGGCGAGGAAGGGGCGCCGGCGATCGTGCCCGTGCCCGCCGATCAGCTGCCGATCGAGCTGCCCGAGATCGAGGACTACTCGCCGCAGGGGAAGAGTCCGCTGGCGGCGGCCGAGGACTGGGTGGCAACCACCTGCCCGCGCTGCGGGGGCCCGGCTCGGCGCGAGACCGACACGATGGACACCTTCGTCGATTCCTCCTGGTACTTCATCCGCTACCTCGACCCCCGCAACGACGCCGCTGCCTGGGATCGTGCCGCCAGCGATTACTGGATGCCAGTCGACCAGTACATCGGCGGCGTCGAGCACGCGATCCTGCACCTGATGTACGCGCGCTTCCTGACCAAGGCGCTTGCCGACCTCGGTCATCTCAGCGTCCAGGAGCCGTTCGCCAACCTCTTCGCGCAGGGAATGATCACCCGCGACGGGGCGAAGATGTCGAAGTCGCGCGGCAACACGGTCAGCCCGGCCGAGTACGTCGAGCGCTACGGCGCCGACACCGCCCGGACCTACGTCTGCTTCATGGGTCCTCCCGAGCGCGGAGGCGACTGGTCGGACGAGGGCGTCGAGGGCGTCAACCGCTTCCTCTCGCGGCTCTGGAGGCTCTGCGAGGAGGTGGCCGAGCGGACCGAGCCCGGGGACGCCGGGGCCGAACTGGCTGGCGAGGGGCGTGATCTGCTTGCCAAGGCCCACTGGGCGATCGACAAGGCGACCCGGGACTTCCAGCGCGGCTTTCAGTTCAACACCGTGATCTCGGCGGTGATGGAGCTGGTCAACGATGCCTACCGGCTCAAGGACGGCCTCTACGGCGATTCCGATGGCGCCGCTGCGCTGCGCTTCGCCACCGCCACCGCTGCTTCGCTGATCTTCCCCTTCGCTCCGCACCTCGCCAGCGAGGTGTACGAGCGGCTGACCGGCGAGCGGGTTTGGGAGCAGCCCTGGCCCGCTGCGGACCCGGAGCTGCTGCGCAGCGACTCGGTGACGATCGTCGTCCAGGTCAACGGCAAGCTGCGGGATCGGATCGAGGTCGGGGCGGACGCCGCCGAAGGCGAGGTGCTGGCCGCCGCACGGGCCAGCGAGAAGGTCGCCGTCCACCTCGACGGCAAGGAGGTCGTCAAGGAGGTCTTCGTCCCCGGCAAGCTCGTCAACCTGGTCGTTCGCTGAGTCTCGCGCGCAGCGCCGGGCCGATCTGGTAGAAAGCGCGCCGATGCAAGTCAGGCGACTCAGCGATGCGCCGGTCGAGGAGTGGCACCGTCTCAGTGCCCATCTGCTCATGGACGCCGGCGAACTCGGTTCCCGCAACCTCTCGGTTACCTGGCTCTCGATTCCCGCGGGCGCCCAGCAGCAGCTGCATTCCGACGAGGAGGGGGAGCAGGCCTACGTGGTCGTCCGCGGCGCCGGCTCGATGTCGGTCGCCGGTGACACCCAGCGGGTCGGCGAGGGTGACCTGATCCTCGTGCCTCCGGCAACCGAACACTCAGTCAGCAACGACGGCGACGCCGAGCTCGCCTGCGTCTCGATCCAGTCGCCGCCCGTCGCCGCCTCGGAGCTGTACAGCGATCAGCTCGCCGAGGTCGCCGGTTACGGCGACGAAGACGATCTGTAGCTGAAAAGTCGCATTCGACGCACCACGCGTGCGTGGGGCGTCGGCAGGCTCCGCCGCATGCCGGAGCTGAGCCGCACCCAGATCGCCGTCTACGGAGCAATCGCCGTGGCCCTGCTGCTGGTCGGGGCGCGGGCGATTCGCGCCGAGGACGGCGGCGCTGAGACCTTCGGGCCCGCGGCGGAGACCGCTGTCGCGGCCTCGAGCGAGGCGGGCGCCGGCTTCAGCGTCGACGGCCAGGGCGGCGACGTGGTGGTCGACGTCGCCGGTGCCGTGCGCCACCCCGGCGTCTACCGGCTGCCCGCCGGCAGTCGCGTCGAGGACGCGGTGCAGCGGGCCGGTGGGCCGACCCCCAGGGCGGAGCTGGAAGCGGTCAACAGGGCGGCACGGCTGGCCGACGGGCAGCAGGTCGTCGTCCCCGAGCGGGTTGCCGGGGGAGGCGCGGCGGCAATGGGCTCCAGCGATGAGGAAGGGCCGATCAGCCTCGGCACCGCGACGGTCGAGCAGCTCGACACGATCGAGGGGATCGGGCCGGTGACGGCCGAGAAAATCGTCGAGTTTCGCGACCAGCACGGCGGTCTCGCTTCGGTCGACCAGCTCGATGAGGTGAGCGGCATCGGGCCGGCGACGATGGAGTCGCTGCGCGGCCGCCTGCAGCCCTGACGCGTGCGTTCGCCGCGCCTCTCGTTGCCATTGCTGGTCGCGGTCGCCGCCCTGGTGGCGATCGGCATCGCCCGCGCGGGGGACCTCCGCGAACGCGCCGAGCAGGGGCTCGGTCGCGGCATGCCGGCCCGCGAGGCGGCGCTGGCACGCGGCTTCGTCCTCGGCGAGGACGAGGACGTGGACGCGGCGACGCGCGAGGACTTCCGACGCGCCGGCCTCAGTCACCTGCTCGCCGTTTCGGGGCAGAACGTGACCCTGCTGGCGCTCCTGGCCATGCCTGTCCTGGCGGCGTTGGGGCTGCCGCTGCGAGAGCGCTTGGTCTGGGTGCTGGCCATGATCGCGATCTACGTGCCGCTGGCCGGGGCCGGGCCGACGATCCAGCGCGCCGGCGTGATGGGCGCGGCTGGGGTGCTGGCGACGCTGGCCGGCCGACCCGCTTCGCGCCTCTATGCGCTGCTATTGGCCCTCGCCGTCACTCTGGCCGTCGACCCAGGGGTTGCCGGCGACGTCGGGTGGCAGCTCAGCTTCGCCGCGGTGCTGGGGATCTTCGCCCTCGCCTCGCCGCTGCGCCGGGCGCTGCTGGCCCGGCTGGGGGTCGGGCGGTTGCGCGGCGCCCTGGCCCAGGGCCTCGCCGTGACCGCCGCCGCCACTCTGACGACGGCGCCGCTGATCGCCTACCACTTCGAAACGGTCTCGACGACGACTCTCGTCGCCAACCTCCTGGCGATGCCGGCGGTCGCGCCGGCGATGTGGCTGGGGATGATGAGCGCCGCGGTCGCGCAGGTGCCCGGTCTGCCAACCGAGCCGATCAACGCCGTCGCGGCGCTGCTGCTGGCCTACGTCGCCCAGGTGGCGGCCTGGTGTGGCGGGCCCGGCTGGGCGGAGCTGCACGTCCATCTCGACCTCGGCGGGCTGGCGGCCACTTATGCCGGGGTGGCGGTCGCCACCGCCGTCGCCGCCCGCCTCGTTCGCCGTCGCCGCCTGCGAATCGCGCGCAGCGGCGGCACAAGCGGCCGCCCAGCGGCGGGGCCGCCCGGTCTGGCGGCAGCCTGGAGGTCGATTCCGGGAACTGTCCGTTGGGCGCTGTTGCTCGCCGCCGCGCTCGCCGCCGCGCTCGCCGCCGCGAGGCTGCTTGCCTCCGGGCCGGGGGAGGGCGCATGGTCCGCTTCCGGTGCGCCAACCTCGGGACTGCGGATCGAGGTCCTCGACGTCGGCCAGGGCGATGCGATCCTGCTGCAACCGGCGGGGGCGCCGGCGATCCTCGTCGACACCGGCCCAGCGGGTTCCGATCTGCTCGGACAGCTCGACGACGCCGACGTCGAGAGCCTTGCCGCGGTGGTCGCTACGCACGACGAGTCCGATCACACCGGCGGTCTGGCGGGACTGCTCGACAGGGTGCCGGCGGGGCGACTCGTCTACGCGCGGCTGGACGCCTCGTCGCGGGCCCTGGCGGAAACCGCCCACGTGGCACCGATCAGGGTTGCCGCCGGCGCCGTGCTGCGCTCCGGTCGGCTTCGGCTCGAAGTGCTCTGGCCGCCGCCCGAGCTGCTCGCCTCGCCGCTGGGCGGCGAGGACCCGAATCACCAGGCGCTCGTCCTGCGCGCTCGCTGGCGGCGCTTTTCGATGCTGCTCAGCGCCGACGCCGAGGCCGAGGCGGTGCCGCTCGATCCCGGTCCCGTCGACGTGCTCAAGGTCGCCCACCACGGCAGCGACGACGCCGGGCTGCCGGCCCTTCTCGCGCGCACCCGCCCGCGGCTGGCGGTGATCTCCGTCGGTGCCGACAATCCCTTCGGGCACCCGACCGCGGGCACTTTGGCGGATCTCGCCGCCGCTGGGGTGGAGGTGCTGCGCACCGACCGCGACGGCACTGTGCGGATCGACGTCGGCCCCCGATCCTTCGCGGCCGTGGGCGCGCGCTGATCTCCTTCTTTCCTCGACGAATCGACTAGCGAAATTCGAACAATCTTGCCTTTGGCAATGCAGATTTCACAAAAGAGCGCGATAGTTGTGCAATGCGTCGTCGCGCTTCGCGCTCATCCCTGCACTCGATGCTCCGCTTTGGCATCGGCGGCGATGGCTTTTTGGACCGGATCAGGGCCCTCTCTTTCGCAATGCTCGGCCTGACCGCGGCGTCCGCCCTGGCGCTGGTGGCGTTCATCGCCAATCAGGGATGGCCCCAGGTCGGTTCGCTGTTGCCGGTGCCGGCTATCCATCGCGCCGAGCTGGGCGACAACTCGGTCGTCGCCGGGCCGGGACTCGATCGACGGCCCGCGGGTGCCGCGGTCGCGCTTGCGCCGGTCACGGCCGCCCCCGCCCCCAGTGGAGGCGGCTCGGGCGAGCGGCAGTCGAGCCCTGGCGGCTCACCGGGGGGCAGCGACGCAGCGCCCGCCTCGAACGTCGTCGTGGCCGCTCCTCAGGGCCCGGAGTCAACGCCGAGCTCGCCAGGTACGGGCGCGGCGCCCTCGCAACCGGGTTCGGCGCCAGATCCACCGGAAGCTCCGGCCGCGGCGCCGGAAACCACTCCAACGGCGGCCCCACCGCCGGCCGTCACGACTCCGACGACGCCGGTCACGCCTCCCCCGAGCACGCCGACGACGACTCCGACCACTCCGGAAACCGGTTCGCCGGATCCCGGCGAACCGACGCCGGATGAACCGAGCGAAGAACCCGAAACGCCACCCTCTTCTCCGTCGGAACCGTCGCTTCCGCCCGAAGCGGAACCCGCGCCCGATTCTCCGCTCCCCGACGAGCCCGAATCCGAACCCGCGCCCGGTTACCCACTTCCCGGCGAGCCGGAAGCGGAACCCGCCCCTGAAGCTCCGCTCCCGGACGAGCCTGAAGCGGATCCGGCCTGGCCTCTGCCGGGCAGCTGGGGCGGTTTCGGCTTCGACCACCACCACGACGGCTAGCTCGGGCATCCGCCCGGACGAGGCGGCCCGACGGCGGCACTAGACTCGCCGCGATGGCTGAGATGCTCCCCCTGTACCTGATCGCCGGCACCGACGGTGCCAAGATCGACGCCACCCGCAGCCGCCTGCGGGCGCGCGCCGAGCGCGAGGGAGGCGATGCCGCCCTGGAGGTGTTCGAGCCGGGAGAGGGGAAGGGCTCGCCCGACCACGAGGCGCTATTGGCGGCGATACCGGCGATGTCCCTGATGGGCACTCGCCGCTACCTGCTCGCCGACGGGGTCGAGCGCTGGCGCGAGCGGCAGCAGGATGCCGTCGCCGCCGCCCTTGCCGAACTGCCGCCAGACCTGACGTTGGTGTTGATCGCCCGCGACAAGGCACCGGCAAAGCTGCTGCGCGCCGTCAAGGCCGCGGACGGAGAGGTGCACGAGTTCACGGCGCCGAAAGCCAGGGCCCTGCCACGGGCCATGGTCGCCGACGCCCAGGCGCTCGGCTTCCGGCTTGATCCCGCGGCGGCGAAGATGCTCGTCGACCGGATCGGCGCCAACCCGGTGCGGCTGCGGCACGAGCTGGAGCGGCTGGCCCTGTGGGCGGGAGAGGGGGGAGCAGTCACGGCCGATGATCTGGCGGCGATGGTCACCGACACCTCTGAGGCTGCAGTCTGGTCACTCTCGGACGCCCTGCTCGAGCGCGATGCCGCCGCGGCGCTGCGGATCGGCGAGCGCCTGCTCGCCCAGGGCGAGAACGTCACCGGCCTGATCTACGGCCTCGCCTCACGCCTCCGCAGCGCTCGTATTGCCGCCGATCAGTTGGCCGAAGGCACCCCGCCCAACCAGGTTGAGTCCTCGCTGAAGATGCACCCCTACGCCGCCAAGCAACTGGTCGCCCGCCTCCGCGACGCCGACCCCGCCAACCTGCGTGCCGCCACCGAGTCGCTCGCCCGCCTCGAGCTCTGGTCCCGCGGCGAAGCCGACTACGGCGACGATCTCGCTCTAACGCTCACCCTGCGGTCCATCGCCGGCGCGTAGGCGAGCGAAAACCAAGCAGCGCAAGAAGGAGAGAGGGAGCGTGCGAAGGCACGTGACCGAACGACGACGCCGCGATGCGCAGGTTTGCAGCCGCCTACGCGCCGGCGGCGATACGGCTAGCGCGGGCCTTCTTCCGGGCGCCCGTGTTCCTGTGCATGGCGCCCTTCTGGACGGCCTTGTCGATCTTCGAGATCAGCGCCTGGTGCTCGGTCTCGACCGAGCTCGCGTCCCCACCCTCGACCGCGGCCTCGAGGCGACGGAAATGGGTCTTGACCGTGCTGGTGAACAGCCGGTTCTCCGTGCGCTCGCGCTCGCTGCGTAGGATCCGCTTCTTCTGTGAGGCTATGTTGGCCATGAGTCAGGTGCCCCTGCCGGCGCCGTGCCGGGCTTGAGCGGCCGCCGACTATAGCGACTGAGACCAGCTTGGAGACGCCGAGGGCACCAGACACACCAGACCGCGAGCCTGAGGACACGGTCGAGTTCGGGGCGGCGGTGCGCGACGCGGAGGCGATCAACGCCGACGAGGAACCGTTCGCCAACCCTGCCCCAGGGGCCAAAGCGGGCCGGATCGCCCGCTCCACGGCCTTCTTCTCGATCGCCACCGCCGCCTCCCGGATCGTCGGCCTCGGCCGCGAAGTCGTCGCCGCCGGCTACTACGGGATCAGCGGCCCGATGTCGGCTTTCACGATCGCCTTCCAGGTGCCGAACCTGATCCGGGCCCTGTTCGCGGACGCGGCCCTGCAGCCCGCCTTCGTCCCGGTCTTCTCCGAACTGATCGGCGAGAAGCGCTACCGCGAGGCCTTCCGACTCGCCTCGACCCTGCTGCTGCTGGTGACGATGGTGCTGGGCGCGATCACGGCGCTCTTCATCCTCCTCGCCCCGGTGGTGATGCCGGTCTTCGCGCCCGGCTTCGAAGGGGAGATCCTCGACCTCACCGTCACCCTCTCGCAGGTCCTCTTCCCGATCCTCGTCCTGCTCGGGATCAGCGGCGTCGTCGTCGGCATCCTCGCCAGCTACGACCGCTTCGGCGCCTTCGCGATCTCGCCGCTGTTCTGGAACTTGGCGATCATCCTCGTCCTCGTCGTCCTCGAGCCGCGCTTCCACGGCCAGGACCGGATCTACGCCTACGCGATCGCGATCCTGATCGGCACCCTGGTGCAGCTCCTGATCCCGATCTGGGACCTGCGCAACACGCCCTTCCGGTTCAGCTTCAGCTTCGATTGGCGGCACCCCGGCGTGCGGCGGGTGCTGCTGCTGATGCTGCCGGTGACGATCAGCCTCGGGCTGATCAACTTCAACCAGCTGATCAACAGCTTCTTCGGCAGCCTCGTCTCCGAGCAGGCGCCGGCGGCGATCGACAAGGCCTTCCGGATCTACCAGCTGCCGCAGGGAATCTTCTCGGTGGCGATCGCGACGGTCCTCTTCCCGACCTTGGCCCGCTTCGCCAACCGCGGCGAAATCGAGAACCTGCGGGCGACGTTGGCGAACGGGATGCGCCAGATCCTCTTCGTCCTGCTGCCGGCGGCAGCAGCGATCCTCGCGCTCTCGGAGCCGATGATCCGGCTCGTCTACCAGCGCGGCGCCTTCGACCCGGCGCAGACGACGGTCGTCGCCACGGCGCTCTTCTGGTTCGCCTTCTCGCTGCCGACCAACGGCCTCTACCTGCTGCAGACCCGGACCTTCTTCAGCCTGCAGCGGCCCTGGCAGGCGACCGCGCTGGCGACCATCGACCTGGTCGTCTCCGCGATCGCTGCGCTGGCGCTCTACAAGCCCTTCGGCGTCGGCGGCATCGTCGCCGGCACCGGGATCGGCACTAGCGCCACCGTCTTCGCCCAGGCGGTGATCCTGCGCCGCAAGTTCAATGGCCTCGAGCTGGGTCGCCTGCTCGTCACCACCACCAAGGTGACGATCGCCTCCGCGGCCCTGGCCGGCGTCGGCTGGCTGGTCTGGGACCTGCTCGACGAGGCGCTGGGCCGTGGCCTCGCCGGTCAGATCATCTCCCTGGGCGCCGGCCTCGTCCTCGGCGGCCTCACCTACCTCGCAATCGCCCGCCTCCTCCGCATCGCCGAGCTCGACCAGATCCTCCGCCTGCTCCCCGGCCGCCGCCGCGCCTAGATGCTCGGCCCGGGCAGGTATCTCCTCGGAATCGCCGAGATCCTTCTCCTGACCGGCTTCGCTTTCCTGGGCGCCTGGTCCCTGCGGAGACGCTTCCTACCCCGTCTGATGGGAGAGGCCGGAGCCCTCGCCAGCGCGGTCCTGTCCCTAGCCCTACTCATCGGGACGGGAGAGGTCCTCGGCACCCTTGGTGCCTGGACGGCTGGCGCCTACGTCACCTTCGTCGTGCTGCTTGGGGTCGGCCTGTGGGCTTCCGTCGGGCGGGTGGCGCCGGGGGGGGGGGGCCCGGGCCACCGCGCCCCCCCGGCCCCCCCCCCCGCCGCCCGGGCCCCCCCCCCCCGCCCCCCCCG
>JBEVJP010000126.1:0-15249 GCA_040510155.1 Solirubrobacterales bacterium | reverse complement strand
GGCCGCTGCTGATCTTCAACGGAGCGCCCAAAGGCGGAAAGCAGGTCTTGATCTTCCACGTCTACGCCCACGTCCCGGCTCCGACGACCTTCGTGACCACGGCGCTGATCTCAAAGCACGGCGGCAAATACGGCACCGAGGCCGAGGTCACCATTCCCACCATCGTCGGTGGCCAAGGGTCCTTGACCTCCTTCACGGCGACGCTGAAGAAATCCTGGACCTACAAGGGCAAAAAGGAAAACCTCCTGCTTGCCTCCTGCCCGACGGGGAGCCTGACCGCGCACGGGGAGTTCACCTTCGTCGACGGGACCCGGGCGGCGGGGGACGTGGTGCGGCCTTGCGTGGGGGTGGGGTAGAAGTAGTGTCGTGACGCCGGACGAACCAACGGAGGCCCAGCGCCTGCCGGCGGGGCACCACGGCATCCCGGCCGAGCTCGTCGCTCGCAACCAGCGCGAACGGCTGATCGCGGCGATGGCGGAGGCGTGTGCCGAGGAGGGCTACGCTGAGGTCGCCGTCGCCGATGTCGTCGCTCGCGCTCGGGTTTCGACGGCCACCTTCTACAAGCACTTCGCCTCCAAGCAGGACTGCCTGCTCGCCGCCTACTCGGAACTCTTCAAGCGTCTCCTCGAGGAGATCAACGTCGCCTGCGCGGCGGCGTCCGCGGGAGAGGAACAGGTCCGCTCCGCGATCGAAACTTGCCTCGAGCTGTTTGCCGCCGATCCGCCCACGGCGCGGCTCCTGACCGTCGAGATCCTTGCGGCTGGGCCCGTGGGTTCGGAGCTGTACGGGAAGACCGTCGAAGACCTGGCCCGTCGCCTGCGCGGCGATAGGGACGCAGGCGACGATCAAAGCGTGGCGGACGCCGAGTGGGCCGTGGTCGCCTCGCTGATGGCGCTGGCCGCCCGTCGCGTCATGGCTGATGAGGCGGAGTCTCTACCCGAGCTCGGGGACGAACTGACGCGGATCGCGCTTCGGCTCCGCCACTAGCGGAGTCGTCCACGCCCGGAGCAAAGAGAGGGGCGGCCCGGTCTGCCGCCCCTCTCGTCCCTGCCTGTCCTGCGGAGGGGTTCCCAAGGCAAGGGTCCCTCACTCTGGATGCCTTGGCTCAGCCCTTGCCCGTGCAGGTCCGGATCACTTCGGCGGAGGCACGGGTGCCGTCGCTGAAGGTCGCGGTGCCGTGGAACTGGAGCTTGCCGTCGGGGCATTTCGCGCTGATGAAGCTGACCTTCTTGCCCTTGTAGTTGAACTGTTTGCCGACCTTGAGGTTGAACGAGGTGACCGAGCCGCTGCCGCCGGCGATCTTCGGGACCGAGGCCACCGATTTGATCCCATAGCGGCCGTTGTGGATCTTCGTGACTTTGACCGTGGTGACGATCGCGGCCGGGGTCGGGACGGTGATGTAGGCGTGGACGAAGAGGGTGATCACGCCGCCCTGTTCGCCGCCGTTGAAGAGCGTCAGCGGGCTCTTGACCGGAATCGGCGCCTGTTCGGGGAACTGGATCTCGACGTTCGTGTTGCCGGTGCCGAGGATCGAGTCGCCGCAGATCGCTTTCGCGTGGGTGCTGTCCTGGGACTGCAGTTTCGCCGCCGTGCAGGTTGGATAGCCCTTGACGTCGATGCCGGTGTTCTTGTCGGCTTCGATCACGACTTCTTTCAGCGCCGGCGGGTGGGTCCCGTCGACCGACTTCAGCTTCCCTTCGAAGTTCGCCGTGATCGGAGTCAGCTTCGTCTTTGAGATTGCCGTCGGCGTGAAGCCGCCGTTGACGGTCACTTCCAGGTTCCCCGCCCGGACCGTGACCGGTTTGTTGCCGCCTGCTGCCATCGCCATTCCCGCTGCTGCGAGGACGACCAGGGCCGCCACGGCGAACACCGCCATCGGGTGCTTGCGCATCTATCTCTCCCTCATGGCCGACCCCTCCAAGGTCTGCCGATTGAACGGCAATCAAACTATCTCTTGGCAAACCCCGTTCGCAACCTTTTGAATGCAAAAAAGAGGGGCGGCCTTGCGGCCGCCCCTCTCACCCTCGCCTGTCCTGAGGAGTTCCCCGGACGAGACCTACCTACTTGCCGGTGCAGGTGCGGATGATTTCAGCGGAGGCGCGGGTGCCGTCGCTGAAGACCGCGGTGCCGTGAGCCTGGAGCTTGCCGTCGGCGCACTTCGCGGTCAGGACGCTGACTTTCTTGCCCTTGTAGGTGAATTTTTTGTCGATCTTCAAGGAGAAGAAGGTGACCGAGCCGTTGCCGCCGGCAATTTTCGGAACCGAGGCGACGGATTTGAGCCCGTAGCGGCCGTTGTGGATTTTCTTGATTTTCACCGTGGTCACGATCGCCGCGGGCGTCGGAACGGTGATGTAGGCGTGGATGTAGAAGGTGGTCGTGCCACCGCTGGTGCCGCCGTTGAAGACGGTCAGCGGGCTGTTGACCGGGATCGGCGCCTGTTCCGGGAACTGGATCTCGACTTTGGTGGTCCCGCTGCCGATGATCGAGTCCTTGCAGATCGCTTTCGCGTGGGTGCTGTCCTGCGACTGCAGTTTCGAGGACGTGCAGGTCGGATAGCCCTTGACGTTGACTTCGCCGTTTTTGTCCGTTTCGACGAGGAATTCCTTGAGCGCCGGCGGGTGGCTGCCGTCGATCGTCGCGATCGTGCCTTCGGCGGTCAGCGCGATCGGAGTCTGCTTCGTCTTCGACAGAGCCTTCGGCGAGAAGCTGCCGTTGAAGGTGAGTTCGAGGTTGCCAGCGCGAACCTTGACCGGCTTCTCCGCGGTGGCGATGCCAGCCACGGTCAGCGCGATCAGGGCCGCGAGGGCCGTGGTGATCATCAAGTACTTACGCATATCCCTATGTCTCTCCTTTGCGGCCTGCCCGTCCAGAGCGGAGCCGTCGAAAGCTTGCCTTGGGAACATCCCTCCAACGGGTGAAACTACCACTCCCCGCTACTTGGTAAACCCGCCGCGATCGGCAAAGGAGCGCTTCTACAAGATCGCGTGCAGCGGCCCCTTCGGGGCCCCGTCGGGACTCAGCTCTCGAGCATCGAGAGGCGCACCCGCTCGCGCTCCTGCGCGGCACCCTCGGCGCCGAGGAAGGGGAGCGTGATCCAGAACATCAGATCCGGCAGGCGGCTCGGCAGTCGCGCCGCGGCGCCGTGCAGGATCTCGCTGTAGAGCAGCTCGTTGACGCCGCCGGCAAGCGAGAGCGAGGTGATCCCGGGAAGCTCGACAGAGGTCTCGGCGCGGCCCGCCTCGAGGAACCCGGTGAACTGCCGCAGGGCGGCATCGCGGCGAGCCAGGGCTTTCGGTCCGGCGGCCAGAACCTCGACGATCGCGAAACGCGCCTCATCGGGATGCTCGGACAGGTGCTGGAGCAGCGCTCCGAGGCCGGCGGCCACACGCTCCGCCCAGGGCGCACCCTGTTTGGTCTCGAAGCCCCCGGCAGTGTCGCTGAGCAGGTTGCCGAGGAGGACGTCGTAAGCGGCTAGGAAGCAGTCCTCCTTGCTGTCGAAGAGTTCGTAGAACGTCTTGCGAGAGACGCCGGCGACGCCGATCACGTCGACGACCCGCGTCTCCGGGTAGCCGCGCTCGGAGACGACCTCGATCATCGCTTGATGTATTCGGTTGCGCTGGGATTCGGTCACCGCCTCCCTCGGCAAACCGTGTCTCCCCCTGGGCAGCCTTTCGTTGAGCTTGGCTGCCCGTCTATTTGAAGCCACGTCAGAAACTGTAAAGCAGATGCCCGATTCCGCCTAATGTTGTACCGATGAGTACCCAAAGATCGCAGTGATCCAATGGCGCGCGTGCCCTAGAATCTCCGCGTCCATGGGAGGGACCGCTGCGAAGAGGCTGTTCACCGCCGCGCTGGTCGCGATGCTGGCGCTCGCCCTTGCCGCCTGCGGTGGCAGCAGCGACTCGAGCTCCAGCCAGTCCACCGGGACCGACTCGACCCAGAGCACGACGACGCCATCCGGCGACGACCCCTCTGGCAGCAACGGCAACGGCAGCGGCAACCAGAAACAGGGCGGTGGCGCCAACAGCTCCGCCGACGATCAGGGCGGCTCCTCCGGGGGCGATCAGTCCAAGTCGGACGAAGCCAGCGCCGAATTCCGCACGCCGGGCGGCGACAACAGCATCCAGAACTATGGCGACGAAGCCGATACCAGCGAACTCGAGGAAGCCGAAGAAGCGATCGTCAACTACCTCGACGCCCGCGCCAAGGCGAACTGGGCGAAGAGCTGCGAATACCTGGCGGCGCTGGCGACCGAACCGATGGAAAAACTGGCGGAAAGCTCGCCGGCGTTGAAGGGCAAAGACTGCGGCGAGATCGTCGGCGCCCTCTCCGCCCAGGTCCCGAAGTCGGCGCTGGCCAGTCCAGTGACCGAAGGCATCGCCAGCGTCCGCTTCAAGGGCGACCGCGGCTTCGCGCTCTTCCACGGTCCCGGGGGGGCCAGGTTCTTCATGCCGCTGGTCAAGGAAGACGGCGAGTGGAAGGTCGGTTCCTTGGTCGCTTCGGAATTTCCGTAGGCCGACGTAGCCGCCGGTCGACCCGAACCTAGGACTCGATCGAGATCGTCTGGTCGCGGTCGGGGCCGACGCCGACCAGGCGGATCGGGACGCCGACGAACTCGGAGATGAAGCCGAGGTAGTCGCGCGCCGCCGCCGGCAGGTCGGCCTCCTCGCGGCAGTCGCCGATGTCCTCGTCGAAACCGGGAAGCTCCTCGTACTCGGGTGTCGCCGAGTGGAGGATCGACTGGTGGTAGGGGAAGCTGTCGAGCACCGCTCCCTCCTTGGAGCGGTAGCGCACGGCCGCTCGCAGCGGGCCGAGCCCGCGCAGCACGTCGAGCTTGGTGATCGCCAGCGCGTCCATGCGGTTGAGGCGGACCGCGTAGCGCAGTGCCACCAGGTCGATCCAGCCGCAGCGCCGTCGCCGGCCCGTCGTGGTCCCGAACTCATGCCCCTGGTCGACCATCCGCTCGCCGATCTCTTCGTGCAGCTCGGTCGGGAAGGGCCCGGCACCGACGCGGGTCGAATAGGCCTTGACGATCCCCCAGACCTGGGTGATGTCGGCAGGGCCGATTCCGGCGCCGACGCAGGCGGCCCCGGCGATCGGGTTGGAGGAGGTGACGAAGGGATAGGTGCCGTGGTCGAGGTCGAGCAGGGCCGCCTGGGCGCCCTCGAAGATCACCGTGCCGCCCCCGTCGAGTTCGTCCCAGCAGAGGCGCGCCGTGTCGGCGATGTGGGGCTCGAGGCGGTGGCCGTAGTTGACGTGTTCCTCGACCATCGCGTGGACGTCGAGGCGCGGATCGGGAATCTCGCCCGCCGCCTGCTCCGTCTCCTCGCTCGCTTCCTTGCGAAGTTTGCGGCGCTGCACCGAGAGTTCCCGCAGCGCCTGCTGCTTGGAGCCGAGCGCGGCGCGGATCTTCGTTCGCAGGATCTTCTCGTCGAGCAGGTCCTGGACCCGGATCCCCAGCCGCAGCGCCTTGTCGGCGTAGCAGGGGCCGATCCCGCGCCGGGTCGTGCCGATCGAGAGCTTGCCGAGCTTGGTCTCGCCGGCGCTGTCGAGCAGCACGTGGTAGGGCATGATCAGGTGCGCGTTGGCGGAGATCCGCAGGTTGCTGACGTCGATGCCTGTCCGCTTCAGCCCGTCGATCTCACCCAGCAGCACCCGCGGATCGAGCACGACCCCGTTGCCGATCACGGAGACCTTCTCGGGATAGAGGATCCCCGAGGGGATCAGGTGGAACTTGAACTCCTTGCCGCCGCGCACGATCGTGTGGCCGGCGTTGTTGCCGCCCTGGAAGCGGACGATCATCCCCGCCTCCTGCGCAAGCAGGTCGGTGATCTTCCCCTTCCCCTCGTCGCCCCACTGGGCACCGACTATGACCACTCCAGGCATGAGCGCTGGATTGTGACTGGTTCTACTCGCCGAGCGCGCCCGAGTGCCGCGCCTCGACCCGGCGGTCGGGCCCGAACAGGGGCAGCGGGTCGCCGCAGATCTCGATCAGCCGGGAGACCGTGCGCGAACCGATCTGCTCTTCGAGCTGCTGCTGACCCTCGGCCACGTCGCTCTTGGCGTTGCTGGTGATCAGCATCGAGCGCTGCTCCTCATAGCGCTCGTTGATCACCGCGTAGAGCTGCTCGACCACCCAGTCGGTGCGACGCTCGGCGCCGAGGTCGTCGATGTAGAGGAGATCAAGGGCGGTCAGCTTCGAGAAGAACCGGCTGTAGGCGTTCTCGCTCTCGGTTTCCTGGAAGGTCTGGCGGATCCGGGTGAGGAGTTTCGGCGCGAAGTAGACCCCGACCGTCTTGCCCTGGGCGAGCGCGGCCTTGGCGACGACCATGCCGAGACTGGTCTTGCCGGTGCCGGTGTTCCCCATCAGCCACAGCCCGCGCCCCTGGTCGAGGTTGTCGTCGAGGTGGGCGGTGTACTCGCGGCAGGCCTCGACGACGAAGCGGCTGGTCATGTCGCGCGCCATGTCGGCGACTGGCGGACGGTCGAAGGAGACGCCTTGGTAGCGACGCGGGATCGCCGCGGCGACGCCACGGCCGCGGCCCTTCCGCAGGCGCGCCGCCCGGCACTCGCAGGGTCGCGCCACGTCCTCGGGGCCGAGGATCCAGCCGGAGCCGTCGCAGACGCCGAGCGGACAGGCCTGTTCGCGGAAGGGCTCTGAGCGGGCGACGGCGGGCATCAGAAGTCAGGCCCTGCCGCGGCCGCGTCGTAGGGCTCCTCGCCGGCCGGCTGCTCGATCGGCGCCTCCTGGTGAGCGTGGTCGGCGAATTTCGGGAAGCGGTCGAGGAAGACCAGCTGCCTGGTCCCGATCGGGCCGTTCCTATGCTTGGCGATGATCAGGTCGGCGAGGCCGTCCGGCTCCTCGTCGGGATCGCGGTAGTAGTCCTGGCGAAAGAGGAAGGCGACGACATCGGCGTCCTGCTCGATCTGGCCCGACTCGCGCAGGTCGGAGAGCTGCGGTTTCGGTGGCGTCCTCTGCTCGGGCGCGCGGGAGAGTTGGGAGATCGCCACGACCGGCACCTCCAGCTCGCGGGCGAGGATCTTCAGGCCACGGCTGATCTGGCCGACCTGCTCGACGCGGTTGGCGCGGTGGTCGTCGGAGCGCATCAGCTGGATGTAGTCGAGGATGATCAGGCCGAGCCCGCCGCGCTCCTGTTCCTGGGCGTGCAGGCGCCGCGCCTTGGCGCGCAGGTCGAGGATGCCGAGGTCGGAGGAGTCGTCGAACCAGAGCGGCGCCTCCTCGAGCTCGTTGCAGGCCCGCACGACCTTCGGCCAGTCCCGCTGGGAGACCTGACCCTTGCGCAGCTTGTCGCCGGAGATCCGCGCCCGGCAGGCGATGAAGCGCTGGGCGAGCTCGACCTCGGACATCTCCAGCGAGAAGAAGGCGACCGCCTTTTTGGCCTTGATCGCGACGTTTTCGGCGATGTTGGCGACCAGGGCGCTCTTGCCCATCGCCGGGCGGGCGGCGACGATGATGAGGTTGCCGGGCTGGAAGCCGCCGGTGACGGCGTCGATGTCGCGGAAGCCGCAGGGGGTGCCGGTCATCTCGATCTCGCCGGTGGAGAGCTTCTCGAGCCGGTCGACCTCGTCGTGGAGGATCTCCGAGAGCAGGCGGAAGTCGCTGGCCTGCTCTTTGTGGGCGACTTCGAAGAGCAGCTTCTCGGCCCGCTCGGAGAGCTCGCGCGGCTCCCCGTCGCGCTCGTTGACCCAGCCCTGGATCTCCTGGCCGGCGCCGAGCAGCCGCCGCAGTAGCGAGTTCTGCTGGACGATCTCCGCGTAATGCTTGGCGTTGCCGGCGGCGGGGACTTTGGCCGCCAGCTCGGAGACGTAGTGCTTGCCGCCGGCCCCGTCGATCTCGTTGCGCTGGGTCAGCGCCTCGGCGACGCTGAGCTCGTCGACCGGCTTGGAGGCCGCGTAGAGGTCGTAGACGCAGGCGAAGATCAGCCGATGGCGGTCGAGGTAGAAGTCGGCCGCGTTCAGCTTCACCTCGTCGATCACCCGGGTCAGGGTCGGCTCGGCGACCAGCATCGCTCCCAGCACCGATTCCTCAGCCTCGATGTTCTGCGGCGGGACGTGAGTGGACGGTGGCTGCGGCATCGGTCTCTAGTAAAGGTCCCGGTGCGGCGGCAGGTGCGGCTGCCGAGACGTCTCAGTAGACAATCAGAGCGCGGGCGCGGTGGCGCCCGGGTTCCCGGTATTTCCGTCGCCGGGATTTGCCTCGCCGAGCTCGAGCTCCCGCTCCCCTCGCCGCAGCATCCTCAGGGTGATGATCGCGATGCTGAGGATTGCCGTGGCGCCGAAGCTGAGCTGGACGCTGAGCAGGCCCTCGCGGGTCCAGTAGACGTCGCGGAGATCGAGCAGCAGCGCCGCCTCGTCGAAGGTGAGGCCGATGCCGGCGCCGAGCGGGATCGCCAGCCGCTGCTCGAGCTCGTCGTCGTCGGTCAGCAGCGCCACCGTGCCGGCGGTGAAGGCGAGCAGGATCCCCGGCACGAAGTGATGGATGTGGCGGCCGCCGATGCTGACGTTGCGGAACGGGCCCCAGCGGTCGCGGATCCCCCAGGTGGAGAGGCGGACGAGGGCGAAGGAGCCGAGGAAGCCGGCGAGCAGGTTGAAGAGCACGGTCTCGGCTCGCGGAGCCGCCGCGTAGCCGCGCACGGCCGCGACCGCGGTATCGGCGGCGGCGGCCGGCGCCGCCTCGAGCAGCGGTTCGTGGTCGTTGCGCGCTTCGCCGCGGCGGCGCAGCATCCGCGCGAACTGGTCGCTGAGGACCGCTCCGGCGCCGCCCAGGGCCACGACCGCGAGGCCCACCGTCGCCCGCTCGGCGCGGGCCCAGCCGAACCGCGTACGCGCCCGGGCGCGACGGCGGATCCGGGTCGGGAGGCGCGGCGACAGCACAGCGGGCATGGAGCCGAGCCTAACGAGGGGCCCCGCCGGCCTCGCCGGGGCGCCGGAGCTGTGGAGGGACTACTTCTCCTCGGCGATGATCGTCTTGACGGCGGCAATGGTGCCGTCGCCGAGCTCGATCTCGACCATGAACGTGCCGATTTCGCGCAGCGGCTGCTCGAGCCGGACCTGGCGTTTGTCGATCCGCAGGTCACGGGCCTCGACCAGGGCGTCGACGATCTCGCGAGCGCCGACCGAGCCGAACAGCTTGCCGTCCTCGCCGGCGCGCTGGTGGATCGTCAGCACGGTTTTGCCGAGCAGGCCGGCGGCCTGCGTTTCGCGCTCGACCCGAGCTTTCTGGGCTCGTTCGGCTGCCTCGAGGCGGCGCTGCGCTTCCTCGAGCGCGCCCGGCGTCGCCGGCTGCGCCAGCTTGCGCGGGATCAGGTAGTTGCGGAGGTAGCCGGGGGCGACGTCGACGGCCTGGCCGCGCTCACCGAGCGACTCGACGTCCTGCAGCAGAATTGCCTGCGCCATCAGCGCTCTCCGACGTAAGGCAGCAGGGCGATTTCGCGCGCCCGCTTCACTGCCACCGAGAGCTGCCGCTGGTGCCGCCGCGACAGTCCCGTCACCCGCCGCCCGCGCGTCTTCCCCTTGTCGGAGAGGAAGCGGCGCAGCAGGTTGAGGTCCTTGTAATCAACCGTCTCGGCGTTGACCCGCGTGTACTTGCGGGGCCGGTTCCTCTCCTGCCCCCGCCGCCCACCGCGACGGGAACCACTGTTGGAAGTCTCTCTAGCTCGTGCCATCGGACGCGTGATGGTACAGACCGGCGACTGATGAGGCTCTGGCGCCGCCAGGCAAGGACGCAGGAAGGCCGAATAGCAGCGCTATTTGGCCGACCGAGGACGCCGCATGGCGGCGCCAGAGGCCATCAGAAGGGGATGTCGTCTTCCGAGCCCCCGCCGCCCGAGGGGGCGCCGGCGAAGTCGGAGGTGTCGGCGGGGACGTCGCTGGCGGGGGGGCTGAAGCCGCCGCCGTTGCCGCCGTTGCTCGGGCCGGCGCCGTCGCGGGAGCCGAGGAACTGGACGGTGTTGGCGATGATCTCGACGCTCTGGCGTTTGTTGCCGGACTGGTCGTCCCACTCGCGCCAGTCGAGCCGGCCTTCGATCGCCACCGGCCGTCCCTTGGCCAGGTAGTTCGCGCAGTTCTCTCCCTGCGCGCCCCAGACGGTGACGTCGAAGTAGTTGGGCTTGTCGACCCATTCGCCGCTCTGACCGTCTTTGCGGCGGCTGTTGACCGCCACGCGAAGCTTGCAGATCGAAGTTCCTCCCCCGGTGCTGCGCAGCTCGGGGTCCCGGGTCAGGTTCCCGGTGATGACCACAACATTCACATTCGAAGCCGCCAAGGCTCTCAACTCCTCTGAAGTCGCTTGCTGAACTTCAGTCTAAGAGTGACGGCGGCGCGACCCTCCCCCTCGGGGAGGGCATTCCCGCAAACAGCGGGACCAATAGGCGACTACTCGTCGTCGCTTGGGGCGGCGTCGCCGCGGTCATCGCGGGCGCCCTGAGCGGTGCGCTCACGGGGCCCGGAGCCGGGGCCGGGAGCGGCGACGGCCGGGGGCACGATCACCGGCGCCTCGGGATCCACTTTGAAGATCCGGAAGCGCATCACGCCGTCGACGATCTTCAGGTTGTGGTCGAGCGAGTCGAGCAGCTCGCTGGCCGCCTCGAAGCGGAACCAGCGGTAGTCGGCCTCGGTGCGGCGGTTGATCTCGTAGGCCATCTTCCGCAGCCCCCAGTCGTTCTCGTGCTTGAGGGAGCCGCTGGCCTCGATCTGGCTACGGGCGTCCTGCGCCAAGGCGTCGCGCGCCGGGGCGTCAAGCTGGGGATCGAGCATCAGCACAAGCTCGTATTCGCGTGGGGCTGCCATGGGCGGCGTGGGACTATAGCGAGGGTTCGAGCCTCAGGGTGGGGCAGGGGAGGGATACCCCTCCTCTCTCAACTTGCTCGGGTGAGTCGCCGGGAGCCGGTCCGAGGACGCTTCTGACCGAGAAGTACAAGCCGTTCGGAGGGGTATCCCTCCCCTGCCTCTCAGTGCGGGGCGAACTCCACGGAACCGTCCGACGTGGCTGGCGGCCCCGCGCTCGGTGGTGGTGGCGTGGGCGGGGTGGTGGGTTCCGGCGTCGGGGGTGGGGCGGGCGCCGGCGGGGGTGCCGGGGTTGCGGGCGGGGCAGTGGGTGCTGGGGGCGGACGCGTTGGCGCGGACGTTGGAGGCGGGCTTGAGGGCGCCGGCGGTGCGGGTTGGTCGGGGCGGGGTCGCCGCGGGTGATCCTCGCGCGCGTGGGGCTGCCGCGATCGCTTCCGCCTCACCTGGGCCTGCTGCTGTCGCTTCCGCCTCTCCTCCGCACGGGCCCCGGGTTCAAGTCGTCGGTCACTGCTCTGCGGGGGCGCGTTCGTCTTTTGTTTCGCGGTGCGATCCAAAGGACGAACGCGTTTTGGCGGCGCGACCCGGGGCAGACCTACGTCCGCGCCCAACGGGGGCGGCTCGGGTGGGGTGAGGAGGGCCGGGAGGGCGCGGAGGGCCAGTAGGGCGATGGCGACGGTCGCGCCGACCTTCCAGGCGGCCCGCCAGCGGATCCGGATGCCTCGCATCCGGGCCCAAGGGATCGGGGCGGGTGGTCTCGCCCCGGCAATCCCTACTAGGCGAGGCTGGCGCGCATCTCCTCGATGTCGGCCAGCTGCGAGTCGACCCAGTCGCCGGGGTTGCGGGAGAAGATGATCTCCTTGAGGCGGGCAGCTCGCGCCTGTCTCTCCTCCGGGCCCATCGTCAGGGCCCGGTAGATCGAGTCGGCCTGCTCCTGGATGTCGAAGGGGTTGACGGTCAGGGTGCAGTCGCCGAGCTCTTCGTGGGAGCCGGTGTTCTCGGAGAGCATCAGGACTCCGTCGCGGGTATTGACCGCCGGGGCCTCCTTGGCGACCAGGTTCATGCCGTCGAAGATCGAGTTGACCATCAGCAGGTCGAAGTGCTTGTAGCGGGCGACGGCGTCGTGGAAGTTCTCGTAGATGCGCAGGTCGATCGGCATCCAGTCGGTGGTGCCGTGGCGGTGGTTGACGACCGCGACCAGGGCTTCGATCCGCTCCAGGTACTCGGCGTACTCGGGGACGTCCTGGCGCGAGGGCTGCAGGTGGGCGATGAAGGTGACCTCTTCGCGGAACTCGGGATGCTGTTCGAGGAAGGTGTCGAAGGCGGTGAAGCCGCGCAGCACGTTCTTGGAGAGGTCGGCGCGGTCGACCCTGATGATCAGGTGCTTGCGGCGTCGCTCCAGGACCTCGCGCTCGGCCGCCGCCACCTCAGGCGAGGCGGCCGCCCGCTCCAGCCGTGCCGCGTCGATCGAGAGCGGGTAGGCGCGCGCCAGGGTCCGCCGACCATCGAAGTTGACTTCGGCGTTGACGTAGTCGACGTCCGCTTCCAGCAGTTCGTCGCAGCAGCGCAGGAAGTTGATGCAGTAGGCGTGGGTGTGGAAGCCGATGATGTCGTTGGCCAGCATCCCCCGGAAGATCGCCTCGCGGATCCGGCCGGGGAGGACCCGCCAGCTGTCCGGCTGGGACCAGGGGATGTGGACGAAGTGGTGGAGGAAGACGTCGGGCCGCTCGGCGCGGATCATCCCGGGGGCCGTGTAGAGGTGGTAATCGTGCAGCATCACCAGCGGGCGCTCCTGGCCCTCGATCTGTCCGAGCACGGCGCGGGCGATGTCGCGGTTGACGGCCTGGTAGCCGTAGTCCCAGGCGTCGAGCTCTTCCTGGCGGATGTCCGGCGCGTTGGAGAGGTCCCAGAGGTAGTGCTGGATGAACCAGAGGATCGGGTTGGCGATCACGTTGTAGAAGCGGTCGTAGGCATCCGGATCGCTGCCGACCATCAGCACCCGGTAGTCGACGCCTTCGATCGGCAGCTCGACCGGGCCGCCCTTCTCCTCGGAGACCGCGACGTCCTCCTCGGTCATCGCCGAGGCGATCCAGAGCGCGTCGCGGTGGGAGACCAGGCCCGACAGCGCCGTGACTAGGCCGCCGCCGCCGCGCCGGACGGTTCGCTCGCCGTTCTCGTCGCGCTCGAACTGGGCCGGGCCGCGGTTGGAGACGATGATCAGCGGCGAGGAGTCCACGCCGCAGAGACTAAGGGGTCGGTTGGGCCGCCCTCGGAGCTCAGCTGCCGACTTCGCCCATCAGGCGCAGCCAGTCGCGCAGCAGCCGTGGCGAGAGGAACTCGCGGCGAGCGTGCTCCTTGCCTTCGCGCCCGAGGCTCTTGCCGAGCCCGGGGTTCTCGAGGATCTCCAGGCAGCGCTGCGCGCACTCGGAGGGGGAGTTGACGAGGAAGCCGCTGATCCCGTCCTCGATCTGCAAGGGGATGCCGCCGACGTTGCCGCCGATCGTCGGCCGGCCCTTCCAGAGCGCCTCGGTGACGGTCAGGCCGAAGCCCTCGCGGATCGACTTCTGCAAGCAGACGTCGGACTGGGACTGGAAGGCGTTGACCTCGATCGCACCGACGTTGTTGAGGTTGCTGAGGATCTTGATGTCCGGGTCGTTGTCGGCGTATTCGTAGGTCTTCTGGAAGTACTCGCGGCCCTCGGGGTCGTCGCTCGCCATCGAGCCGACCATCGCCAGCTGCGCCTCCGGGACCTTCTCGGTGACCTCGCGGTAGGCGTCGATCACGCCGATCGGGTCCTTCCAGGGGTCGAAGCGGGAGACCTGGGTGAGCAGCGGGCGGTCGACGTCGATCCCGAACTGCTTGCAGACGAAGGCGGCGTCCTCGGGCGAGAAGGCCATGTTCTTCGGCGAGAGCGGGTCGATCGCCGGCGGGATGATGTTGACCCCGGCGCGGGCGCCGTCCATGTCGGCGGGGACGTAGTCGGGCAGGTGCCAGACCGTCGCGTCGTACTCTTCGATCAAGGGCAGGAGGCGGGCGATCGGTGCCGGGTTCGGGGTCGAGAGGTCGATGTGGCAGCGCCAGATCCAGTTCTTGCCCTTCTCCGGAGCGCCGCGCCGCAGGCCGATCGGCTGCGGGTCGTGGACGATCACCACGTCCCAGTCGCCCTGCATCCCCTCGGCGTTCATCCGGTTGATTTCGTCGAAAAGCTCCCACTGCTCGTCGCTGAGGGTCTCCTCGGCTCCCTGCAGGGAGTTGTGGAGCAGCTTGGTGGCGTTGAAGAACTCCTCTTTGCCGAAGATCACGTGCCAGTGGGCGTCGACGCCGACGTCCCGCATCAGTGGCACGATCGTGTAGAGGATCTCGGAGACGCCGCCGCCGAAGGCGGTGGCACTGACGTGGAGGACGCGCTTGCCCTTGAGCGGCTCCGCCAGCTCGCGGATCTGCTCGGTCAGCTCTTTGCCGACCACGTGCGTGTAGTCGGTGAGGGTCTTCTGGCCGAGTGCGACTTCCTGAAGCAAGGCCGGAGTTCTACACGGATTCGCGGCGGGTTGGAGCCTCAGCCACTCGAACTCTCGTCCGGCCGCTTGCCGAGCGTCACCTGGACCTGCTCCTTGTCGCCGTCGTGGAGGACGGTCAGAGTGACCTTCTCGCCGGGCTTCTTGGTCGCGACGAGGCGGGCCAGATCGTCCGGCTGGACGACGTCGTGGCCGTCGATCTGGAGGATCACGTCGCCGCCAACGCGGTATTCGGCGGCCTGGAAGTTGAGTTTCTTGTCGCCGCCTTCGAGGCCGGCATCGTCGGCCGGCCCACCGGGCACTACTTCGGCGATCAGGCCGCCGAAGGTGGTGTCGAGACCGAGCTTCTCCGCCAGCTGCGGGTAGAGCGCCTGGCTGGAGACGCCGATGTAGGCGTATTCGGCGTTGCCGTCTTCCTGAAGCTGGGCAACGGAGCGCTTGATCGCGGAGACCGGGACCGCGAAGCCGACCCCGTCGTTGGCGCCGGAGTTGGTCTCGATCTGCTGGTTGATCCCGATCACGCGGGCACCGGCGTCGAGCAGCGGCCCGCCCGAGTTCCCCGGGTTGATCGAGGCGTCGGTCTGGATCGCGCCGGCGATTTCGAACTGGGTCAGCGACTGGACGGCGCGGTCGGTCGCCGAGACCACCCCGACCGAGAGCGACTGCTGCTCGCCGAAGGGGCTGCCGATCGCTGCCACCGGCTGCCCGACCCGCAGGTCGCGGTCGTCTCCAAGCCTCAGCGGCTGCAGGTCGAAGCCGTCGGGCTCGATCCGCAGCAACCCGACGTCGACGAAGGGATCGAAGCCGACGATCTCGGCCTCGACCACGTTGCGGTCGGGGAACTCGACGTAGACCTGTTCGGCCGCTTCGCGGTCGTCGCCCGATTCTTCGGTGACGACGTGGGCGTTGGTGACGATCTCCCCCTCGGCGT
>JBEVJP010000125.1:0-10817 GCA_040510155.1 Solirubrobacterales bacterium | reverse complement strand
GGCCGCTGCTGATCTTCAACGGAGCGCCCAAAGGCGGAAAGCAGGTCTTGATCTTCCACGTCTACGCCCACGTCCCGGCTCCGACGACCTTCGTGACCACGGCGCTGATCTCAAAGCACGGCGGCAAATACGGGACCGAGGCCGAGGTGACGATTCCGACGATCGTCGGCGGCCAGGGCTCCCTCACCTCCTTCACGGCGACGCTGAAGAAATCCTGGACCTACAAGGGCAAAAAGGAAAACCTCCTGCTTGCCTCCTGCCCGACGGGGTCGCTCTCCGCGCATGGGGAGTTCACCTTCGTGGACGGCACCCGGGCGGCGGGGGACGTGGTGCGGCCTTGCGTGGGGGTGGGGTAGGGGGCAAGTCGCCCTCGCCCCGAGTAGCCGCTAGCTCGCCTCGTCCTCGACGAAGCGCTTCAGCTTTGCCGGCATCGTCTCGACCAGCTGGCCGCGCAGCACGCCAACCAGCGGGCCGCGGATGACCATGCCGAGGACGCGACCGAGGTCGACCTCCATCGAGTAGGTGGCGCGGGTGCGCCCGTCGCCGAGGTCCTCGAGCTCCCAGCGGCCTTCGACCGACTTCAGGTCGCCCTCCTCCTGGGACCAGGCGATCCTGGTCGGCTGCTCGTACTCGAAGCGCATCTCGGCCCCAAGGGTGCGCACTTTGGCGTCGGTCTCCATATGGACCAGGAGCTGGTTGCCGTTGCGGTCGCGCTCGACGCATTCGGCCGCCTTGATCTCCGGCTGCCAGCGAGGCGATCCCTCGACATCGGCGGCGACCGCAAAGACCGTCTCGATCGGCGCCTCGATCTCGGCGCTCGCGGATCCGGTGATCTTTCCCATCGGGCCAGGTTACGCCCTGAGGTTCGAGCGATTCGAGTCAGTCGCCGGGTCGAGCCCGCGGGTATCGCGGCAGGCCATCGTCCGGCAGCTCCTCCCAAGCCGGCATCGAGGCGACGAACTGGTGCCATTCCGGACGGATCCCGGGATCGCTTTCGAGCGCCCCGACTCGCACGCCGATCACCGGCCCATGATCGGGGTCGCCGCTGTAGAGATGGCCGCCGCAGCGTTCGCAGAACGCCTTCGGCAGGCCTCCCTCGGGCTGTAGGCCCGCACGTGCTCGGCCCCCTCGGTCACCTCGAAGTGCTCGGGGGCAAGACGCGCGCCGAGAGTGGAAGTGGTGCCGCTGCGGTGCTGGCAGTGTTCGCAGTGGCAGTAGCCGGCGGTCTGGAACGGCGCGCTCACCTCGAAGCGGACGGCGCCGCAGAGGCAGCGCCCGTGCACAGGCAAATCGGGTGAAGGCATCGGCCTAGACTAAGCGCCAAGGCTGGTCGCGATATCCCACGCGGCGCCCCCGATCGGCGTAGGACTGAGGCATGAAGGATCCGGCGCACACCTTGCTGGCGCCTGGCCACGATGCCGAGTGGTCCGCGATCAACCGCGAAGAGGCCGATCAGCTGCGGGCATCGAACATGGCGCTGTCCCCCGCCCAGCGCCTCGAATTGGGACAGCGGCTCTCACAGCAGGCCGTCTCGCTTCTGGTTGCGTCCGTGAAGGCGGGTCATGTCCCAAAGCGCGCTCTCTGGACCTGATCTCGCCGGCGTCGTCGCCGACGCCGAAGCGGTTGGCCTGCCCTATGTGGTGGTCGGCGGCTTCAGCGTGATCTTCCACGGTTACGTTCGGGCGACCAAGGACTCCCACCTGCTCGTGCCCGACGGTGCCGAGGCGAACGCCGCGATCGTGCGTTTTCTCACCCGGATCGATGCCCGGCGCTTCCAGGATGACCGGGTCCTCTCTGCCGCAGACGTCGTCGGCGAAGAGCATCTGCGGGTCAACAGCCGCCACGGCATCATCGACATCATGCGCGGCGGCTTGCCGCCGCTCGACTTCGAGACCGTCGCCGGCCGAGCCGACGTCGTCGACTGGAACGGGCAGCGCGTGCGGATCGCCGCGCTGCCGAGCGTGGTCGGCTTCAAGCGGCTCGCCGGCCGGCCCCAGGACAAGCTCGACCTCGGCGAACTGGAAGCGATACACGGCAAGCTGCCCGAGGAGCCGATTCCCGGCCTCGATTCCTGAGCCGCCGCCCAAGACTGGCTACCGTCCTCAAGGTGGGCTCCCAACTCCGCCTCAGCGTGCTCGACCAGACCCCGGTCTCCGAGGGCTCGACCGCCGCGCAGGCCCTGCGCAACACGCTCGACCTCGCCCAGCTGGCGGATCGGCTCGGCTTCCACCGCTACTGGGTCGCCGAGCACCACGGCGGGACCCTCGTCGCCGGTCCCTCGCCGGAGGTCTTGATCGGCCCGATCGCCGCGCAGACGCGCCATCTCCGCGTTGGCAGCGGCGGCGTCATGCTGCCCCACTACAGCCCGCTCAAGGTGGCCGAGAGCTTCGGGGTTCTGGCCGGTCTCTTTCCGGGGCGCATCGACCTCGGCATCGGCCGCGCCGCCGGCACCGACCCGATGACGACGCGGGCCCTGCAGCGCGACCGCTCGCAGCCGCTCCCCGACGACTTCCCGCAGCAGCTAGAGGAGCTGCTGGCCTACTTCGAGCGCAGCTTCGCCGCCGACCACCCGCTGGCGCGGCTCGCCGATTCGCTGCCGGGAGAGCCCGAGGTGCCCGAGCCATGGCTGCTCGGGTCCTCCGAACAGAGCGCGATCTGGGCTGGGGAACTGGGCCTCCGCTACGCCTTCGCCGACTTCATCAACCCCCGCGGGGCGCCCTTCGCCGAGGCCTACCGCCGCCGCTTCGAGGCGGGCACGCGTCTCGACTCGCCGCGCCTGGCCGTGGCCGTGCGCGCAGTAGTCGCCGCCAGCGAGGAGGAGGCCGAGCTGCTCTCGCTGAGCTGGCGGATGGCGTTCGACCTGCTGCGTCGCGGCCGCCTGATCGCGGTGCCGCCACCGGAGAAAGCGGCCCGCTACTTCGAGCTCCACCCCGATGGCGAGATGGCCCCGAATGGCAAGCGCCGCCGCCTGATCGGCACGCCCGAGCAGGTCCGCGCCGACATCGAGGAGACGGCCGCCTCCTACGGCGCCGAGGAGGCGATCGTCGTCACCATCACCCACGAGCACGACGCCCGCCGCCGCTCCTACGAGCTGCTCGCGGCCGAGTTCGGCCTGGCTCCGCCCGGGGCCGGCAGGTCCGCCGCGGGCAGCCAGTACGGTTGAGCCCGATGGCGAAGGACCTCTACACGGCCGAGGCGCACGTCACCGGCGGTCGCATCGCGGGCCACGGCCGCACCTCCGACGGGGCCCTCGAGGTCGACATCCGCATCCCGGCCGAGCTGGGTGGGGAGGGGGGAGGGACCAACCCCGAGCAGCTCTTCGCGGTCGGCTACGCGGCCTGTTTCGAGAGCGCACTCAGCACCATCTCCCGCCGCAAGAAGGTCGATACCGGCGACGTCGCGATCGACTCCAAGGTGAAGCTCCGCGCCGGCGAGGACCGCAGCTTCACGATCGGCGTCGAGCTGCACGTCACCCTGCCCTCGATCGAGGGCGAGGAGGCCGTCGAGCTGGTCCGCGCCGCTCACGAGGTGTGCCCGTACTCGAACGCGACCCGGGGCAACATCGAGGTCGTGCTGACGGCGAACGATGCGCCTGTCGGGTGATAGACCGACCGGGACCCTGTTCCGGTTCAGGTTTCTCCCATATGTGGGCCTAACCCTCGGCCTCGCCGGCGCCTTCGTACTCGGTGCTCTCTTCCGGGGCGCCCTCGCCCAAGACACGGCGGCGCCGACCGTCGTCCGCAGTGCCCTCGCGCAGAGCGACGCCGTCCAGGGCGCGCCGGGCCGGACCATGGTGCTGAGCCGCGTCAAGGTCGAACCTGGGGCGAAGCTCGCGACCCATCACCATCTCGGCACCCAGATCTCCCGCGTCACCGCCGGCGCCCTCACCTACACGGTCCGCCGCGGCTCCGCCGTCGTGCGTCGCGGCGAGGCCGACAAGGATCCGCAACTGGTCCGCACCATCCGCGCCGGCCAGACGGCCCAGGTCCACGCTGGCGAGTGGCTCGTCGAGCAGCCCTCCGACGTCCACGAAGCCGCCAACCGCGGCTCGGTCCCAGTCGTCATCTACCTGGCGACCCTCTTGAAGACGGGCGCCCCGCCCTCGACGCCGGTCACGCTCGAACCCACCTCGCCCTAGGGGCAAATCGCTCTCCCCGGGGTAGGGGATCCACATGAGCGGAGACGACGATGGCGTCATCGGCCTCGACGGGACGATCGAGTGGCGGGACCCGAAGGACCGGCTGCACCGCGTCGGCGGCCCCGCCCGCGTCTTCCCCGGCGGGCGGCAGGAGTGGTACCGGCACGGCCGCCTGCACCGGACGGACGGTCCCGCGGTCGAACATGCCAACGGCTCCGTCAAGTACTACGTCGACGGCGTCCGCCACCGCGAAGGCGCTCCGGCCTGCGTCTACGTCAACGGGACCGAGAAGTGGTACCGGGAAGGCCTGCGCCACCGCGACGACGGACCGGCCGCGATCTACCCCGACGGCCGCAGGGTCTGGTTCGTCGAGGGCGTCAAGCTGCGAGAAGAGCGCTCGCCAGGAACCGTCTAAGATCGTCGAGCGGTGATTTAAAGCCGCGTTCTGCCCGGATAGCTCAGCTGGTAGAGCACTTCCATGGTAAGGAAGGGGTCGTGGGTTCGAGTCCCATTCCGGGCTTGGGAAAAGCCCCGCTCAGGCGGGGTTTTGTACGTGCAGTCCCGAGATTAGGCGGCCCCTTCATGAGCAACGACCTCGATGCACTCGGCGATCCAGGCGCGCTGGAGCTTCTTGCCTCCCCCCAGCCGATCCGGCTCGCCTACGTCGGAAACGACGACTTTCCTCGCGTCGTCCCGGTCGGGTTCCTCTGGAAAGCCGGCCGAATCTATGTCTGCACCGCTACCTCCGCGCCGAAGGTCGCGGCTCTGCGCGAGCGGCCAAAGGTGGCGGGGGTAATTGACGAGGGGATTTCCTCCAGCGACGCGAAGCAGCTGCTCATCCGCGGCACGGCGGAGATCGAAATCGTCGATGGCGTAGCTCCCGAGTACTTCGAAGCAGCGGCCAAGGGTGGGAGCGGCACGGACCTCGAAAGCTTCGAAGAGCAGGTGCGTGCCGTTTTCGATCAGCAGGCACGGATCGCAATCACCCCCGAATGGGCGCGGTTCTACGACTTCGGGGCGGGGAGGTTGCCGCCGTTTCTGCGCCGGCTGGTTGAAGGCGATCGCGGCTCCCATCTATAGGCTGCCCGCCGTGGACTTCGCCCTGACCGACGAGCAGAACGACTTCGTCGCCGCGATCCGCGACTTCTGTGCCCGCGAGTGCGGCACCCAGGAGCAGCGGGAGCGGCTCACCGACGGCTACAAGGAGCACCACAACTTCGACGTCTACAAGCAGATGGCGGAGCTGGGCTGGCTCGGGGTGACGATCCCCGAGGAGTACGGCGGCTCCGGCGGCTCGATGCTCGATGCCTGCCTGTTCATGGAAGAGACCTCGCGCGGCCTTGCCCCGGTCGGCGGTTACGCGACGACGCTGATCGTCGCCGGCGCCACCCAGCGCTTTGGCACCGAGGAGCAGAAGCAGGAAGTGCTCGGTGGTATCTCCCGCGGCGCTGTCGAGGCGATCGCGATGACCGAGCCGGAGGCCGGCTCCGACGTCGGCTCGCTGACCACCAAGGCCGAGCGTGCCGAGGGCGGCTTCGTCATCAACGGCCAGAAGGTCTTCATCTCCAACGCCCACATCTCCGACCACGTGCTCGTCGTCTGCCGCACGACCAAGGGCGAGTCCAAGCACGAGGGCCTGACGATGATCTGGGTGCCGCGCGAGGTCGAGGGGATGGAGATCGTCCCGATCCAGACGATGGGCGGTCGCGAGACCAACACCCTCTACGTCAGCGACTGCTTCGCGCCCGAGAGCGCCGTGCTCGGCGAGGTCGACCGCGGCTGGACTCAGCTGATGGCCGGCCTCAACGTCGAGCGCCTGATCCTCGCCGCGACCATGCTGGGGATCGCCCAGCGCGCCTTCGACGACGCCCTCGCCTACGCCAAGGAGCGCAAGCAGTTCGGCCGGCCGATCGGCTCCTTCCAGGCCCTCCAGCACCGCTTCGCCGATCTCGCCACCGACCTCGAAGCGGCCCGGCTGATGACCCGTTGGGTCGCCACGCTGACCGACGAGGACCCGGACAGGATGCTGCCCAAAGAGGCTTCGATGGTGAAGCTCTTCGTCACCGAGGTCGCCAAGCGCACGACTCTGTAGGGCATGCAGATGATGGGCGGCTACGGCTACTCCTCCGAGTACGACATGGAGCGGCTCGTCCGCACCTCACTGGTCTCGACCATCTACGGCGGCACCTCCGAGATCCAGCGCGGCATCATCGCCAAGACGCTTGGCCTCTGAGCGGCCGCCGCGGCCTTTGGTAGGGCGCTATTCTTTGCTCAGCCTCGCGCCTTGGCCCGGGGTTTTTCTTTGTAACGGCCTAGTAGGAAGAACGAGGAGACAATGGCTCGCGGAGACGTCCGCATCGCGGTAACCATGGCTTGCGAAGACTGCAAGCGACGGAATTACCAGACCAATAAGTCGCGCCGGAACTCACCGGATCGAATTGAGCTGCGCAAGTTCTGCCGCTGGTGCGGGCACCACACGGCTCATAAGGAGACCCGGTAGCACCTCATGGCGAAGACCCGCGCACAGCGCAAGGCCGAGCGCCGCGCTCGGGAAGCCGAGGAGCAGAAACGCTCCGGCGCTGAGCGCAGCGCCGAGTCGCGCGCGCAGCACAACACCCAGGTCCCCGTCTCCGGCGACGTCGCCGAGATCGAGGCGGTGGAGGCGGGCATCGCCGCCGGCGCCTCCGAGCAGGACTTGGCGCTGCCGGAGGACCCGAAGCCGAGCCGCTCCGATCGTCGCGCCGAAGCGAAGGCGCTGAAGGAATCCGAAAAGCGCAAACGCGGCGAGCAGAAGCGGCGCGAGAGCGAGCAGCTGGCGAAGAAACAGAAAAAAGCCAGCGCCGAAAGGCAGCGCGGCGGCGTCATCGGCTTCCTGCTTTCCTGCTGGGCCGAGCTGAAGAAAGTACAGTGGCCCGACCGCGAGACGTTGATCCAGGCGACCGCGGTCACGATTCTCTTCGTCGCCGTAGCGGCCGCTTACCTCGGCGCCCTCGACGCGCTCTTCAACTTCCTGATCAAGCGGATCCTGTAGCCGCAGGCTCCCCGAACAAAAGGCTTCCGATTTGTATCGCTGGTACGTGATCAACACCTATTCCGGGCACGAGAACAAGGTCAAGCACAACCTCGAGCACCGGGTTCAGACGATGAGTCAGAACCGCAACGTGCGCCAGGTCGTCGTCCCCACCGAGCAGGTCTCGGAGATGAAGGACGGCCAGAAAGTGACCGCCGAGAAACGGACCATGCCGGGCTACGTCCTCGTCAACATGGAGATGACCGACGACGCCTGGGGGCTGGTCAAGAACACCCCCGGCGTGACCGGCTTCGTCGGCTCCCGCAACAAACCGGTGCCGCTCTCCAAACCCGAGGTCGACCGCCTGCTGCACCGCGAGACCGCCGAGCGGCCCCGCACGCAGGCTCAGTTCGCGATCGGCGAATCGGTCAAAGTCATCTCCGGCCCGCTCTCCGACTTCTCCGGTGAGATCGCCGAGATCAACGAGGACGCCGCCAAACTCAAGGTGCTGGTCTCGATCTTCGGCCGCGAGACGCCAGTCGAGGTCGGCTACGACCAAGTGAAGAAGATCTAGGTCACCGGCGCCGAACCGCTACCCTCCTCAACCCCTCATGGCCAAAAAAGTCCTCACCCTCATCAAGTTGCAGATTCAGGCGGGCAACGCCAACCCGGCACCGCCGGTCGGCCCCGCGCTGGGTCAGCACGGCGTCAACATCATGGATTTCTGCAAAGCCTTCAACGCCCAGACCCAGGGCGAGGGCGGCACGATCATCCCGGTTGAAATCACGGTCTACGAGGATCGTTCCTTCACCTTCATCACCAAGACGCCGCCGGCAGCCGTCCTGATCAAGGAGATGATCAAAATCCCGAAGGGCTCCGGTGAGCCTCACGTCAACAAAGTCGGGACGATCACCCAGGACCAGATCCGCCAGATCGCCGAACGCAAGATGCCCGACCTCAACGCCAACGACATCGACGCCGCCTCGAAGATCATCGCCGGCACCGCCCGCTCGATGGGCGTCGACGTCGCCTAGGAGACTTCCCGTGGCCCACGGCAAACGATTCCGCCAGCAGTACCAGAAGGTCCAGCGCGACCACGCCTATCCGCCGGCAGAGGCGGTCGCCCTGATCAAGGAGACCGCCAGCACCAAGTTCGACGAGACGGTTGAGCTGCACGTCCTGCTCGGCGTCAACGTCCGCCACGCCGACGAGCAACTGCGCGGCACGCTGGCGCTGCCGCACGGCCTTGGCAAAGACGTCTCCGTGGCCGTCTTCGCGCAGGGCCAGCAGGCTCGCGACGCCGAGGCGGCCGGCGCCGACTACGTCGGTGGCGACGACTTGGCGAAGAAAGTCGAAGAGGGCTGGACCGATTTCGACGTCGCGATCGCGACCCCGGACATGATGCCGACGGTCGGCAAACTCGGCCGCGTCCTCGGCCCCCAGGGCAAGATGCCGAATCCCAAAGTCGGCACCGTCACGCCCGACGTCGAGAAGGCCGTCAGCGACGCCAAGTCCGGCAAAGTCGAATACCGCACCGACCGCCAGGCGATCGTCCACATGGCGATCGGCAAGGCCAGCTTCGACGCCGACAAACTGCTCGGCAACTACCAGGCCGTCATGGAGGAGATCGTCCGTGCCAAGCCCTCCTCCGCGAAGGGCAAATACATCCTCTCCGCCACCCTGGCGACGACGATGGGCCCCGGCATCCGCGTCGATGCCTCGAAGGCCGGCGACCGCGATACGGCGGCGTCCGCGACTGCCGCCGAAAGCAGCGACGCCGCAGCGGAGCCTGCGGCCGAGCCGGCCGCCGCCTAGACGCACCCGCTGCCTCCCGCGAATGCTCAAGCCCTTCTTAGGGCACTTAGGCCGCCAAGACGTGCATAACTGCTGTAAGGGCGATTTGAGCGGTTCTTCGGAGGGTCCTCCCGGCCACCATGGGGCTGAGAGCAGGTGAAGGGCGGATCATCTACACTGCTCCGCCCTGACCCCAGACCGTCGGCAGGCCAGGCCACAAGCCCGACGCAGGTGAGACGATGAACCGCGAGGAAAAGTCCGCAGCCATACAGGAGATTGCCGCCCAGATCGAGGAGTCTGAGGCGATCTTCGCTGTCGATTACCGCGGCATCAGCGTTCCCCAGGCCGCCGAGTTGCGCTCGAAACTGCGCGAGGCCGACGCCAGCTTCCGGATCGTCAAGAACCGGCTGACGAAAATCGCCGCCGACAAAGCCGGCGAGGAGCGTCTCGCCGAGCTGCTCAGCGGGCCGACCGCCCTCACCTTCGTGCGCGGCGACACTGCCCAGGCGGCGAAGGCGATCACGACCTTCAACAAAGAGCACGAGGTGCTCACTTACAAGGGCGGCTTCATGGACGCGACCTCGCTCGACGAGGACGCCTTCAAGTCGATCGCCCGCCTGCCCTCCCGCGACGTCCTCAACGGCCAGTTCGCCGGGATCGTCGCCAGCCCGCTCACCGGACTCGTCCGCGGCCTCGGCTCGATGATCCAGGGCCTGGCACTGCAGCTCGGCCAGATCGCCGAGAATGGGCTCGTCAGCGGCGAGGCCCCGGCTGCCGAGGCGGCCCCAGAGGCGGCTGCCGAAGAGGGTGCGGGCGACGCTCCGGTCGAGGAGGCGCCAACCGAGGCTTCCAGCGGTAACGAGCCGCCCGCCGACCAGGCGGAGGCGCCCGACGACGACGCCGGTGCCACCGAGCCTTCCGACACTGCTGAGGAGACGGGTGATGGGGACGCCACGCCCGCGGGTGACGCGGATGAGGAGTCCTCGCCCGCAGCGTCGTCCCGCGAGGACGAGGACTCCTCATCGGCGGCAGGACCCGCGGACGAGGGGTCTGAGCCCTCATCCGACGAGGCAGACACTTCAGAAACTGACGACGCGAGCAAGGAAGAGGAGTAGATGGCAACCAAAGTTTCCACCGAGGATTGGATCGAGGAGCTGAAAAGCATCTCGGTGCTGGAGCTCTCCGAGCGGATCAAAGCGCTCGAGGAGGAGTTCGGCGTTTCCGCGACTGCAGTCGCTGCGGCGGCCCCTGCGGCCGCGGGTGCGGCCGGCGGCGACGGCGACGGCGGCGGCGAGGAAGCCTCGACGGTCGATGTCGTGCTGACCGAGGTCGGCGGCCAAAAAGTCCCCGTGATCAAGGTGGTCCGCGCGGCGACCGGCCTCGGCCTCAAAGAGGCCAAGGCAATCGTCGATGAGGCCCCGAAAGCGATCAAAGAGGGTGTCGAGCGCGACGAGGGCGAAAAGCTCAAGGCCGAACTCGAGGAGGCCGGCGCCACGGTCGAGCTCAAATAGAGCCCAACCTCTTCCGCGCCTGAATCCCGCTCAGGGAGCCAAGCTCAGGGGCGCGCGGCGCCGTGTGTTATTTTCTGCGGTCGCGCGCCATTTGAGTTTCCCTGCCCTTATTTGCGCTTATCTTCGTCCCTCTGACCGCCCGAGGAGTCGCCGACTTTGGCACGTTCGAACGCTGCCCCAGTAACCCGTAGGAGCTTTTCCCGCCTAGAGAATCCGCTTGAAGTCCCCCACCTGATCGATATTCAGCGCCGGTCCTTTGAAGAACTGACCGACACGAAGACCGGCGGGCTGCGGGAGACCATCAACGACATATCCCCGATCGAGGACTACACGGGGAACCTCGCCATCGTCTTCGGCGAGTTCA
>JBEVJP010000124.1:0-3082 GCA_040510155.1 Solirubrobacterales bacterium | reverse complement strand
GTCCACTTCGGTCGCGGGGCGGCTGCGGTCGAGGCCGATCCCGCAAGCAAGAATCCTCTCGTCGCAAGGCACACGGTGACCGAGGAGGGCGTTCCGTTCTCCTTCAGGGTGCCGACGGTTGGCTGGGAAAGGTTCTCCAGCATCTCGACCGACAAGTCCGCTGGAGGGCCGATCTCGATCAACATGTCCAGTACGGGGCCACAGGGCGCAGAGGCCATCATCTTCTGGACGAGCTTCCCCGACGGCGACTACGCCGATCCGTGCGCCAGTCTGCTGAGCCCGCCAGTTGGTTCGTCGGCCGCCGATCTCGCAGCCGCAGTGTCGACGGCGCCCGGCACCGAGCTCGTCACACGGCCTTCGAACGTCACCGTGGGCGGGCGCCCCGCGAAGTACGTGGCGCTCACCGTTCGCGAGAACGTCGGCTGCGACCCGGGGTTCTTCTACACCTGGCGAGACGTGTACGGCGGTGCGTTGTGGCCGACGACGGGCGTGGGCGACGCGATCAAGGTCTGGATCGTCGATGTGCACGGTGCGCGCCTCTTCATCGAAGGCGAGACAACCAAGGGCTTCGGCCGTGACCTCGAGCAGGACGTCCAACAGATCGTCGAGTCGATCAGGTTCGAATAAGGGCTCCCATGTGGCGTCCCGATGTTGCGCTTTCCATGGAGCCTGTCGCGAAAAGTCGCGCCGGGCTCACCAACGGGGCAGTGAGGGAGGCGCTCCTCGTCGGGGAACAGAAGATCGAGGGCGAGATGGCGGCCGTCAGGCCGCCTGAGGGCGCAAACCGGCCGTGTAGAGCTTCAACAGGTTGTGGGTCGCCGCCGTCAGACGCCACTCGGCGCGGCAGGCGGATAACCCTCGCCGTGAGAACCGCCCGGCTCTCTGTCTCGACTTGATCTGTGCGAAGACCGGCTCGACCATCTGCTGTCTTCGCCGGTAGGCCTCCTCGGCCTCGGGTTGTCGTAGCCGTCTTCGCATCGCCTCGAAGCGCAGTCCCGAGCGCATCTTCGTCGGCGTCTTGCGTCTGTCGGCGTCCGGCGGGCAGAGGACCCTCGTCCCCTCGGCCTCGAGCGCCTCGATCTGCCGACCGTTGTAGTAGCCGGCGTCGGCGAGCGGGAGCTCGGGCGTGGCCTCAACTCCGGCCTTGGCGAGCTCGGCCTCGGCGGCCTTCGCCACTGGCTCGAGGCGGTTTCGCTCGTTCGCGCCGGTGATCAGCTCGGCGGCGACGATCACCTGGTTTTCGGTCGCCGCGGCCTGGGCGATGTAGTCCTGGATGAAGCCGTGGCGGTTCTTCACCGGCTTGGGGTCGGGATCGGTGATGTTCACCCGCCGGCCCTCCCTTGCCGGCAGCGGCCGCGGCTTTGGCGGGTTTCCCTTCTTCACGTAGCCGGTGCGAGCGGTGTGCTCGGCCATCGCCACCTCCCAGGCGGCCATCTCGGCCTCCTTCGCCTCGTGCTCATCGTCGAGGCGGCGCTTGGCGTCGCGCAGCTTCTGGCGGCGGCTGTTGCGGTCGCCGGGCAGCTCGTCGCCGCGCTTGTCGCCGAAGCGCTCGTCCTCGGCGGCCTCGACCTCGGCGGCGTCCTCGAGGATCTCGCGCGCCGGCTGTTCGTAGGTGCGGTTCTGGCGATCGGCGGCGTCGGCGGCGATCCGGGTGCCGTCGAGGGCGAGGGTGCCGACCGAGACCAGGCCCGCGTTGGCGCAGAGCGCCAGCACTTCGGAGAACAGCTCGGCGAGCTCGTCCTGGTGTCGAGCCCTAAAGCGCGCGATCGTCGCGTGATCGGGCTTTTGGTTAGCGGCGATCACCCGGAAGGCGATGTCCTCGACCAGGCGCTTTTCGATCCGCCGTGAGGAGCGCTCGCCAACCGCGGCTCCAGGTTCATCTCCTTAACGGCGTCGAGGACGAACCAGGCGAGATGGTCTTCCGCCAGCCACTCGCGCAGGTCGGCCGGCAGCAGCATCTGTTGGTCGCGGTCGCAGCTGAGGAAGTCCTGAGCCATGACCGGGATGGTCGGCGCCTCTCGGACGGAGCTTTGTGCGACAGCTCCATGGAAGCGACACTTCTCTCGTAACCGAATCCCGCCCCGTCTGAGCTCCGCCTGCGCGGAGCCGTCCCCGGATCGCCGTTCTCACGGCGTCCGGGGTGGCGGCTTCGCTTTTGAGAGGTCCTAGTGCGAGTGCGCTCCGTGGGGCGGACCCGAGGCGTTCTTGATCTTCCAGATCTCACCGGTGAGAGTGATGACGTACGCGGTGTTCTTGATGAACTCGACCGAGGTCGGCCGGTCCAAGGTGTCGCCGACCCCGCTGAAGGTGCCGTTCGCGTTCACCTTCACGAGGCTGCCGGTGTTCGGCGCCGCCGGAGAACCCGGAGGGCCGCCACCGAAGCTGCCCTGCGAGAGGGCGAACAGATCGCGACCGCGGCCGAACTCCACGTCGACCAGCAGTGGGGCGCCGGAGGCCACCTCAGTGGGGCTGGGTGACTTCGGCTTGAACGAAACCACCTTGCCGTCGGCTGGGTCGTGGGGGACGGGCCCGGCTTCGGCCATGTAGATCTTGTTGCCCCTCTTCTCCAGCCCGGTCGGGACGATGTTGCCGAACTGGACGAGCTGGGTGATCTCGCCGTCCCGGGTGACCCGGTAGACCCGGTTGTGGTGCCCATCGGTGACCAGGAACCCACCGCGGTACTTCTGCAGCGCGTACTGGACTCCGGTTGGGATGTCAACCGGAAATGGCGGCGGATTGCTCAACGCAAACGCGCCGATGTCCGCGACGACGGTGACGCTGTCGGGGCCGTCTATCCGGTAGATGCCGACAACGTCGCTGCCACCGACGTCGGGGCCGACCACGGTGACCAGCGCGTAGGCGGTGCCGCCGATGAACGCTACGTCGGTCGTGCCGCCGATGCCGATGATCGACTTCGGCAGACCGCTGGCAAACGTCGTGATCTCACCGGTCTTCGGATCGACGCGCGAGATCCTGCCGGCGGCGCTTTCGGTGACGTAGAGCGCGCCACCGGGGCCGACGGTGCTGCCCGAGCCGCCCTCAAGGCCGGTCAGCAGCTGGGTGGTGGTGGGCGGCGGGGATG
>JBEVJP010000123.1:0-30091 GCA_040510155.1 Solirubrobacterales bacterium | reverse complement strand
CGGCGCGAAGCGGAATCGCAGCCGGTCGACAAGCCGAACCTCATCTTCGGCGGCGACGTGCACGTCGTCTGGGAAAAGTTCTGTCGCTACTTCGACGTCGAACCGCGGATCGTCCGCCTGCGCGAGGACAAGTACGTGATCGGGCCGGAGGACGTCGAGCCGCACATCGACGAGAACACGATCGGGGTCGCCGCCGTGCTCGGCACCACCTTCACCGGCCACGCCGACGACATCGTCGGCATCAACAACCTGCTGCTGGACATCAAGGAGAGCAAGGGGCTCGACGTGCCGCTCCACGTCGACGCCGCCAGCGGCGGCTTCGTCTGGCCCTTCCTCTACCCGCACTCGGAGTGGGACTTCCGGCTCGAGCAGGTGCGCTCGATCAACGTCTCCGGGCACAAGTTCGGGCTCGTCTACCCGGGGATCGGTTGGCTGATCTTCCGTGAGAAGGCCGACCTCGCCGAGGACCTCGTCTTCTACGAGAACTACCTGGGCAAAACGGACGCCACCTTCACGCTCAACTTCTCGACCGGCTCCTCGATGCTGCTGGCCCAGTACTACAACTTCGTACGGCTTGGGCGCGAGGGCTACACCCACGTGATGAAAGCAATGGAGGCGAACGCCAAGGCCCTGGCCGAGAAGCTGAAGGAGAGCGGTCGCTTCGAGCTGATCGGCGAGGACAAGGAGCAGCTGCCGCTGGTCGCCTTCAAGCTGAGCGGCGAAAACGACTACGACGAGTTCGACGTCTCCTGGCAGCTCTCGGCCGAGCGCGGCTGGATGCTGCCCGCCTACACGATGCCGCCCGACGCCCAGGAGGTGAAGATCATGCGGGCGCTGGTCAAGGAGACGCTCAGCCGCGCCCAGGTCGACCGGCTCGCCGGCGACATCCACCAGGCCTGTGAGCTGCTCGACGAGAAGGGTGGAGCGCACCCCGCCGAGCGCCATAAGATGAAGAGCTCGCCGGGCTACTAGACGAGGAGTCAGCTTGATGAACGACGCGACTGCGCAAGGGCCGATCGATTACCTCCTGGTCGAGTGGCCGGGCCGCCAGCCGAAGGGCGAGGTGGCCCCGCACCTGATCGACCTGGTCGAGCGGGGCCTGATCCGGATCCTCGATCTGACCTTCATCCGCAAGGAGGAGGACGGCAGCGTCAGCGCCGTCGAGATCGCCGACGTCGGCGGCGAAGTCGCCGAGCTCGCCGTCTTCGAGGGCGCTTCCTCGGGCCTGATCGGCGACGACGATCTCAGCGAGGCCGGCGGGGTCCTCGAGCCGGGGACCTCGGCCGCCCTGCTCGTCTACGAGAACGTCTGGGCGGCGCCCTTCGCGGCAGCGGTGCGCGCCTCCGGCGGCGAGCTCGTGGCCAGCGGCCGAATCCCGATCGACGACGTCCTCGCCGCGCTCGACGCGGCCGAGGCCTAGGAAGGAGCAGGACGATGCCAGGACTACTTCGAGGAGTGGCGCGGACGGCTGTCGTTGCCGGCACCGCGACCGCGGTCAGCAACCGGGTCAGCCGCCGTCAGGCGGAGCGCTGGGCCGGCCAGGAAGAACAGCAGTACGCGCAGCAGGCGCCCCCACCGGCAGCTCCGGCTGCCGCCCCCGCCGCCGGCACCGCCTCGACGATCGATCAGCTCAAGGAGCTGGCGGACCTGAAAGCCCAGGGCATCCTCACCGAGGAGGAGTTCGCCGCCCAAAAGGCCAAGATCCTCGGCACCTGAAGCGTCGCGGTGGCGGAGCAGGTTCCCGCCGTCGGCAACGTGCTCGCCACGATCGAGCGGCGCGACTGGGCGCGCTTGGAGCGGCTGCTCGACCCAGAGGTCCACTGGACGACGGCGGTGGAGGAGCACCTGCATGGCCCCGCGGCGGTGATCGCCCGCCTCCGCGCGGACCCGCCGCCGGCGCCGCCGGCCTATCACGCGCTCCGCGAAGGGCGGATCGTGCGCTGGATCGACACGCCCGGCTGAACAGCTGTACAGTCTTTGCTGAACATGCGTTCAGCCATCACGCAGCCACCCAGAGGCCAGACGGGCCGGGAAGAGATCCTCGCGGCGGCGACCAGAATCTTCGGCGAGCGCGGGATCTCCTCCACCTCGCTGCGCGAGGTCGCCCGTGCGGCCGGCGTCTCGCCGGCGCTGGTCGTCCATCACTTCGGAGGGAAGGATGGCTTGGTCGCGGCGGTCGACGAAGCGGCGGTCGCCGCGTTCGCCGCTGCCTACGCGACCGGTGGGGAGGAGGGCGCCGACCTGCTGCGCGAGCGCGCCGAGCAGACGGCCCGGGTGATGCGCGAGCAGCCCGACGTCTGCGCCTACCTCGGCCGGGCTCTGGTCGAGCGAACCGGCGGCGGCACGGCCGCCTTCCAGGCGATGGTCGAGGGCGGCCGGGCCGAGGTCGACTCGCTGGCCGAGCGGGGGGCGCTGCGCCCGGACGCCGACCGCCTCTGGGCAGCTCTGCAGCACTTCTTCTTGATCTGGGCACCGCTCAGCTTCATGCCGTTGCTCGAGGAGGCGCTGGGCGGGCCGCTGCTCGAGCCCGAGCAGTTCGACCGCTGGGTGGAGGCGAACGTGCGATTGCTCGCCGAGGGTCTCTACCGGTGAGCCGCTGGGAGACGACCAGCGCGCTCGAGGCGGCAGTCGCGCCCAGCGCCGTCTGGGGCCGCGCCTATGCCGACGCTGGCGCGTGGCCGCGCTGGAACGCCGAGCTGCGCAGCGCCCGGCTCGACGGCCCGTTGCGGCTGGGCGCCGAGGCGCGGATCGTCTTCCGCACCGGCCTGCGGCTGCGCTTCCGCGTCGTCGAGTTCGAGGCCGGCCGCATCTTCACCGACGAGGCAAGGCTGCCTGGCGCCCGGATGGGACACCGGCACCTGGTCGAGTCGACGCCGACCGGCGGCAGCCGGCTCATCAACACGATCTACATCGAAGGGCCGCTGGCCGGGCTCTGGCGGCGGGTCCTCGGCCCGGCGGCCGAGCGGGCGCTGCCGGCGGGGCAGCGGGCGGCGGTCGCGATCGGCGCGACGTCTCCCTGACTCCACCTTTTTTGGCACTCCCGCGCTCGGCGACCGTCCTCTACCGTCGGGCGGCGAATCGTCAACGGTCTAGGTCTGGGGGATGGGATGGCGCGGTCGCGGGTCGAGAGTGTGGGGCGTTGGCGTCTCGGGACGCTGATCGTGGGGCTGCTTGCGGCGCTGATGCTCGCGGTGCCGGCCGGCGCCGCGGCCTGCGGCGAAGAAGGCGGCGAGGACACCGGGCCGCTGGTCAAGGAAGCGAAACTGACGCCGTCCAGCCTCCCCTCCGACGGCGGCACCGGGGTGATCTCGGCGCGGGTCGAAGACGACTGCGGCGTTGCCCAGGTCTACGCCGAAATCACCACCACCGAAGCCGGCGTCTACAGCTTTCAGATGCTCCCCTTCGAAGACATCAACAGCAACGCACGGGTGTACCGAGCCGAATTCCAGGTGCCGGCCAACTACCAGGAATGGGAAGTCGGCTACCAGGCCAACGTCTCCGCCGAGGACACCAACGGCGCCTACGCCGAAGCCTATGCCGGCGAGATCAGCGTCGCCGGCGCCCCGCAGTTCGACGAACCTCCCTACATCTCCGCGGCGACGGCGACCCCGAGCATCTGGGGTGCCTGGGGCGGCGCCACGAAGATCAGCGTCGAAGCCAGCGACACCCGCAGCCTTGCCAACGTCTACGCGATCGTCAATGGCCCCGACGGCAGCGAAACCGAACTGCCCCTGGAAGCCGTCAGCTTCTCCCGCTTCGAGGGCGTCCTCAACGTCCCGGCGAACTTCGGTCCCCTCGCCGAGAACTACTCGATCTCAGCCTTCGCCGAAGACGACATCGGTCAGACCACCGGCGCCTTCGCCGGCGCCGTCACCGTCGAACCGAAGGGCACGCCGCACCCCGGTGCGCTCACCCTCGAACCGGGGGCGCTGCACTTCGGCCCCGTCTCGCTCGGCCACCCTGCTTCCCAGACCATCGCCCTCGCCAACACCGGCAAACCGGGCTCGCCGCCGGTCACGGGCTCCCTAAAGGTCCCCGGGTCGCAGTACTCCCTGGTTGGGGCCTCTGGCGAAAGCCTCCCGTTCAGCATCGGGCCGGGGGAGAAAGAGACCTTCACCGTCCGCTTCCAGCCCTCCGACAAGGGGCAGCAGACGGCGCGTCTCGCACTCGTCCGCACCGACGGGCGGCAGCCGAACAGGGGTGTGTCGCTGTTCGGTTGGGGCGTCAAATGACCCTTTTTTAAGAAATTCTGAGTAGTAGACAGAAGCTGAAAGCGCTGTTAGCTTCGCCCCGTAAACGCCGGGTTGGGGAGCCCCGGCCGACTTGCGGGAGGAGACAACATGAAGTCCAGTCGCATCGCGGCGGCGCTCTGCGTCGTCGCCTTCTTCGCGGTGTTTTCCGGCAACGCCTGGGCGACCAAGTACGTCGCGCTCGGGGATTCGTACTCCTCGGGAACGGGGACCAGGACCTATTACGACTCCGGCTGTCAGAAGTCGGTCTACTCGTATCCGTACCTGCTGCACAACGCCCACCCGGAATGGACCTTCGTGCAGGCGACCTGTTCGGGGGCGAAGACCGCCGACCTGATCAACAGCCAGGCGGCGAGCCTGTCCTCGGACACCAACTGGGTCACCTACACGATCGGTGGGAACGACGCCGGCTTTTCGTCGGTGATCACCGAATGCGCGCTGCCGTCCTGGGCCTCGGACTGCAACGGGGCGATCAACACCGCCCAGGCGTTCATCCAAAGCACGCTGCCGGGCCGGCTCGACCAGGTCAACAACACGATCAAATCGAAAGCGCCGAGCGCGAAAGTGATCGTGCTCGACTACCCGCGCCTCTTCAACGGCACCGACTGCAACGCGTTGACCTGGTTCAGTCCAAGCGAGGAGACGCGCCTCAACGAAACGGCCGATCAGCTAAAAGGCCAGCTCAGCGCCGCGGCGACCCGGGCCGGGTCGAACTTCATCTTCCGCGACGTGATCCCCTCGTTCATCGGCCACGCGGTCTGCGACGGCGGTGGCGGCTCCTCGACGGAGTGGATCAACGGCCTCTCCAACCCGACCGGTGAGAGCTATCACCCGAAGGTCACAGGCCACGCCGACGGCTACTTCCCGGTCGTCAAAGGGGTCACCGGCTGAGTCCGGAAGATGCGGGATCTCCGCTGCTGAGGCGGGGAGGGACGCAGCGGGCGGCACCCTTGCGGTCGGGTGCCTCCGCCGCCCCGCAACCCGCCGACCCCGGATGCCGCCCAGGTCCTGATCGAAGAGCTGCTGATGACCGCGCTCGGGCTCGGCGCGGTCCTCTCGGCGCTGCTCGAAGACATGCCGGCCGATGCCTTCCCCGGCGAGGACAGCGCCGCGGTCCTCCTGGAGATGGTGGTCGGCAGCTCGCGGCCGGCTGCCGAGGCGGCCGGCGAGGAGCGCTGCTGGGAGGCGAGCGCGCTGATCGGCGCCGTCCGCGACCGCGTCCTCGACGACCTGCGGGCAGCGGCGGAGCTGACCCGCGGCCGCCCCGGCGACGCGCTCTGAGCCACACCGCTCACGCGTCTGCAGTTACGCACCCATGGGGTGTATAAGTGCAGACGCGTGAGGCTCAGCCCGGGTGCGGGGGGAGGATTGACTCAAGCCGGGCGAGGCCGCGACCGCGGTGGGCGTCGAGCTCGGCGACGAGGCGCTCGGGGTCGCCGCCGTGGAGGGCGGTGAGGATGCGTTCGTGGCTGGCTGCCGCCTCCTCGCGGCTCTCCGGCGCGTTGTAGTACATCGCTCGGTACGTTTCGGTCGAGTCCCAGAGCAGGCGGATCACGCGCAGCGTGTGGGGCTGCTCGGCGGCTTCCAGGAGGCCGAGGTGAAAGCGGCGGTTGGCCTCGAGCTCGGCGGCGACGTCGCCCCGCTCGGCGGCCAGCTCGCAGTCGCGGGCGGCGAGCTCGATCCGCTGCCTGGCATCGTCGTCGAGCAGCGGCAGCGAGCGGCGGGCGGCGAGGCTCTCGAGCAGCTGCCGCAGCTCGTAGATCTCGCGCACGTCGGCTAGGGACAGCTCAGTGACCACGTAGCCGCGGCGAGGCCGGTAGGTGAGCTGGCCCTCCTGCTCGAGGACGGCGAGCGCCTCGCGGACCGGGGCCAGGCTGACGCCGAGCCGCTCGGCGACGTCGTCCTGGCGGACCCGTTCGCCGGGCCGCAGATCCCCGGCGACGATCGCGGCGCGCAGCGACTCGAGCGCGTGCTGGGCGGTCGTGCCGGGTCGCGCGGCGGTCATCGCGGCCCCGCTCACCGGAAGGCCTGGATACCGGTGACGGCGGCGCCGATCACCAGGGCGTGGACGTCGGCGGTGCCCTCGTAGGTGACCACCGACTCGAGGTTGTTCATGTGGCGGATCACCGGATACTCGAGGGTGACGCCGTTGGCGCCGAGCACCTGGCGGGCGCTGCGGGCGACCTCGAGGGCCGCGTTGACGTTGCCGAGCTTGCCGAGGCTGACGTGCTCGGAGCGCAGGGTGCCGTCGTCCTTCATCCGCCCCAGGTGCAGGGCCAACAGGGTCGCCCGGTTCACCTCGAGAACCATCTGCGCCAGCTTCTGCTGCTGGATCTGGAAGGAGGCGATCGGGCGGTCGAACTGGACCCGCTCGGTGCTGTACTCGAGCGCCGCTTCGTAGCAGGCGCGGGCCGCCCCGGCGGCTCCCCAGACGATCCCGTAGCGGGCCTCGTTGAGGCAGGAGAGCGGACCTTTCAGCGAGCTCACCTCGGGGAGGACCGCGTCGGCGGGCAGGCGCACGTCGTCGAGCAGCAGCTCCGAGGTGATCGAGGCCCGCAGGCTCAGCTTCTTGTGGATGTCCTGGGTGGTGAAGCCCGGGGTGTCCCTGGGGACGAGGAAGCCGCGCACGCCCTCGTCGGTCCGGGCCCAGACGACCGCCACGTCGGCGATCGAGCCGTTGGTGATCCACATCTTTTGGCCGTGCAGGATCCAGTCGGCGCCGTCGCGGCGGGCGCGGGTCCGCATCGAGCCGGGGTCGGAGCCGGCGTCGGGCTCGGTCAAGCCGAAGCAGCCGATCGCCTCCCCTTGCGCCATCAGCGGCAACCACGCTTGCTTCTGCTCCTCTGAGCCCCAGCGCCAGATCGCGTACATCGCCAGCGAGCCCTGTACGGAGACGAGGCTGCGGACACCGCTGTCGCCCGCCTCCAGCTCCATGCAGGCGAGCCCGTAGGCGGTGGCGCTGGCGCCGGCGCAGCCGTAGCCCTCGAGGTGCATGCCGAGCAGGCCGAGCTTGCCGATCTGGCGGGCCAGCTCGCGGGGGATCGTCGCCTCCTCGAACCACTCGCCGACGTTGGGGACGACCTCCTTGCGCACGAAGGCGCGGACGGTGTCGCGGATGTCGCGCTCCTCGTCGGAGAGCAGGTGGTCGAGGGCGAGGAAGTCGCTCGGGTTGATCGTCCCGGCGGGCGCTGCGCTGGCGGTCATCTGGTCCTCTTCGGGTAGATTTTCGAAAATCGAGGATTCATTCAATCACGCTGAGACAGGAGCACCGGCGGCTGGCTCCGCCCTTGGACCTCTGCGCATCCTCGACTTCTCCCGCGTCCTCGCCGGTCCCTTCGCGACGATGATGCTCGCCGACCTCGGTGCCGAGGTGACCAAGGTCGAGCGCGCGGGCGGGGGCGACGAGACCCGCGCCTGGGGACCGCCCTACGACGAGCGCGGCGAGGCGACCTACTTCCAGGCGGTCAACCGCAACAAGGACTCGCTACTGCTCGACCTGGCGAGTGAGGATGGGCGGGCCGAAGCGCAGAGGCTGGCGCTTCGCTCCGACGTCGTCGTCGAGAACTTCCGTCCCGGCGTGATGGCGAGACTGGGGCTCGACTACCCGAGCCTCGTCGCCGGGAGCCCAGGCCTCGTCTACTGCTCGATAACCGGCTTTGGGAGCGGCGAGCGGGGTGCCGCGCTGCCCGGCTACGACCTCCTGATCCAGGCGCTCGGCGGGTTGATGAGCATCACCGGCGAGCCCGACGGCGAGCCGACCAAGGTCGGGGTCGCGCTCGTCGACGTGCTCGCTGGTCTCTTCGCGACCGTCGGCATCCTGGCGGCGCTGCGCCACCGCGACGCCACGGGGGAGGGGCAGCTGGTCGAGGTCGACCTGCTCTCCTCGCTGCTTGCCGCGCTCGTCAACCAGGGCTCCGCCTACACGGTCGCCGGCGTGGTGCCGGGGCGGCTCGGCAACCGGCATCCCAGCATCGCTCCCTACGAGCTCTTGCCGACCGCCGACGGCGAGCTGGTCCTCGCCGTCGGCAACGACCGCCAGTTCGCGGCCCTCTGCGAGGTGCTGGGAGAGCCGGCACTGGCAGCGCGACCGGTCTTCGCGACCAACTCGGCCCGGGTCGAGAACCGCGAGGCGCTTGCCGTCGAGTTGACCCGACTGCTGGCCGCCCGCCCGGCAGGCGAGTGGACGGAGTTGCTGACTGCGGCCCGGGTTCCCGCCGGCGTCGTCAACGACGTCGCCGGCGCCTTTGCGCTGGCTGCCTCGCTCGGGCTCGAGCCGACGGTCGAGCTCCCGCGCGCGGAGGGAGAGAGCGTCACCCTCGCCCGCAACCCGATCCGGCTCTCGGTGACGCCGCCCTCCTATCGCTCGGCGCCACCCGAGCTGCCGCGGACCGTGCCCTCTAGGGACAGTCCACCGCGCTCCAGGAGATCGACTTGAGCAGGTCGGGTCGCCGCTGGATGCATTTGCCCTCGCGGATCACGTCGAGGGCGACGTGAGTCTGGTGGTCGGCCTCGAGGTTGATGCCCAACTGCTGCAGGCCACCGTTGAGGCCGCCCGCGCAGACCAGCCCGAGGCCGGCCGAGAGCGAGCGGTAGGTGCCGATGCCGATCGCGATCGCACCGGGCCCCAGCTCGGCGGTCACGGCGGTGGCCATCAGCCCGACGCGCTCGGCGAACATCTCGGCGAAGAAGCCACAGGCCGCGCTCTTGCCGGCGCCGAGCCAGTCGCCGCCGCGCAGCTTCTGGGCGATGTCGACGACGTTGCAGGCCTTGTTGGTGATCCAGCCGACCGGCGGACCGGCCATCACCGCCATGCCGGCGATCATCGCGCACTGCATCTCCGGCTTCAGCTGCACGCCGTCGGGCGCGCCCCAGCCGGCACAGACGAGGAACCTGCTCGACGCCTGGTCGAAGATCGTCTTCTTGCCTCCGAACGCCTTGAAGTCCTGTGACCTGACCGGCCCCGGGAAGCTTTCGATGCAGGGGTCGAGGTGGCGCCCCTCGGCCGGGGGCGGCGGTGGTGGGTCGGGGATCCCTTTCTTGAAGACGTCGATGCTGACGTCGACGTCGCCGACGTTGCCCTGGTCGGCGGTCAGCTTCAGCTGCCACGGCCCGATCAGCGGGTCCTTCGCGGTCAGCAGCGCGTAGGTCGGTTCGTTGACCAGCGCCTCGCCGGTGATCGTCGAACCAGGCGCCATCGTGCTCGTGTCCGGGCGCTGGGCGGTGACGCTGACCTTGCCGCTCGACCAGGCGGCGAGGGCGCGGAACTCGCCGTCGTTCGGTTCGACCGTGAAGGGGACGCTGCGCGACTGCCCGGGCGCCAGCGGGAAGGATTCGCTGAGGGTCTGGGCACCGCAGGTCAGCGAGGCGACGATGCGGGCGAAGATGGGCTGTAGCTGCCCGGCCGATTCGGCGCTGTAGTACTGGGCACCGGAGCCGGCGGCGATGTGGCCGAGGATCGCTTCGGCTTCCGGGACACCGGCGACGCCGAGGCCGATCGTGTAGATCGGCGTGCCGGTGGCGGCGATCTGTTCGTCGGCGTCGAAGTCGAGGCTGTTGGGGGCGCCGTCGGAGAGGAAGACGATCGCCTTCTTGTCGGCGCCGGTCATCTTCGCCAGCTCCGTACGACCGCCCAGGAAGGCTTCTTCGTAGTCGGTGTTGCCGAGGTCGTAGAGCCGCGCCGCGGCCGTCTTCAGCGTCGGTCGGGAGTTGGCGTCGACGGTGGTCACCCCGAACAGCTCTTCGCTGAATTCGTTGAAGGTCGTCTCGGCGGCCAGCGATCCGTCCGGCAGCTGGTCGAGCCCGACGGCCACGGCCCGAGCGCGCAGGTGGGTCGGGTCGCTGAGTTCCATCGAACTGGAGTCGTCGGTGACGAAGACGACGCCGAGCGTGCTGGGTGCGGTGCAGGGCGTGGCGGAGGCACTCGCCTTGCCCTGGTCGCGGTGAGGCTTGCGAGCGTGGTGGGGGAGGCGCAGGAGCGCGTCGGGAACGCTGAGCGAGTTCGAGTTGCCGCCGTTGACCTTCACCGAGATGCGGGGCAGCGCGGTCTTCGCGCCGCGGACTTTGACCGAGAAGCGCAGGGAGATCGTCCGGTGCGGCTTGATCTGACGCACGATCCAGCAGGCGCGACGGCCCTCGAAGCGAATCGCGCCGCTGCCGGCGGCGGTCGTGATCCGGGCGCGGTGGCGCGGCACGCTGGCACAGGCCTGCACGGAGGTGGCGGTCCAGCGACGGGTGTTCCCGACCCGGAGCGCCAGGGGCGTGCCCTGCCTGGCGCTGCCGCCCGGGAGGGCTTTGACGATTGCGCCGAAGTCTCCACGCGGCGTTTTGTCGGGCGTCGGCTTCGACCAAGCGCTGCCGGCCAAGGCAAGCAGCGAGACGAAGGCGGCGACCAGCAGGCAGCTCAGACGTAGTGCGCGCAAAAGATTCCCCCAATAGCAAATGAAGAGTTGAGCGAAAAACAACCAACGTGGGGAAGCGCGAGCTTTTTCCATCCACGCCGACTGCGCGATTTGCTTCAATCGAATCACCAGAGAAAGGAGGTGGTCCTAAGTTGATTGACATGCTTGATGGGACTCTGGAGGTGCAGGGCCGCTAGGCGCCGCACTGGTTCGGGCGCCCGGTGGAATCCAACCCGGGCACCGGCGGGCCACTGGGAGTCGGGTCTTGTCCCGCCCGACGGAAACTCCCTCGCTCGCTTGCTTTTGCACCAGGCCGGGCCGCCTTCGGGCGGCCCGGCGTTTTTGTGCCCGCTTCTTGCCTGCGTCTGCGGGTACGGTGCTCGGTATGGGCTTGGTGCGGGTCGAGATCGCGATGTCGCTGGACGGCTACGTCGCCGGTCCCAACCAAAGCGTCGACGAGCCGCTCGGCGAAGGTGGGGAGTCCCTCCACGATTGGGCCTTCGCACTCGACGCTTGGCGGCAGGCGCACGGCCGCGAGGGCGGTGAGACGAACCCGAGCAGCGCCGTCGTCGAGGAGAGCCTGGCGCGGACCGGCGCTCACGTCATGGGGCGCAAGATGTTCGGCGGCGGGCCGGGGCCCTGGGACGCAGAGGAACCCTGGAACGGCTGGTGGGGCGAGGAGCCGCCCTTCCACAAGCCGGTCTTCGTGCTCACCCACCACCCGCGCGAGCCGCTGGAGCTGACCGGCACCACCTTCACCTTCGTCAGCGACGGGATCGAGTCGGCGTTGAGCCAGGCGCGCGAGGCGGTGGGCGACAAGGACGTGCAGATCTCCGGCGGCGCCGAAGCCTGCAACCAGTACCTGGCCGCCGGCCTGGTCGACGAGCTGCAGATCAACCTGGCGCCGCTGCTGCTCGGCGGCGGCGAGCGTCTCTTCGAGGGCGTCGGCCCCGATGTCAAGCTGGAGCAGACGCGCGCCGTCGAGGCACCCGGCGTGACGCACCTCTTCTACCGCGTCGGCTCCTAACCGGGCCGGAGCGGGCCACGCGTCTGCTCCAGCACGTCCATAGGACGTGCAGATGCAGACGCATGGCGGGACAGGCTGAAAGGGAGCAGCGGGACCGGGGTCAGCGGTGTTCCATCAGTGCCGCCACGGCCTCGGCCAGCTGGCGGCCGCGCGGGGTCAGCGCGTACTCGCTGTGTGGCGGGCGACCGTGGACCAGGGTGCGCTCGACGATCCCCGCCGCCTCGAGCTGCTCGAGGCGGTCGGAGAGCGTCGTGGGGGAGACGCCGGGAAGGGACTGGCGGAACTCGTTGAAGCGCGAGGCGCCGCTGGAGCAGGCGTAGATCGTCGCCATCGTCCAGCGGCGCTCGAGCAGCCCGGCCGCCGCCCGCAGCTCGGGCGGGACCGGTGAGCAGTTGCGACAGCGGGGCGACACGGCGGCCACCCTACGCGGCCGCCAGGCCGGCACCCTTCTCGGCCGGCTCTAGGGCCCGCTCGAGGACCTCGCCGATGCTCATCACCGGGTGGAAGGTCATCTGCTCGCGCACCTCCTCAGGGACCTCGTCGAGGTCGCCGCGGTTGCGCTCGGGCAGGATCACCTCGGTCAGCCCGGCGGCGTGAGCGGCCAAGACCTTCTGCTTGAGGCCGCCGATTGGCAGCACCCGGCCCTGCAGGGTGACCTCACCGGTCATCCCGACCGTGTGCTTGACCGGCCGCCCGGTCAGCAGCGAGACCAGCGCCGTGGTCATCGCCGTGCCGGCGCTGGGGCCGTCCTTGGGGATCGCCCCGGCGGGGACGTGGAGGTGGAACTCGCGCTGGAATGCCTCCGGCTCGATGCCCAGCTCCTCGCGGTGCCCCCTCACGTATGAGAGGGCGATCCGCGCCGACTCCTTCATCACGTCGCCGAGCTGGCCGGTCAGCACCAGTCCCTTGTCGCCGTCCATCGCGGTCGCCTCGATGAAGAGGATGTCGCCGCCCGTTCCGGTCACCGCCAGGCCGGTGGAGACGCCCGGGATCGCGGTGCGCTCGACCGACTCCTGGAAGAACCTCTGGCGGCCGAGGGCGTCGCGGAGCGCCTCCTCGCCGATGACGACGGGCAACTCCGCCTCGCCGGCGGCGATCTTCGTCGCCGCCCCGCGCAGCAGCTTGCCCAGCTCACGCTCGAGCTGGCGCACCCCTGCCTCGCGGGTGTACTCGGAGATCACGCTGTTGAGGATCGCGTCGGAGACCTCGACCTCCTCCGCCTCCAGGCCGTTGCGCTTCAGCTGCCGCGGCAGCAGGTAACCCTTGGCGATCGCCAGCTTCTCGGCGGTCGTGTAGCCGTCGAAGGCGATCGTCTCCATCCGGTCCAGCAGCGGGCCGGGGATCGTGTCCAGCAGGTTGGCGGTGGCGATGAAGACGACCTGCGAGAGGTCGATCTCGACGTCCAGATAGTGGTCGCGGAACGAGTGGTTCTGCGCCGGGTCGAGGACCTCGAGCAGGGCCGCCGAGGGGTCGCCGCGCCAGTCGGCGCCGACCTTGTCCACCTCGTCGAGCAGGATCACCGGGTTGATCGTCCCGGCGTCGCGCAGGGCGCGGACGATCCGGCCCGGCATCGAGCCGATGTAGGTGCGGCGGTGGCCGCGGATCTCGGCCTCGTCGTGGACGCCGCCGAGGCTGATGCGGACGAACTCGCGTCCCAGCGCTCGGGCGATCGACTCGCCGATCGAGGTCTTGCCGGTGCCCGGGGGGCCGACCAGGGTGAGGATCGCGCCGTTGGCGCGGGCGTCCTCGTCGTCCTTGCCGCGCTCCTCGCGCAGCTTGCGGACCGCGATGAACTCGGTGATCCGCCGCTTCACGTCCTCGAGGCCGGCGTGGTCGGCGTCGAGTACCTCGCGGGTGTGGACGGGGTCCAGCTTCTCCTCGGAGCGTTTGCTCCACGGCACCGCGATCAGCCAGTCGAGGTAGCTGCGGATCATCGAGGACTCGGGCGACTGCTCGCCCTGGCGCTCCAGCCTGCGCAGCTCTTTGACGGCCTGCTCCTCGACCGCCTCGGGCATCTCCGCCTCGGCGATCTTGCGCTCGTACTCGTCAATCAGGTTGTCCTCGTCCTCACCCAGCTCCTTGCGGATCGACTCCATCTGCTTGCGCAGGAAGTACTCGCGCTGCTGTTGCTGGGCGCCGGTCTCGACGTCCTCGCGGATCTTGCTGCGGACCTGCAGCTCGGCGAGGCGCTCGCGCTGCAGCTCGACCGCCAGCTCGAGGCGGGCGGTGACGTCGACGGCGTCGAGCAGCCGCAGCTTCTGCTCGACCGAGAGGTCGGGGCTGAAGCCGGAGGTGTCGGCGAGGGCGCCGGGCTCCTCGACCGAGCGCAGGAAGGCGGCGATCCGCCCGTCGTCGCCGCGCAGCTCGAGGATCTCCTCGACGACGGCCCGGTACTCGCGCATCAGCTCCTCGGTGTGCTCGTCGCTCGGGTGGCCGTCGTGGAACTCCTGGACGTCGATGCGCAGGCGCTCCGCGTCGTCGGGGTCGGCGGTGGCAATGCCGGCGAGGCCGCGGTGCAGGCCCAGCACGGTCGCCACCGGGCTGCCGCGTCGTGACTGACCGCGCTCGATCACCTCGGCGACGACGCCGGTGCGGGCGAACTCGCCGTCGGTGCGGGGGAGGAGGAAGACGCGCTCCTCATCGCCGACGTCGATCGGCAGGGTGGCGGTGACGGTGGGGAAGACGATCGCGTCGTCGAGTGGGATCAGGAGATAGGCCATCAGCAAATCCACTTTCTGTAGTTAGTCCTAAATAAGGATAGCGCGCGGGGTGGAGATGTCCAGTCGCGTCCAGGACCCCTTGCCTGGCCGCCTGCGGCGCCTGTACGGTTGCGGCGTGGACTTCGAGCGTGCACGGGAGCTGGTCGCCGCCGAGCGCGAGGCCGTCGAGCGCGATCTCGCCAACCTGCGAGGCGAAGGCACCGAAGAGGGCGATTCCCGCATCGAACCCGGCGAAGCCGATTCCGAGGGCCTCTACCAAGACGAGTTCGACGCGGGCCGCGCCGGCGAACTGCAGAAGCGCCTGGAGGCCGTCGAGCGGGCCGAGGAGCGCCTCGCCGCCGGTACCTACGGTCTCTCGGTGCGGAGCGGTGAGCCGATCCCGGACGAGCGCCTCGAAGCCTTCCCGACCGCCGAGCTGACGGTCGAGGAGCTGGAGCCGGGCGGCCGCTCCTAGCCGGACGCTCCCTCGCCGCTCTCCGCCCCAACGGCAGCCGCGCCGAACGGCTTCGACCAGCTGAACATCACCACGCAGTCGTTCCAGTCGTTGTCGGTGCTGTCCTCGGAGACGAGGAAGAAGGCGGTGAAGGTGGCGGCCGAGGTGGGGCGGCTGAGCACCATCGGGGCGACTTTCCACCCCGAGCCGTTGTTGTTTTCCACCGTCACCTTGATCAGGAAGCCCTGCTTGCCGGGTTCCGGGGCGGTGGTCGGGACCATCCAGTGGCCGATTTCCTTGTTCTCGCCGCCGGCGCCTTCGATCGGCGGGTATGAGCCGCCCGACTGCGGGACGATCGTGACTTTCTGCTTGTAGTTGGCGCCGACGGAGACCTGCACCTCGACCAGGGTCAGGAAGGGGACGTAGACGAGCGTTTCGGGAAGCACTTCGTTCATGGGGAGGCGTCCTTTCCTGGGCCGGGCGGCCCGTAGGCTAATTCGATCGCTTCGGCGAGCTGCGTCGGGGTCAGTTGCGGCCAGCAGGCGGCGACGCAGCGGCTCGCTTCTTCGCGCCCGGCGCCGGAGTTGAGCAGCAGCCCCGCCAGCCCCACCCCGTTCGCCATGCTGTGGACGGCCTGCCACGGCACGGTGAACAGGGGGAAGAATCCGAAGGGGGGGATGCCGAAGAGCATCCGGACCTCGGCTTCGGAGGAGGACGCCCCCTTCAGGGCGGCGAGGAGCTTGACGGCGACCTTGTTGACCTCGGGCCAGGCAGCCCTCAGCAGCCCCAGCGTCTGGGGGAGGGTGGCGCCTTCGCGGACGGCGACGGCGCCGAACCGCCACGGTTCCCCGAAGACCGCGGTGATCAGTTCTTCGGCCTTGGCGAGGGGCATCGCGAAGGCGGCGGCGAAGGCGGGAGCCAGCCCCGTGCCAGCGAAGCCCAGCTGCTTCAGCAGCATCGCCAGCTGCAGCGGCACCGGGCTGTAGAGGGCATGGCAGAGGGCGACGATCACCGCCGGCGAAACTTCCTCCGCCTGCAACCGGCCGATCGCGCTCCCCCGGTTGAGGAGCGCCGCCCCGATCGCCGCCATTTCCGCCGGGGTCGTGTTCGGCAGGGCCGCGTGGACGCCCGCCGTCGCCGCGGCGCTCGAGTAGCCGCCGCCGAGCAGCGTGTAGGTGAGCTGGGTGGGGCCGAGCTTCGCTTCCAGCGCCAGGCATTCGGCCGCGAGCGGTTCGACCGGTCGATCGCCCGCCCAGCCGCGTTCGGCGATTTCGAGCAGCGTCGGCAGCGTCAGCTCGGCCGTGGCGGGCGCGCTCAGCGAGTCGCCGACGCGCGCCCGCAGTTGGACCCGGTAGCGGGCCCCGGCTTCCAGGACGAGCCCGGCGGGAGGACCGAAGCCGGCGGGCGGGACGAGGCCTTCGCCTTCCGTCTTCGACCCGTTGGCGCCTTCGACCCCGCACCAGTAGCGGGCGCCGGGCAGCGTCTCCCAGCGCGCCCAGATCGCCGCCAGTTCGTAGGAGAGAACCAGGCCGGTCGGGGCCGGGAGCGCTTCGGCGACCAGCGGCAGCCAGGCGGTCCAGGTCGATACCCGTTCGGGGGCGGTGGCGCGCGCCCGCAGCGAGAATTTGCCCGGTTCGATGCCGGCGCCAGTGAGCAGCGCCCCCCAGGGCTGCGGTTGGACCGTGGGTTCGAGGCGTTCGCCACTGGAGTCGAGCAGCTCGACCTCGTATCCCTCGGCGCCGGATACCTGGTTCCAGAGGGCGCGGATCGCGTACTCCGGGGAGAGGTAGAGAGCCGCGAACGACTGTGGCGCCGGCAGCGCCCGCACGGTGAAGGGAACCGGTGCCGACCAGGGCTGCAGCGCCCCGGGTGCCTGCGCTCGCGTCACCACCTCCAGCTCGGCGCCGTCTCCGATCCCCGGCCCGGAGAGCACGCAGCCGTTCGGGATCGGCCTCGAGTCCGGCTGCGGGGAGAGCGGCCCCCCTCCCTTGCTGCGGACCTCCGCCGAGACGGTCGCGCCGGCGACCGGCTCCCAGGTCACCTGGACGCCGTCGGGGATGAGGTTGACGGCGACGTCGCGGGGCGGGCCGACGGTCGGGATCGTTTCGGCTTCGGGGCAGTCGGCGAACGGCGAGTCTTCGTTCAAAGCCGGGTCGCCGATCGCCTTGGCGCGGCCGAGCAGCAGCAGCGGCTCCGAGCCGAACTCGGTGGGGGCGAGAGCGCAGCGGAGTTCCGGCGGCTGTGGACCCGGCGCCGCCAGGGTCGCCTCGGCGACGACCGCGGCGGTGCGGGTGTCGAGCAGCTGGATGTCGTAACTGAGCGCCCCGGGGACGGTCGTGAGCGTGACATCGACTTTTTCCGCCGTCGCGTTCAGCGCCTGCGAGACCGGCGCCGGGGCGCTCAGCGGCACCAGGTGGAAGGCGCGGCCGGAGATCCAGGTGCCGGGATATCCCTTGAATGTGGGGCGCATCCGCGCGAAGGCGTAGTTGCTCTGCCCCAGGGAGGCGGCGGCGACGCTCGCCGCGGCCGCCGGCGAGTCGACCGTGGCGGCGCCGACAACGTCCTCGAACTGCGGGTCGATCGCCACCTCGACGTGGAAGGAGAAGCCGGCGAAACCTTCGTAGTTCATGCCCGGGTAGGCGGGCAGGTTGTCGTCGTCCCAGCTGACTTCGACCGTGGTCAGGTCGGTGAAGGCGACGGTGAGGTCGCCGCGCATCTTCAGCAGTTCGGTTTCCGCCCAGACCTGGGTTTTCTCGCCTTCTTCCTTCGTTTTCTCCAGCTTCTTGCCGAGTTCTTCCCATTCTTCGCGTAGCGGCAGGGGGAGCCACCACCAGGTGGTGCTGAGCAAGCCGCAGACGCCGGTGACCCAGCCGAAGGCGATCCCGAACCAGGCAAAGAACGTGATCAGGAAGCCGAAGGCGAGCGAGATCGTCGTCGCGGTGGTCACCTCTTCCAGCTGCCCTTTGGCTTCTTTCTCTTTCTCTCCGGTCTGTTCCGCGGTTTCCTTGAGCTTCTTTTCAGTCGCCTTGCGGACTTTCTCGGGGCCGTCCTCGCGGCAGAGGATCCGTTCCAGCAGCTCGGCCTCCGCTTCGTCCCAGTCGAAGGCTTCGAGGAAGCTTTCGAGGCCGGGCTCGCCGTCGCTGTCGCGGTCGTCGAGCAGGCTCTTGCCGAGCGCCTCGTGGTTCGCTTCGATCGTTTCCTTGACCCAGCCTTCGAGGTCCTCGAGCGCAAAGCTGCCGGCGTCGGCGATCGTCCCCTGGGTCGGCGGGAACGCCATCGTCGTCTTCGTCTCTTCACCGTCCGAGCTCCTGACGATCACCGTGTAGGTGCCGCGCAGGGAAAGGGTCAGGGCTTCGCCGGCGATCTGGCCGACCTGTTCCATGGTCAGGTCGAACTCGGTTTCGATCGTCTTGTTTTCGTTTTCGCCTTCGTCGAGGCCGAGGTCTTCGAGCTTGCCGCACTTGCTGTCCTCGCTCGCTTCTTCGAGCTCTTCTTCCCAGTCGAACTCGTCCTCTTCGTCGAGGGTCGGCTTGACCGGCCAGGAGAGCAGGCGCAGCCCGGTCGCGTCGGCGTACGCGAAGTGGGTTTCCGGTTCGTCGACGCCGACCAGCTCACCGCCGTAGGTCGCCGCCGCGGTCCACTCGCCGCGCGTCGGGTCGAAGCGGAACTCGGTGTCGCCGAAGTCGCCCTTGAAGACCCTGGCGCCGCCGCCCAGCGCGAAGGCGGGGGAGGGGCCGGTGGCGACGGTCACCGCCGGTCCGGTCAGCTCCACGTAGACGAGGTCGACCGGGCTGTCGGAGGCGCCGCCGCCCTTCAGGCCGGCGGCTTCGATGGTCAGGTCGAACGGGAAGGGATGGGCGAAGAACGGAGCGGTGGCGACGACGTGGTAGCCGGCTTCGTATTCGTTCCCGTCGATCTCCACGGTCCGCGGGGCGGCGTGGAAGCACGGGCCCTGGAGCTCGAAGGAGGGGTATTGAGCCGGCCAGCTGCCGCCGGTCATCCTGTTCAGGTAGACGTCGGTCGCCTGGATCGCCTGTGGCACCGGGAAGACGGCGACGGCGGCCTTCCCGTCCGAGAACTCGATCGTGCCGTCGCAGGTGACGCTCTTCTCGCCGCCGTCCTCCGCGACCGTCAGGTTGACGAAGGCGGTGATCCGCAGCCTTTCGCCGATCGGCTGGCCGGCTGGGTAGCGGTAGACAGCGGTCAGCTTCGGGTTGCGGAAGTCTGCTCCGGTGGCGCCGAGCGGCACCGGGATCGGGGCGCGTTCCTCGCCGGTCGCGAAGCTGGCCTCCTCGACGCCGATCACCAGCCGGCCGCTGAAGTCGTAGCTGCCGGCACCGATCTCGACCCGGGCGACGGTCCCTGCCGCGATCAGCGTCTCGGCCTGGCTGGGCACGTATTCGGCGACCGCTTCGACATTGATGCCGCCGCCGAGCAGGACCAGGCCGCGCAGGTCGACTTCGAGGCGGCTGCGCTCCGGTTCCCCGTGCTCGATCGGCCCCCAGGCGAGTCGCGTCCCCAGCGACCCGGCCTCGGCGATCCGGGCCAGGGCGCAGCTGAGCTTGCCCTCGCCGGCGGTGTCGAGCTTGGCCACCAGGGTCAGCGCAGCCCCCAGCTCGGTGCCCGCCGGCAGGGTTTGCGCGAGTGGCGGCAGGGTTGCGAAGGGCGCCGTGTACTGCGCCTGCTGCTGCTTGGCGGCCGCGCCGAGGGCGGCGAGATCGTCTTCCAGCGCGGTCAGGGGATCGGCTTCGTTGAGCGCGGCGAGGTTGCCGGCGGCGAGGCTGAGGTAACCGTCGACCCTCTCGCCGAGGGCCTTCCAGAGCGGGGTAAGCGGGAAGGTCCCCGAGGAGACGGCGCCGAAGAGGAGCTCGTTGCGACGCGCCTCCGCCACCGGCTGGCTGCGCAGCGCCGCCGGGCCGCTGACGGTGCCGAGCGAGCCGTCGCCGTAGAGGTCGAGGGAGATCGCCCTGGGGTCGGTGAGGTCGACGTAGGTCCAGGCGCCCGTGAAGGAGAAGGCCGGGGTGCCGGCCGGAACCAGGTCCTCCCACGGTGAGCCGAGCCCGGCGGCGATCGCCGCCAGGTCGATGTCGACGGCCTTTTCGCTCGCCTCGGCGGTCAGCAGCGAAGGCTTCTCCGGGCCCCAGGTGAAGAGCGCTTCGCCGTCGACGAAGCCGTGGTATTCGAGCCGGCCGAAAAGCGCCAGGTCGAAGCGGTGCGGCGCGTCCTGGCCGTCGCCCGGCGCCACCCGCACCCGGCCGCCGAGAGCGCCCAGCTTCAGGGTCAGGCGATCGACCGGGAGCTCCCAGGACGTCCGCGGGTCGTAGCCGCTCAGCTCGACGTATTCGCCGGGTCGCGCCGTCGCGGTCAGGTTGGTCATCGGGATCGCCGCCGGCAGACCGGGCTCGTCCGGGACCCCATAGCCCGGCTCATACGGTTCGCCGCCGATCAGCCTGCGGTAGTCGGGCGCTTCCTCCTCTTTCAGCTCGACCTTGGCGCGGAAGGCCGCCTGCTCCCCTTTCGATTCGGTGTAGGCGAGCGTCACGGCCTTGGGCTGCAGCGGCAGGTCGCCGAGGACGACGCCGCGGATCTTCGCTTCGCCCGGTTTCGGTTCGCGCACGTAATCGATCCGCAGGGTCAGGTGTTCGAGCTCGATCCTCTGCGGTGCCGCCAGCAGCGAGAGTGCTTTGTCGGTCCGGACGACGATCGTCAGCGCCTCGAGCCGGAACGGTTCGACCGAGAAGGTCGCCTCGACCGAGGTCGGTTCGAGCTCGAAGAATTCCGGCGCTTCCTTCGGGGTCAGCACCTGCGGTCGTTCCAGGTCGAGCAGCTCCAGCAGGGTCGCGACCGTGAACTTCTTCGCTTCCTTTTCTTCCTCGGATTCGCCCTCGTGGGTCGGCAGCGCCCTGATCGTCCCGGCCACCGTCTTGGCTTTCTCCTCACCGCGGAACTGCGATTCCAGGGCCGCTTCGTACTTGCATCCCTTCCTGGTCAGCCGGCCGTCGAGGGCGTAGACCTCGGGCACTTCTTCCTTCGTCTTTTCGTCTTCGTGGGCGGCGACCCAGCGGGCTGCGAGCTCCCCGGCGCTCGCCTCCGCGACCGGCAGGGCGGCCGCTTCGGCGAGGGCGATGCGAAAGGAGTTGAGGGCGAAGTCCCGGGTCCGTTGCTCGCTCTCGCCGCCGCGCATCGCCAGCTTCGCGACCGCCGGCATCAGCGTGCTTTCGGCCTTCTCCTTCAGCAGGCCGGTGAGGACGCGGCCGAGCTCCACGGTGGCCAGGGGGCGCAGTTCGCCGCGCAGCGTCCCGGCTCTTTCGGGGTTGGCGTCGCCGTAGAGCAGCGAGACGACGACGTCCCGCTGCCACTGACCCTCCAGCCAGAAGGCGGTCGCGAAGCCGGGATCGTCTTCGCGGTGGCGACGAACCGCTTCGACCCCGACCCAGTCGAGGTCGAAAACGCCGGCCTCGATCGGTTCGGCTCCGAACGCGAAGCCGACGCCGGAGATGCCCGACCCAGGCACCTGGGGCAGCAGCATCTCCACTTCGTCGACCGGGCAGCGGACGAGGTCGCCGAGCACCGGGACGGAACCGAGCCCACCGAGCCCGCAGAGGTCGGCCAGGGCCTCGACGGTGAGGTCGTCGCCGGCGTTCTCGAAGGAGACGTCGCCGCCGACCGAGGCGGTCGGCAGGTGCGAGGAGAAGGCGACTTCGTTGCCCTTGCCGATCCTCGCCTCGCCTTCGACCTTGGCGGACCAGAGCCCGTCCTCATAGATGAGGGAGACCTGGGCGAGTCCCGGTTCGACGACGCCCGGGAGCAGCTTCCAGGTGTCGATGCCGACCAGGCCGAGGTCGATGCGGAAGGGATCGAACTCGCCCTCTGGCGAACCGAGCGTCACCGTCAGCAGCGAGGCCGCGAGCCCGCCGAGCTGGCCCTTCAGGGCGGGCAGCTGCTCGGCGAGCAGGTCGGCCGCCACGCCGAGGCCGACGGCGCCGAGCGCTTCCGCGGCGGTGAGGAAGTGCTCGGCGGGGTCGGGGAAGGCGCTGACCGTGTAGGACCAGGCGGGCTTGTCGGCCGGGGCCGGCAGGGGCTCGGCGCGGAGCAGCGAGTCAACCGCGATCGAGCCGATCGGCGTCGCGAAGGAGACCTCGAGGGCGAGCGCGCGGCGCTCCTCGTCGAGCGGGTCCAGCACCCGCGCCGTCGCCGTCGCGGCCACCCCCGGCCGGGGCCAGCGGGAGGGCAGGGCGCGTTCCCATCCGGGCAGCTCGATCGCCGTGCCGACGGCTTCCAGTTCGCGCGGGCCGGCGCCGAGGCTCGGCTGGCCGACCTCGACGAAGGGGGCGCTGGGCTGGAGGACGCCCAGCGGCCCGTCGGCGAGGGGGACCGTCATCGCGGCCACGCCGGCGGCCTTCGCGGGCAGCAGCGCGAGTAGCTCCGCCAGGCCACCGCTCAGCGGTGCCAGGGTGAGCAGGCAGTCCTCGCCCTCGAGCTCGGCCCGGGCCTCCATCGCCGTTCCGCCGGCGCTCGCCGTCGCCTCGATGGCGAGCGCCACCCCCGGCAGGCGGGCGTCTTCGACTTCGAGGACGAAGTCCGAGAGCGTGAAGGCGAACCCTTCCGCTTCGTCGGCGACCGCCCCCGGCGCCGCCAGCGCGAGGCGGGCTGCCCTGATCTCGACGTAGCCGCCGGTGCTGGTCAGCTGCGTCTTGACCATCGACGCCGCGTGGTCCAGCGTCCATTCGGCCAGCCCGGCGACGAGCAGCGGAGCCGGGGCGCTCATCAGCAGCGCTTCGGCGGTCGGTTCCTCGCCGACCATCGCCGTCAGCAGCGTGCCGAGCGTGAGGTTCGGTCGCGCGGCGGAGTCCATCCCCAGTTCGAAGAGGTACTGGTCGAGCAGGCGCCAGTCGCTCGGGTCGGGGTCCTCGGCGCCGTCCCAGACGTGGGTACCGTCCTCCGTTGCCACCTCCGCCGCGATCGAGAGGGCGCCGCTGTCGGCGGACCGCTCCAGCGTCATCCCCGCGCTCGCCACAGTCTCGGCCTGGTCGTCGATTGAGAATTTGGGGTTCTCGCCGGGCTCGATCTCGAGCTTCGCCGCCGTCACCAGCGGGCCTAGCGGGCCCTCGACGTAGCTGACGGTGGACTTGTCGAGGCTCGCGTTCCAGCCGATCGCCCGCTGAATCAGTCGCGAGAGGATCCCCTCGTCGAGATCGGCGCTGTTCTCGGGACCGACCAGCTGGGGCAGGGCCGCGGCGGCGCTGAGCGGCTTGTCGGTCGGCACCCCAACCGCGGTGAGGAAGTCCTTCAACGGCACCTCGCCGGGCTCCTCGGCCCGGATCTCCTCGGCGCCCGCCCCGATCGGGACGAACTCGAAGGCAAGTGCCTCGTCGGGGTCCGTGGTCAGGAAGGGCGGCTGGGCGCAGACGTACTGACGGTCCTGCTGGAAGCCGGGGCGGACGCTCAGCAGCGAGGCCTGGCGGTCGCCGTCGGATGGCCGGAACAGGGTCAGAACCCGCGCCGGCGTGAACGGGAAGTCGGCGGCGCGGAACTGGACGTCGTCGAAGCTGCTCGGGACGGCGAGCGTCCAGGGGTTCGCGAAGGAGAGGGTCCAGGCCTGATCGACGTAGAAGTCCTGGGTCGAGTTGGTGACCCTGAAGTTGCCGTTGCCGTCGAGGTTGAGGAACAGCCCCGGCTGATCTTTCGCGCGGACCCGGAAGCGGGCGTCGTGGAGGATCCGGGGAGGAATCGTCGCCCCGCGGTTGCGCTCGAACTGCTGGTGGAGCTCGCGAAGCGTGAAGTCGACCTCGGTCTTCTTGGTGGAGCCGTTCGAGTCGAACGCCTCGATCGGATCGGGGTGGTCGGCGTCGAGGGCCATCCGCGAGCCCTTGGCCAGGTGGCGGATTTCGAGCGTGTCCTCCCAGTCGGGCGCCAGTTCGCCGAGGCGGCTGAGGTCGGCCGCGTAGCCGTCGGTGAGCAGGGCCCGGGCGGGGATGTCGGCGAGGGCCATGCCGGCCAGCGTCTCGGCGGACGGGTGGCGATGGGTCCGGTTGGCCGAGAGCACGTGGTTGCGCGCGTTCAGTGCTTCGAAGAACCTGGTCAGTTCGCGGACCGCGAAGGCGCCGAGGAAGGCTTCGCGGAAGGCGCCCGGCGCCGCCTTCGCGAACCACGAGTGGTCGACGGGCGGAGCCGCCTGCGGGTCGAGCCTGATCCTCTTCGCGGCTTTCTTGGCGGCTCGGGTGATGCTGCGGAGGCGCGGCACCACGTTGAGGTCCGTTTGGACGAGCTTCCAGCGCGCGAAGATGTTGTTTTCCAGCGCTGCCGGATAGTCGAACGGGTCTTCTTCTTCGTATTTGATCTTGCTCAGCGTTTCGTCGAACGCTTCTTTCAGTTCGACGATGAAGTCGTCGAAATCGGCCCCGCAGGCCCGTTCGAGGATCTCCCTCGCGCGGAGGGCGGCACCGATCGGCTGCTGCAGCTTGGCCGGCATCTGCAGGTCGTGCCAGTCGCCCTGGGCCGAGCCGATGCAGAGCAGTGCGTGCAGCCTCCAGGCGACGCCCGGCACCCGGGCCAGGGCGATGCCGCGCTGGGAGTTGCGGAGACTGCCGTGGTGAGGAACCTTGAAGAGCGGCAGCTGGAAGCCAGGGTCACGAGCTGCGAGGAATTCCAGGATCAGGAAGCCGACGCTGTCGCCGGTCAGCAGCATCCCGGTGCGGTGGTGGCCCATCAGCACGCTGGCACGGTTGGCCAGCGAGTGGTCGACGCTCCAGTCCCGGGCCGGGAGCACCGCGCCCGGACGTGCGAAGACTTCGTGCGCCGACATCGCGAAGGCCTGGAACAGCGGCAGGTTCGGATCCGGGTTCTGGTCCTCCCGGAAGTCGAAGCGGGTGAGCAGCGAGGCGAGGCCCTGGACCTCGGGGTCCCCCTGCCGCATCCGCTGGGTGACGAGCGGTTCCTGGAAGTCGAGGACCTTGCCGGGTTCGGGCTGGTCGGTCGGCGAGAGGAAGCGGTCGAAGACGCCCTCGATGCCGCCGTAGTGATCCTCGTGGGCGTGCGAGACGACAATGCCGTCGGGGGCGAGCCGGTCTGCGGGGCGGTTCATCCCCTGCGAGACCTCGGCCAGGGCGGAGCAGTAGTAGAGCCAGTAGGGGGCGCCGCTTCGCCGCTTCGGCGTGTACCCGAGTGGGCCGCCGTCGACCATGTACAGCCGCTTTTCGCCTCGCTCCGTTTCGTCTTCGACGATCAGCGCATCGCCGCGCCCCGCGTAGACGACGTGCAGGCGAGTCCGCGGCATCCGCGGGACGCTCCCACACCACTTAAAGAGTGTCAATCAATCATCCGAATTTGGGACTGAGACGGCGCGGTTTTCGATTTCGGCCCGGGGAGGGAGGGTCGGGGTCCTGGAGGTCGAAATGGTTCGCATGAACTCCAGAAAGCTTTCAGTCGGCGACACCCTCAACCAGGTCTTCTCCACCTACGGCGCCCAGGCCGGCGTGCTCTTGCCGCTCGCCTTCGGGCTCTTCCTGATCGTCGCGATCGTCAACGGCCTGCTGGGCGGAAGCCTGGTCCTGCTGCCGATCGGCTTCGCGGTCAGCATCATCGCCGGCACCCTCTACCAGGGGATGGTCGTCGAGCTGGTCAGCGACGTCCAAGATGGCCGCCGCGACATGACCATCGGCGATCTCGCCAGTGCGATCGGGCCGCTGATCCTGCCCCTGATCGGCGCCGGCATCCTCGCCGGCATCGGCATCGGCATCGGGCTCTTCCTCTTCCTGGTGCCAGGTCTGATCCTGCTGACGATCTGGGCCGTGATCGCGCCGGTGATCGTCGTCGAGCACAGCGGCGTAATCGACGCCTTCGGCCGCTCCCGCGAGCTGGTTCGCGGCAACGGCTGGCAGGTCTTCGGCGTGATCGTCTGCGTCTTCCTGATCGTCGCCATCGTCAGCGGGATCCTCAGTGCGATCGCCGTCGGGATCAGCGACAGCGTCGGCATGCGGATCCTCTTCAACGTCGTCGCCTCGACCTTGACGGCGCCGATCGCCGCCCTCGCCGCCTCGGTCATCTACTTCCGCCTGATGGCTCTGCGCAACGAGGTCCCGCCCGCACCGCCGGCTCCCGCGGCCGCTGCCCCCGCCCCTGCCGCGCCCGGCACCGGGCAGGTCCCGCCACCCCCGCCCGGCACGCAGCCCCCGCCCCCGCCGAGCCCCGGCGCGCCTCCCCCTCCGCCGCCACCTCCACCCGCGGCCAGCTAGGTCGTTTCCGACAGCCCGCTCCTCGCAGCGGGCTGTCGCCTTTCTGGGCCCTTAGGATCGCGCGATGAAGTCGGTCACGGTCTCAGTCGAGGTGGCGACGCCGCGGACGCATGTCTACGAGTTCCTCGACGTGCTCGCCAACCACGAGCCCTTCCTCGACCACGCTCTGGTCGACTGGGAGTTCTCGGGACCGCGTCGGGGAGTCGGTGCGAAGGCGCGGGCTCGCTCCAACGCGGTCGGCTCGCAGGACTGGACCGAGTTTGAGGTGCTCGAGTCCGACGAAGAGCACATCGTCGAGGACGGTCTCGGCGCCGGCGGAAAGCGGCACACCCGCGGGACCTACCGGTTCGGCGATCTCGCCAACGGGGGCACCGCGATCGGCTTCGAGCTCGAGTGGCTGCAGATGGCGAAATCCGAACGGCTGGCGCCGCCGCTGATGCGCGCCTTCATGCGACGGGTCAACGGCAAGGCAATGCGACGGCTCGCCAAGCAGCTCGACGGATGAGCGACGGCGACAGCGGCAATCGCGATGAGTGTGGGCGCGACGACCTCGGCGAGTTGCTGGCGCGGCGGGCCCAGACCGAGGACGCCGCGCGTCCCGACGCGGTCGCGCGGCGCCACGCCCGCGGCGGGCGCACCGCTCGCGAGAACGTCGACGACCTGGTCGATCCAGGCTCCTTCGTCGAGTACGGGCGTTTCGCGATCGCCGCCCAGCGTGGGCGCCGCGAGCTCGAGGACTTGATCGCCAAAACCCCTGCCGACGGACTGATCGGCGGCACCGCGCGGGTAAACGGCGACCTCTTCGGGGCGGAGGCCGCCGCCTGCGCGGTCCTCTCCTACGACTACACCGTGCTGGCGGGAACCCAGGGCGCGCTCGGGCACCGCAAGAAGGACCGTCTCTTCGAGCTGATCGAGCGGATGCGGTTGCCGGCCGTCTTCTTTGCCGAGGGCGGTGGCGGCCGACCTGGCGACACCGACTACCCGGTCGTCTCGGCGCTGGACACCCGCGCCTTCGCCCTCTGGGCGAAGCTCTCCGGGCTCGTCCCGCGGATCGCCGTCGTCGCCGGCAACTGCTTCGCCGGCAACGCCGTGATCGTCGGCTGCTCGGACCTGATCGTCGCCACCGAGAACGTCTCGCTGGGGATGGGCGGGCCGGCGATGATCGCCGGCGGCGGCCTCGGCGAGGTGGCGCCGGAGGCGATCGGGCCGCTGGCGACCCAAGCGGGCAACGGCGTCGTCGACGTGGTCGCCGCCGACGAGGCGGAGGCGACCGCGTTGACCAAGAAGCTGCTCGGCTACTTCCAGGGGGCGACGCCGGCCGGGCCGGAACCAGACCAGGCGCGGCTGCGCGAGCTGGTGCCGGAGCGCCAGCGCCGTGCCTATGACCCGTCGCCGATCGTCGAGACGCTCGCCGACGAGGGCTCGGTCACCTTCCTGCGCTCGCGGTTCGCCCCCGAGATCCTCACTGCGCTGGCGCGGATCGAGGGCCGCCCGCTGGGAGTGATCGCCAACGACAGCCGTCACACCGCCGGCGCGATCACCAGCGACGCCGCCGACAAGGCCGCCCGCTTCCTGCAGCTCTGCGACTCGTTCGGGCTGCCCGTCGTCTCCCTGGTCGACACCCCCGGCTTCATGGTCGGCGTCGAGGCGGAGGCGACCGGGTTGGTCCGCCACGCCTCGCGGCTGCTGGTCGCCGGAGCGGCGCTGCGCGTGCCGCTGATCGCCGTGGTTTTACGCCGCGGCTACGGCCTCGGTGCCCAGGCGATGGTCGGCGGCAGCCTCCACGAGCCGCTGCTGACGGTCGCCTGGCCGAGCGCCCACCTCGGCCCGATGGGCCTGGAAGGGGCGGTGCGGCTGGCGCTGCGCAAGGAGCTTGAGGCGATTGAGGACGAGGCCGAGCGCGAGCACCGCGTCCGCGAGCTGACCGCCGCCGCCGAGGACAACGCCAGGGCGCTCAACGCTGCCGCCCTCTTCGAGCTGGACGACGTCATCGACCCGGCCGAGACCCGTGGCCTGATCGCGGCGACGCTTGCGGCTGCCGGCTCTCCCGACCGCAGTGGCGGCCACCGTTTCATCGACACCTGGTAACCCACGACTCTGGAGACGACGTGACCGACTATTCCGACCTGCGAGCGCTCTACGTCAACTGCACCCTCAAGCGCAGCCCCGAGGTGTCCAACACGCAGGGGCTGATCGACCGCTCGATGGAGGTCATGCGCAGCAACGGAGTCGCCGTCGAGAGCATCCGCGCGATCGACCACGAGATAGCCACCGGCGTCTGGCCCGACATGACCGAGCACGGCTGGGAGCGGGACGAGTGGCCGCAGATCTACGAGAAGGTGCTCGCCGCCGACATCCTCGTCCTGGGGATGCCGATCTGGCTGGGGGAGAAGTCCTCGATCGCGACGCAGGTGATCGAGCGGCTGTACGGCAACTCGCACCTGCTCAACGAGCGCGGCCAGTACGCCTACTACGGGCGGGTCGGCGGCTGTCTCGTCACCGGCAATGAGGACGGCGTCAAGCACTGCGCGATGAACGTCCTCTACTCCCTGCAGCACCTCGGCTACACGATCCCGCCGCAGGCGGACTCCGGCTGGATCGGCGAGGCCGGCCCCGGTCCGTCCTACCTCGACGAGGGGTCGGGCGGCCCCGAGAATGACTTCACCAACCGCAACACCACCTTCGCGGCCTGGAACATGCTGCACCTGGCGCGGATGCTGAAGGACGCCGGCGGCATCCCCGCGCACGGCAACCAGCGCCCGGAATGGGACGCCGGCTGTCGATTCGACTTCCCGAATCCCGACTACCGCGCCTGAATCAGGTCGTCGCGAGGCGCTCTCACCAGAGCGCTTCGTGGCGCTCCATCACGCCGAGCCCGTCGGCCAGCTCGATCCCGTCGAGGGAGCCGCTGAAGCGGCCGAAGCGGTGGCTGTAGCGGGAGCGGATCAGCAGGAAGTTCTCGTCATGGGCGCGCTCGGATTCGGCGGCGAAGGCGAGCCGGAAACCGTCGGCGAAGCGGACTGCCTCGACGTCGTCGAAGGCGACCGGGTCGGGCTCGTGAGGCTCGCCATCGATCCAGACCGCCCGCTCGCTCCTAGCGGGCGGGTCGTTGATTCCTTCGACCAGGTTCCAGGCCACGGCGCGGCCGTCGGCGGCGCTGCCGACGCCGGCGGACCAGTGCCAGTCGGTGCGGCGGGCGTGGTAGCCGGCCGACTCGTCGTCGACGGCGAGCGCGTCGATCCGCCAGCGGCGGCCGGGGACCTCGACGGTGCCGCTGACCGGCACGCCGGCACGCTTGCGGGTCCAGGCCCAGGCGGTGCCGCTGGGGCAGATCGTCTCGATCGGCTGCGCCTCGCCGAGCTGCAGGCTCGCCCGGAGGTCGCGCGAGTCGATCGCCAGCCGCGGTCCCTCGATCGTCACCTCGCGGCTGCCGGGGCGGAAAATCGTGCGCTCGTCGGCGTGCCCGGTGGCAGGATCCCAGAGCGCCCAGAAGGACTGCCGCAGCGGTCCGATCTGCGCACTCGCGGCGCAGAGCATCAGCTCCTCAGCGAAGACGCCGACATAGCGCCAGCGCTTACGCAGCTGGCCATGCTGACGCAGGGGCATCGACCCGGGAGGGAGCGGCAGGTCGGGCCGATTGGACGCCGGACCGCGCCAGGGGATAGCGGCGCTCTCCATCGGCCCACCGTATCCGGCTTCGCTCTAACCTCGCCGGATCGCCCAGCTCGTCCAGATCGTCGGCGCCGTTCTGATTCTCGTCGCCTTTGCCGGCGTCCAATACCGACGCATGCGGCCCGACTCGCGCCTCTACCTTGCGCTCAACCTGATCGGCTCGGCGATCCTCGCCGTTCTTGCCCTGGTCGAATCGCAGTGGGGCTTCCTGCTGCTCGAGGGCGTCTGGTCAGTCGTCTCCGCGATCGGGCTGGTCGCGGCGCTGCGGGTGGCCCCCGAGCGCCCTGGCCCGGCCGGGCCCTCTGAGTACTGAGCCGCCTGGGTGTGGTCGACCTTTGTCCCGCCCTGTGGGACAAA
>JBEVJP010000122.1:0-51009 GCA_040510155.1 Solirubrobacterales bacterium | reverse complement strand
AAGCCTAGAGGCCCGCTCCCGGTTCGCATAGGATCTGGACCGATGCCAGCGGTCGAGGTCAACGGGATCGAGGGAATGCAGGCGCTGGTCGGCCAGGAGGTCGGCCCCAGCGAGTGGCGCACGGTGACCCAGGAGGACATCGGCGCCTTTGCCGAGATCTCCGGCGACCACCAGTGGATCCACGTCGACGTCGAGCGGGCGAGAACACAGAGCCCGTTCGGCACCACGATCGCCCACGGCAACCTCACCCTCTCCCTGGTCGACGGCTTCCGCGGCGAACTGGTGGCAGCCACCGGCTTCGCCCTCGGCGTCAACTACGGCTGGAACAAGATCCGCTTCCCCGCCCCGGTGCCGGTCGACTCCAAGGTCCACGCCAAGGCCGAGGTCGTCTCCGTCGAGGAGAAGGGCGGCGGCTGGTGGGAGGTCGTGACCCGCTTCACTCTCGAGGTCGAGGACGCCGACAAGCCGTGCTTCGTCGGCGACTCCGTCACCCGCGTGATGGCGCCAGCCGGCTGAGCTGGCGACGGGAGCGAGGGCGCGCTCGGCACGCCCCCGCAGCTACCCGTTACTTGACGGTGAGGGTCCCTTCCATGCCCGCTTCCCGGTGGCCTGGGACGGTGCAGTAGAAGGTGTAGGTGCCGGGCTTGAGGTCGGCCGTAGCCGAGTCGGAGCCTTCGGCGATCGTGTCGGTTTGGGCGATCGTTTCGCCGCTGGAGTCTTCGATCGCGACGTCGTGCATCAGCGGCTGGGGGTTGGTGAAGTCGATCGTGACCTTGCCTGCCTTGGCGGTGGCTTTGTCGCTGGTGTAGGCGAGGCCGCCGCTGGGGTCGGCTTCGAAGGCCAGGGCGCTGGCGCTGCCGGCCGACTTGCCTTCGGCTTCGCCGCCCGAGCCGCCGCTGCTTTCGGTCTGTTCGGTCGTCGTCGTTTCGGTGCTGTCGGAGGAGCTGTCGCTGCCGCAGGCTGCGAGCCCGAGCGCGGCGAGGACGAGGACGAGCGCGATGGCGGCTTTCTTCATGGTGCTCCCTTTCGTGCGAGGACTGGTCACGCCTGACTGTACCCCGGATACGGGTCGGTACCCGAGCTGGTTCAGCGACCCTCGAAGACGGGGGTGCCACCGCCGAAGAAGGCCTCGACGCCGTTCTTGAGGTCCTCGGTGGCCATGCTGTCGGCGATCCCGTGGCGCTCCAGCTGCAGGTGCTCGGTGAGGCTGTTCTCGATGCTGACGCCGCAGAGCTGCTTGGCCATCCGCACGTAGTGGGGTGCCTTGGCGGCCAGCTCGTCGGCCTTGGCGCGGGCGGAGTCGAGCAGTTCGTCGGGCGCGACTACCGCTGAGACGAGGCCCTCCTCGAGCGCCGCGGCGGCGTCGAGGTTGGGATCTTCGAGCAGCAGTTCGAGGGCGCGGCTGGGGCCGACGACGCGGGGCAGGAAGTAGGTCATGCCGCCGTCCGGGGAGGCGCCGATGCGGCCATAGGCGCAGGCCAGGAAGGCCGACTGCGAGGCGATCCGGAAGTCACAGGCGAGGGCGAAGGAGAAGCCGGCGCCGGCGGCCGGGCCGTTGAGTGCGGCGATCACCGGATAGGGGATCCGCCGCAGGTCGACGATCGCCATGTGCAGAGCCTCGGCGCCGCGTCGGACCTCAGACGGCAGATCGACCTCGTCGGACTCGACGCCTTTGCGGAACCAGGTGACGTCGCCGCCGGCACAGAACGCCTTGCCGGCGCCGGTCACGATCAGCGCCCGCAGGGGCGCTCGGTCGGCCAGCCAGGAGAGGGCGATCGGCAGCTCGAAGATCATCTCCGGGCTCATCGCGTTGAAGGCCTCGGGCCGGTTGAGCGTGAGGGTGCCGACGTTGCCGTCGATCTCGATCTGCAGGGTCTTCAGCTCCGGTGGGCTGGCGGTCTGGCTGGTCATCTCGCTCTCCGTGTTGGCGTCCATTTGGCCGAGTGGCCAGCAGCCTACTCTTTGCCCCGTGGCCGGCAGCGACGGAAACGGCAGCGTCTCGCGCGCGGAGCGGATCGCGCAGCAGCGCCGTGCCCTGCCCGATTCCCCAGGCGTCTATCTCTTCTACGACAAGGACGAGGAGCTGCTCTATGTGGGCAAGGCGCGCTCGATCCGCAAACGCGTCGGCTCCCATTTCTCCGGTGGCGAGACCCGCCTCACCTCGCGGGTGGACCGCATCGAGACGCTGGTTACCGCCACCGAGGCCGAGGCGCTGCTGGCCGAGCAGAGCTTCATCAAGCGCCACCGGCCGCGCTTCAACATCCGCCTGCGGGACGACAAGTCCTATCCCTACGTAGCGGTCAGCCTCGACGAGGACTACCCGCGGGTCTACTTCACCCGCGAGAAGCACCGGCCGCACCGGGCGTACTTCGGGCCCTTCTCGAGCGCCAAGCGGGTCCGGGAGACGCTCGACCTGCTCGGCAAGCTCTTCCAGTTCCGCACCTGCGAGGGAGTGGAGCCGGGGCGGCGCTCCGGCAGCCCCTGTCTCGACTACTACATCAAGCGCTGCGGGGCGCCTTGTGTCGGACACGTCAGCAAGGAGGAGTACCGCCGCAACATCGACGCGATCGTCGACTTCCTCTCCGGTCGCTACCGCCAGGTCGAGGCCGAGGAGGAGGCGAAAATGGACTCCGCAGCGGCGTCGCAGGAGTTCGAGCGCGCCGCTCTGCACCGCGACCGGCTGAAGGCGATCCGCTCGCTGTTCGAGCGCCAGCGCGTCGCCGGCGGATCGGTAGGCACCGCCGACCTGATCGGGGTCGCGGTCGAGGGGGAAGACGCCAACGCCCAGGTCTTCCAGGTCCGCGACGGGATCCTCGCCGAGCGCCAGAGCTTCTACCTCGAAAACCAGGGCGAGCGCGAGCCGGCCGAGGTGGCCGAGGAGTTCATCGGCCAGTACTACTCCGCCTCGCCGGCGATGCCGCGGACGATCATCGTCGGCCCCTACCTGCGCGAGCGGGCCGGGGTGATTGCCGAGGCGCTGAGCGAGCGGCGCGGCACCCCGGTCGAGGTGCGGGCCGCCGAGCGCGGCGACAAACGGCGACTGCGCGAGCTGGCCGAACGCAACGCCCGCCTCGCCCTCGACCAGGACCGCCTGCGCCGCGAGCACCGACGCAACCGCCGGGTCGAGTCGCTTGCCTCGCTGGCCGAGGCGCTGGGAATGGAAGAGCTGCCGGTGCGGATCGAGGGCTTCGACATCTCGACGATCGGCGGTGAGCACACGGTCGCCTCGATGGTCGTCTTCGAGGGCGGGGCGACCAAGAAGTCCGACTACCGCCGCTTCAAAGTGCGTGGCGAGATGCGCGCCGACGACAACGCCGGCCCCGACGACTTCGCCTCGATGGAGGAGGTGCTGCGGCGGCGGATCGCCCGCTACCTGGAGCAGGCCGACCTCTCCCCGCACGACGGCAAGCGCGACGCCAGCTTCTCGGCGCTGCCCTCGCTGGTGATGATCGACGGCGGCAAAGGGCAGCTGACCGCCGGCCTGAAGGCGCTGCAGCCGTTCGTCGAGCGCGGCGTCACCGTGATCAGCCTCGCCAAGCGCGAGGAGGAGGTCTACGTCCCCGGACGCTCCGAGCCGCTTGACCTGGCGCGCGACTCCGAGGGCAACAAGCTCCTGCAGCGGGTCCGCGATGAGGCGCACCGGTTCGCGATCGAACACCACCGCGGCCGCCGCGACCGGGCGATGACGGTCTCGGTTCTCGACGAGCTGAAGGGGATCGGGCCGGCGCGCAAGCGGGCGTTGCTGCGGCATTTCGGCTCGCCGGAGCGCTTTCTCGCCGCCAGTCGCGAGGAACTCGAGTCGGTGCCCGGCCTGTCTGGCAAAGTAGGGCGGGAGATCCACGAGCAACTCAACAGGATCGGTTAGGCAGATGGCAGAGAAGAACGTGACGCTGGTGGTGATCACCGGCCACTCGGGGGCAGGCAAGTCGGAAGCGATCGCGGCCTTCGAGGACGGCGGCTACTTTTGCGTCGACAACCTGCCACCGCGGATGATCGAGAGCCTCGGTGAGCTCTTCCGCCACGAGGGCAGCGGTGTCGAGCGAGCGGCGGTGGTCTGCGACGTGCGCGGCGGCGAGTACTTCGAGGACTTCGTGCAGGTTCTGGACGACCTGCAGGCGGTTGGGATGAAGCCCCAGCTGCTCTTTCTCGAGGCCGACGAGGAGACCCTGCTCGACCGCTACAAGGAGACCCGCCGCCGCCACCCGCTGGCACCGGAAGGGCGGATCGTCGACGGCATTCGCGCCGAGCGCGAGCTGCTGGCGCCGCTGCGCGAGCGTGCCGACGTCGTCATGGACACGAGCGACCTGACCGGAGCGGAACTGCGGCGGCGGATCGCCGAGGAGGTGCTGGGCGAGGAGGACGGCGGCGAGCTGGCCCTGACCCTGCTGACCTTCGGCTTCAAGAACGGCCCGCCGCGCGACGCCGACCTCACCCTCGACGTCCGCTTCCTGCCCAATCCCCATTACGTGGATGAGCTGCGGCCGCTGACCGGGCTCGACGAGCCGGTCCGCGCATACGTCGAGTCGGGCACCCAGGCCGGCGAGTTCTACGGACGCCTGCTGCCGCTCCTGGAGTTCCTGATCCCCGCCTACGTGGCCGAGGGCAAGAGTCACCTGACCATCGCTGTCGGCTGCACCGGAGGCCGTCACCGTTCGGTGGCGGTCGCCGACCGGATCCGCCGCGCCCTTGCGACCCGCGACGACGTTATCGCGCGCATGAAGCATCGGGACGTGGACCCAGAGGCCTCCATGCGGCGTCCTCCGTCGGCCAAATAGCGCCGCTATTCGGCCTCGCTGCGTCCTTGCCTGGAGGCCTCTGGGCCTCACGTCCATAGAATCCGGCCAGCCTTGGCCGAACCCGTCATTTCAATTCGCGGCCTGCGCAAGAGCTACGGCGAGGCGGAGGCCGTGCGCGGGATCGACCTCGAGGTGATGCCGGGCGAGGTCTTTGCCTTCCTGGGGCCGAATGGCGCCGGGAAGACGACCACGGTCGAGATCCTCGAGGGCTACCGCAAGCGCAGCGGCGGCGAGGTCTCGGTGCTGGGGGAGGACCCGGAGCGCGCCGGCAGCGACTGGCGGCAGCGGATCGGCATCGTCCTGCAGAGCGGCCGCCTCGACCCCTACCTGACCGTGCGCGAGTCGCTCGACCTCTACGCGGGCTACTTCCACTCGCCACGACCGACCGAGGAGGTCATCGCCCTGGTCGGGCTCGAGGAGGAGGCCGAGAAGCGGACGCGGCGGCTCTCTGGCGGCCAGCAGCGGCGGCTCGACGTCGGCATGGCGCTGATCGGCGACCCGGAGCTGCTTTTCCTCGACGAGCCGACCACCGGCTTCGATCCCTCGGCGCGGCGCCAGGCCTGGGACGTGATCGCCGGGCTTCGCGACCTCGGCAAGACCGTCTTCCTCACCACCCATTACATGGATGAGGCGCAGCGGCTCGCCGACCGGGTCACGATCATCTCCGGCGGCGAGATCGTCGCCCGCGGCACGCCGGCGGATCTGGGCGACCGCGAGAGCCAGGCGACGACGATCCGCTACCGCTCGGCCGGCCGGGAGGTCGAGCTGGAGACGCGGACGCCGGTCCAGACCCTGCACGAGCTGACGGGCGCGGCGCTGGCCAAGGGCGAGGAGATCGAGGCGCTGGAAGTGACGCGGCCCTCGCTCGAGGACGTCTATTTGCAGCTGACCGCCTCGGGTGACGTCGAGGCCGATGAGGCCGCCGAGCGGACGGAGGTCGTGGAGTGAGCGCGCTGACCCTGGTCGCCCACCAGTTCCGCTACGACCAGAAGGCCTTCTGGCGCAACCCCGCCGCGGTCTTCTTCACGGTGATGTTCCCGGTTGTGGTCTTCCTGATCCTCGCGGTCGTCTTCGACGGTTCGACGGTGAAGGTGGACGGGGGCGTCGAGGCGACGACCTACTACGTGCCGGCGATCATGTCGCTGGCGATCATCTCGGCGACGATGCAGACGCTGGCGATGACGCTGGTGATCGCTCGCGAAGACGGCCGGCTGAAGCGGGGGAGGGGGACGCCGATGCCGGCCTGGGTCTTCATCGCCGGCCGGATCGGCAACTCGATCGTCGTCGCCCTGCTGATGATGGCGCTGCTGGGCCTGATCGGCGGTGTCCTCTACTCGGTCGCGTTCCCATGGGGACAGCTGCCGGAGCTGCTGCTGACGCTGGCGATCGGTGCCGCCGCCTTCAGCTGTCTCGGCATCGCCCTGACCGCGGCGATTCCCTCCCAGGACGCGGCCGCGGCGATCGTCAACGCACTGCTGCTGCCGCTCTACTTCCTCTCCGGCATCTTCATCCCCGAGGACGAGTTGCCGGGCGGCGTCATCGATTTCGCCAACCACTTCCCGGTCCGCCCCTTCTTCGAGGCCTTCTTCGCCGTCTACGTGCCTGGCGGTGGCAGCGGCATCGCCTGGCACGAGCTCGGCATCGTCGCGATCTGGGGCGTCGCCGGCCTGCTGCTGGCGATCCGCTTCTTCCGCTGGACCCCGCGCGAGGGCTGATGGAGCGGTATTCCGCTGGGAGGCTCCTATAGCCTCCCCGGCCGCATGCTGCACCACGTCCTCCTCGAGGTGTCTGACTTGGAGCGAAGCGGCGCGTTCTACGACGCGTTGCTTGCGCCCCTCGGCTGGCGCCGTCATTTCGACGAGGACCGGACGATCGGGTGGGGCATCGCCAAGCCGGTCTTCTTCATCTCCTCTCACCACGAGCCCGGGCCCAGCTTCGGCCTGCTCAGCTTCTCCGGCCTCGGCATCGTCGCCGTCAAGGCTGCCTGGGAAGCGGGCATCAGGGGCGGCGGGGCCAGTCTCGGCGATCCCGGCGAGCGCCGTTCCTACGGGTCGGGCACCTACTCGGCATTTCTCAAGGACCCGGACGGGTACGAGATCGAGATCACGATCGGCTCGGACTAGTCCGGTCCATAAGATTCGGCATCACCAAACGAAAACCAGGAGGTAGTTCCCCCATGGCTGTGAAGGTCGGCATCAACGGTTTCGGACGCATTGGCCGCAACGTCTTCCGCGCCGCCCACGCGGCGGGCGCCGACCTCGAGTTCGTCGCCGTCAACGACCTCGTCGACATCCCGACGATGGCCAACCTGCTCAAGTACGACTCGATCCTGGGGCGCTTCCCGGGCGAGGTCACGGCGGGCGACGGCGGCCTGACGATCGACGGCAAGGAGCTCAAGGTCCTCTCCGAGCGCGACCCCGCCGCTCTGCCCTGGGGCGACCTTGGCGTCGACGTCGTGATCGAGTCGACCGGCTTCTTCACCAAGCGCGACGACGCCGCCAAGCACCTCGCCGCCGGCGCCAAGAAGGTGATCATCTCCGCCCCCGCGACCGAACCGGACGTGACCGTCGCCCTCGGCGTCAACTTCGACAGCGAATACGACCCGGGCGCCCACGACATCATCTCCAACGCCTCCTGCACGACCAACTGCCTGGCGCCGCTGGCCAAGGTGCTCCACGAGGCGTTCGGGATCGAGCAGGGGCTGATGACCACGATCCACGCCTACACCGCCGACCAGCGCCTGCAGGACATGCCGCACAAGGACCCGCGCCGCTCGCGGGCCGCGGCGCTCAACCTGATCCCGACGACGACCGGCGCCGCCAAGGCCGTCGGCCTGGTGCTGCCGGAGCTGAACGGCAAGCTCAACGGCTTCTCGATGCGGGCCCCGGTCCCGACCGGCTCGGCGGTCGACCTCGTCTTCACGACGCCGAACCCGCTCGAGCCGGCGCAGATCAACGCCGCTCTGAAGGAGGCCGCGGACGGCCCCATGAAGGGCATCCTCGCCTACACCGAGGACCCGATCGTCTCCACCGACATCGTCGGCGACCCGCACTCCTCGATCGTCGACGCCCAGTCGACGATGGTGATCGGCGACGGCCGCATGGCCAAGGTGATCTCCTGGTACGACAACGAGTGGGGCTACTCCAACCGCTGCGTCGAGCTGGCCGGCAAGGTCCTCGCCTAGCGGCGGGGGGCGCTGCTCCCGTGAGCTTCTCGAAGGCAAGCGTCCGCGACGCCGAGGTCGCGGGCCGGCGGGTGCTCGTCCGCGTCGACTTCAACGTTCCGCTCGACGGCCACAAGGTCACCGACGACACCCGGATCCGGGCGGCGCTGCCGACCCTGGAACTGCTGCGGCAGCGCGGCGCGGCACTGGTGCTCTGCTCGCACCTGGGGCGGCCAAAGGGCAAGGTCGTGCCGGAGCTGTCGTTGCGGCCGGTCGCCGAGCGGCTCTCCAGCCTGCTCGGCACAGAGGTGCGCCTGGCGCCGAGCGTGGTCGGGGGTGACGTCGAGCTGCTGGCTCGGGCGCTCGGTCCCGGCGACGTGCTGCTGCTCGAGAACACCCGCTTCGAGCCGGGGGAGACCGAGAACGACCCGCAGCTGGCGGAAGCACTGGCCGAGCTGGCCAACCTCTACGTCAACGACGCCTTCGGCGCCGTCCACCGTGCCCACGCCAGCACCGAGGGCGTGGCCCACCACCTGCAGGGCTACGCCGGGCTGCTGCTGGAGCGGGAGCTGACCGAACTGGGGGCCGTCGTCGAGTCGCCGCAGCGGCCGCTGGTGGTGATCCTCGGCGGCGCCAAGGTCTCCGACAAGATCGGTGTCATCGACCGCTTCCTCCAGATCGCCGACCAGATCCTGATCGGCGGCGCGATGTGCTTCAGCTTCTTCCGAGCCCAGGGGATCGCCACCGGCAACTCGCTGGTCGAGGAGGAGGGGATCGAGCTGGCCGAGAAGGCGCTGAAGCGGGCCGAGGAGAGCGACTGCGAGCTGCGCCTGCCGGTCGACCTGGTCCTCGGTCGTGAGTTCTCGGCCGACACCGAGCGCCAGGAGAGCGACGGGGTGGAGGTGCCCGACGGCTGGATGGGCCTCGATATCGGCCCCCGCACCGCCGAGGCTTACGCCGAGGCGATCGGCGGCGCCGGCACGGTGCTCTGGAACGGCCCGATGGGCGCCTTCGAGATGGCCCCGTTCGCGGCCGGGACGCGGCGCGTCGCCGAGGCGGTCGCCGCGGCGCCGGGCACGACCGTGATCGGCGGCGGCGACTCCGTCGCGGCGCTGGTCCAGTTCGGCCTCGGCGACCAAGTGGACTGGCTCTCGACCGGCGGCGGAGCGTCCCTGGAGCTGCTGGAGGGAAAGAAGCTGCCCGGAGTCGAGGCACTGCTCGACAAGGACGCCGTCGACAAGGAGGCAAGTCATGGCTGATCGCACCCCGTACATCGCCGCGAACTGGAAGATGCACAAGACGGTGGCCGAGGCGCAGCAGTTCGTCGACGCGCTGCTCCCGCGCATCGCCGCGACCCAGAACGACGTCGTCATCTGCGCGCCCTTCACGGCGCTGAGCGCGGTGGTCGAGCGGCGCTACGGGACCGCCGTCAAGGTCGCGGCCCAGAACATGCACGAGGCTGAGTGGGGCGCATTCACCGGCGAGATCTCGGCGCCGATGCTGGTCGAGCTCGACGTCGAGGCGGTCGTGCTCGGCCATTCCGAGCGCCGCGAGTACTTCAACGAGACCGACGAGGCGCTGGCCCGCAAGGTGCCGGTGGCGCTGGCCGCGGGGCTGGAGCCGATCCTCTGCGTCGGCGAGAGCGAGCAGGCCCGCGACGCCGGCGAGATGAAAACGGTGCTGGAGCGCCAGCTGCAGGCCGACCTCGCCGAGCTGGAGTCGAAGCAGATCGGCGGCGTTGTGATCGCCTACGAGCCGATCTGGGCGATCGGCACCGGTCGCACTGCGACGCCCGAGCAAGCGCAGGAGGCCTGCGCCTTCATCCGCGACGTGCTGCGGATGCGCGGCGCCGACGATGCCGCGGTGCGGATCCTCTACGGCGGCTCGGTCAAGCCCGGCAACGCCGCCGAGCTGCTCGGCCTGCCCGACGTCGATGGGGCGTTGGTCGGCGGCGCCAGCCTCGACCCGGAGGAATTCGCGGCGATCGTGGAAGCAGCCGGATGACGGCCGGACCGGCTCCCTCGCTGGCGCTGGTCATTCTCGACGGCTGGGGGCTCGCCCCGCCCGGCCCCGGCAACGCGATCTCGCTGGCGAGCACCCCGGTGTTCGACGACCTCTGGGCGCGCTATCCGCACACCCAGCTCTCCGCCCAGGGCCCGGATGTCGGCCTCCCCGAGGGTCAGATGGGCAACTCCGAGGTCGGTCACCTCAACCTCGGCGCCGGCGCGATCGTCAAGCAGGACCTGGCCCGGATCGACGACGCCGTCGCCGACGGCAGCTTCTTCGAGAACGAGGCGCTGCTGGCCGCCTGCGAGCGTGCCCGCAACAGCCCCCGTGGTCGCCTCCACCTGCTCGGCCTGGTCTCCGACGGTGGCGTCCACTCCGGCTGGGAGCACCTCGAGGCCTGTGTCGAGCTGGCCGCCCAGGAGGGCGTCCCTGACCTCGTCTTCCATGCCTTCACCGACGGTCGCGACACGCTGCCGACCGGTGGCCGCGGCTACCTGGCCGAGCTGGAGCGCTGGCTGCGCTCGGCGGGCCGCGTCGGCACGGTCAGCGGTCGCTATTACGCGATGGATCGGGATACCCGCTGGGAGCGGATCAAGCTCGCCTATGACGCGATCGTCCACGCCGAGGGGCTGCGCGCCGCCAGTGCCGGCGAGGCGATCGAGGCCGCCTACGAGCGCGGCGAGACCGACGAGTTCGTCAAGCCGACCGTGATCGGCGACTACGACGGAGCCGCCGCGGGCGACGTCGCTGTGTTCATCAACTTCCGCCCCGATCGCGCCCGCGAGCTGACCCGGGCCCTGGCCGAGCCCGGCTTCGAGGACTTCTCACGCGCCGGTGGCCCCGAGCTCGACCTGACGACGATGACCGCTTACCGCAAGGGCTGGCCCTACCCGGTCGCCTTCCCCGAGCAGCGGCCGGAGACGACCCTGGCGGAGACGATCGCCGCTTCGGGCGGCCGCCAGCTGCACGTCGCCGAGACCGAGAAGTACGCCCACGTCACCTACTTCTTCAACGGCGGCCGCGAGCAGGAGCTGGGCGGCGAAGAGCACGTCCTGGTCGAATCCGCTCGCGACGTCCCGACCTACGACCACAAGCCGGAGATGAGCGCCCGCGCCGCCGCCGACGCCTTCGTCTCCAGTTGGCGCCAGGCCGGCGATTATCGCTTCGGGATCATCAACTTCGCCAACCCCGACATGGTCGGCCACACCGGCGTGATCCCCGCCGCCGTGAAGGCGGTCGAAGCCGTCGACGCCTGCCTCGGCGACGTAGTCGCCGCGGTCAAGGAGAGCGGCGGCACCCTGATCGTCACCGCCGACCACGGCAACTGCGACAACATGCTCGAGCCGGATGGCTCGCCCAACACGGCCCATTCGCTCAACCCCGTACCGCTGATCGTCACCAGCGAGGGCGTCACCCTCCGCGAGGGCGGCATCCTCGCCGACGTCGCCCCGACCGCCCTCGACCTGCTCGGCATCCCCCAGCCGGCGGCGATGACCGGCCGCAGCCTTGTCGAGTGAGTGGGGAGTTATGGGTGTTATAGCCCCCATAACTCCCCAGTCCAGCTGAGATGAGGGTCGACGCCGACAGGCTGCGGTTCGAGATCGGGGCGCGGGACGGCGCCGCTCGGACCGGCACGATCCACACCGCGCACGGGCCGATCGCGACGCCGGCATTCATCCCGCTGGCGACCAAGGGGACGGTGCGCAGCCTCGAGTCCGCCGAGGTTGCCGAGCTGGGCTACGAGCTGATCCTCGGCAACACGTACCACCTATTCGTCTCACCGGGACCGGAGCGAATCGCCGCCGCCGGCGGCCTGCACGGTTTCATGAACTGGGAGCGGGCGGTGATCACCGACTCCGGCGGCTTCCAGGTCTTCTCGCTCGCCCACGGCGGCGTCGCCAACGAGGTCAAGGGCAGCGGCCGCTCCGGCGGCGAGCACGGCTCGAAGGTGGAGATCAGCGAGGAAGGCGCCCACTTCCGCTCCTACCGTGACGGCTCGGAGCTGTTCATCTCCCCCGAGGTCTCGATGCAGGTCCAAGCGGCGCTCGGCTCCGACATCGCCCTCGTCTTCGACGAGTGCACGCCCTTCCATGCCGACCGTGAGTACACCGCCCGCTCGACCGAGCGCACCCACCGTTGGCTGGGCCGCTGCCTGCGCTGGCACGAGGCTGAGGGGCCGGCTCGGCAGGCGGTCTTCGGGATCGTCCAGGGCGGCGTCCACGAGGATCTGCGCCGCGAGTCGGCAGCGGCGATCTCAGCCGCCGGCGTCGACGGGATCGCGATCGGCGGCACCCTCGGTCGCGACAAGGAGGAGATGGCGGCGGTGCTCGCCTTCACCGCTCCTTTGCTGCCCGAGGCGGCGCCGAAGCACCTGCTGGGGATCGGCGAGGTCGACGACCTGCTCGGCGGCATCGCCCTCGGTCTCGACGTCTTCGACTGCGCGGTTCCGACCCGTCTCTCCCGCCACGGAGTCGCCCTGGCGCCGAGCCCGGAGACGCGCTGGCGGCTCGACCTCCGCAAGAGCCGCTGGGAGGGCAACCGCGAACCACTGGTCGAAGGCTGCCCCTGCCCGGCCTGCCAGCGTCACGACCGCGACTACGTCAGCTACCTCTCGCGCGCCGAAGAGCTGACCGCGGTGCGGCTGATCTGCCTCCACAACCTCACCTACATGCGTGAGCTGACCGAGCACGCGCGGACCGCGATCGAGCGCGGCGAGTTCGCGTCCTACCGGCAGGCGGTGCTCGACGGCGCCGCTCCCTGGGACGCTATTCGCGGTTCTTCTCGACCAGTTCCTTGACTTCTTCGACGACCTTGTCGACGGTGTCGCCGGCCACCTTGCTGACCTTGACCCCGGCCGCCTTGTCGGTGAGGGCGATCACCCCGGCCGCGACCGCGGCGGCGACCAGCACCAGGGCGACCAGCGCCAGCACGAAGCGGACGAAGCGTGAGAAGGCGCCGCGGCGGCGGGGTTCGGCGACGCGCGGCTGAGCCGGCGGCGGCACCGGCGCCCCCCGCGGTTCGGGTCGGCGGCTCGGCGAGGGGGCGGGCCGGTACTCGGTTTGGGCGGTGCGGTCGAGGTGGCGCGTGGCGGCGGTCTCGTCGCCGAGCATCCGCGTCGCCGCGGTTCCCGCCTCGGCGGGCAGGGTGACGTCCTCGCCTTCGAGCCCGAGCCGCAGCCCGGTCGCCAGCTCGTCGGCGCTGGCGTAGCGCCGGCTGGTGTCGCCTTCCAGCGCCCGCAGCACCGCGGCGCTGAGCGTCTCCGGCACTTCGTCGTTGTAGGTGGTGGGCGAGAGCGGCTTCTCGTTCTGCTGGCGCACCGCGAGCTCGGCCAGCGAGGATCCCTCGTAGGGAAGGCGGCCGGTGAGGAACTGGTAGAGGACGACGCCGAGCGCGTAGACGTCGGTGGCTGGCGTGGCCTCCTCGCCGCGCACCTGCTCGGGGGAGAGGTAGGCAGCGGTCCCGACCACCGAGCCGACCTGGGTGATCCGGGTCTGCTCGATCGCCCGGGCGATCCCGAAGTCGGTCAGCTTCACGGTCAGCTCGCCGCCGCCGCCGACCCGGCCGCCGGTGACCATCAGGTTGCCCGGCTTGACGTCGCGGTGGATGATCCCGCGCCGGTGCGCGTAGTCGAGGCCGGCGCAGGCCTGGATGCCGATCTCCGCCGCCGTGGTCGGGTCGACCGGCCCATGCCGCTGCAGGATCTGGGCGCCGGAGCGGCCGGCGACGTACTCCATGACGATGTAGTGCCGCCCCTCGTCGACGCCGGTGTCGTAGACCTGGACGATGTTGGGGTGGATCAGTTTTGCCACCGCCAGCGCCTCACGGCGGAAGCGGGCGACGAAGCGCTCGTCGTCGGAGAGATGCTCGGCAAGGATCTTCACCGCCACGGTGCGCTCGAGGATCCGGTCGGTCGCCTTATAGACGTTCGACATCCCGCCCGAGCCGAGCCGCTCGGCCGTTTCGTAGCGGCCGGAGAGGACGCCCGCCTCCATCAGTCGCCGCCTTCCACTTCGGTGCCCGGTCCGACGCCCCCCGAGGGCGCTTCTTCGGCCGGTGGGGTCACCGTTTCCGGCGGGCCCCCGCCTTTTTCGAGCCCTTTGCCTTTGCCGTTCGCTGCCGGCGGGGTGGCTTCTTCCGGTTCTTCGACTTCGGCTTCGGGCGCTTTCTTCTCCGGTTTCTCCTGCTTCTCGGCCTTTTTGCCCTTTTCGGGCTTCTCGGCGGATTCGACTTCTTCTTCCGGTTCGACCGGTTCCAGTTCTTCTTCTTCCGGTTCCGCTTCTTCGCAGCCGGCGACGACTTCGTTGAGGCGGGAGGCACCTTCGCGCAGGGCCTGCTTCAGCTTCGCGTCGACGCCGCCGAGCGCTTCCACCTCGGCGCTGACCTCCTGGGCGGCGTCTTCAGCGCCCACGCATTCGCCTTCGCCGGCGAGCCGGGCGACCTCGTCGAGGTTCGATTCGATTTCGCTCGCGGTCTTGCCCGGCAGCAGGTCCGCGCTGTCCCCGCCGCAGGCGGAGAGGCCCACCGCGGCGAGGGCGGCAACGGCGAAGACGAGCAGGGGAGCGTTCAGACGGCCCATCCGGGCGAGTCTAGACAACCCTCGGGGAGGCGTATTTTCCCTGCATTTAGGCATTACCGGCCGGCGGCCAGCCGTTCTGCCAGGCCGCTTGGCAGGCCAGCGGCGAGAATCGCCGTGGCGGCGGCTTCGACGTCATAGGGGACGCGGTGGTACTGGGCCACCCAGCTCTCGGTGTCGAGCTCGAGCCAGGCGGCCCGAGGGTCGCCGTCGCGAGGCTGGCCGACGCTGCCGGGGTTGAGCAGCCAGGTCCCGTCCTCGAGCGAGAGCACCGCGCCGTCGCCGGCCTGGGCGCCCTGCGCATGGCCGCGCCGCGGCAGCAGCTCGCGCATGAAGAAGAGGGCGACGTGGGAGTGCCCGATCAGGGCGATCCGCTCGGGCTGGGCGTCGAGCGCCTCATCGGCCTGGTCGAGGGTGAGGACGTACTCCCAGATCGGGTCGCGCGGCGAGGCGTGGAACATCCCCACGCCCTGTCGGGACCCGGTCGGCTCCAGGCCACGAAGGAAGTCCAGCGTCTCCTCGGCCGCTTCGGCCTGGGTCCAGCGCACAGCCGCCGCGGCGTGGTCGGAGAAGGTGGAGACGTCGAGGCCGCCGAGCACCGCGAGGTCGTGGTTGCCGACCAGGCAGGCGGCGCAGCGCTCCTTGACGAGCCGCGCGCAGGCGTCGGGCTGGGCGCCATAGCCGACGACGTCGCCGAGGCACCAGAGCTCATCGACCTCGGCCGCCTCGATCGACTCGAGAACGGCTTCCAGGGCCGGCAGGTTGGCGTGAACATCGCTGAGTACGGCAGCGCGCAAGCGAGCAGCCTACCCCGCCCGTGCCGCGGTCCATACGATTGGCCCGTGAGCGCCACCGACTCGATCGCCGAGCTGCGCGCCGCCGTCGACGGTGCCGCCCGCGCCCTCCGCGACGGCGAGCGCACCGAGCCCACGCCGTCCCTCGATCGCCCCCCGAAGCCCGACCTGGGCGACTACAGCTCCAACGCGGCGATGCTCCTCGCCGGCCCGCTCGGGGACAACCCGCGCGCGGTTGCCGAGCGGCTGCAGGCGGAGCTGGAGCGCGGCCTCGGCGCCTCCGGCAGCGTCGACCGCATCGAGGTCGCCGGCCCGGGCTTCGTCAACCTCTTCCTCTCCGACGCCTGGTACCGGCGCGCGGTGGCGGCGCTGGTCGCGGCCGGCGACGAGCTCGGGCCGGCGCCGGTCGCCGCACCCGAGCGGATCCTGGTCGAGTTCGTCTCCGCCAACCCGACCGGGCCGCTGCACGTCGGCGGTGGACGCCATGCCGCCTACGGCGACGCCGTCGTGCGCCTGCTCGCCGCCGCCGGACACACGGTCGAGCGCGAGTATTACGTCAACGACGCCGGCGGCCAGGTCGGTCGCTTCGCCGACTCGATCGTCGCCAGGATGACTGGCGGCGAGCCGCCTGAGGACGGCTACGAAGGCGATTACGTCGCTGAGCTGGCCGAGCGGATCGCTGCCGAGGGGATCGACCCGACCGATCGCGACGCGGTCGGCGCGCGCGGGATCGAGCTGGTTCTCGAGCAGGTGCGGGGAACTCTGGAGCGCTTCGGCGTCGAGTTCGACAACTGGGCCTCCGAGAAGACGCTCTACGAGCGCGGCGAGGTCGAGTCGGCGCTGAACGAGCTGGAGCGCCGCGGCCATACCTACCGCAGCGAAGACGCTCTCTGGCTGCGGACGACCGAGTTCGGCGACGACAAGGACCGGGTGCTGATCCGCTCCAACGGCGAACCGACCTACCTGACCGCCGACGTCGCCTACCACTGGGACAAGCTGCAGCGCGGCTTCGACCGCCTGATCGACGTGCTCGGCGCCGACCACCACGGCTACGTGCCGCGGGTGCGGGCGGCGATCGAGGCGCTGGGCGGAAACGCCGAGGCGTTCGAGGCGCTGATCATGAACCTGGTCCACATCGTCGAAGGCGGCGAGCGGGCGCAGATGTCGAAGCGCAGCGGCGATTTCGTCAGCCTCGACGAGCTGCTCGACGACATCGGCGTCGACGCGGCCCGCTGGTTCATGCTCTGGCGCAACCACGAGACGACCGTCGACCTCGACCTGCAGCTGGCCCGCAGCCAGTCGAGCGAGAACCCCGTGTACTACGTCCAGTACGCGCACGCTCGGATCGCCAGCATCCTCCGCAAAGCCGGCGCCGCCGGGGAGGCGGCGGCGAGCTTCGAGGCGGGCAGCGCCAACGCGGCGGTGGAGCCGAGCGAGAAGGCCCTCGTCAAGCGGCTGCTCGAATTCCCCGAGGAAGTGTTGGAGTCGGCAGTGCGCCGGGCGCCGCACCGGATCTGCGCGTACTCGACCGCAGTCGCGGCCGACTTCCATGCCTTCTACCGCGACTGCCAGGTGATCGGGGCCGAGGGAGAGGGGGTCGAAGCGGCGCGGCTGGCCCTCTGTCTCTGCACGAAGCGGACGATCGCCAAAGCGTTGGAGCTGCTCGGCATCTCGGCTCCCGAGCGGATGTGATGTCGAGACGGAAGCTGCCGGTCCTGGCCGAGATCTCGGCCCCCCGGCTCAGCGAGTCTCGGGCCTGGTCGCTGCGCCGCGACGACTTCGAGGCGTTGGCCGGCTTGCGCAAGCGGCTCGAGCAGCACCGCGTCGTCGTCATCACCGGCAGTGACGGGCTGGTAGCCGCCGGTGGCCTGGCCGTCGCCGGCGCCGCCAGCGCGGCGGGGCGGCGCACGGCGCTGCTCGAGTGCGACCTGCTCCGACCGTCGGTGGCCGCTGGAGTTGGCCTGGCACCGGCTCCCGGCCTGCACGAGTACCTGCGCTGGGAGGCGGCCGCGCCACAGATCCTGCAGCCGCTGGTCCTGGCCGGACCGGCCGCCCGAGGCGCCGCTGACCCGCTCGTCTGCGTCGTCGCCGGCCACCCGGCCGAGGACGCCGCCTCCTTGATCGACTCCGAGAGCTTCCGTCACGCGACGGCCAAGCTCAGCGCCGCCTACGAGCTGACCGTGGTCGTCGCGCCGCCGCTCGACGACCGTACCCTCGCCTCGATCGCCGCCCGCGGCAGCGCCCTGCTCGCCTGCGTCACTCCGCAGCAGTCGAGCGGCCGGGCGCATCGGCGCCTTCGCAAGGCCCTGAAGCGCCTGTCGGCACCGGCTCTCGGCACGATCGTGGTGGCCGACTCGGCGGCGCCGGCCGCGCCTCGGCCGAACCTGGACACCTAGCGCCCCCGCGCTAGAGGTCGTAGCGGGCCAGGTCGGCGTCGAGACGCGCGGAGTCCTCGGGGGTGGGCCCCTGCGGGGGCTGGCGCGAGTCGCCGCCGGGCGGGTCACCGGCGCGCCGCCAGCGCAGCACCCCGAAGAGCAGCGCCACCAGGGCGACGACGAAGGCGATTGCCGGCACGAGGTAGGCGGAGAGGTTGAAGCCCTTCCCCTTGGGGAGCGCCAAGACCGCTTCGCCGTACTCGGCGACCAAGGCGTCCTTGACCTGTTGCCCGGCCTTGCCTTCGCGGATCAGCCGGCGGACGAAGGCTTTCTCACGCTGGGCCTGGGGCGATTCGGCCAGTTGCAGGAGGGTGCCGCAGACGGGGCACATCACTTCCGCTTCGATCTGGGTCTGTGAGGCGGTCGGTTCGGCGGCTAGGGCCGCAGGGCTGGCGAAGGCGGTCACCGACAGGATCGACAGCACGGCGGCGATCGACAGCGCGGCGATCCCGACGGGCCTCCTCACGACTTCCCGCCCGGCAGCCGCGGCGCGACATAGCGTTCCAGGTACTCCGTGTCGACCGGCCCCCGCAGCAGCAGCCGCACCTTGCCGTCGGGCCCGACTAGGAAGTTCTCGGGGACGCCGGTGGTCCCGTAGTCGTGGGCGGTGTCGCCGTTGCCGTCGCGCAGCTGCGGATAGCTGAGCCCGTAGTCGCGGACGAACTTGCGCCCGTCGTCGGTGAGGTCACGGCTGTCGATCCCGAGGACCGTGAACTCGGGCCCGCCGTGCTGCTGCTGGAATTCCTCCAGCTCGGGAGCCTCCTGCCGGCAGGGCACGCACCACGAGGCCCAGAAGTTGACCAGCACCCAGCGGCCACGGTAGTCGGCCAGTGAGCTGCTGCCACCGCCTTCGAGCCGGGGGAGCGGCTCGTTCGGGGCCACCTCGCCCAGCGCCACCCCCGACGAACCCTTGCTGAGCAGCCCGAAGGTGAGCAGGCCGACGACGGCCAGCACGGCAAGCACGGCGATGGCAGAGCGAACGCTCACAGGCCGCTGAAGGTTAGATCCCAGCCGCCCCCGGCAGCCCCGCGCCATCGCACGTAGAATCGCGTCCGCGCGGACGTAGCTCAGCTGGTAGAGCGCGAGCTTCCCAAGCTCGAGGTCGCGGGTTCGAGACCCGTCGTCCGCTTCAAACGTCCCGGTCCAGCTCTTCGATCAGCGTCTCGACTCGACGCGCGATCTCGTCGCGCGTGGCGCGGACCTCCTCGATGGGGCGTCCCTTCGGGTCGGGTAGGTCCCAATCGACGTAGCGGACGCCGGGCACGTACGGGCACTTGTCGCCGCAGCCCATCGTCACCACGACGTCGGCCCATTCGGCGTCCTCGTTGCTGAGCGGTTTCGGCTTGCGGTCGGCCAGGTCGATCTTCAGCTCGTTCATCACTTCCACGACCTCGGGGTGGACCCGCTGGCCCGGCGTCGTGCCGGCCGAGCGGCTCTGGTGACGTCCCTCGGCGGCGCGCTCGAAGAGCGCCTGACTCATCTGCGAGCGGCCGGCGTTGTGGAGGCAGACGAAGAGCGCGTTGGCCATCTTGGGTCTCCCGGTGGGTCAGAGGGTGGACAGCGGGACTCCGATCACGTCGAGGCGGCGGGTGAGCCCGTTGAGGGCGAACTCGCGGATCTCCTCGGCGCCGGCGCCGAGGGCGTTCCAGTCGGTGCCTTCGCGATCGGGTGGGGTCAGCGACTCGGCGACGGCGGGCAGCAGCTCGCGCAGCGTTGCCCGCACGGCGTCGGCAAGGACCGGGTCAGCGGCGATGGCTTCGCGTAGGTACCAAGTGCCGTAGCCGATGTGGCGGTGCTCGTCGTGGTGGATCTTCGAGTAGCCGGCGACGAATCCGGGCAGCAACTCCTCGCGTTCCAGGTAGCCGGTGACGAAGTTGAAGGAGGTGAGGCCGAGCGTCCCCTCGAGGATCTGGTGATAGAGGGTGACGAAGCGGACCTTCGCCTCGGCGTCGCCGGGGTTGGCAACCAGTAGTTCATGGGCCTCGACCAGGGCCACGTCGAAGATCGCGCGGAAGGCGGGGGAGATCTGCTCGCGGGCGCGCTCGACGTGGGCGGCGATCGCCGCCGGGTCGGCGACGACCTCGTCTTGAAAGCGAGCGTAGAACTGCATGTGCCGGGCCTCGTCGACCTGCTGGGTGGCGAGGAAGGTCGCTTCCTCCTCAGAGCCGTGGGCGCCGAGGAGGCCGGAGAACTTGGTCGTGATCCGCTCCTCGGCGACCATCAGCGAGGAGAGCACCCAGAAGATCAGGCCGCGGTCCTCGCCGCCGAGCCCCTGCCACTGCTCGGCGTCAGCGGCCAGGTCGATCTCGAACGGGCTCCACTGCCCTTCCTCCCAATGGCGGTACAGCTCCTGCGGGCCGAACAGGTTGACCGGCGCGGTCACGATCTCTCCGGCCGGCGGGCACGGACGATGGCCGAGGCGGCGCGGTCGCTGACCCGGTGGGTCTCGGTGATATCGACGTCGACGAGGCCGGCGGCGGCGAGCGCCGCCTCGAACTCCGCTCGGTTCAGCGCCCCGGCGATGCAGCCTGCCCACTGCGCCATATCGGCGCGCGTGGCCTCGTCCACGTCGTCGTCGGCGACAACGTCTGAGACCGCGAAGCGGCCTCCGGGCTTGAGGACCCGGGCCGCCTCCGCCAAGACCTTCGGCTTGTCGGCGGAGAGGTTGATCACGCAGTTGGAGATGACCACGTCGACCGATTCCGCCGGCAGCGGGATCGCCTCGATCTCACCGCGCAGCCACTCGACGTTCTCGATCCCCGCCCTGCGCTGGTTCTCGCGCGCCAGGGCCAGCATCTCATCGGTCATGTCGAGCCCGTATGCCTTGCCGGTGGGACCGACCCGCTTCGCGGAGAGCAGCACGTCGATGCCGCCCCCCGATCCGAGGTCGAGGACGGTCTCTCCGGCGGCCAGCTCGGCGACGGCGGTGGGGTTGCCGCAGCCCAGCGAGGCCATCGTCGCGGTGTCTGGAAGCTCGCCGCGTTCGTTCTCTCCGTAGAGGCCGGCACCGAAGACCTGGGCTTGTTCGTTGCTGAGGACCGTCCCCGTCCCGCAGCAAGAGGCGGCGCTGCCGGCGGAAACGCTTTCGGCGGCGGCCGCGTAGCGGGAGCGAACAGCATCGCGGACCTCCTCGCCGTCGCTTCGCCCGGCCGAGCAACCGCAGCTCGAAGATTCCGCCGAGCAGCAGTCGGCCTTATCGGCGGGATCGCAACAGCCGGCCTGCTGCTCGGGAGGGCAACAGGTCGAAGTCGCGGAGCCCTCGGTCAGCTCAGCCATGCCGACACTTCCTCCAGGGACTCGGGGATCACGTAGTAGTAGGCCCACAACCCCCGCCGCTCGGAGCCGACGATGCCGGCCTCGCGGAGCTTCTTGAGGTGGTGGGAGACGGTGGGCTGGGAGAGGTCGAAGAGCGGCACCAGCTCGCAGACGCAGACTTTCCCGGCGTGCTTTCGCAGCACGTCGACGAGCTGAAGGCGGATCGGATCCCCGAGTGCCTTGGCGACCGCCGCCATGCGCTCGGCCTGCTCGCGCTCGACGTCGGGATAGACGACCGGCTCGCAGCAAGGCCCTCCGGCGGGGCGCTTGGTTTTCGGTGCGAGCTCCAGATCGACAGCCATCTATTTACATATATCTATTGAATTGGCATCTGTCAATTCATAGGATCGCGCCCATGAACTCCACTCCGCTGCCTCGCCGCCTCTTCGCCGAGTTCCTTGGCTCCGCATTCCTCGCCGCAACCGTGATCGGCTCGGGAATTGCCGCCGCGCAGCTTTCGCCGGGTGACACCGGCCTCCAGCTCCTCGAGAACGCGGCTGCGACGGCGGCGGGTCTGTTCACCTTCATCCTCATGTTCGGCCCGGTTTCCGGGGCTCACTTCAACCCGGTCGTCTCGCTGGTCGACGCGACCTTCGGCGGCCTGCGCTGGCGCCACGCCTTCGCCTATATCCCGGTCCAGGTCGCCGGCTGCGTCGCGGGGGCTGTGGCTGCGAACCTGATGTTCGACCTCTCGGCGATCAGCATCGCGACCACGCACCGCGCCTCGACCGCGCACCTATTCGCCGAGGTGATCGCCACCATGGGGCTGCTGCTGGTGATCTTCGCCTTGGCGCGGAGCGGGCGCGGCAGCCTGGCACCCGCGGCAGTCGGCGCCTACATCGGCTCGGCCTACTTCTTCACCAGCTCGACCAGCTTCGCCAACCCGGCGATCGACGTAGGCCGGATGTTCTCCGACACCTTCGCCGGCATCGCCCCGGCGTCGGTGCCAGCCTTCGTCGTCGCGCAGTTGATCGGTGGGGTGGTGGGGATCGCCGTTATCCGCTCGCTGTATCCCGACCTCACCGCCGACGAGGCGGCAGAGGTCATGCTTCCGCACGATGCCACGGACTTGGCTTCCGAACTGAGAAAGCGGTAGTAATGCCTGGGCCTCGAGGCAGGCCCAATCCGCTTTCGGCCTCCGCCTTCCTTCGGTAGCGAACAAGTGACCCTGAGCGACCTCTCGAAGACATCCGGGCCTGTCCTCGGAGAAGGCGGCGAAAGCCGCTTGGAGATCTTCGCTCGCTTCCTCAAGTTCGGCTGTCTCGCCTGGGGCGGACCGGCGGCGCAGATCGCGATGATCAAGCGCGAGTGCGTCGATGAGGAGAAGTGGATCAGCGAGTCGCACTTCAAACGGCTGCTCGCCGTCTACCAGGTGTTGCCGGGACCGGAGGCCCACGAGCTATGCGTCTATTTCGGTCGCCACCGTGGGGGCAAGCTCGGCGGCTTCCTCGCGGGACTGGGGTTCATGCTGCCCGGCTTCCTCCTCATGCTCGGTCTCTCGATCCTCTACGTCGAGGCGCACCTCGCCGGCCACCTCGGGTCGCTGTTCTACGGCCTGACGGCGGCAGTCGGGGCGCTGGTCGCGCGGGCGCTCGTACGGCTCGGCAAATCGTTCATCAGCGACGCGGCGCTGGCCCTGATCGCGGTCGGCGGCTTCGCCCTGACCCTCTGGGCCGGCGCCAGTTTCGGGCTGGTCTTGCTCGGCGGTGGGATCGCCTATGAGCTCTGGCGTGGCGCACGCGGCTGGTTGGGGCGGGCGGGCTCCTTCACCGTCGGCCCAGCGGCAATCGTCTTCATCGCCGCCGGAGCAATCTCGATCTCGCTGGGCTGGGAAATTTTCTTCGAGGGATTGAAGGCGGGTCTGCTCACCTTCGGTGGCGCCTACACCGTCGTCCCCTTCCTGCACGGCAGCGCCGTGGACGGACATCACTGGCTGACCGACGACCAGTTCGTGGAAGGGCTGGCGATCGGCGGCGTACTGCCGGCGCCGCTGATCATCTTCTCGACCTTCGTCGGCTACCTGGCGGGCGGCCTCGTTGGCGCTCTGGTGATCACGCTCGGCATCTTCCTGCCCGCTTTCGTCTTCCCGATCTTCCTGCACCGCCAACTCGTCGCGATTGCCGAAAACCCGCGCTTGCATCAATTCCTCCTCGGCGTCGCCGCCGGGGTCGTGGGCCTGATCGCGGCGGTGACTGTGGAAATCGTCAAGACCAGCGTGGTCGACGTCTATACCGCCCTGATCGCCATCGTGGCCTTCGCGGCCCTCAACCGCTGGCACTCGAAACTCACGGTCGTCTACGTGATGGCCGCTGCCGGGCTGGTCGGCGTTCTGCTCCAAGCCACCGTCGTCTGATGCTCGACGACCTTGCGTCGTCGAGCCCGGCTCCTTCGTCCTCTTCGGTTGGCTGTCGTGGATGCGGGCGGACCGAAGTCCGCCCGCGCTGCTTCCTCAGTTGGGGAGGGCTCAGCCGGCGCCCGACGTGCCTTGGGCGAAGACGACACAGGGCCCAGGGCTGGATTTGGCGAAGACGACGCGGAGCGTGGCGACCGTCGCCGGCGTCGAGCGCGATGCCAGCTCGATCTCCCAGACCTGGTTGATGTTGTCGGCGAGGAGCAGGTTGGCTCCGTTGGCGAGGCTGCTGACGTTCGGCGAGAGGTCCGAGCCGCTCACGGACGCGTAGTCGAGCGTCGATCCGGAGGCGTTGGCAAGCGACAGCCCGAGTTCGGGGCCGGCTTTGCATTCCGCCGTCAGGCTGCCGATTCCGGGCAGGGCGAGAACGGCGACGTTGGTTGCCCCAACCGTCAGTTCGCGCCGCGCCGAGACGAAGTTCCCGCCGCCCTGGACGAAGGCGCTGGGCGGGCTCCCCTGCAGGGTTGCCGCGTTGCCGGCGGTGCCCGCGGTGTTGGCCTCATTGGCGTGGTTGGCGTTGTCGGCGCTGTCAGCGTGGGTGGCCGTGTCGGCCCGCGTAGCGCTGGTCGCCTTGGCGGCGTTCGGCACGGCAGCGAGGCTCGCCGAGTCGATGTCGGCACCGGTCAGGGAGCCGTTCTTGACCTTGGCGCCGGTGACGGAGTCCGGAGCGATCTTCACTTCCGTAACCGCGCTTTTCTTCAGTTGCTTGGTGCCAACCGTGTTTTTGCCCAATTGGCCAGCCGCAAAGGCGCTGGCACCACCCAGCGCGAGTACGACGGCGATCGACGACATCACGTTTGCGTAGCTCAGCCGCCTGCGCACAGCTCTCATCGGACCTCCCCAGTCGAAGTGCGAACACGCCTGCGGAGCTGCGAGCCGCAGTGGCAGGCGAACGAGACGCGACATTCCATCAGACACCGAGGCGGCAGCCGAAGGCAAGCAGCGCTGACCTAGGGCATCGGTCCAGCGCGCCCGTTGCTCGGTTCGGGGTCGGTCAGGCGACGGCCGCGGTCTCGCGGCTCGGGGTCTCTTCGTAGACCGCGTGCTTGGCCGTCGGGAGGCGGTAGAAGTGCTCGGTTGCGCCGCGCACCTGGCGCTGCCCGCAGAGTTCGATCAGGCCGCCTTTGGCCAGCTCGGTGACGTGGTAGTTCGTGTTGCTGAGAGGGATCTGCAGTTCGAGGCTGAGATCGCTGGGGGAGAGGACGCGACCGCCGTCGATGCCGAGGATCTCGAGGATCGAGACCCGCAGCGGGTGAGCGGTGCTGCGCGCCAGGCTCTCCCAGTCGACGGGAATGGCGGCGGCGCTGCCGTTGCCATTGGTTTGAGCGCTGTGGCCGATGCCGTTGGCATGGGCAGCGCCGTTGCCATTCAGGGGACTGGGGGAGAGCTCCATGGGCGGAGACAATACCAAAAATTATCGATACGTGTAATTAAAATCGGGTATGAATCGTCGTGGGATGAATCGGACGAGGGAGATCGATATGAGTCAAGTGGCGGGAAAATCGGCGCTGCGAAGGGGTTTGGCGGCCATTGCAGCAATCGCTGTCATATATGCGTTGGCTGCTGTACCCGTTTTCGCCAATACGACGAGCATCATCGCTCCCAGCGACCCCCATAATCCGCAGGCGGACTCCGGCTGGCAGGCAGGCACCTGCAACTCCGAACCGCCCGAAGTCGGCGCCGCGACCTGCTCGGTCGACACGCCCGGCCAGTTTTTCGAACGCGCCGCCGCCCACCCGAACTGGGGATTCACGCAGTTCATCGTCGCCCACGAAGACATCACCGTCCCGGTGCCGGGCGAACGGCCGATCGGCGAACTTCAGACGGTTCGAGTCGACCTGCCGGTCGGCTTGAGCGTCAACCCCGGCGCCACCGGTCGCTGCCCTCTCGAGGTCTTCGAAGCGGGGGCGAACGGCTGCGAAGCCTACGGGGCGAAAGTCGGCGAAAGCGCCGTGACCGCCTCGGCGCCGCCCCTCTGGCAACCGATTGCGCCGATCCCAGGAACGACCAAAGTCACGGTCTACAACGTGATCCCGCCCAACGGCGAGCCGGCCCGCTTCGGTCTCGAACTGGCTGGCAACGAAGTCTTCCTCAAGGCCGACGTCGCCTGGGACAGCGACTATCACGAGGGCTTCACGATCGCCGTCCCGAAAGCGCTGCCGATCGACCTGGCGCCACTGGTCGAAGGGGCGATCCTCAAAAACCGGCTGGTCTTCAACGGCCGCGCCGGCGACGGCACCTTCATCACCACGCCGAGCACCTGCCTCGGCGAGGCGTTCACCCAGTCCGGCAGCGCCTACTCCACCTATCTGCTCGCCGCCTCTTACCAGGAACAGGCGCAGGCCGGCTACTCCTTCCCGCAGAGCGCCCAGCCGCCGCTGGAGTCACCGATCCCGCCCGGCACCTCGCCGAAAGAGTGCAACACGATCCCGTACGAGCCGAGCCTCGCGGTCGATCCCAACACGGCCGACGTCAATTCGCCCTCCGGTGCTGCCGTAACCGTCTCCGTGCCGCACCTCACCGGCGCCGACAGCCAGGACAGCTCCGTCACCAAGACGGCGCAGGTGTCGTTGCCGTCGGGGATGGGCATCAATCCGTCCGCTGCCAACGGGTTGCAGACCTGCAGCAACGCCCAATTCGGCGCGGGCACCAAGAATGAGACTGCCTGCCCTCCCGCGTCGAAGATCGGCACGGTGGAGATCGTCTCGCCGCCGTTGCCGGAAGGCAGCCTCAGCGGCGACGTCTTCGTCGGCGAACAGCTGAGCCGCGACCCGACCTCCGGCGAGGAGTACCGGATCTTCGTCGACGCCGAGTCGGCCCGGTACGGGATCAAGGTGCGGCTGACCGGTCACGTCAGCGCCAACCCCGTCACGGGACAGCTGACGACCACCTTCACGGAAACGCCGCAGGTGCCGTTCACCTCCTTCGCGCTGCGCTTCAACGGCGGCGCTCGCGCCGTCCTCAGCAGCTCGCCGACCTGCGGGCCCAACACCGCGACGACGGTGATGACGCCATGGTCCGGAAACCCACCCGCCTCGCCGTCGGCACCGTTCACGTTGGCCAGCCTCCCTGGCGGAGGCAGCTGCCCGAAGTCGATGGCGGAGCGACCGTTTTCGCCTGGCTTCTCGCTGAAGCCGGACAGCACCAAGGCCGGGGCGTTCAGTCCGTTGCGGCTTCACCTCGCTCGCGGCGACGGCCAGCAGGAGCTGAAGGGGGCCGACCTGCTGCTGCCGCCGGGGATGGTCGGCAAGCTCGCCGGCATTCCCTACTGCTCCGAGTCCGCCCTCGCGGCGGCTGCCGCCAACGGCGGGCGCGCCGAGGCCGCTTCGTCGAGTTGTCCCGGCGCCAGTCTGGTCGGCTCGGCGACGGTCAGCGCCGGTACCGGCCCCTCACCGCTGCAGATCCAGGGCAAGGCCTTCCTCTCAGGTCCTTACCACGGGGCTCCTCTCTCCCTGGCAGTCGTCACCCCCGCCACGGCCGGGCCGTTCGATCTCGGCACGGCCGTGGTGAGGGTGGCGCTGTTCCTCGAACCGGAAACGGCTCAGGTCCACGCCATCTCCGATCCGATCCCGGACGTCTTCGGCGGCGCTCAGCTGAGCATCCGCGCGATCGATCTCGATCTCGATCGCAAGGGCTTCACCCTCAACCCGACCAGCTGCTCGCCGCTCGCCACCACCGGGACGGCGAAGGGCGGTGGGGCGGACCCGGCCAACCCGGCGGCCTTCAGCTCCTTCGCCGTCAACGCACCCTTCCAGACGAGCGAATGCGAGCGACTGGCATTCAAGCCGAAGCTGTTCACGCGGCTGTTCGGCAAGCGCAAGTCGACGAAGCGGGCCCAGCACCCGAAATTCCGCGCCACCCTGGTCGCCCGCGACGGCGACGCCAACATCGCCCGAGCCGCCCTCACCCTGCCGCACTCCGAGTTCCTCGAGCAGTCCCACATCCGCACCATCTGCACCCGCGTGCAGCTGGCGGTGCAGGCTTGCCCGAAGGCTTCGATCTATGGCTACGCCCGGGCGAAGTCGCCGCTGCTCGATGACGAACTCGCCGGGCCCGTCTACCTCGTCTCCTCGAGCCACGAACTGCCGGACATGCTGGTCGACCTGCGTGGCCAGGTGGACGTGCGGCTGCGCGGCGTGATCAGCGCCGTCGCCGGGCGGATCAAGACGGTCTTCAACCCGGTCCCCGATGTGCCGGTCAGCAAGTTCGTCCTGACGATGAAGGGCGGCAAGAAGGGGCTCCTGGTCAACTCCCGCAACCTCTGCGCCGCTCCCGCGTTCTCGAATCTGAACTTCAAAGCGCAGAACGGCAAGAAGCTGCGGACGAAGCGGCTGCGACTTCGCGTGCCGGCCTGCAAGCAGCACGGTCGGAAGCATCGGGGTGGCTAGGAATGCCAGGCCGGGATTGAGATGGGCCGTGCGCGGGTAAGCCGCAGGCGAGCGGCCTTCCGCAGGGATGACACGGGCCGACGGGGCGATCGAACGGGGAAGGACGAGATGAGCAAGAGGCCAGGGACGTTGTCGACCATCGCCGCGGGGATTGCGGCCTTCTCGGTGCTCTTCGTCGCCGCTCCCGCCGCGCAGGCGATCGACATCATCGAAGCGCAGCACAATCCGCCCACGGCCGAAGACGGCTGGCAGGCCGGCACCTGCACCACGGACGTCCCTCCCTGCTCGCCCCAAACCCCCGCCCAGTTCTTCACCCAGGCCGCGGGGCATCCCGGCGTGGGGTTGACGCAGTTCATCGTCAAGCACTCGAGCGGCCTGCTCGGGGTGAAAACCCCTGTCGGGAACCTGAGGACCCTGTTCGTCGACCTTCCCGTTGGCCTCAGCGTCAACCCCCAGGCGACGCCGCAATGCGATCTGGCCGAAGGCGCGAGCCCTTCCACCTGCCCCCTCTCCACGCAGGTCGGCAGCAGCACGCTCGAAGGCGCCGCGGTGATCCTGGGCGTCGGCTCGCCGCTGGCGCTCCCGGCCGTGCCCGTCTACAACATCGTCCCCAAGCAGGGCGAACCCGCCCGCTTCGGCTTCAGCGTCCTCGGCAACGACGTCTTCCTCGAAGCGGGAGTTGCCTGGTCGTCCGACTTCCACGAGTTCTTCACGATTCACGTGCCGCAGCTGAAACTGCCCGAAATCGTCGGTCTCGAAGGCGTCCGAGTGCTGCGGAACCGGCTCACCTTCGAAGGGCGCAAGGGGTTGGTCTCCGGGGGCGGCGGTGCCTTCCTGACCACCCCGAGCACCTGCTTCGACCCCTCGCAGGCACCTTTCGCACACACCTACTCGACCTTCCTGCATGCCGATTCCGTCGAGGAACCGGCGGCGCAGTTCCCGAGCGGTGGCCAGCAGGTCGAGGCCGCTCTGCCGCCCGGGGTGAAGCCCACCGGCTGCCAGAACGTCCCCTTCACGCCGGCGACGGCGACGGCGCCTAACGCGACGCAGACCGACTCGCCCTTCGGGCCGACCGTCGCCGTGACGGTGCCCTTCGACCCCGCCGCCGAGATCGCCCAGTCGAACGTGCGAACCGCGCGGGTGACGCTGCCGAACGGCGCGGGCCTGAATCCGTCCGCGGCGAAGGACCTGCAGGCCTGCACCGATGCGCAGTTCGGCAAGGGCACGACCGGCCCTGTCAGCTGCCCGGCGGGATCCCGCGTCGGCACCGTCTCAATCCAGACGCCGGTCCTGCCCGCGAACTCGCTGGCCGGGAACGTGTACCTGGGCCAGCAGCTCAGCCGTGACCCGGCCTCGGGCGACGAGTACCGCGTCTTCATCGACGCCGAGGCGCCCCGCTTCGGACAGTCGGTGCGCCTCGTCGGCAACGTCAGCGCCGATCCACGGACGGGGCAGCTGACGACGACCGTGAGCGAAGCCCCGCAGCTCCCGTTCACCTCGGTGCAGGTCGCCTTCGACGGTGGCAAGGGAGTACTGACCAGCCCGCCGACCTGTGGCCCCAACCCGACCTCGCACGCGATGACCGCGTGGTCGGGAACTCCGGACAGCGGGCCGCGCGATGCCGGCTTCACCCTCAGCACCGCCCCGGGTGGAGGCGCCTGCGCCAAGTCGCTCGGCGAGCGCCCCTTCAATCCAAGCTTCGCCGCCGCACCGAACACCGCCAAGGCGGCGACCTTCACTCCGTTCCAGGTCCACATCAAGCGCGGTGACGGACAGCAGGAGCTGAAAGGCGTCGACGTCACCTTGCCGCCGGGCGCGACCGCGAAGCTGGCCGGAACCCCGTACTGCCCGCCCGGCGCGATCGCCGCCGCGGGCGGCAAGAGCGGTGCCGAGGAGAAGGCTCATCCGAGCTGTCCCGACGAGAGCCAGATCGGCGTCGCGAAGGTCGCCGCCGGCTCGGGCTCCTCGCCGCTGGAGATCGAAGGCAAGGCTTACCTCGCCGGTCCGTACAAGGGCGCGCCGCTCTCGATGGCCGTCGTCACCCCGGCCGTCGCCGGGCCGTTCGACCTCGGCACCGTGGTCGTCCGGGTCGCCCTCTTCCTCGATCCGGAAACGGCCCAGATCCACGCCGTCTCGGATGCGATCCCCGACGTCTTCGGGGGCGCCAAGCTCGACGTCCGCTCGGTCGACGTCAACGTCAACAAGAAAGAGTTCACGCTGAACGGGACGAACTGCTCGCAGTTCGCCGTCACGGGGGCGCTCAAGGGAGGGGGGTCCGACCCGACCAGCGAGGCGGCCTTCTCGTCCTTCGGCGTCTCCGCGCCGATCCAGCTCAGCGACTGTCCGCCGCTCGCCTTCAAGCCGAAGCTGAACCTGCGCCTGTTCGGCGCCACCAAGCGCGCCAAGCACCCGCGCCTGCAGGCGACGCTGCGGGCGCGAGCGGGCGACGCCAACATCGCCCGGGCAGCGGTGGCCCTGCCGCATGCCCTGTTCCTCGACCAGGCGAGCCTGACGACGATCTGCACCAGGGTCCAGTTCGCCGCCAATCAGTGCCCGAAGAAATCGGTCTACGGGCGGGCGACGGCGACGACGCCGCTGCTCGGCAAACCGCTCAGCGGACCGGTCTACCTGCGCTCGTCGAGCAACCCTCTGCCGGACCTCGTCGCCCACCTCGAAGGACAGGTCGACATCGACCTCGTCGGTCGGATCGACAGCTTCCACGGCGGCATCCGCACCACCTTCGACCGCGTGCCCGACGTCCCGGTCTCGACTTTCAAGATGATCCTGCCGGGAGGCAAGCACGGCCTCCTGGTTGCGTCCCGGAATCTCTGCCAGAAGCCGGTCAAAGCGATCGTCCGGCTCAAAGCCCAGAACGGCAAGAAAGCCAACAAGCGGCCGCGACTTCGCACCCCCTGTGGGGTTAAGAAAGGGAAGCACCACAAGGACAAGCACAAAGGGGCGGCGAAGCATGGGCCAAAAGGCAAATGATCTTTCGCACTTGACTCGACCGAACGCCCCTGTAATGTCACCAGTGGGAGAAGTTCTGGGCGCCACGCAGGGGCGGCGATTTCATAGCTCGTTGCGTAATAGAGGAGGGATTGATGGTTAGGCGCTTTTTATTGGCAGCCGTTATGGCAGCTCTAGGAGTCGCGTTCGCTTCACCCGCGGCAAATGCTGCGTTCGGGATCCAGAGTTGGGAAGCCCAGACGTGCAAAGAAGACAAAACCGCCACTAAAGAACCTTGTCTGGGGACCGAAGCCGGGAAACTCTTCACCCAGTCTGCGGGTCACCCGAACTTCGGGATAACCGCGTTCAAACTCAACTCAAAAGAAGTCGCGCCCGGATCGTTCGTCCCGGAAGGGAACGTAAAAGACATTCGGGTCGAATTGCCGCGTGGATTGGGTGTGAACCCGGAGGCAGTGCCGAAGTGCACCGTCGCGGAGCTTGAAGCTCTGGCGTTCGGCGCCGGCTGTCCGCCCGCGTCCCGGATCGGAACTGACTTCCTCACCGCGATCGTCGCCGCGGGTCCGCCGCCGGTGGTCGCGACGATCCCGATCCCTGTCTACAACGTGGTGCCGCCGTTTGGCGTCCCATCGCAGGCCGGGTTCAAAGCGACCGGTGCGCCGAGCTTCCTCGTCGGCGAACTCGATCCGATCGACCAGCACATCTCCTTCAACACGGAGGTCGAGTCGCCGCTCGCCGGTGGGCCTCCAGTGATTGGTTCGCGCCTCGTCTTCAACGGCAAGGCGGGGGACGGCTACCTGACGATGCCGAGTGAATGCGACGGGGGGCAGACCACGGTTCTCAGGGTCGACTCCTACCAGGAACCGGGCGTCTTTCAGGAAGCCAAATCGACCACGATCCTTGGCGCTGACGGCTGCGACAAAGTGCCGTTCGACCCGACCGTCGCGGTCGACCCCACCGGCCCGAAGGCAACTGATTCTCCGGAACCGGTGACGGTTGAAGTCGGCATTCCCTACGAAAAAGAAAAACCGGAAGGGATCACCAACTCCTACCTGAAGACGGCCAAGGTGACCTTGCCGGAAGGGATGGGCATCAACCCGTCCTCGGCAAACGGCTTGGAGGTCTGCACGGGCCAGCAGTTCGCGATGGGAACCAACGATCCCGTCGGCTGTCCCGAGGCATCGAAGATCGGCACGGTGACGGTGGAAACCCCGTCGCTCCCGGCCGGCTCGATCGGTGGCACCGTCTATGTGGGCGAACCGCTGAAAAACGGTCCGGGGGTGAATGAAACCGGCGAACAGTTCCGGATCTTCATCTACGCCTCCGGTCCTGAACGGGGCGTGAACGTGCGTCTGGTCGGCAAGATCTCGCTGAACTCGCAGACGGGTCAGATCACCGCCGTCGTCGACGAAAATCCAGAAGCGCCGTTCAGCTCCTTCCAGCTACACCTCGACGGTGGGCCGCGGGGGACGCTGAGCACTCCTGACACCTGCGGGCCGAACACCACCACGACCGAACTCTCGCCGTGGACCGGTAATCCTGCAGCAAAGCCGAGTGGGACTTTCACCCTCACCAGTTTCGCCGGTGGAGGCCCCTGTCCGAACTCGCTGGAGGCACGGCCGTTCTCGCCCATCTACACGGCTAAGACGGACAGCACCAAGGCCGGTGCGTACAGCCCGCTCCGCGTCCACATCGGTCGCGGCGACGGACAGCAAGAGATCAAGGCGGTCAATGTGACCCTGCCGAAGGGGTTGACCGGCAAACTCGCTGGGATCCCCTACTGCGCTGAGGCCGCGATTTCGGCGGCCGAAGCCGCCAGCGGAAAAGGCGAGCAGTCGAAAGCCAACTGCTCGTCGGAAAGCGCGATCGGTTCGGCCTCGATCGAGGCTGGTACGGGACCAAAGCCGTTCAAGGTCAGCGGCACGGCATATTTGGCCGGTCCTTACAAAGGCGCGCCACTCTCGATGGTCGTGGTCACCCCGGCGGTTGCCGGGCCCTATGACCTCGGCACCGTCGTCGTCCGGGTCGCCCTGAATGTCAACCCGGAAACGGCGCAGGTGAACGCGGTCTCCGAGGCGATTCCGAATGTGTTCGGGGGCGTCAAGCTGGACGTCCGCTCGATCGACGTCAACGTCGACCGCAGCAAATTCATGCTCAACCCGACCAATTGCGAACCCGGCGCCATCGCCGGCACGATCAATGGCGGCGGCTCCAACCCCGGCAACTCTGGGTCGTGGAGCTCCTATGCGGTCACGGCGCCATTCCAGGCAATCGAATGCAACAAGCTCGGCTTCAAGCCGAAGCTGCATACGCGTATCAGCGGACCGACGACGCGGGCCAAGAACCCGCAGATCCGGGCGATCCTGGAAGCGCGTGAAAACGACGCCAACGTCGCCCGCACGGCGTTGACGCTGCCGCACTCGCTGTTCCTTGACCAGAGCCACATCAGGACGGTCTGCACCCGGCCGCAGCTGGCCTCGCAGACCTGCCCGAAGGCGGCCCAGTACGGGAACGCCAAGGCGCGGAGCCCGCTGCTCAGCAACATGCTGAAGGGCCCGGTCTACCTGGTCTCCTCCAACCACAAGCTGCCGGACCTGGTGGCTGACCTGCGCGGCCAGGTCAGGATCCAGTTGCGCGGAGTGATCAGCTCCAAGCGCGGTGGCTTGAAGACGGTGTTCAACAACGTGCCGGACGTCCCGGTGAAGAAGTTCATCCTCAACATGCAGGGCGGCAAAAAGAGCCTGATCGTCAACTCGACGAACCTCTGCAAGGAAAAGCAGAGGGCTGTCCTCAACATCAAGGGACAGAACGGCAAGAAGGTCGTCAACAACAAGTACGGGTTGAACGTCAAGGGTTGTAAGGGCAAGAAGAAGTAGCCCGCAGGACCTCGTCGAGCACCGGCGCGGACGGCTGAATAGCCTCCGCGCCGGTGTCCCCGACGCTCTCAGTCGTAATCGTCGCCTGGAACAGCCGCGACGAGCTGTCGCGATCGCTGCCGGCGCTGCTGCCGGAGCTCGCCGACGACGACGAGCTGATCGTCGTCGACAACGGCTCCACGGACAGCACCGGGGAGGCGGTCCGGAAACTCGCTCCCAGGGCAAAGCTGATCGACCCTGGTCGCAACCTCGGCTTCGCCGCCGGCGTCAACGCCGGTGCCGGCCAGGCGAAAGGGGAGCTGCTGGTCATCCTCAACCCGGATGCGGCCCCGCAGCCCGGCTGGGGCGAGGCGATCCGGCGTCCGGCACTCGACGGCCGCGGCTGGTCCGCTTGGCAGGCGCTCGTCGCCGACGGCACGGGGACGAAGATCAACTCCGCTGACAACCCGATGCACTTCACCGGGATCGTCTGGGCCGGCGGCCACGACCAGCCGATCGCGGCGGCGCCGGCCGCCAAAGAGGTCGTCTCCCTGTCCGGTGCCTGCCTGGCGATCCCGCGGCAGACCTGGGAAGACGTCGGTGGCTTCCCGGGCGAGTACTTCCTCTACCACGAGGACGTCGACCTGGCCCTGCGGCTGCGGCTGTTCGGCATGCGCGCCGGGGTCGAGCCGGCGGCGGTCGTCGACCACGACTACGTCTTCGACGGCAGCATCCACAAGTGGCGCTGGCTGGAGCGCAACCGCCTTGCCTTCCTGGTCCGCATCTACCCGGGCCCGCTGCTGGCCCTCCTTGCCCCGGCCCTCCTCGCCACCGAGCTGGCGCTGCTCCCGGTCGCCTTCGCCGGAGGCTGGGGGAGGCAGAAGCTCCGCGCCGACCTCGAATTCCTGCGCTGGCTGCCGCGCCTGATGCGCGAGCGCCGGCAGCTGCAGGCTCGCCGGGAGGTCAGCGCTGCCGAGTTCGCGGCGCTGCTGACGCCGGACCTCGACTCGCCCTTCATCTCACCGCTGGCCCGCTCGTTGCCGGCGCGGCTGTTGCTGCGCGGCTACTGGCGGATCGTGCGGGCGCTGCTCCGTTAGGTCGGCTGGCTGGTCGGCCGGATGAGGATCTCGTTGACGTCGACGCCGGGGCGCTGTTCGAGCGCGAACATCACGGCCTTGGCGATGTCCTCGTCCTCGAGGGCGCCCGGGCCGGCGCCGTTGTCGAAGAAGGGGGTGTCGGTCATCCCCGGCTCGATCAGGGTCACCCGGATCGCGTGGTTGTCGTGCATCTGGCGCAGCTCCGCTCGAAGCGCCTCGCCGATCGCCGTCGCCGCCCACTTGGTCGCCGAGTAGAGCGAGCCCGGCAGGGCGCGCCGGCCGGCCACCGAGCTGGTGACGAGGAAGTGGCCCTCGCCTTGCTCGAGTAGGTGGGGGAGGGTGGCGCGGATCGTCAGTGCGACCCCGTAGACGTTGGTCAGCACCATCGAGCGCCAGTGCTCGACCGACTCCTCGAGGAAGCCGCGGGTGGCGCCGAAGCCGGCGTTGGCGAAGACCGCGTCGATCCGACCGAAGCGCTCCAGCGCGGTCGCCGCCAGCGCCTGCACCTCGTCCCACTCGGTGACGTCGCAACGGACAGCCAGCGCCCGCTCCTCTCCACCAAGCTCGGCGGCGAGCTCGCGCAGCTCGTCCTCACGGCGCGCGGCCAGCACCAGCCGGTAAGAGCCAGCGGCCGCGCGGGCCGTGGCGGCACCGATGCCACTGCTGGCTCCGGTGATCAGCAGGACTGGATCGGCTTCGTTCCCAGGCGTCATGTGGCGATTCTCGCAAAGGCCGGGCTCTGGCGAGCGGCCGGGATTGCGATAATCCGCAGCACCCGTGGACCCCGACCGCAAGCGGAAGATCCGGCTCGTCGTGGCGCTCAGCGTTGCCGTGCTGCTCTCCGTCGCGCTGATCTACACCTCGTTCACCGCCTCGACCGAGGCCAAGGAGCCCTCCGAACTGCTGGCCGCCTCGCCTGGGACCAGCTACGACATGACCGGCAAGGTCGTCAAAGGCTCGATCGAGCACGAGGGCAACGGGATCGTCTTCCTCGTCAAAGACCGCGACGGCAGCGGCCAGTCGCTGCCTGTCACCTACACCGGCACGATTCCGGATCCGTTCCGTGGCGGCCGTGAGATCGTCCTCACCGGGGAGATGAAGTCGGGCACCTTCGTCGGCGAACCGGAAACCCTCGTCACCAAGTGCCCGTCGAAGTTCACCACCAAGAGTGATGGCTAGCCTCGGCAGCGTCCTGCTGGCGCTGGCCTTTCTCGCCGCGGTGGCCGCCGCGGCCATCGCCCTGCGCGGGCGTGACGGGGACCGTCGCTGGGTAGACCGCTCGCGCTACGTCGTCTATGGCTTCTGCGCGCTGTTGACCATCTGCGTGGCGATCATCGAGATCGCCTTCGCCAGCAACGACTTCTCCTTCAACATCGTCCAGCAGCACTCCTCGATCGAGACGCCGTCGTTCTACAAGATGGCGGCGATGTGGTCGAGCCAGGAAGGCTCGCTGCTGCTCTGGGCCTGGGTGCTCTCGCTTGCCTCCAGCGCGGCGCTCTACGCAACCCGCAACCGGCTGCGGGAGATCGTCCCCTGGGCGACCGCGGTGATGATGGGCGTCGCCGCCTTCTTCACCGGGCTGATGCTGTTCGCCCCCGACGTCGACCCGTTCGCGACGCTCAGCCCGGTGCCGAGCGACGGGGTCGGCCTCAACCCGCTGCTGCAGCACCCGAGCATGATGATTCACCCGCCGATGCTCTACTCGGGGTACGTCACCACGACGATCCCCTTCGCCTTCGCGATCGGCGCCCTGATCACCCGCCGGGTCGACGCCGAGTGGATCCGCTCGATCCGGCGCTTCGCGCTGATCAGCTGGGCCTTCCTCGGCCTCGGCCTGCTGCTCGGCGCCCGCTGGTCCTACACCGAGCTCGGCTGGGGCGGCTACTGGGCCTGGGACCCGGTCGAGAACGCGGCGCTGATGCCGTGGCTGGTTGGCACCGCCTTCCTGCACTCGATCATGGTCCAGGAGAAGCGGGGGATGCTGAAAGTCTGGAACGCCTGCCTCGTCGTCGGCACCTTCTCGCTGGCCCTGCTCGGCACCTTCCTGGTCCGCTCCGGCGTCCTGCAGTCGATCCACGCCTTCGGCGACAACACCGTCGGCCCCTACATCCTCGGCCTGATCGCAGTCGTCCTGATCGGCTCGACGGCGCTGATCGTCTCCCGTCTCGACGACCTCCGCTCGCCGAAGCGGATCGACTCGCTGATCTCCCGCGAGGCCGTCTTCCTGATCAACAACCTGCTGCTGGTCGGGCTCACCGCGGTGATCTTCTGGGGCACCTTCTTCCCGCTGATCTCCGAACTCTTCACCGGCGAGAAGGCCTCGCTGGCGGCGCCGTGGTTCAACCGCTACACGACGCCGCTGGCGATCCTGCTGGTGCTTTTCACCGGGATCGGGCCGCTGCTCGCCTGGCGACGGGTCAGCTGGGCCTCGGCGAAGCGGATCTTCGTCGTGCCCTTGGCGATCGCCGCCGTGGCAACCGTGGCGCTGGTGCTCTTCACCGATGCCGCCCACAAGCCCTGGGCGCTGGCGCTGTTCTCCTTCGCCAGCTTCGCCCTGGCCGGGCTGGGGCAGGAGTTCTGGCAGGGAGCGGCGGCGCGCAAGCGGCTCTCGGGTGGCTCGATGCCCGGCGCTCTCGTCGCCCTCGTCTCCCGCAATCGCCGTCGCTACGGCGGCTACATCGTCCATGTCGGCATCGCCGTCCTGCTGATCGGCATCGCCGCCTCATCGAGCTTCCAGACCAACCGCGACGTCACCCTGCGGCCGGGCCAGAGCACCGTCGTCGACGGCCGCACCGTCACCTACCTGCGTCCGACCGTCGCCGTTGACAGCGAGAAGTTCACCTTCGGCCAGGAAGTGCGGGTAGCTCAGGACGGCAAGCAGACGGCCTTGCTGCACCCGAGCCGGCGCTTCTTCCGCCCGACCGGCGTGGCGGCCGGGACGATCAGCAGCTACTTCGCCGGCGAGGCGACCAGCGAGGTCGGCCTCCACGCCGGCTTTGCCAACGACTTCTGGATAGCCCCGCAGCCGGACATCAGCACCGTGCAGCGTCAGGTGCGGGCGGCCGACAAAGGCTTCGCGGCTTGCGTCCGCGGCGGCCCCGGGACGCCGCCGGAGTGCAAAGCGGTCGGGGCGATGATGCGGGCGGCGGCGGCCAACCCCCAGCTGGAAGCGACGGCTCTGACCCAGATTTCCCGCCTGCAGGCGGCCACCGCGGATCGGATCGCCCGCAACTACGCGACGGCTGATGCACCAGTCACCTTCAAGGTGATCGTCAACCCGCTCGTCACCTGGATCTGGATCGGTGGCCTGATCGCCCTCTGCGGCGCCCTGATCGCGATCTGGCCGAGCCGCGGCCGCCGCCGCGGCAGCCCGGTGCGCACGGAAGCCGACGCCCTCAAGGAAGCCAAATACCGCGAGATCCGCGACGCCGAACTCGACCACGCCGCCGGCAAGCTCTCCGACGAGGACTACGCGATCCTCGACGCCGAGCTGCGCAAGGAGGCGGTCGAGATCCTCGACGAGGTCGGGAGCGGGGGAGGCGGCAACGGCAACGGTGCGAGCGCCAACGGCGGCGGCGCGCGCAAAAAGGTCGAGCAGAGCTAGACTGATCGACCTATGTTCACGTTCTTCGCCGTCCTCCAGGTGATCATCGCCGCCGTGCTGATCTTCCTCATCCTGCTGCACTCGGGCAAAGACGCCGGTCTCTCCGGCGCCTTCGGGATCGGCAGCGGCGGCAGCTCGATCGGCGGCGGCTCGATGGTCGAGCGCAACCTCGATCGCGCCACCGTCTTCTTCGCGATCCTCTTCGCGCTCAATACGTTCCTGCTGCTGAAGATCTAGCGCCCCGCGGGCGCTTCCCCCTGCTCCTTGTAGCCCCTCGGGCTACAAGCGATAACGCTGAGCGCTGACCAGGCGTCAACTTGTCTTGCCTTGTAACTGCACTTGACAAAACTCGTATCTGTGTAAACCTGAGGTACTCGGGATACAGATTTGACAAGGAGGAGCGGTGGAGGCTCACGCCGAACACGCGCATCACCATCACCACCACGATCATGAGGACGTGGATCTCAATCCGGCGGCCTGGACCGACGGCAAGCGCTATGCCTGGCTGCTGGGGATCATCGTGCCGCTGGCGCCGTTCATCGCCTTCGGCTTCGTCTCGGCGAGCGGCTGGGGCGGCTTCTACTTCTTCGGGCCGCTACTCGTCTTCGTCGCCTTTCCGATCCTCGACGTGGTCGTCGGGATGGACTCCTCGAACCCGCCCGACAGCATCCTCAAGTGGCTCGAGCAGGACCGCTACTACCGCTGGTGCACCTACATCTTCATCCCGGTCCAGTACGCCGGCCTGATCCTCGCCTGCTGGCTTTGGAGCAGCGGCGACCTCTCGGTGCTGGAATCGGTCGGCCTGGCGCTGACGATGGCGGTCGTCGGCGGGATCGCGATCAACACCGCCCATGAGCTTGGCCACAAGCGCGAGAACAGCGAGCGCTGGCTGAGCCGCGTCGCCCTCGCCCAGACCGGCTACGGCCACTTCTTCATCGAGCACAACCGCGGCCACCACGTGCGCGTCGCCACCCCCGAGGATCCGGCCAGCTCGCGGCTGGGGGAGAGCTTCTGGGCGTTCCTGCCGCGCACCGTCTCCGGCAGCCTTCGCTCCGCGTGGGAGATCGAGGCGAAGCGTCTCGACCGGCTCGGCAAGTCGCACTTCAGCCTCAGCAACGACCTGATCAGCGCCTGGCTGATGACCGTCGTCCTCTTCGTGGCCCTGGCGATCGTCTTCGGCCCGGTGGTGCTGCCGTACCTGCTGATCCAGGCGGTGCTCGGCTTCTCGCTGCTGGAGGTCGTCAACTACCTCGAGCACTACGGCCTGCTGCGTGAGAAGAAAGAGGACGGCCGTTACCAGCGCTGCCTACCCGAGCACAGCTGGAACAGCAACAACGTCGCCTCCAACGTCCTCCTCTACCACCTGCAGCGGCACAGCGACCACCACGCCAACCCGACCCGCCGCTACCAGGCCCTGCGCCACGTCGACGAGGCGCCGCAGCTGCCGACCGGCTACGCGGGGATGATCGTGATCGCCTGGTTCCCGCCGATCTGGCGGCGGATGATGGACCCGCGCCTGGTCGAGCACTTCGAAGGCGATCTCAGCCGCGCCAACATCCAGCCGCGCAAGCGCGCCAAGGTGCTGGCCCGCTACGGCGCCGGCACCGGGGCGGCCTCGTGAGCGCCTGGCGCTGCCCCAGCTGCGGCTACGTCTACGACGAGGCCGCCGGGCACCCGCGCGAGGGCTTCCCGGCCGGCACGCCCTGGAGCGAGGTGCCGGACGACTGGGCCTGCCCAGACTGCGGGGTCCGCGACAAGGTCGACTTCGAGCCGGCCGGCGAGGACGAGTGACCGCCCGCGGTGCGACGATGCCGGCCATGGCAGGCGCTCGCACCCCCTACCCGGAGGCTGCCCGGGAGCTGTTGAGGCAGACTCTCTTCGGCGCCGCCCGGGACCAGCTCGAGCAGCGGGCCTGGTCGGAGATCACGATGTCGGACATCGCCGCCACCGCCGGGGTCAGCCGCCAGACCCTCTACAAGGAGTTCGGCAACCGCAACGAGTTCGGCCTCGCCTTCGTGATCCACGAGGGCGAGCGCTTCCTCGACGACGTCGAGGCGGCGGTGCTGGAGCACGTCGCCGATCCGCGGGCGGCCGTCGGCGCTGCCCTCGAGCTCTTCCTTCGCACCGCCGGCGAGGACCCGCTGATCCGGATCCTGCTCAGCGACGACGGCACCGGCGGCATGCTGCCCTTTGTCACCACCCAGGGGATGCCGGTCGTGCAGTGGGCCACGGCTCGGCTCGCGGCGACGATCGAGGAGGGCTGGCCGCAGGCGCCGCCGAGCGATGTCCGTCTGCTCGCCGAGTCCCTGGTGCGGCTGGCGATCAGCTACATCACCGCGCCGGCCGACACGCCGGACGCCACCGCCGCTGCGGTCGCCGACCTGCTCGGCCCCTTCATCGACAAGGCCCTCGGCACGGTCTAATTGGGTTCGGCTGTTCGCTGCGGCGCTGGTCGCCGGTGGGGCGGCGGGCGTTAGGCGGGCTGCTCGGCGGTGGCGCCGGTGCGCAGCGGCGTTGCGCCCTTGATCAGGTCGGCGGCGCGCTCGGCGACGGCGATCGTCGGCGCGTTGGTGTTTCCGCGCGGCACCGTCGGCATCACCGAGGCGTCGACCACCCGCAGCGCCTCCAGTCCCTCGACGCGGAGGTCGGCGTCGACCACCGAGCCGATCGCGCAGGTCCCGACCGGGTGGTAGATCGGGAAGGTCGTGCGGGCGATGTGGGCGCGGACGTCGTCATCGGAGTCGCCGGCGGGGACCGTGAAGGGCTCGGCGCAGTAGGGGCGCATCGCCGCCTGGCCGCAGATCTCCTGGGCGAGCCGGACGGCGGCGATCGCACGCTCCATGTCGGCTTCCTCGGCGTAGAAGTTGTTGCGAACGATCGGCTTGGCGCTCGGGTCCTTGGAGGCGAGCCGGACCGAGCCGCGACCCTCCGGCGTCAGCAGGCAGGGAGAGACCCAGACGCCGTGGGCTTCGGGGTCGCCCATGCCCTCTTCGACGATCTGGATCGCGGCGACGTGGAACTGCGTATCGGGCGCCTGGGCCCCGGCTCCGACGCGGGCGAAGCCGCCCGACTCGGCGAGGTTGGAGGCGAACGGGCCAGTTTGGGTCGCCGCGAACTCCTCCAGCGCCGCCGGCTCCAGCGCCAGCAGCAGGCTCTCTGGCTCCGGCGTCGTCCAGACTTCGTAGCTGGCGGGATGGTCGCTGAGGTTCTCGCCGACGGCGGGCTGGTCGAGCAGCACCTCGACTTCGCGCATCGCCAGGTGCTCGGCCGGGCCGACGCCGGAGAGCATCAGCAGCTGCGGCGAGTTGTAGGCGCCGCCGCAGAGGATCACCTCACGCTCGGCTCGCAGCTCCTGGGACTGGCCGAGCTGGCTCGCCTCGACGCCGACCGCGCGCTTGCCCTCGAAGAGGATCCGATCGACGCGCATGTAGGGCATCACGGTCAGGTTCGGGCGGTCCATCGCCGGATGCAGGTAGGCGACCGACGCGCTGGCGCGCATGCCGCCGCGCTGGGTCACCTGGTACACCCCGAAGCCGTCCTGCTCGGCGCCGTTGAAGTCCTCGTTGCGGGGCAGGCCCGCTTCGACCGCCGCGTCAGCGAAGGCGGGGGGGATTCGCAGGCCGGAGCGCTGGTCGGAGACCGGCAGCGGCCCGCCGACGCCATGCCACTCGGAGGCGCCGCGCTCGTTGTCCTCCGAGCGCAGGAAGTACGGGAACACATCGTCCCAACCCCATCCCGAGATATCCCAACCGTCGTAGTCGGCGCGGTTGCCGCGGATGTAGACCATCGCGTTGACCGAGGAGGAGCCGCCGAAGACCTTGCCGCGGGGGAGGGGGAGGCGGCGGTAGTTGCAGTGCGGTTCCGCCACCGAGTCGTAGTCCCAGTCGACTTCGGTGCGCGCCAGCTGCAGGTAGCCGAGCGGCACGTGAACGTTCTCCTGGAGGTCCGGAGGTCCAGCCTCCAGCAGCAGCACGCTGGTGTCCGGGTCCTCGGAGAGTCGCGCCGCCAGCACGCACCCGGCCGAGCCCGCTCCGACGATCACGTAGTCGTACATCGGGTCCTCCTCCTCGTTCGCGCCGGCCGTTCCCATGCGACCGCTCGCCAGAGCCTAGCTCGGGTTTGGCCGCCTGGCCAGTCGGGCTCGGACACTTTGTGCCCCTCTGGGGGCCTCGATCGTCCGAGTAGGGTGGAGCGGTGGCCCACGAGCACCCGCTGCGCGAGCTGGAAGCCTGGATCGAGGAGGCACGCGGGGAGGGCCTGGCGCAGCCGAGCTCGGTCGCCTTCGTGACCGCGACGCCGGACGGCCGACCGTCCGCCCGCACCGTGAACCTGAAGCGCTTCGAGCCGGAGGCGCTGCTCTTCACCTCAGCACTGTGGACCCGCAAGGCGCGGGAGATCGAGGCGAATCCGCGCGTCTCGCTGCTCTTCCACTGGCCCTCCCTCGGCCGCCAGGCGCATCTCGCCGGCGAGGCCGAGCTGGCCGAGCGCGCCCTCGCCGAGGAGCTGTTCGACGAGCGCGACCCGTTGCACCGCTTCCAGACCGTCGTCTCCCGTCAGGGGGAGCCGATCGAGGACCTCGATCCTCTGTGCGACCGGCTCGCTCATCTCGCCCAAGTGCAGGAGACGCCGCCGGCCTGTCCGGACGATTGGGGAGCGCTGCGCGTGCGGCCGTGCGCTGTCGAGCTCTGGGCGGAAGCCGACGACCGGCTGCACGAGCGCCGGCTCTTCGAGCGCGACGGTGAGGCCTGGTCGCTGACGCTGCTCTCGCCCTAGGCGCCGGCAGGGACTCGCTAGCGCTGCGCGGCCAAGGCGGCGCCGAGCTTCGGCAGCACCTCGCGGCCGTAGACGTCGATCGCCGCGTGCGGGTCGGCGCCGGAGTTGTTCATCAGGGCGACCGTGGTGGCACCGAGGCGCTCGACCTCGCGAATCCGCTCCGCATGCTCGTTTGGATCGGCGGAGATGATCATCGTTTCGCGAAGCTCCTCGTCGGAGACCTGCCTCTCGCCGTGCGCGTGCATCGCCGCGGGCTCGTGCCAGTCGTCGCGGTAGAACTCGTCGGGCTGGGCACCCTTCCAGACCCGCGCTCCCTCGAGGGCCGCGTCGTCGTCGGCGGCCCAGGAGAAGGCGGCCTGGAGGACGATCTCGCCCGGCTCGCGCCCGGCGTCCTCGGCGCCACCGCGGTAGGCGTCGAGGATCCCCGGCACCGAGTCCGGGTCGGCGAGCGTCCAGATCCCGTCGCCGAGCCGCCCGGCGATGCGAGCCGCCCGCGGCCCGAACGCGGAGACGTAGATCGGCGGCTGCCGCTCCGGCAGCGTGTGCAGCTTGGCGCCCTTGGTGGCGAAGTACTTGCCCTGCCCGCTCAGCTCCTCGCCTTCAAAGAGCGCACGGATCATCTCCAGCGCTTCCTCCATGCGCTCGACCTGCTCGCCGACCGACGGCCACTCGGCCCCCAACGGCGACTCGTTCAAGGACTCGCCGGACCCAAAGCCGAGATAGGGCCGCCCAGGGAACATCTCCTCCCGGGTCGCCCAGGCCTGGGCGATCAGGACCGGGTGGTAGCGGGGCCCCGCCGGAGTTACCCCGGTGCCGAGCGCGACCCGTTCGGTGGCGACCCCGGCGGCGCCGAGCCAGACCCAGGCGTTGCCCGACTCCCCCGGCTCCCACCAGGGCTGGAGGTGGTCACTGCAGCCAATCCCGTCGAAGCCGGCGCGCTCGGCCTCCACCGCCTGGCGCAGCAGATCGGAGGGTGGGAACTGCTCGTGGGCGCAGAAATGGAGGTATCGCATTCTCCTGGCCTACCCGGGCCGCGAACCGGCCGAAACGCGGCTCCAAGGGAAGCTAGTTGGAGTAGTCGCCCGCGTCGAGCGGGTGAAGCTCGCCGCGCTCGAGGGCGCCGTTGCGCAGGTGCGCGATCGCCTCGTACTCCGCCGAACCGACCATGTCGAGAAACGCCTGCCTGGTCGGGTACTCGATCAGCAGGACCAGGTCCCAGGAATCGTCACCGAGCAGCGGCGGTGCCGCGGTCCCCGCGTATGCCACCCGGCCGCCGGCTCGCTCCAGCAGTGGCGCCACCGCGGCCCCGTATTCGGCGTAGCGCTCGCGCCCTCCCTCCGGCGCGAAGCGCAGCAGGTTGAGCATCGTCACCGGTCCCTCGCCGGCGCGGGCGGCCATGTCCGCCAGTCCCTGCTCGTTCGGCGCTTCTGGGTTCGTCGTCATCGCGCCGGGCATTCTCGCCGATGGGGCTCAGGCGTGCTCGGCCAAGTGCGGTGCCGCCGCCGTGCCACCGATCTGGGCGAGGAGGGGGGCGTGATCGGAAGGACCGCGGTCCAGCAGCTCCAGGGAGCTGGGGACCTCATCGGTGGCGAAGACATGGTCGAGGCTTGCCTTGACGAGTCGCGACCGGCCCATGTACCACCAAGTCGGCTGATCGTCGCAGAGCAGCCGGAAGCGCTGCTTCAACCGCAGGATGTACGGATGGTGTGCGGCGGTGTTGAGGTCGCCGCCGATCACCAGGGGCGGGCCATCCCGGCGCAGCTGATCGACGACGTTCAGCATGCGGTTCATCTGACGCCAGCGGTGCAACTCGAAGACCGGCCGCATCATCAGCCAGTGGGTGTTGCCGATCGCGAGCTCACACTCGGGTGCGCGGAGCGTCGCCACCTGGAGTGAGACCATCCGGTCGCCGTAGGAGCCGCAGTCATAGGTGGAGTAGTCGAACGGCTCCCGGCTGGCGATCAGGTTCCCCATGAAGCGCCCGCCGCCCCTGTCCACAGCGGGGTCGAATCGGCAGGAGTAGCCCCGTTCGGTGAGCAGGTCGCCGACTGCGCCTTCGCCGACGAAGCTGGCGATCACCTCCTGGAGCGCCACCACTTTTGGGCTCCTCTCGCTGAGCAGGTTCGCGAGCGTCTCCAGCAGGTCGAGTTCGCGGTCGCGTTCGTCGAAGTTCTCCAACCAGACGTTCCACCACAGGCAGGTCAGCGAGCTCTTCATCGAGCGATGGTATCGGCGCCAGGCGGGGGCGCCTGAAGGGCCGCGAGCGATGACCCTCGGGGCAGCGGGAGAGACAGTTGACATGGGAACGAGCACGTCTGCACCACAAACCCAAGTGTAGGTATGTACCCCGATGGGTGGATTTGCAGGAGTAACGCCTCAGTAGCCCGAAAACTGACCGTACCTGTGGTAGCCGGAGTGACACCTGACCGGTATGCTGCCGCCGCCATGACCATGACACTGTCACCCCCGCTCGGTTGCGAGCAAGGTAGGCAGTGGGGACGCCACCACCCCGAAGGACGCAGGCGAGGTCATGCGCTCGAAGCCCGTGAGCCCAGGTATCAGACCAAGATCCGGAGCCGCCGTCGCCGCGGAGGAGTCCATCTAGTGGATGAGCTGCCCGTATCTTCGGCCGAGGCGCGCAAGCGCCTCGGCCGAGAAAATCGACAATGGCTCGAGATCGCCAAAGACAGCCTCGTCCAGGAAGTCCATGAGACCCATGCCCAGGAGGAGGGCGAGCGGCGGCGGTTCACGGTGACGCGAAAGGGAGTGGGTCCGATCTCGATCACGGTGAAACAGCCGGAGGCCGAGGACGACGCGACGGGCGACGGCGACGAGGAGCCAGAGATCCTCGAGTTCCTCCTCTACGACTTGGAGGTCGACGACAATTGGGGTAAGTACCTGGTCGTGGTTCACGCGCCCCTGATCCGGCAGTGGCGGCCGCAGTTCGACGCTGCGAAGCCGGTCAAGTTGAGGATCGACTCAGGGTGCGTCTCGGGGCAGATCTTCCACGACAACACCTGCGAGTGCCGCGATCAGATGCACGCCGCCCTGGAACGAATCGCCGAGCACGGGCAGGGCCTGCTGATCTCGATCCCCGAGCAGGATGGGCGCGGGCGCGGGATGCCTTTCAAGCTGGCCACGCTGCTCTTGCAGAAAGAGCTCGACTTGGACACCGTCCGGGTCAGCGCGCTCCTGGATCCGATCGGCGAGCGCGACGAACGGACCTACGGCGGCGCGATCGCGGTGCTGCGCGCGCTTGGTGTCGAGCCGGGCGCCGACCTGATTCACCTCAGCAACAACGAGGAGAAGCACGCCGTGCTTCGCGAAAACGGTTTCAATGTCACCGCCGAGGACCTCAACGCCGGGCATACTCCCCAAAACCGGAGGCATCTCGAGGCCAAGCAGAAGCTACTTGGGCATCAGACGCTCGCACCGGAAGTAGGGGCGGACTCGGAAGGCGCGGAAGCCCAGATGGCCCGCAAGCCCGAGGAGCCCCACGAACTTGATCGTGACCCATGAAACACGTTGCTGACAGTGTCCAAACCAAGCGGGGGCATCGGCGCCCGCTCTTTCGATTCGGAGGTCGTTAGATGAGCGCCGTTTACTTCGCCGGCATATTGCTGGCCGCCGGCCTATGTTGCATGCTGCTGCTGGCCGTCCAGCGACGGAACGAGGGACGGCTCGTCTCCGAGCTGATGGACTCGCGACTGGAAGGCTTCAGGCGAGAGGTCTTGGAGTTCCGTGGCGTCGAAAAGCAGGTCCGGGAGCTGGGCCTGTCGTCGGCCGAGCGGTCGATCTGCGACTTCGACTACTCGGACGCCTTCCGGGGTGCCCGGGAGCTGACGATCCTCATGCACGACGGTGCCTCGTGGCTGCGTGAAAACAAAGACTGGATCAACAGCGAGTCACGGGCAGGGATGAGGATCAAGGCGATCTTCGTGCACCCGGAATCCAACTTCGTCCCCATCCTCGCCTACCGGCAGCGAGTGCCGGCGGCACTGCTCGCCGAGAAGATCCTCGCCAGCGCGCGGCTGCTGCAGCAGGAATTCGGCGACCGGTGCGAAGTATGGGGGCACGTGCTTCCCACCTCATACTCGGTGGTGATGTCGGAGTCGAAGGGTGTGTTCATGCCCTACCCGGCCTCACGCGAGCGCGGCCGGGTCCCGGCCTTCGTCTTCACCGACGACAACTCCAGCGACGGCTTCCTGATGCAACTGCGCCGCGACGTGGAGGCGCTGCGGGTGGATTGCCGCCCGATCTTCGAGGACGCGTATCCGTCGGCGTCGCGCTCGGAAGGGGAAACGGCGGTGGGCGAAGTCGTGCCCGCTGATTTCGAGTGGAGGCTTCGCAGCTCCTAGCTCGCCCGAACTTGTCGTCGAGCAGAGCGGCGCGCCGCTGGCGCACCGCGGCCAATGCTGTTTCCGCCGGGCGGGCGGCGCTGGGCGTCGCCGTCTTCGCCTGGGCCGCGGTGGCGCCCGTCGGGGACGTCTCGGCGGCTGAAGGTGTCGTGCTCGCCGCCTTGCTGGTGATCTCGATCGGCCTCGACGGGGTCGACGGGTGGGTCGCCCGTCGGCGCGGCAGCGATTCCGCCACCGGGAGCTACGTCGACGTGCTCTGCGACCGGGTCACCGAAGACGCCGGTTGGATCTTCCTCGCGGCCCAGAGCCAGGTGTGGGGAGTGGCGATCCTCGTCCTCATGCTGAGGAACTGCGCCGTCGACGCGATCAAGGCGGGCTCCTCATACGCCGGCCACGAGCTCGAGATCGGGGTCCAGGTGACCGGGTGGCGACTGGCCATCGTCAAGTCGCGCGCGAGCCGCGTCGGTCACAACCTGCTGAAAACCCTTGCCCTCGCGACGGGCCTTCTCGTCACCCTCTTCGACTGGGAGCAGCGCTGGGTGGTGACCGCATTGCTGCTCGCCTTCCTGGTCCTCTCCCTGGCCCGCGGCGCGGCCTCGATCGCAGAGCTGCCCCTGACCCTGCGCCGGGGCAGGGTGGGCCCTCCGGCCCGCCTCGCGGCCGGCTTCCTGATCCAGGCCTGCCTCGCCGCGCTGACCCTCGCCGCCGTCGCCTTCCTGACCTTCCGCTAAACGCGAAATCCCCCGCAAGCGGGGGATTTCGTCATGCGGCTGAATGGAGTCGAACCATCACGGGTGTTTCCACCCACAAGGCCCTCAACCTTGCGCGTCTACCAGTTCCGCCACAGCCGCGAGGGCGGCGGATTCTAGATGGTTGGGGCGAGAGGGGGCTTTCCTTGCGGCTATCCGACCCAGCCGATAGGCTTTTCGAACAGGTGTTCGAACGCACTTGTTCTCGGCATGGAGGAATAAGGAAGAGCCATGGTTGACCTCGATCTGACGAAGCGCCAGAAGGAGATCTTCGACTTCATCGGCAAGTACGCCGCCAAGACCGGCTACCCGCCGACGGTGCGGGAGATCGGCAAAGCCGTGGGATTGCACTCCTCCTCGACCGTGCACGCGCACCTCGCCAACCTGGAGAAGATCGGGTTGCTCAAACGCGATCCCTCGAAACCGCGGGCTATAGAGCTGCTCTTCGACAAGGCGAAGAAGACGATCCGGCCCGAAAGCGGTCTGCCGCTGGTCGGCCAGGTCGCCGCGGGTGCGCCGATCTTGGCCGAGGAGAACATCGAGGAGTACCTCGGGATCCCCGACGTGATCGGTGGCGAGGAGGGCGACTACATCCTCCAGATCCGCGGCGAAAGCATGAAGAACGCCGGCATCCTCGAGGCCGACTACGTCGTCGTCCGCCCGGCCGACGAAGCCAACGACGGCGAGATCGTCGTCGCCTTGATCGGCGAGGAGGCGACCGTCAAGCGGATCTACCGCGAGAAGGACCACGTTCGCCTCCAGCCCGAGAACGAGGAAATGGAGCCGATCCTCACCTCCGAGGCTCGTGTCCTCGGCAAGGTTGTCGGCGTCTTCCGCGCTGTCTGAGCCGCCGCGCTACTTAGGCCAGCGGCCGGTTTCGATGAGGCGCTTGTAGCGACGCTGGCGACGGCGGGCGTCCCACATCACAAGCGGCAGCAGTCGCACGGCGAGGCGGGGGAAGAGGTCGAAAGTTCGTAGGAGGGGGCCGCGCCAGCGGGGGAGGATCAGGATCGGTCGGGGGCGCTCGGTGAGGCGGCCGACCTCGCGGGCGACCTGCTTGGGGGTGAGGAGCTGGCCGGAGAAGGAGCCGGCGGCGTCGGGGTCGTCGAGCTTGTCCTCCAGCATCGGCGTCCAGATGCCGTCGGGGCAGACGGCGGAGAGCTCGATGCCGCGGTGGCCGGCGCGGCGCAGGTCGAAGAGGGTGCCGAGCGTGAACGCCATCGCGGCGTGCTTGCTGGCGGCGTAGGTGACCTCGCCGGGGGCGGCGACGATGCCCGCCAGGGAGATGACGTTGATGACGTGGCCGCGGCCGGTCGGCAGCATCTGCTTCAGGGCCGCGACGGTGCCGTTCATGGTTCCGGCGGCGTTGACAGCCAGCATCGCGCCGCGGGTCGGCTCGTCCTGCTGCCAGGAATCGCCGGTGACGAGGATGCCGGCGTTGTTGACCCAGAGGTGGAGGCCACCTGCTGCCGCGACCTCGCTCGCCAGGCCACGGCAGGCCGCCTCGTCGCGGACGTCGAGCGGAGAGGAGGTGGCGCCCGAGCCGATCTCCGCGGCCACGGCGGCTGCCCTAGCGGCGTCGACGTCGGTCACCCGCACTGAGAACCCCTGCGCCGCCAGCTCCAGGGCGATCGCGCGGCCGAGCCCGCCGCCGGCGCCGGTGACGACCGCGCTGCGCATGGCAGCCACCATATCCGGCCCGGTTCCGGCCCCGAGAGCGGCGGCGGCGTACCATCGAGGGGCGGGCCGAGCGGACCGCGGGGGGAGAGAAAACCCCTCGAGGAAAGTCCGGACACCACAGGGCAGGGCGGTGGGTAACGCCCACCCGGGGAAACCCGCGGGAAAGTGCCACAGAAATGACACAGCCGATGGCGCGGCCACACGTGAGCCGCGAACAGGCAATGGTGAAATGGTGCGGTAAGAGCGCACCGGCGTCGCGGTGACGCGGCGGCCAGGCAAACCCCGCCCGGTGCAAGGCCAAGCAGGACCGTCGACCCGGCTCGGCGAGGTCCAGGTAGGCCGCCTAGATAGATGGCCGCTCAAGACAGGATCCGGCTTACAGGCCCGCTACGGAAGAGGCTCCCGAAAGGGGGCCTCTTCCATATCCCCGTCATCAGGTCCCGGTCGTTTCCAGTCTTGACCTCGCTGGAACGAGGAAAAGGGTGGAAACGACGCCTGTACAAGTTTCTGTCTTAGCGTTTGCTAACTTACCGCCAACTTCCGCTGAATCTTCGCCACATAACGCGAAGAGCGGGGGGCCCAATCAGTTGGGGCGAATCGCGGCCGTTTGTCGCGTAGCGCAGCTCTTTCAGCGCGAGCCCGTCAGCTAACCCCGCAAGCGCCTGGAAAGAGATGCAGACGATCAACCAAACCTCCGTGCGCTGGGCGCTTGCCCTGGCTGCCTTCTTCGCCCTCTTCGCCGGGGTTGCCGCCGGTGCGCAGGCGGCGACGGGCGGAGCATCCACCTACACGCCCGCTCCGATCGAAGAAGGGGAACACACCTTCGGCACCTGGCGCTACGGCGGTGCCAGCTGGTACGGGCCCGGGCTCTGGGGCCACCAGACCGCCTGCGGGCAGACCCTGCAGCCGCAGACCCTGGGCGTCGCGCACAAGAAACTGCCATGCGGCACCACGGTCAAGTTCGTCTACCACGGCAAATCGGTGGTGACCCAGGTGATCGACCGCGGCCCCTACGTCGACGGGCGCGCCTGGGACCTGACGAAAGCCG
>JBEVJP010000121.1:0-22515 GCA_040510155.1 Solirubrobacterales bacterium | reverse complement strand
CGGGAAGAAAACTCTGATCGTCCCGATGCTGCCGAACCTCAATCGTGAGCTTGAAAAATGGCGCAAGGTGACCCGATTCCCGAAGGGCTCTGATCTTGTCTTCGCTGAAACGATCACTGGCGGTCCCCTAGAGCCGCGCAAAGTCACCAAGCGGTTCAACAAAGCTCTGCTTATGGCTGGCGTCGGCCCGTCTGAGATCCGCGAGTACAAGAACAACGGCAAGGTCTACAAACGTCGCCACCCCCTCTGGGAGTTCCGCGATCTCCGGGATACGTTCGGCTCGGCTCTGATGAGCAATCCGAACATTGCCCCGCGAGAGGTACAAGAGGCGATGGGCCATGCCAACCTCAGCACCACGTCGGCCCGCTACGGGGGATTTGTGCCGACCACCGATCTTGCCGAGCGCATGTCTGGATCATTCGGGAACTGTCCCTCAGATGTCCCTCAAACTAGCCTCAACCAGGCTCAGCTAGATCCCGCTGAGACCCGCTAGAAAGCGCTCTGTTAAGCCATGATCGGTACTGGCAGAGTGATTACGAATGAAGTGCTCTACCAACTGAGCTACGCCGGCATTCCGCGTCCATATTAGGAAAACGGGGACCGCTATAGCCGGAAGGACCGATTGGTGAGGTCGGGCACGGTGAAGGTGTCCGCGCCGACGTCCAGGTCCTCCCAGTTCATCGCTCCGCCGCTTTCGCGGTGTTGGCGAAGGCGCTCGAGGAAGCTCTCATTTTTCGCATCGCGCATGTCGACGCAGTAGGCGACTTCCCGGCCGTTCCCCGGGTCCCCGAGCACCATCGGTGCTATCAGGCCAAGGTCGGAGCCGAGTTCGCCCCCCAGACGGGCGATCTCGAGCAGGGCCAGTGAGTCCGGCCAGGCCTGGCGCACCGTCTCATAGGCGCGTTCGCGCAGCTCGGTGCCGAATACGACCGCCCTTCCGTCGACGAGCAGCTCCCAGATCGGATGCCGGCCCCCCTGTTCTCCGGCGAGATAGGCATCGATCCAAGAACCGTCTGTCGCCGCGGATTCCCGGGAGATCCAATTGGAGTCATGGCGACTGATCCTGGCGCCGTCCAAGACGAACAGCTCCGCCAGGTAGGCAGGGTCGAAGCGGCGTCCGGGCCAGGCTTCCGCGGCGCGCACCGCCGACAGGCGATCTGGGAAGGCGAAGAAGCCGCGCAGTCGGGAGACGACGCGCGGATAAGCGCGCACCCGTAGCTGCTCGATCGCGAGCTCGGTCTCGAACCACCGCTGCCTGGTATCGCCCTCACTGAGCGCCCGGAGGTATTCGGCCGTCCAGAGGCTCAGCGAGGTCGCGTGTGCGTTCGCCGAGGAGACGACCGCGCCTCGGTATACCTGCCACGCGACGAAGGGATCGTTCACGTCGAGAAAGGCGTGCACGATTCGGTCGTCGCTGAGGTGGGCGCTGTGGGCGGCTAGGTCGATCACCTGCCCATTGTGCGCGTCTCCGCCGGGCAGGGGACCCCCGGGGCCAGCGGTTCCGTCAAGGCCGGGCTCGATGATGCGGCGATGGCAAGACCCAGGGAAGCTCGTCGGCGCGAGGAGAACGAGATCGAGTTCTCGCGGATCGTCGCTTTCAGCGATGGCGTCTTCGCGATCGCGATCACGCTGCTCGTCCTGGCTCTGACCGTGCCGGAGCACCTGGGGCCCGGGGAAAACCTCACCGACGCGCTTTGGGATCTGCGCCACAGCCTTCTTGCCTACGCGATCAGCTTTGCGGTGATCGGCCGCTACTGGGTGAACCACCACCGCTTCTTCTCCAGCGTCACCGGCTTCGACGGCCGCCTCCTGGCGATCAACATCTTCTACCTGGCCTGGGTGGTGCTGATCCCCTTCAGCACCGACGTGATTGGCAGTCACGGCGGCGAGGCCGCCGCGGTGATCCTCTACGCGGTCAACCTCGTGGGTGTTTCGCTAGTCGGGCTCTGGATGGCCCTCGACGCGTCCGCGGCCGGGCTTTCGGACATCAGCCCCGAGGAAGCCGCGGCCCTCCGCCACAAATCGCTCTTCGTCGCGGCGGTCTTCCTCGCTTCGATTCCGGTCGCCATGGTCGTTCCCGAATGGGCGCCGCTGCTGTGGTTCGCGCTCTTCCTCGACCCGGCGGATCGGCGCGCTCGCAGGCGTGGGGCAAGTTAGTCCCGGACGGGGCGGAACCACTCGCCCCGGCCCGACCGGGGTTCAGCGGCGGGGCCGGGCGATGAAGGCCACCGTGCTGCCGGAACGGGCACAGTTGACGGCGACGCCGCGGTCGGCGCGCACGGAGCTGCAGCGGTAGGGACCGACCGCGCAGGCGGCGCGCGAGACGCCGCCGCTCGGTCGGCAGCCGTTGCCGCGCTGCCAGCCGTGGGCGACGCGGCGACCCTCGCCGCAGGACGCCGCAATGACGCGCAGGCCCGCGATTTGAGACGTGGCCGCGGCGCAGCTGCGCAGGGAGGCGCCGATCGGCGCACGCGCCCCACCTTCGCCTCGCTCGGAGTCGTCGCCGTGAGACGGTCCGGGGCTGGAATCAGAGCCGCAGGCGACCAGCAGGCCGGCGGTGAGGGTGACGATGACAAGGGCGGCGGCGAGCCTCATCGGTCGCCGCCAACCTATCTGTCCGCCGCCTCCACCGCCGACCCGCCGGCGACCCGTTCGCTCTGGCGCTCCCCCTCCGTCAGCTTCTGTCCGCTGGGCTCGCGCTCCAGCGGCTCGCCGAGCTTCTTGTGGTCGAGATGGCCGCAGACCGGGCAGTCGGGCTCGGGCACCACCGGTTCGCGGTCGATCTCCATCGTCCTCAGGTCGTAGACCTGCGCCACGCCCAGCGCCGAGGGCTCGGCCAGGCCGGTCAGCAGGTGCAACACCTCCATTGCCACATGGCCACCGCTGATCCCGCACGGCGGCCCCAGCGTCGCCGCCGGCGAGGACCGCTGCCGCTGCTGCTCGGTGGCGACGTCGAAGAGCGGGTAGTCGCGCCTGATCGCGATCTCCTGGCAGGCGTAGCAACCCGTCACCCCCGGCACGTAGAGCGGTCCCACCCGGGCAATCGGCGGGAAGTGGCTCATCGAGATGTAGGGGATGCCGGCCTCGAAGCAGGCGGCATTGCACCAGCGCTCGATCTCGTATGCCGGCCAGTCGACCGCGTCGATGACGACGTCGGCGCCGGCGATGAACTCGGCGATGTCGGCCTGGCTTTCGAGCTTCCCCGCCGTCGCCGTCACCCGCATCGAGGAGTCGAAGGCACGCAGCCGCCGTGCCGCCGCCTCGACCTTGAGCACGCCGATGTCGGCCTCGTCGTAGAGCACCTGCCGGTTGAGGTTGCTGATCTCGACCCGGTCCCCGTCGATCAGCCGCATCTCGCCGACTCCACAGCAGGCGAGCCACATCGCCACCGATCCCCCCATGCCGCCGACGCCGAGGACGGCGATCCGCGCCTCGCGCAGCCGCCGCTGGCACTCCGAGGGCGCGAGGCCGTTGCCGGCGACGTCGCTGAAGTACCGCAGCTGACGATCGAAGCGAGCCAGCTCGCGCGGGCTGACCCGCTCGTCGTCAGCACCGTCCTCGATCGCCTCCAGCTGCTGCATCTGGGCGAGCGTGTTCTGGACTTCCTCCGCGTCGAAGAGCCGTTCCAGCTCCTCGAGCGTGCGCGTGCCGTCGAGCGCCTCCAGCAGCAGCCGCTGCTCCGCCGTCGGCTTTTCGATGCGAATGTCGTTGTCGGCGCTGGTGCGCAGCAGATAGAGGTCCCCGTCAGGGGCCTCGATCACCTCGGTCGTGCGTTTGATTCGCGGCCGAAACACCGGTGGCGCCTAGTTCTGCTTGTGGATCGCGGCTGCCGGAACGACGCTCTGACTTGTGTTGAGACTCATTGCTGCTCCTCTCTCCTGGTGCCGAGTAACTCCCCGTGCCAGCGCCTCGCTGGCACACATACCGGTTCCCTGCCGGTATTGCTTAAGACCCGTCCAGCGATTAATGCGTTTCACACAGTCCACAGATTTGCCCGAGAATACCTGCAATTTTGCCCAAAAGATCAAGTACTGGCCATAGCATGTATTGATCAGAGCTTCCCCAACGAATGGAGATCCCATGGCCACCCCAGATGAAGGCAAAAACGGCGCCTCGGATAAGAGCGCGACGCGCGAAGTCGTCGACCAGCAACTGATCAAAGCCCTCGCCCATCCGGTGCGGGCACAGGCGCTCTCGATCCTCAACGAACGGGTGGCCAGCCCGAACGAAATCGCCAAAGAGCTAGAGCAGGGCGTGGGGCATGTCAGCTACCACATCAACGTGCTCAAGCAGTGCGAATGCATCGAACTCGTCGGCACTGAGCCCCGGCGCGGGGCCGTCGAGCACTACTACCGGGCGACGACACGGATCTTCCTCGAGGACGAAGAGTGGCGCCGGCTGCCGGCCTCGGTGCGGCCGGGGATGTCTGCCTCGCTGCTGCAGAACGTCGTCGACGACGCCGGCGCCGCGCTCAGCTCCGGCAGCTTCGATGCCCGCGAGGACCGGCACCTGGCGTGGACGAAGATGATCCTCGACGAGGAGGGCTGGAAGGAGCTCAACGAGGCGATGGCGGAGAACCTCGAGCAGGTGCTGAAGATCCAGAACGCCGCCGCGGCGCGTCTGCGCGACGCCGGCGAGACCGGGTTCCAGGTCTCCGCGGTGACGATGGCCTACGAAACCCCCGGCGAGGGCGAGCGCCGCCCGGTGCCGCCGATGGAGGGCGGCGAGAGCTAGGAAGAATTCGAGAGCTCGCGGGCGCGGGCGAAGACGGCGTCGATCATCGGCACGGTGAGCGTGCCGGTGAAGGTGTTCTGCTGGCTCGGGTGGTAGCAGCCAAGCAGCAGCCAGCGGCCGAGGTCGGCCTCGGCGCCGTGGCCGAAGCGGGGGCGTGGCCGCGGCACGTCGGCCCCAAGTGCGCGCGCCGCGCGCAGGGCCCCGTCCCAGCCGAAGGCACCAAGGGCGACGATCACCCGGCTGCGGTCGAGCAGGCTCAGCTCCCGCTCTAGGTAGGGGAGGCAGTTGTCGCGCTCCGCGGGGGTCGGACGATTGGCGGGCGGTGCGCAGCGGACGACCGCGGTGACGTAGGCGTCGTCGAGGCGCAGGCCGTCGCCGCGCCGCTCGGACTCGGCCTGGTTCGCGTAGCCGGCTCGGTGCAGCGCCGCGTAGAGCCACTCTCCCGAGCGGTCTCCCGTGAACATCCGACCGGTGCGGTTGGCGCCGTGCGCCGCCGGGGCAAGGCCGACGATCGCCAGCCGCGCCGCCGGGTCGCCGAAACCGTCCAGCGGCCGCGCCCAGTACTCCTCGCCGCGGTAGCGCCGGGGTGGGTCGGCGGCGCAGGCCTCGCGCCACTCGACCAGCCGCGGGCAGATGCGGCAGCCGTGGATCTCGGCGGCAAGCGCAGCCAACGCCTCCTCGCGGTCGGCGGGCGTTCCGGCGCCGTCGCTTAGGGTTCGCCGCTTGCTCATCTCCCGGAACCGAATCACGCCGCGCGGCGGGGTGCGGCGCGCCACTCTCACCGTGGCGGCTCTGCTCGTCCTCGCCCTCGCCGGTTGTGGCGGCAGCGGGGCCGGTACCACCACCGCCGTGCCCGACAAGGTGGTCGACGCGGAAGTGCTGAACGTGGTGCTGGCGCGGGAGCTGGCGGCGGCACGGGCCTATGACCGGGTGCTGCCGCAGCTGCACGGTGCCGACCTCGCGATGGCGCGGCGCTTCCGCGCCCAGGAACAGGAACACGTCGACGCGATCTTGAGGGCCCTGCGCGGCCTCGGTGCCGAGGCAGAACCGGAAGAAGACGAAGAGATCGAAGCCGAGGATCTGCGGACCCGCGACGACCTCCTCGGTTTCCTCTACGAAGTCGAAAGGGTCTCGATCGACGACGGGTTGCAGGCGATCGCACATCTGACCTCGCAGCGGGCGTTGGTCGGCTCGATCGTCGCCAACCAGGCCCAGCACCTGGTGCTATTGCGGCGAGCGCTGGGCGCTCGACCGCTCGCGACCGTGCCGGAAGCTTTCGAGAACGGGACCGCACCGCCGCCGGGTAAGGAATGATTGTCCGGTGACCGCGCCGCTCTACGCCATCGGTCGGTTCTGCGCGCGGCATCACTGGCCGGTGATCGCGGCCTGGATCGTCGCCGCGATCGCCCTTGTCGCAATCTCCTCCAGCGCCGGATCGCAGACCAGTGAAAACCTCACCTTGCCGGGGACCGGTTCGACCACGGCAACCGAACTGCTGGAAGAAAACCTCCCCGAACAGGCCTACGGCTCCAACCCGCTGGTCTTCGAAGTGCCCGCCGGCAGGAAGCTGACCGAACCGCAGTACGCCGCCGCGATCGAAGAATCGGCGGGGAAGTTGGAAGCGCTGCCGAATGTCAACTCGGCCCAGAGCCCGCTCGTCAAGGGCTCGAAGACGATCAGCGAGGACCAGCAGATCGCCTACATCCCGGTGGTGCTCGGGGTCGGGCCGGGCGAAATCGACGAAGAAGGCTCAGAGGAAATCCTCGACGCCGCGCGGCCAGCGGAAAAGGCGGGAATCGAGACCTCGATCGGCGGCTACGTCGGCCAGCAGCTCTCGAAACCGGCGACCGAGTTCGCCGAGGTCGTCGGCCTGGTGGCGGCGGTGATCATCCTCCTCTTCGCCTTCGGCACGGCGACGGCGATGATGCTGCCGATCATCTCCGCGATCCTCGGGCTCGCTTGCGCCCTCTCGATCATCAAACTGCTCGAGCACGTGTTCGAGGTGCCGGGGGTCGCCGCGACGCTGGCGACGATGATCGGGCTCGGAGTCGGGATCGACTACGCGCTGTTCATCGTCACCCGCCACAAACTCCAGCTCGGCGAAGGGATGGAGATGCGGGAGTCGATCGCCCGCGCCACCGCGACCGCCGGCGGTGCCGTCGTCTTCGCCGGCTTTACGGTGATGATCGCGCTCTGCTCGCTCGCCTTCGCCGGCATCCCCCTCGTATCGACGCTCGGCTTCACCGCCGCGGTCGCCGTCGTCGTTGCCGTCTGCGCGGCGGCCACTCTGCTGCCGGCGATGCTGGGGGCGCTCGGGCCCCGCATCAACAGCCTGCGGGTTCACCTCGGCAAGACCCATCCAGATGACAAGAAGCCCCACGGCTGGCTGCGTTGGGCCGACGCCGTCGCCGACCGGCCCTGGCCCGCGGTCGCCGTCTCGATGCTGATCCTCGCCGTGCTGGCCCTGCCGATCTTCAAGCTCCAGCTCGGCCAGAACGACATCAGCGCCCTGCCCAAGGACACCACCTCGCGCGAAGCCTTCGAAGGCCTCGACACCGGGTTCGGGCCCGGCACCTACGGGCCACTGCTGATCGCCTCCGAATTCACCTCCCCCGCCGAAGCGAAACAGGTTCTGCCCGAGTTGCAGAAGGCGATTGGCGCCGCCGGCGACGTCGCCGGTGTCTCCCAGCCGAGCCTCGACAAGGCGGGCACGGTGGCGGTCTTCACGGTGATCTCGAAATCGGAGCCGTGGAAGGACGCGACCGTCGAACTCGTCGAACACCTCCGCGACGACGTCGTCCCGAAGGCACTGGAAGGGACGAAGGCGAGCTCCTACGTCGGCGGCCAGACCGCCGGCTACATCGACCTGGCCAGCAAGATCGCCGAAAAGCTGCCGCTGATGATCGCGATCGTCGTCGGCCTCAGCTTCATCGTCCTGCTGATGGCCTTCCGCTCGCTGCTGGTGCCGATCAAGGCGGCGGCGATGAACCTGATCTCGGTGGCGGCCGCCTACGGGGTGGTGACCGCGGTCTTTCAGCTCGGCTGGGGCTCCTCGCTGATCGGGCTCGACCACGCCATCCCGATCGTCAGCTTCGTGCCGCTGCTGATGTTCGCGATTCTCTTTGGCCTCTCGATGGACTACGAGGTGTTCCTGCTGACGCAGATGAAGGAACACTTCAAGGAAAGCGGCGACGCCCGCGCCGCCGTGGTTCAGGGCCTCGCCAACACCGGGCGGGTGATCACCTCGGCGGCGGCGATCATGGTGTGCGTCTTCACCAGCTTCGTTCTCGTCGGCGACCCGGTGGTGAAGGAGTTCGGGGTCGGGTTGGCGGTGGCGATCGCGATCGACTCGACCCTGGTGCGCTGCCTGCTGGTGCCGGCGGTGATGGTCCTGCTCGGCAAGCGCGCCTGGTGGATACCCGGCTGGCTCGACAAGATCGTGCCCCACATCAGCATCGAGGGCGAGGAGTACTTCGCCAAGCGGGATGCCGCCGCCGCTGGGAAGGCAGTTCCGGCGCCCGCCGGCGCCAATCCGGGAGACTGAGCGTGTGTTCCCGCTCAACCTGCCGAATGCGCTGACCCTGCTGCGCATCCTGGCGGTGCCGGTCGTGGTCGTGGCGCTGCTCGGCGAGACGCCCAACGGAGACGCCCTCGCTGCAGCGGTGTTCGCCGCCGCCGCGGCCACCGACGGCCTCGACGGCTACTTCGCCCGCTCACGCGACGCCGTCACCACCTTCGGCAAGCTGATGGACCCGCTCGCCGACAAGCTGCTGATCATCGGCGCCCTCGTCTCGCTGGTCTCGCTCGACCGCTTGGAAGCCTGGGTGGCGATGGTGATCATCGCCCGCGAGGTCGCGGTGACGATCCTCCGCACGATCGCCGCCGAGCGTGGCATCGTCATCGCGGCCAGCTGGCTCGGCAAGCTGAAGACGGTCCTGCAGATCGCCGCCGTGATCGCCCTGATCGTCGCCAACCCGGCTCCGCTCGGAGTCGACCTGCTCGTCTACGTCGCCCTGGCGGTGACGGTGATCAGCGGCGCCGACTACTTCTTCGGCCTGCGCCGGCGGATCGAGCAGCAGCAGAAGGAACGCGCCGGGGCGCTCCCCGGCTGAGCGTCGCTACTCGGCCGCGGCCTCGAGCCACTCGCGCATAGTGCGGTGGCGTGCCTGGTGCTCGCCGCTCTCCAGCTCGCTGCGCAGCTCGCCGAGGGTGCCGTAACGCTCTGCCACCACGTTGTGGCGGTGGATCGTCTCGAGGTTCTCCTGGCGGGCCATCACGAAGGCCTCGTCCGGCAGGTCGGGATAGCCCGCGACCACCTGGCGGATCATCTCCCGCACGCAGTCCTCGACGAAGCGAGGGTTTTCGTGGGCTTTGACGACGACCGACATCTCGTCGGGCCGCTTCATCAGCTCGTAGATCTCCGAGCTCATCGAGGTCTCGACGATTCGCAGCATCTCCGGCGCGTCGATCCAGGAGGGGCCGCCCTCGGGGCAGCCGACGTGGAGGGTGCCGATGCCGCGCTGGTTGTGGGTCGCGATCGGGACGACGTCGATCACCCGCTCGATCTCCTCGGCGCCGAAGCCCAGCTCGGCGAGCCGTTCGCGGGAGAGGCCGGCGACCATCTCCTGGGCGCAGGGGCAGGCGGTCATGCCCTGGGCCTGAACGCCGGTGAGGGTCCGGGTGCCGTGCTGGGAGGCGACGGCGGTGCCGTAGAGGACGTAGATCTCCTGGGTGCTCTGGCCACTCTTCGGCGTTGAAACCGTCTCCGGATAGTGGGCGGTCAGCGAGACCTCGGCGCGCAGGCCGCCCTGACGCTCGCGCACCTTCTCGGCGACGTGGGCGGCCAGCACCTCGGCCTTGAAGGCCTCGCCGAGCACGACCTCGTCGATCGCCTCGTTGACGATCTCCTCGAAGCGGGACATGTGTACGCCCGCCTGCTGCGGGTTGAGGTCGACGAAGCACTCGAGCTCGGCGTAGAAGAGGTTCTCGGAGCCGTCCGCCTTGACCCGGATCACCTTCTCGACGCCGGTGACGCCGACGCGCGAGAGGCTGACCTGCGTGGCGGGGACGCCGGCCTGTACGTCGGGTGCAGGGGGAACGGTGGCGGGGCGGCTCGACATCGGTACAGAAGCGTAAGCGATGGAGAACTTCTGCCTATACTTGGGCGCAGCCGAGTTGGGACTCGGCACACCCAATGGGAATGGGGGAGAGGGTTGCAGCGGAGCCGATGAGCATCGAACCGTTGGAGACGTCCGCAGAGGTGCTGGACCGCGACGAGGCGACCCCTGTGGTCGAGTTGGAGGAGCTTCGCGGCCTGATCGCGCTCGGTCGCGAGCGGGGCTACCTCACCTTCGAGCAGATCGCGGTGACGCTGGAGGAGGTGGAGATCACCAAGGAGCAGGTCTCCGGCCTGCACGCCCACTTGGTAGAGCACGGTGTCGACGTGATCGCCGAGGACGGCGTCAGCGCTTACAAAGAGCAGCGCGAGAGCGAGTCCAGCGGGCAGTCGAAGAAAGCCGAGCTCGACCTCACCGTCGAGCCCAGCCTCGACTCGCTGCGGCTCTACCTGCGCTCGATCGGTCAGGTCGAGCTGCTGACCGCCGCCCAGGAGGTCGAACTTGCGAAACGGATCGAGCGCGGTGACATGCTCGCCAAGCGGCAGATGGTCGAGGCCAACCTGCGCCTCGTCGTCTCGATCGCGAAAGGCTATTTGGGCCGTGGGCTGAGCTTCCTCGACCTGATCCAGGAGGGCTCGCTGGGGCTGATCCGGGCGGTCGAGAAGTTCGACTACCGGCGCGGCTACAAGTTCTCGACCTACGCGACCTGGTGGATCCGCCAAGCGGTGACCCGGGCGATCGCCGACAAGGCGAGGACGATCCGCATCCCCGTCCACATGGTCGAGAAACTGAACCGCGTAGCTCACGTCGAGCGCCAGCTGGTCCAGAAACTGGGTCGTGAGCCGGAGCCGGCGGAGATCGCCGAGGAGCTGCGCTGGCCGGTCTCCGACGTGCGGGACATCCTCCGCGTCGCCCAGCTGCCGGTCTCACTGGAGAAACCGATCGGCGACGAGGACGAATCGGAGCTCGGCGACTTCGTCGCCGACGACGCCGTCCTCGAGCCCTTCGAGGAAGCCAGCGAGCACCTGCAGAAGGAAGGGGTGCGCCGGGCGCTCGACGCGTTGCCGGAGCGTGAGCGCCAGGTGATCGAACTTCGCTACGGCCTCTCCGGCACCGAGCCGCTGACGCTCGAGGAAGTCGGCAAGACCTTCGGCGTCACCCGCGAGCGGATCCGCCAGATCGAGAACAACACGCTGAAAAAGCTGCAGCGGTTGCCGGAGGCTCAGATGCTCCGGGATGCCTCTTAGCGCTCGCCGCCGCTAGCGCGGCTCGAGCACGAAAATCGAGATCTTGCGGTCGGAAGCGAGCTTGGCCTTGTAGTCGTCGAAGCCGGCGTACTGCTCGTTGTGCTTGCGCCAGAGGTCGGCGCGCTCCTCGCCCTCGGCGATGCGCGCACGGATCTGCCGCCGCTCGCGGCCGAGCTCGATCTCGGCCTCGGGGTTTGCCTCGAGGTTGAGCGACCAGGCGGGGATCTTGGCGTTGCCCGCGTTGGTGTTGATCAAGACCACGTTCTCGCCGTCGGCCAAGTAGAGGACAGGTGCCGTACGCAGCTGGCCTGATTTGCGGCCGGTCGTGGTCAGCAGCAAAACGGGTGCCTGGCCGACCTTGCCACCGATCCTGCCGCCGCTGAGGCGGTAGAGCGGGGTATTGAGCTTCCCGGCCCAGCGCAGTCCGCGAGTCCCGAGCGAAGAGGAGAAGCGCGAGTAGAAATGATCGCTTGGCATCGCCCGAGCCTATCCGAGCTAGAGTCACCTGTATGGCCGAGCCGCACCCCTTCCGTCGCGCCGCCGAAGCGAAGGACCTCGAGCTGCTGAGCGAGACGCTCGCCGACGACGTCGTCCTCCACAGCCCGATCCTCTTCCGCGGCTTCGAGGGCAAAGAGGTCGTCACCCAGGTCCTGACCCATGTCGCCGCCACCCTCGAAGACCTCACCTACGTCGACGAGCTCGCCACCGGCCGCAGCGTCTGCCTCCGCTTCACCGCCAACGTGGGTGACCGCCAGCTCGAGGGCATCGACTACCTCACCCTCGACGAAGACGGCAAGGTCATCGACCTGACCGTCTTCATGCGCCCCCTCTCCGCCCTCACCCGCTTCAACGAGCAGATGGCGCAGCGGCTGGGCGTGGCGTAGTCACGTCTCGCGACGGGCCTCTAGAATCACGCGGGATTGTTCCGGGGGAGTGTCCGAGTGGTTAAAGGAGACGCGCTGTAAACGCGTTGGCTATGCCTACAGAGGTTCGAATCCTCTCTCCCCCATCTCGCCTCCCGGGAAGCTCAGTCCGTGCGATGCGGGATGAGCGGACGCGGACGCCGTGGGTTTCTCAGCTCCGGCAGCCGAGGGGCCAGATAGCCAAGGGCACCTCCGAATATCACGGCGACTAGCCCGAGGCTTGCGACAGCTACGCCAGCGCCGGCGTGTAGTCCGTTCAAGAGGAGCACCACCCCCGCGACGCCCGCCGCTGAGACAACCAAAAATGCGACACGGCCGATCATGAGGTCAGTGTAGTCACGCGAGGAAATCAGTTGCCAAAACGAGGGCTCCGAGGCCGAAGCCGAGGAAGAAGCCGAACGCCGTGGCGCGTTCGACCTCCCGTTCGGTGCTGTTGGCAAGGACGGCCGCGTAGTGCGCCGCGCCGCCGAAGAGACCGGTGAATCCGAGGAGCACAGCGATCGCCCCGGATGTGGTGTCGGTGAAGACATCGGCATAGATCACGAACACATGTTCGCAGGTTGCTCAGACAGAAAGATGCGGTCGGGTTGGTGGAATTTGCGGCATACGGAAAGATGGGTTGATGGGATCTGAGTCTCTTGCCGACAGAGTGGTCGCGATCGCCGGGGTCGGGGGCGGGCTGGGGCCGCTGGTGGCGGCACGGTTGGCGGCCGAGGGGGCGATCGTCGCGGGCACGGATCGCAGTGCCGAGACGCTGGCCGCGCTGCCGGAGCAGCTCGGCATTCCAGCCGAGCGCTGGGACGGGCAGGCGGTCGATCTGCTCGACGAGTCGGCGACGCGTGAGTGGTGCGCGAGCCTGGCCGAGCGGTTCGGTCGCGTCGATGCCCTGATCCACCTGGTCGGGGGCTGGCGGGGCGGGCAGCCACTGCACGAGGAGCCGCCGGAGGACTGGGAGCTGTTGCACGACCTGTTGATCCGCACTGTGCAGCACACGACCCGCGCCTTTCACGGGCAGATCGCCGCCAGCCAGCACGGGCGCTTCGTGCTCGTTTCCGCCAAGCAGGCGCAGGCGCCGTCCAACACCAATGCCGCCTATGCGGCGGCGAAGGCGGCGGCCGAGGCTTGGACGCTGGCACTCGCCGACGGCTTCGAGCCCGGCGGTGCCACCGCCAACATCGTCGTCGTCGACGCGATCCTGACGCCGCGCATGCGCGAGGAGAACCCGGAGGGGGACTTCGCGACCTTCACGCCAGCCGAGCACCTCGCCGACGCCATCGCCTTCCTCTGCTCGGACGCCGCCGCCGCGATGAACGGGCAGCGGTTGACGTTGGCGGGCCGCGGATGAGCCCGCGGGGCGACGGCGGCCAGGCGCCCGACGGGAAGATGACGATCGGGGAGTTGGCGAAGCGGACCGGGATGACGGTCCGCAACATCCGCGCGCACCAGACGCGCGGCCTGTTGCCGCCGCCGGACGTTCAGGGCCGGACCGGCTACTACGGCGAGGAGCACGTCGCCCGGATAGAGCTGACCCGGGAAATGCAGGCGGAGGGGCTGAACCTGGAGGCGATCCGGCGCGTGCTGGAGAGCACCGGCGCCTCCTCCAAAGAGATGGTCGACTTCGCCCGTGCCGTGCGGGCGCCCTTCGAGGAGGAGACGCCGGAAATATTCGAGCCCGACGAGTTGGCGGCGATCTGGGGCGCCCAGAAACTCGACCCGCGGCTGGTCCGCCGCGGCGAGAGCCTCGGCATCCTCCGAGAACTGCCCGACGGCAAGATCGAGGCGATCAGCCCTCGTCTGCAGCGGGCGGGCGGGGCACTGGTCGAGCTCGGCGTCTCACTCGAGGCGGCGATGGCGACCGCCGACCGTCTCCACACCCACGCCGAGGGTGTCGCCCGCACCTTCGTCGAGCTCTTCGTCAAGGAGATCTGGGAGCCGTTCGAGAAGGCAGGCCGTCCCGAAGAGGACTGGCCGAAGGTCCGCGAGGCGCTGGAGCGGATGCGCCCCCTCGCCTCCGATGCGCTGCTTTCGATGTTCCAGATCACCATGGACGACGCCACCGAGAAGGCAAGCGAACGGACCCTCCAGGAGGTCGCCGCCCGTACACGATCCCGAGGCAAGCGCAGCAAGCGCCGCCGCTAGGAGGGATTGGCGAAACCTCCGCCCGGCATCACCGCTGACGCTTCCGCCAACGGGTCGCGGCCGTCCCAGCTGCCGTGCGAGCCGTAGGGGCGGAAGCGGATGAAGGCGGCTTCGCGATGAAAGGGATCGGCGCGATGGGCAGCCATCGCGGCGACGTGCGGCGCACCGCTCTCGTAGGCATAGGTGCGCATCGCCGCGGCGCTGTGCCAGAGCGTGAAGGTGGCGACCAGCCGCGGCGGCCGGGCGAGCCCGATGCCGGCGAGCAGAGCGGGGCTGGCGAGCGCCGCCGCCTCGGCGGGCCCGGCGCTGTCCCGGAAGGCGCCGGTGCGACGCAGTCGCAGGCGACCGAGGGTGAGAACCCCCACGGGCTCGTCGTCCTGGACCGCGAGCGGCTCTGCCGGCAGTCCGGCGAGCTCGGCCCAGGCACCAGATATCCGCAACGGCTGCAGCCGGACGTGCCAGCCAGCGGCGAGGCGCCTGGCGATCGGATCCTCGGCCAGGAAGGCATCCAATGCCGTCTCTTCCTCCCAGGCCGCCAGCAGGCCGATCCGGTCGAGGCGCCGCGGCGGCAGTAGCGGCTCCCCGAGCGGCGCCGTCGTCAGCGTCTCGGCGTAGACCAGGCCGGGCAGGTTGACACGGCGCGGCGGTGCGAGCAGCAGTGCGACCGCGTCGCGGGCCGACGCCTCGGCGATGTGCAGGGAGACGATCACCGCCAGGCGCCGGACCATTTGCTCAGAGGCATCTGATCAAGATAGACCGAGTGCCCGGCGATACAAGAGATGCGGCAGCCCAGCGTGCTCGACTTCGCGCTCCGCCGTCAGCCCCGCCTTCTCCGCGACCCGCCGCGAGGCGTAGTTGTGGGGGAGGATCAGGGCGATGACCGCCTCGAAGCCGAGTGAGCCGGCTTGATCGATCGCCAGCGTCGCCGCTGTGGTCCCCAGCCCCTCGCCGTGGAGGGCGGGTTCGATGCTCCAGGGCAACTCGACCGCCAGCACGTCCTCGACCTCGGTCCAGGCGAGGCCGCCGCGGCCGACGAACCCACCGCTGCGCGGATCTTCCAGCACCCAGGGCCCGAAGCCATGGCTGTCCCAGTGGCGGCAATCCCTGTGCAGGAGGTCGAGCACCTGAGTCTCGTCGAACGCCGGCAAGGGGGGCGGTCGCAGCCAGCGCATGATCTCGGGGTGGAGGAAGTGGCCCTCGTAGGCGTGCAGGTCGTCCACCCTGGGCGCTCTGACCAGCAGGCGCTCGGTCATCCACCTGAGGCTACCCCAGGCGCAGCGCCGGCTCGACCGCATCGATCGCCTTGGCGAGGGGTAATAGCGGGAGAGTGAGACGCGCCCTGGGGATCGTCGCCGTGCTTCTCGCCTGCGCTTGCGCCGGCGGCTTCGGCAGCGCTGGAACGGCCGCCGCCGCGTCGCTGCCGACCTGTGCGGAAGGGCCTCAGCGAGTCGGCTCGACGATCGAGGGCACGCCCTGCGCCGACACGATCGTGGCGCCGCCGACGGTGGCGCGGGTGATCGCCGGCGGCGGCGATGACCTGATCGTCTCCCCGGTCGCGGCGGCGCTCCCCTGCGAAGGGACCTGTCTCTCGGTCGGCAGCCAGACCTTCGAAGGCGGCGAAGGCGACGACGTCGTCTTCGGCGAGCGGGGCAACGACATCCTCCGCGGCGGCCCCGGCAACGACCGTCTCTACGGCGGTATCGGCGACGACCTGCTCGAAGGCGGCCCCGGCAACGACCTGCTCGGCGGTGGCTTCGGCGCCGACTCGATCGACGGCCAGGAAGGCGACGACTACGTCCGCGGCGACGGCACCATCGACCACATCCACGACACCGGCGGCGGCACCGACACGCTCAGCTACGCGAGCGGGATCGCGCCGGGATTCGGCGGCGGCATCGACCCCGGCGCGGGTGGGTTTCCCGGCGGCGGCGCCGAAGCGGGCGAACGTGGCGTCTACCTGAACCTCGCTGCCGGCGGGCTGAATGGCAACAACGGCATCGCCGGCGAGGGTGGGGGAGTCGACGAAGTCGAACCGGGCGCCTTCGAGACGTTCGTCGGCACGCCCTTTCCCGACTACATCTTCGGCAGCGAGGTGGGGGAGACCATCTACGGCGGCGGAGGCGGCGACGTGATCCGCGGCAACGGCGGCGACGACCAGATCTTCGGCGGCGCCGACGGCGACCTCCTCGACGGTGGGGCGGGCGCCGACGCGATCAATGGCGACGCCGGGAGCGACAACTGCCTCAGCGCCACCGTGGCGAGCGGATGCGAGGGCACGGTGAGCACGGTGGCGCCGCGCGACCCGAGCAAAGTGAGCCTCGGCGCGATGACCCCCGGCGCGGGAATCACGCAGCTCTACGTAACGGGAAGCATTGCGGCCGACACGATCACGGCGGCTTACTCACCGGGCTCCGTGACCATTGGCCTGGCCGGCGCCAGCTTCGAGCCCGAACCCGCCGACTCCAACTTTCCCGGCTTTCCGCAGCAGGTCTCCGGCTGCGTGCTCAACTCAGCGACCTCAGCCAGCTGCCCAGTCGGCTTCCTCGACTCGATCGTGATCGCCGGCCTCGGCGGTAACGACCAACTGACTGCCTCGGGCTTCCCCCAGGCGACCGCGACGGTCCTGCTCGGCGGCGAAGGCCAGGATGCGTTGACCGGCGGCGAAGGCAGCGAGGACCTCCTCGTCGACGGGCGCGGTTCCACTCCTGACGCTCTGGCGGCGCTCGGCCGCGACGACGCGATCCTCCACGAGGGCGGTCCCGACACGCTGCTCGGTGGCGACGGCAACGACCTCTTCCTCTCGACCTCGATCTGCGACGGCGAGTCGATCGACGGCGGCGAAGGCCGCGACAACTCGTCCTGGGCGCGACTCGGCGGGGAAGGGGTCGAGGCGCGGCTCGACCTCTCGCCGGCGCTGGTCGGCCGCTTCGGTGCTCCCGGCGAACCGGGCTGCGACGGGGAAACGCTAGACACGTTGTTCAGCATCGAGGACCTCGAGGGCTCCGACCAGGCCGACTTGCTCGTCGGCAGCGCCGGGGAAAACCAGTTGCTCGGTCACAAAGGCCCCGACGAATACTTCGCGGGCGCTGGCGCCGACACGATCCTCGCCAACTCGGCCGACTCCGATCCCGTCATCAACTGCGGAGCCGACGTCGACGTCGCCGTGATGGACATCCCGACCGCGGAATACGCCGACGCGACCCCGGTCGAATGCGAGACGGTCCGCCAGGGACGTCCGGAAGAATTCCGCACCGCCACCGAACTGCCCCTGCCCCCGCTGCCTCCACCACCTCCGCCGCCACCAGTCGATCGCAAGCCGCCGCGGACCAAACTCGACCGCCACCCGGCCAAGCTGTTGAAGACGACGGGGCGGACCCGTCGCGTCAGCTTCCGCTTCACCGCCAGCGAGCGCGGCTCCAGCTTCCGCTGCAAGATCGACCGCCGCCCCCTGCGCCCCTGCACCTCGCCGCGGACCTACCGCGTCGCCCTCGGCCGCCACGCCTTCCGCGTCGCTGCCGTCGATGCCGCCGGCAACGTCGACCCGACGCCGGCGGCGTTCAAGTTCCACCTGATCCGCCGCCGCTGACCGCCTGAGGGGGAAGGGTCCGGCCTCCCGGCCTCTCCGGGCTCGGCCCCTGGGTTGCTTGAGAACGCCGATCCCTACTCCGCGTTTCCCTGAGCGGAAACGGCTTCCGCCTCAAGAAAAACATCCGCTTGCATTTAGAAACGACATCATTTATTCTCCTCCGAGTCGCCTTCAGGGAAGGCCGCAGGGACAGCAGTTTCTTCACAGGGAAATCGAGCCCGGGACCGCCTGATGGGAGGCGGCAGGGAAGGGCTCAAGGGACAAGGAGAGCGATACGTGAGAAGCCACGCGAAGGCACCCTCTGCGGGATCCGTCGGGATCGTCGCCGCGGTGACGACCGCGTTTGCAGGTGCGCTGCTCGCCCTCGCCTTCTTGGCGCCGTCGGCCTCGGCCACCTCCTTCAGATTTGAACTCGAAGCCACCGACCTCACGAAAACCAGCGCGACCCTTAACGGCAGATTTGCCACCTTCGAAAGTGGCGTCAAATCCTACTTCGAGTGGGGCGAGACCGAAGCGTATGGGCACACGACCGCAGTGCCGCCTGGCCCCGAAGTTCCTGGGCCTTACTACCCCTTCCAAACTGTCCCTCCCGCCCCGATCAGCGGCTTGACCCCCGGCACCACCTATCACTATCGGATGGTGAATCTGGACGAACAACAGGTCGAAGCCGGCGTCGGTCCGAGCTACAGCGAAGATGCGACTTTCACCACTCCCGTCGTGGAAAACCTTCGCGCGGACCCCGCCACCGCCATTACCGAAACCAGCGCTGACCTGAACGGTTCATTCGACGGCGACGGCGTCAACGCAAGCCACTACTACTTTGAATGGGGCCTCACCACCGGCTACGACAACACGACCCCTGTATTTCCTGGGAGCGAAATTCCCGCCGCGAACGGCAGGATCGAGGTTCCGCCGGTGCCGATCTCCGGACTCAGCGGCGGTGGCAGCACTTACCACTACCGGCTGGTCGTCACCAACGTCTTTGGCAGCAGTGCCAGCGCCGATCGGACCTTCAGGACGGGGGGCGCACCGCTGGTTACGAACCTCAACACGCGGAATGTCCAGGCAACCTCGGCGGAGCTGACCGGGGAAATCAACCCCCGTGCTGGGCAGACTACCTATCACTTCGAGTGGGGTCCGACCGCCTCCTATGGCAACTCTGTACCGGTCCCGGCCGGTGACGTTGGCAGCGGTTTCTCGGCGGTGCCGGTCAGCGCCCAGGTCGAAGGCCTTCTGCCGGGCCTGACCTACCACTTCCGGCTCGTCGCGACGAGTCCATTCGGGACCACGGCTTCGCCCGATCAGACCTTCGGCTTCTACCCGCCGCCCTGCCCGAACTCACAGCTGCGCCAGGAAACGCGCTCAAACGGTCTGCCCGATTGCCGGGCTTATGAGCTGGTAACGCCGGGCGATGCGCAGGGAACGACGATCGTGCCGCTCGCCGGGCCTACCTCGGGGCTTGCAACCAACCCCCCCCGGCTGGCCTACTCGGGTCTCTGGGGCCTTTTCCCGAGATACACCGGCGAAGCACCGAACTCGCTGGCCGATCTCTATATCTCGACGCGTACCGACGGCGGCTGGACCCAGCGCTACATCGGGCTGTCGGGTCGTCAGGCGATCGGGATGGGCGGTCCTCCCGCCGCCTTCCTGCCAAATCTCTACCTGGAGACGTTCCCAGGATGGGGCCAGCGCGGGGTGCAGGCAACCCCGAGCCTGGACCGTGTCATCAACTACAACTGGGGATACACCGGGAACATTGTCGTATACCAACGACCCTCTAATGCTCCCTACCTGTGGGATGTCGCGAGCGGAAGCCTCCTCGAACGCTGGCCAAGCAATCTCAACGAAGTTGAAGGGGGGAACGAGTTCGTCGGTCTTCCCCGGGCCTCGACGGACTTCAGCCACTTCGTCTTCTCCTCGAACGTGGTGTTCGCACCGGGCGGTGAGGCAAGCCCTGCGCCAGCCGCCCCGCCCGGCGGCATTCCCCTCGAGGCACTCTGGCCACGAGAGTACGTATACGACAACGACGTGAAAACGGGGACGGTCGTCCTGGCTTCGATAAGGACGGACGGAACGCCCTTCGAGGGAAGGACCTTCGACGTCTCCGAAGACGGCAGTCACATTCTGATGACGGACGAAGCCACGCTGTTACCCGTTGAACTCCAAACCCGTATAACCGGTAAGACGAACCCACTCGAGTACAAGGAAGTCGTCGGCGACTCACGGATCACTGGCCCGCTCTACCTGCGGGTCGATGGCACCACGACCTATGAGATCGCGCCCGGACACACGCTCGAATATGCCGGCAGCACCGCCGATGGCGCCACCGTGTACCTCACCTCGGATGAACAGCTGAGCGCGGCGGACCATGACTCCAGCCGCGATCTATACGTCTGGCACGAGAGCGAACCCGCCGAGCTCACCTTGGTGTCGATCGGCGACCACGGCAACAGCGGTGACACTGACGCGTGCTCACCGAACGAAAGCTGGACCAGTGCATGCGGCATCTCCACGATCGCCCTGGCGCAGGCAGGTTTCGATGCGTATAAAAATGTGAAAAACGGCTATGGCAATGGCAAAACTGGATATGACGGCAGTCAGGGCAACGGCGTCAGCGACAACTATCTGTCGTCGAAGAGCGGCGACATCTACTTCGAATCCCCCGAGCAGCTAGTCGGGGCGAAGGGGGAACCCAACGAAAGGAACCTCTACCTCTATCGCGGTGGGTCGCTTCGCTACGTGGCGACGATGAGGCCAAAACTTGGGATCGCGCGGATACAGGTCACCCCCGACGGCAGGTACATGGCGTTCAGCACGGGCAGTAGCCTCACCGACTACGACACTGGCGGCAAGTGGCAGATGTACCGGTATGAGCCACAGAGTGGGCAGTTGATATGTGCTTCCTGCCGACCCGACAACCAGCTGCCGGTCAGCGATGTGGCGGGAAGCCAAAACGGTCTCTTCCTGACTTATGACGGCCGCGTCTTCTACTCCACGAACGATGCATTGGTCCCCCGCGACACCAACCAAGTCCTGGACGTCTATGAGTACACGGAAGGGAAGGCGCAGCTGATCACGACGGGTGCTGGAGCCGTTCCGGAAGGCTTTCCCAATGGCACCAGCACTCCAGGGCTGGTGAACGTGAGCGCCAACGGCACGGACGTCTACTTCGCGACGACCGACACGCTGGTGACCCAAGACCACAACGGCGCCTCGACGAAGATCTATGACGCCCGCACCGGCGGGGGCTTCCCGGCCGAACGAGAAGAACCGAGCTGCGTCGCGGCCGACGAGTGCCACGGACCGGGCGCAAGCCCACCGCTGCTGCCCGCCGATCGGACCAGCGCCGGCTTCGGCACCCCCCGCAAGGCGAAGGCACACAAGGCCAAGAAGCACAAGAAGGCCCACAAGCACAAGAAGCACAAGAAGAAGCATGCCGGGAAGGCGAAGCGAAAGTCAGGGAGCGCCAAGCGGGGAGGCAAGAACCATGGGTGAGGTCAACTCGAAGCGGTCGATCGCGACCTGGGCGTTGCCGGCGCTGTTGATGGCCTGCCTGCTCGCCTCGCTGTTGGCGGCAGGGAGCGCAGCCGCGCAGCCGGAGGGCGCCCGAATCAAGAGCTACTGGAACGAACGCTCGACGGATCAGGCCGGCGCGCACCCCGACGTCCACTTCGCATTCGAAGTCGGCACCCGTGCGGACCCGTTCATCCCGAATTCCTGCTTTTGCAACACGCTCAAAGACGCGATCCTCGAATTCCCAATCGGCTTCAACGGCAATCCACATGCCGTCCCCGAGTGCACGGCGGTGCAGTTCACGTTCAATCAGTGCCCGATCGACGCGCAGGTGGGATGGGCCGAACCGATCGTGATCTTGGGCGACGGAGGCAAAATAGATTCAGGAAAACGGCCGCTCTACAACCTCACCCCGCAGCCGGGCCAGGCGGGCCTTCAGGGATTCACGGCCCAGGTCATCAACTTCCCTGTATACACCGTGATCAGCCCGCGAACGGACAGTGACTATGGCCTCAACGGCGAAGTCAAAGGGATTCTCAGCTATTTCCCCGTTAAATTCTTCGAACAGGAAATTTGGGGCGTTCCCGCCCTGCCGTCGCATGATGCCCTGCGCGCCAGGTTCACCGGAACTGCGGGCGCTGAGGCTTACCCCAATGCGTCCAACAGTCCGCCGATGCCGTACCTCTCGAACCCTGTCACCTGCGGCGGGCCGGCGCCGAGTACCCTGCGAACGACCGCATACGACGGCGGCGTTCACCAGGCAACTGCCCCCTGGGGCGCGACGACCGGCTGCGATCAGCTGACCTTCAACCCATCCCTGGCGGCTAACCCGACCACCGAGGACGCCGACAGCGCCTCGGGCATCGACGTGGTCTTCAAAGCCCTGCAGCCCGAAGGCGGTGATACGCCGCTGAACGCCGAGATCAAGCGGACGACGGTCGTCTTCCCCCGGGGCTTCTCGATCAACTCGAGCTCCGCGGACGGCAAGACTTCCTGCTCGGACGCTCAGGCTCGCTTCGGCACCACCGAAGAAGCGCAGTGTCCGGACTTCTCCAAAGTCGGAACCTTCACCGTCAACGCCTCGGGCCTGCCGACGCCGATCTCGGGCGGGATCTACCTGGGTGAGCCGCTGCCCGGCAACCGCTACCGGATCTTCATCACCGCCGACGGTTACGGCACCCACGTGAAGCTGCCGGGCTCGGCCTACCCGGACCCGCAGACGGGCCAGCTGACGACCACCTTCGACAACCTCCCCC
>JBEVJP010000120.1:0-21897 GCA_040510155.1 Solirubrobacterales bacterium | reverse complement strand
GGAGGCGCTGGCTCCCTTTGTTCCCCTCTGCGAAAAGCTCGGGCGGCTCGCCCAGGGCCTCGGCGACGGCAGCGTCGACCGGGTCAGCGCCGAGTTCCGTGGCCGCATCGCCGCTCACGACACTCGGCTGCTCGGGATCGCCGTCCTCGTCGGCATCCTCTCCGGTCACACGGAGGAGCAGGTCAACCTGGTCAACGCACCGCAGATGGCCGAGGAGCGCGGCATCGATTTGATCGAGACCAGCGACGCCAGCGCCGGCGACTTCACCGAGCTGGTCACGGTGCGGATCAGCACCGGCGACCAGGAGGTCGAGGTGGCCGGCACCAGCGTCGGGCCGCGCAACGAGCCTTACCTGGTCTCGGTCTGGGGCGAGGGCTTCTACCTGCCCTTCGCCGAGCACATCACCGTCTTCCGCTACGCCGACCAGCCCGGCATGATCGGCCGCGTCGGCACGATGCTCGGCGAGGAGGGGGTCAACATCGGCTCCGCCGCCGTGGGCGCCGAAGCCGACGGCGAGAACGCGGTGATGGCGCTCAGCACCGACGCGCCGGTTCGCCGCGAGACGATCGCGAAGATCCTCGATCTCGAGGGTTTCTCGGTCGGTCGCTCCGTCGACCTCTAGGCTTGCGGCCATGAAAGCGGTCGTGCTGACGGGGACGGGTGGGCCTGAGGTCCTGCAGGCGCAGGAGTGGCCGGACCCGCCAGTCGGCCCGGGTGAGCTCCGGATCGCCGTCCGCGCCGCCGGCGTCAACTTCGCCGAGACGCTGGCCCGGGTCGGGCTCTACCCCGATGCTCCGAAGCCGCCCTGCGTGCTTGGCTACGAGGTCGCGGGCGTGGTCGAGTCGGTCGGTCCGGGTGCCAGTAAGTTCGCCGTCGGCGATCGCGTCTTCGCCGGCACTCGCTTCGGGGGTCAGGCCGAGCTCGTGACCGTCCCCGAGGATCAGGCGCTGCCGCTCCCGGAGCGGCTCAGCTTCGAGCAGGGCGCCGCCTTCCCGGTGAACTATGGCACCGCCTACGCGGCGCTGGTCCTGATGGGCAGCATGCGCGAGGGCACGCGGGTCCTGATCCACGGTGCCGGCGGTGGGGTCGGCATCGCCGCCACCCAGCTCGCCCACAACGCCGGCGCCGAGATCTTCGGCACCGCCTCGCCCGGCAAGCACGATGCGATCCGAGCCCAGGGCGTGCAACACGCGATCGACTACCGCAGCCAAGACTTCGCCGCCGAGGTGATGCGGTTGACCAACGGCGAGGGCGTCGACCTGATCATGGACGCCCAGGGCCCGACCAGCTTTCGCAAGGACTACCGTCTGCTGCGCTCCGGCGGTCGCCTGGTCATGTACGGGCTCTCCGAGAACACCAACGAGGGCGTCCGTGACCTGCCCGCGACCTTGAAGAGCTTGCTGAAGATGCCGCTGGCGACGATGCCCTGGTGGCGCAGCCTGATGATGATGAACGAGAACAAAGGCGTCTTCGGCCTCAACATGCTGAGCTGGTGGGAACGCGAGGGCAACCTCGATCGCGTCACCGAGCCGCTGATGGCCGACCTCGAGGAGGGTCGCCTGCAGCCGATCGTCGCCGAGGCCTTCCCCTTTGAGCGCGCCGGCGAGGCGCACGAATTCCTCTCCCAGCGCCGCAACGTCGGCAAGGTCGTGTTGTTCCCTTCATAGAAGGCCATTCCGACCGCCCTGCAGGAAAACATCGTCCATGAAGAAGCTTCTCGTCGCCGCCGTCGCGGCGCTAATCCTCGCCACCGCCGTCCCCGCGCAGGGGTCCCCGGCCGTGACCGTGATCCTCGCCGGCAGCGAAGAAGCCGACTCGATCGTCATCCGTCTCAGCGAAGGCGGGCACGACTTCGTGATTGATTCCGCCGGGCCGCTCGAAGTCGGCGGCGGCGTCTGCCTCCACCCAGAAGCCAATCCCAACCAGCTGGTCTGCGAAACAGCGAAGATCGGCGGCTTCGAAGTCAACGTCGGAGGAGGCGACGACGTCGTCGACATCGGCCGCATGGTCGGGATCCCCGTGACGCTGCGCGGAGGCCCCGGCGACGACCGCCTGGTCGGCGGTTCCGGGAGCCAGGGCGACAAGCTCATCGGCGGCAGTGGCGACGACGAGCTGTGGGGGAGGAGCGGACCCGACGTCCTCTACGGCGGCGAAGGCGACGACCTGTTGTGCGGCGGCCAGGGCGACGACCGCCTCGTTGGCGGCGACGGCGACGACGTCCTCAAAGGCGAAGGCGGCGAAGACACCTTGCTCGGCGGCTCCGGGCTGAACGAACTTCTTCAGTAGCTCGGGGACTCCGGCTAGGCCGGCTCCACCTCGCGCCGCGCGAAGAGGCGGCCGCCGACGAAGAGCACGACGATCACCAGGCCGACCAGCGAAAGCGCCGCGTCGAGCCTGAAGGCCGCCTGAATGCCGTCCACGAAGGGCGGTATCCGCGAGCTGAAGACCGTCGTCGTTAGGCCCAGGCCGATCGAGCCGCCGGCGATCTGGAACATGTAGATGATCCCGCCGGCGAGGCTCGTCTGAGAGTCGTCGACCGAGGTCACCCCGGCGGTGGTCGCGGTCGGGTAGAAGCTGCCGATGCCGAGACCGAGTACCACCATCCCCGGCACCAGCGCTCCGTACGCGGAGCTGCCGTCGACCTGGGAGAAGAGAAAAGGGGCGATGGTGATGCAGCCCGCCCCGAAGATCGCCAGCGGCTTCGCCCCGAGCCGGTTGTAGAGCGGCCCGGCGACGAAGGAGACGACGGCGAAGACCCCGAGGAAGGGCAGGATCCCGACCCCGGCTTCCAGCGCCGAGTAGCCGAACTGTTTCTGCATGAACTGCGGCAGGTAGAGCAGCGAGGCGAAGAAGGTCGCCGACATGAAGAGGATCGCCACGCAGGAGGCGGTGAAGCTGCGGTTGCTCATCACCGCGCGAGGGACGAGCGCATGGGCACCGGCGCGGCGCTCGATCGGGACGAAGACGAAAACGAGGACGACGGCGACCGCCAGCAACCCGATCACCCGTGGGTCGCCCCAGCCCCAGTCGGATGCCTGGTCGAGGGCGACAAGCAGCGAGACCAGCCCGAACGAGAGGGCCGCGATCCCGGCGTAGTCGATCCGCCGGTCCGCGGCTTCGGGCTCCTTGACGTGGACCAGGAAGTAGGTGACGGCGACCGCGAAGACCGAGATCGGCACGTTGAGGAAGAAGATCCAGCGCCAGCTGAGGGCGTCGGTGAGGACGCCGCCGATCAGCGGGCCGAGCGCGTTGCCGAGCCCGGCGGCACCGAGGATGATCCCGCCCGCCAGTCCTGCCTTGTCTTCGGGCAGGATCGCGAAGGTCATGCCGAGGATCGCCGGCCACATCAGCGCCCCACCGATCCCCATCAGCGTGCGACAGGCGATCAGCCAGGTCTCGCTTGGCGCGACGCCGCCGAGGGCCGACATCGAGGCGAAGATCGCCGTGCCGAGGAAGAAGGCGTTGCGACGACCGAACATGTCGGCAAGCCGGCCGCCGGTGATGATCATCACCCCGAAGGTCAGCGCGTAGGCGTTGACGACCCACTGGATCGTGTTGATGTTCGTGTCGAAGTCCTTCTCCATGGTGGGAAGGGCGACGTTGATCGCCGAGAAGTCGTTGGCGATCACCACCACGGCTATGCCCATCGCGAAGAGGGCCAGCCAGTTGATGCGCTGAGGGGACGAGGCCTCGATGGCCGCCACCCTACGCAACCCTTCCGATGTCGCCGGGCCTGCGCTACCCTGGTCTGAGCGAATGTCCTACCGGCACCACAGCCTCGCGCTTCTCCTTCTCCTCCCCCCTCGGGGGGAATAGCGCTGGGCGGCGCGATAGCCGCGAGAGACAAGGTCATTCGAGCAAAGCAGAGAAGGAGGAGGTCCCATGGGACCCGCATCTGACGTTAATCGCGTCCACATCTTCGACACCACCCTGAGGGACGGCGAGCAGTCGCCCGGGATTTCGTTGAACACCGCCGAGAAGGTGGAGATCGCCCAGCAGTTGGCCCGGCTCGGCGTCGACGTGATCGAGGCCGGCTTCCCGATCACCTCACCCGGGGACTTCGAGGCCGTCCAGGAGATCGCCCGCCGGGTCGAGGGTCCGACGATCTGCGGTCTGGCCCGCACCCACAAGGCAGACATCGACGCTGCCTGGGGGGCGGTGAAGGAGGCGGCGCGGCCGCGCATCCACACCTTCATCTCCACCTCCGACATCCACATCGAGCACCAGTTGCAGACCGACCGCGAGGACGTCAAGGGCCAGGCCCGGGCGGCGGTCACGCTGGCCAAGTCCTACTGCGAGGACGTCGAGTTCTCGCCGATGGACGCGACCCGCGCCGACGTCGAGTTCACCGCCGAAGTCTGCGCGATCGCCGTCGAGGAGGGCGCCACGGTCGTCAACATCCCCGACACGGTCGGCTACACGACCCCGGAGGAGTACACGGCCTACCTGCGGCGCCTGTACGAGCTGGTGCCAGGATTGGACGGCGTCGAGCTCTCGGTCCACTGCCACGAGGATTTGGGGATGGCGGTCGCCAACTCCTATGCCGGCCTGTTGGCCGGGGCACGCCAGGTCGAGTGCGCCGTCAACGGCATCGGCGAGCGCGCCGGCAACTGTTCGCTGGAGGAGATCGCGATGCTGATCCACGTCCGCGAGGACGCCCATGGCCTGACGACCGGAATCAACACCCGGGAGATCGCCCGCACCAGCCGCATGGTCTCGCGCCTGACCGGCTACCCGGTGCAGCCGAACAAGGCCGTGGTCGGCGCCAACGCCTTCGCCCATGAGTCCGGGATCCACCAGGACGGCGTGCTGAAGGAGCGCAGCACCTACGAGATCATGGACGCGACCGAAGTCGGCCTGGAGTCGAACTCGATCGTGCTCGGCAAGCACTCCGGTCGCCACGCCCTGCGCGACGCCCTGGAGCAGCTGGGCTTCAAGATCGAGGGCAACGCGCTCAACGCCGCCTTCAAGGCCTTCAAGGAGGTCGCCGACCGCAAGAAGCAGGTGACCGCGCTGGACCTGGAGGCGATCGTCTCCGACGAGATGCGCGAGCGCGCCGACGCCCACGAGCTGGCCTGGTTCGAGGTCGAGGCGGGCTCCCGCCGTGACCCCGCCGCCAAGGTCGCGGTGACCCTGCCCTCCGGCGAGGAGGCAGTCGGAGAGTCGAGCGGCGACGGCCCCGTCGACGCCATCTTCCTGGCGATCCAGAAGGCGGTCGGCACCGAGTGTGAGCTGCGTGACTACACGGTCGGCGCCGTGACCGGGGGAGAGGACGCCCTCGGCGAGGTGACCGTGCGCCTTCGCGCCGAAGGCCGCCTGGCCACTGGCCAGGGCGTAGCCACCGACATCCTCGAGGCCAGTGCACGCGCCTACGTCCGCGCCTTGTCGAACGCCCTCGAAGGCGCCGCCACCCGCGAGGCCGAGGCCGCCACCGCCGAAGCCGCCATCGAGCGCACCCCGGGCCCCTAAACACGAACGCCCCCGTCCCTCGGGGGGTGAATTCTCCACGCGTCTGCACTTACGCACCTCATGGGTGTACAAGTGCAGACGCGTGGCCTCGACGCGCGGATCGCGGAGCTGGCGGAGGGGCAGCACGGGGTGGTGTCGCGGGGGCAGCTCGAGCACCTTGGGGCGCGACGCCGGTCCATCGAAGTGCGGTTGAGGCTTGGGCGGCTGCACCGACTTCATAGGGGCGTGTACGCGGTCGGGCACCGGAGGGGATCGCGGGAGACGCGGTGGACAGCGGCGGTGCTCGCTTGTGGGCCCGAGGCAGTCCTGAGTCACCGTTCGGCGGCGGCGCTCTGGGGCCTTCGCGGTGCCCCGGCAGGCCTGATTGACGTCACCACACCCCGTAAGTCCCGGCATCGCGAGGGGATCCGCCGGCATTTCTCTCTGCTTCCCCCGGATGAGATCGGGGAATGTGACGGTATCCCGGTCACGTCAGTGCCGCGGACGATCCTCGACATGGCCGCAATCTCCGCTCCGGAGGCAGTCGAGACAATGCTGCGGGAGGCGGAATTCCGGCGCCTCTACGACCGACTCTCGCTGCATGACCTGCTCGCTCGCTACCCCCGGCGCCCTGGAGCGAAAGCCGTTCGCAGCGCTCTGTCCCGGGTGCACGAAGCTCCGGGGCAGATTCGCAGCCGGCTCGAGGAGCGGTTCCTGCCGTTCCTCGACCGCTACCGGCTGCCGCGGCCGCGGCTCAACGTCTGGCTCGAGCTGGGCGGAGAACGTGTCCAGGTTGACGGCCTCTGGCCGAAAGCCAGACAGATCGTCGAACTGGATGGGTGGGAGGGGCACGGAACCCGCAGCGCCTTTCGAGACGATCGCGCTCGCGACCGTCGCCTACGGGTTGCCGGTTACGGCGTGACCCGGATCGCCTGGTCGGAGCTCGACGACGAACCCGAGGTGATCGCAGCGGACCTGTGCGCCCTTCTCAAGGGCTAGGCGTCGCGCCGAACCGCCGAGGCTTTCCGGCGGGGACCAGCGAAATGCCCTGCCGCTACGGCGCAGGAGGTGGACACCCGATCCTCGACCCTGCCGTTTGGTTCGGGGCGATATACAAGTGTCTGTGATAGCGTACAGACCATGAGCCCGGCAAAAGCAACCCCGAAGTCGACCGAGCCCCACGGCTCGGTGACTCCCAACGCTGGGGCGCCGATCCCGGCGCCACCCGCCGCTCCGACTGTCGGCCCGAGGATGCGCGCCCTGCGCGAGGCGATGGGCTTCTCCCTGCGGGACCTGGCCGAGCGCTCGGGCGTCAGCGCGCCGATGCTCTCGCAGGTCGAGCGCGGTGAGACGAGTCCGACGCTGGCGGTCGCCGCCAAGATCGCCGCCGGCTTGGAGTTGACCCTGTCGCAGCTGCTGCGTCTCGACGAGAGTCCGCACGTGGCGGTCAGCCGCGCCGACTCGCGGCGCCGCTCCGAGCGGGGCGGCCACCGCTTCGAGGAGTTGACGCCGCCGCTGCCGGGGCAGCGTGCCGACGTCTCCCTGCACACGCTGGAGCCCGGCGCCACCACCGGTGGCCGCGCGGACCCGCCGATGCACGAGCCGGGCAGCCGCGAGACCGCGGTCGTCCTGTTTGGGACGCTGGCCCTGATCGTCGACGGCAGCCGCTACGAGCTCGGCGCCGGCGACAGCGTCACCTTCGACGCCGACCTTCCCCATCACTTCGAGAACGAAGGCGAGGAGCCAACCCGGTTCCTCGCCGTGATTGCCGCCGGCCTGAGGAGGAGCTAGTCGCCATGCCCAAGACGATGTTCGACAAGATCTGGGAGGCCCACGAGGTCTCCGACGGGTTGATCTACATCGACCTGCACCTGGTCCACGAGGTCACCTCGCCGCAGGCCTTCGACGGGCTGCGACTGGCCGCCCGGCCGGTGCGCCGACCCGACAAGACCCTGGCCACGGCCGACCACAACGTGCCCACCGACGGCACCATGGTCGCCCGCCTGATCGCCGACGAGCTCTCCCGCGTTCAGGTCGAGACCCTGGAGCGCAACTGCGAGGAGTTCGGGATCCCGATCTACTCGCTGGGCTCCGACAAGCAGGGGATCGTCCACGTGATCGGGCCGGAGCTGGGCGTCACCCAGCCGGGCATGACGATCGTCTGCGGCGACAGCCACACCTCCACCCACGGGGCATTCGGCGCCCTGGCCTTCGGGATCGGCACCTCTGAGGTCGAGCACGTGCTGGCGACCCAGTGCCTGGTCCAGAAGCGGCCGCAGACGATGCGGATCAACTACAGCGGCGCGCTCGGCGCCGGCGTCACCCCCAAGGACCTGATCCTGGCGACGATCGGCCGCCTCGGCACCGGCGGCATGGTCGGCCACGCGGTCGAGTACGCGGGGCCGGCGATCGAGGCCCTGGAGATGCCAGGCCGGATGACGATCTGCAACATGACGATCGAGGGCGGTGGCCGCGCCGGGATGATCGCCCCGGACGAGCAGACCTTCGAGTGGGTGCGCGGCAAAGCCGCCGCCCCGGAGGACTTCGAGGCCGCTGTCGAGGCCTGGAGGCAGCTGCCGACCGAGCCGGGGGCGAGCTTCGACACCGAGGTCGAGATCGACGCCGCCGGAATCTCGCCGATGGTCACCTGGGGCACGACCCCGGGGATGGTCATCGAGGTCACCGACCGCGTCCCCGACCCCGCCTCGATGGACTCCCCGGCCGATCGCGAGTCAGCCGAACGGGCCCTCACCTACATGGGGCTGGAGGCGGGCACGCCGATGACCGAGATCGCCCCGGAACGGGTATTCATCGGCTCCTGCACCAACTCACGGATCGAGGACCTGCGCGAGGCGGCGGCAGTCGTCGAGGGCCGCAAGGTCGCCGCCTCCGTGCACGGCATGGTCGTCCCCGGCTCCCAGCAGGTCAAGGCCGCCGCCGAAGCCGAGGGGCTCGACGAGGTCTTCAGGAGCGCCGGCTTCGAATGGCGCGAGGCGGGCTGCTCGATGTGCCTCGGCATGAACCCGGACACCCTCAGCGAGGGGGAGCGCTGCGCCTCGACCTCGAACCGCAATTTCGAGGGTCGCCAGGGCAAGGGTGGGCGCACCCACCTGGTCAGTCCGAAGAGGGCCGCCGCGGCTGCCATCGAGGGCCACTTCGTCGACATCAGGGAATGGAGCTGAGCATGCGACCGATTGACGTCATCGAGGGCAAGGTGTCGGTGCTGGATCGCGCCGACGTCGACACCGACCAGATCATCCCCAAGCAGTTCCTGAAGCGGGTGGAGCGGACCGGCTTCGGCGAGTTCCTCTTCTACGACTGGATTCGCGACGGCGAGATCGAGCTGGAGCCGAACCCGATCCTGGTCGCCGGCCGCAACTTCGGCTGCGGCTCCTCGCGGGAGCACGCGCCCTGGGCGTTGGAGGACTTCGGCTTCGAGGCGATCGTCGCCCCCTCGTTCGCCGACATCTTCTATTCCAACTGCACGAAGATCGGGCTGCTGCCGGCGATCCTCAGCGAGGAGCAGTGCCGGGCCGTCGCCGAGGCCGGCGAGGCCCGCATCGACGTCGACGACGAGACCGTCACCTGCGCGGCCGGCGTCTTCAACTTCGCCGTCGAGCCGGACGTCAAGCACCGCCTGTTGAACGGGCTCGACGACATCGGCATCACCCTGGAGAACGCCGGCGCGATCGACACCTACGAGGAGCAGGCAAGCGGGCGCCCGGCGCCGGTGACGACCGCCCTGTAGCGAGATGGCGGAGCCGATGAACAGCGGTCCTCTGGAGTGGGACGCGGAGACCTATGAGACGGTTTCCGATCCCCAGTTCGAGTGGGGGATGGAGGTGCTCGGGCGCCTCGACCTGAACGGCGACGAGGCGGCCGTCGACGCCGGCTGTGGAACCGCTCGGGTCACCGCCGAGCTGCTCGAGCGGCTGCCGGGCGGCAGCGTGATCGCCGTCGACGGCTCAGCGGCGATGATCGAAAAGGCCCGCGAGCGCCTCGGCGACCGCGCCTCCTACCTGGTCGCCGACCTCGCCGGGCTGGAGCTGGCCGAGCCGGTCGACCTGGTCTTCTCGACGGCGACCTTTCACTGGATTCCCGACCACGATCGTCTCTTCGCTCATATTCGCGCCGCGCTGCGCCACGGCGGCCGCCTGATCGCCCAGTGCGGCGGCGCCGGCAACGTCGCCCGTCACACCGAGTCGATCGCCACGGTCGCCGCCCGTTCGGAGTTCGCGCCTCACTTCGCCGATGCGGAGGGAATCTGGAACTTCGCGGGCCCCGAGGAGACCGCCGAGCGCCTCGAGCGTGCCGGCTTCGCCGAGGTGCGCACCTGGCTGCAGCCGAAGCCGGTGCAGCCGGCCGATCCGCTCGCCTTCACCTCGACCGTCACCCTCGGCCCGCTCTTGGCCCAGCTGCCCGAGGAGAAGCGCCAACCCTTCGCCGAGGCGGTCCTCGAGATCTCCGAGCAGCCCTTGGTGCTCGACTACGTGCGCCTCAACATCGAGGCCGTGGCGGCCTAGCCTTACCCGCTGTTTCCCTCTCCGTACATACGCGGGCAAAGGAACAGCGGAGCGCGTAGAGTGGCCGGCTCGTGAGCGATGTCCCGCGCATAGTCCTGCTCCCCGGCGACGGGATCGGCCCGGAGATCGTCGCCGCGACGCGCCGATTGCTGGAGTCGCTCGGTGAGTTCGAATTCGAGGAGCAGCTGCTCGGCGGCAGCTCGATCGACGCCCACGGCACCGCCCTCACCGACGAGGTGCTGGCCGCCTGCAAGGCCGCCGACGCGGTTCTGCTCGGCGCCGTCGGCGGTCCGAAGTGGGACACCACCGATCCCAACGCCCCGCGCCCCGAGCAGGGCCTGCTCGGCCTCCGCAAGGGCATGGGCCTCTACGCCAACCTCCGCCCGGTGCGGCCCAGCCCGGCTCTGGTTGGCGCCAGCCCGCTCCGCGAAGAGCGGATCGCCGGCACCGACCTGCTGGTCGTCCGCGAGCTCACCGGCGGCATCTACTTCGGCGACTCCGGCCGCGACGGCGACGCCGCCCACGACACCTGCGAGTACGACGCCGGCGAAATCGAGCGGATCGCTCGCACTGCCTTCGACGCCGCCCGCCGCCGCGCCGCCAGCTCGGGGCGCAAGCCGCGCGTCACCTCGGTCGACAAGGCCAACGTGCTGGAGACCTCGCGGCTCTGGCGCGAGGTCGTCACCCGGATCGCTCCCGAGTATCACGACGTCCAGCTCAACCACCTGCTGGTCGACAACGCGGCGATGCAGCTCGTCTCCCGTCCGGCCGACTTCGACGTAATCGTCACCGAGAACCTCTTCGGGGACATCCTCAGCGACGAGTCGGCGATGCTGACCGGCTCCCTGGGGATGCTGCCCTCGGCCAGCCTCGGCGAGGACGGTGAGCCCGGGCTCTTCGAGCCGGTCCACGGATCGGCCCCGGACATCGCCGGCAAGGGCATCGCCAACCCGCTCGCGACCTTCCTCTCCGCGGCGATGTTGCTGCGCCACGGCCTCGGCCGCGCCGACGATGCCGCTCGCATCGAGGTGGCCGTCGACGCGGTGCTCGAGAGCGGCCTGCGCACCCCCGACCTGGCAGCGGGGACGTTGGCACCGCCTCCGATGCCAGACGTCCCCGCCGAGGTCGAGGTCGGGACCGCCGAGATGACCGACGCGGTCCTCGCGGCCCTCTCCAGCTAGGGAGCGGTCACCGCCCAGACGCCCTGGACGGACCCTTCTTTTTCAGCGTCTTTGAATTTCGCCAGGAGCCCGAAGCCGAGACGGCTGGCGGTGCTGGGGTCGATTTCCAGACTTTCGAATTCGGCCGATTTGGCGGTGATGTAGACACAGAGCTGACCAGCCGCCGCCAGCGGGGTCGTGTTGCCGGCGCCGAGGCCGGGGCACGCCGGGCTGGTCACGCCGGGCTGCAGCACGTTCGCCGCCGGCGTGTTCGCGAGCGGGAACTGCAGGGAGACGGAGTCGCGGAAGCTCGCCGCTTTGACCGTACCCGCTTCTTTGCCACCGATGCTGCCGCCGAGATCGAAGATGCCGCGCAGGGTTTGGCCGCTCTTCAGGTTGCCGACGATCGGTCCCAGTTCTTCGCCGAATTTGCCGCTCACCTTGCTGGCGTTGACGGCGCCGTTGGCGAGGTTCGAGGTGTTGACGGCGTTGGCGGCCAGCTTCTGGCTGGTGACGGCGCCGTTGTTGAGCTTGTTGGTGGTGACGACGCCGTTCTTGATCGAGTTGGCGATCACCGCGCCGGCGCCGATCTTGGCGCTGGTAATGGCGCCGTTGCCGATGTTGCTCGGGCCGACCGCGTTGGGGCCAATCTTGCCGGGGATGACCGCGCCGGGGGCCAGCTTGCCGCTGGTCACCGCCTGCTTGCGGATCTTCGCCGCGGTCACGGCGCCCTTCTTCAACTGGTTGGGGCCGACGCTGTTCTTCGGCAGCCCAGCGGCGACGGCGGCGCCGCCGAGGGCGACGAACAGCGCGATCGTCGCGATCACGTTCGAGTAACTGAGCTTGGGGATGAACCTTTTGGTCATTGGCTTTTGCGCCTCCTTTGGCTGGTTTCAGGCGTCTTTCGTGGCACCCGACGCAAACACCTGCGTTTGATCGGGCATACTTCCCCAACATGGAGCAGGTCGATTTGATTTGGCTGAACGGCGAGTTCGTAGCCTGGGAGGACGCCCAGGTGCACGTGCTCAGCCACGCATTGCACTACGGGACCGGAGTGTTCGAGGGCGTTCGCTGCTACGAGACCGAGCGCGGCCCGGCGATCTTCCGCCACAGCGACCACCTCGATCGGCTCGCCAAGTCCGCCGAGCTCTACTACCTGCCGCTCACCTACCCGGCCGAGGAGATCCGCTCCGCCACCCACGAGCTGATCCGCCGCAATGGGCTCGGCTCCTGCTACATCCGGCCGCTCGCCTTCCGCGGCTACGGCAGCCTCGGCCTCTACGCCAAGGACGCCCCCGTCGACCTGGTGATCGCCGCCTTCCCCTGGGGCGCCTACCTCGGCGAGGAGGGTCAGCGCAACGGCATTCGCGCCAAGGTCTCGAGCTGGCGCCGGATCAGCCCCGCCGGCCTGATCCCGCACGCCAAGGCCTCCGGTCAGTACCTCAACTCGATCCTCGCCAAGACGGAGTCCGAGAACTCCGGCTACGAAGAGGCGATCCTGCTCGATGAGCGCGGCTTCGTCTGCGAGGGCTCGGGCGAGAACATCTTCGTCGTCCGCGACGGGCAGATCGTCACCCCGCCGCACGTCGCCGCGATCCTCGACGGGATCAACCGCAAGTCGGTGATCCAGATCGCCGGGGACCTCGGCTACAGCGTCGTCGAGCGCGACATCGCCCGCTCCGAGCTCTACATCGCCGAGGAGATCTTCCTGACCGGGACCGCCGCCGAGCTGGTGCCGGTGCGGGAGATCGACGACCACCCACTCGGCCCCCCCGGCGAGATCACCCGCCACATCCAGGCCAAGTTCCAGGACGCCCTGTATGGACGCGCCGAGGAGTACCTCGAGTGGCTCGACTTCGTCGAGGCGCCGGGCGAGACGGCGGGCAGCGAGGCTCCGGCCGAGGCCAGCGAGGTCAGCTGATGAGGCGGCGCGCCATCGAGTCGATCGGGCGAATTACCGCAGCCGCCTAGCGGCTGGCGCGGCCCTGCGGCCGCGCGTTCCGGGCGCCGCGCGCCCACCCCCGATCTTCCGACTCGAAAGGCAGCATCATGGAACAGGTGAAGCTCTACGACACGACCTTGCGCGACGGCATGCAGGGCGAGGGCATGTCGCTCTCGGCCTCCGAGAAGGCCCGCGTGGTCCAGGCACTCGACCGGCTCGGCGTGCAGATGATCGAGGCCGGCTTCCCCAGCTCCAACCCCAAGGAAGTCGAGCTCTTCGAGCAGCTGGCGGAGCTGGAGCTGCGACAGGCGACGGTCTGCGCTTTCGGGATGACCCGGCGGCGCGATACCGCCCCGGAGGACGACCCGGCGCTGCAGACGCTGGTTGGCGCTTTCACGCCGGTCGTGACCCTGGTCGGCAAGACCTGGGGCCTGCACCTGGAGAAGGTGACCAAGGTCTCCCGCGAGGAGAACCTGGCGATGATCGCCGACTCGGTGGGCTTCTGCCGCGCCCAGGGCAAACGCGTCGTCTACGACGCCGAGCACTTCTTCGACGCCTTCCGCGACGACGCCGCCTACGCGCTCGAATGCCTGGAGGCGGCGATCGAGGCCGGCGCCGAGAACGTCACCCTCTGCGACACCAACGGCTCCAGCCTGCCCGACGAGATCTCGACCGCGACCGCCGCGGTGGTGGCGCGGCTGCTCGAGAAGGTCGAAGTCGGCATCCACGTCCACGACGACGCCGGCTGCGGCGTCGCCAACTCGCTGGCTGCCGTCCGCGAGGGCGCCCGCATGGTGCAGGGAACTATCAACGGCTACGGCGAGCGCTGCGGCAACGCCAACCTGACGTCGATACTGCCGGCCCTGCAGCTGAAGATGGGCTTCGAGGTGGTCGGCGACGAGCAGCTCGCCTCGCTGACCGAGACCGCCCACTTCCTCGACGAGCTCTGCAACGTCACCCAGAACCCCGACGCGCCTTACGTCGGCCGCAACGCCTTCGCCCACAAGGGCGGCATGCACGTCGCCGGGGTCGAGGCCGACGCCCGCACCTTCGAGCACCTCGACCCGGCAGCGGTCGGCAACAAGCGCGCGATCCTGCCCTCGGAGCTCTCCGGCAAGGCGACGATCCGCAGCCAGGCCGAGCGGGCCGGGCTGGAGATCGACGACGAGGCGGCGGGGCGGGCGATCGAGCGGCTCAAGGAGCGCGAGCACCGCGGCTACCACTACGAGGCGGCTCCGGCCTCCTTCGAGCTGCTGCTGCGCCGCGAGGCGGGCGTCTACCGGCCGCTCTTCAAGCTGGAGAGCTTCCGGGTCGTGACCGAGAAGCGGGCCGGCGGCCAGGTCGAGACGGAGGCGACGATCAAGGTCGAGGTCGACGGCGAGCGCTACGTGCGGGTCGCCGAGGGCAACGGCCCGGTAAACGCCCTCGACAAGGCGCTGCGCGATGCGATCGCCGATCGCTATCCGCACCTCGCCGACATCGAGCTGACCAACTACAAGGTCCGCATCCTCGACGAAGCGCACGGCACCGGCGCTGTCACCCGCGTCCTCCTCGACTCCGCCGACGGCGAGCGGGAGTGGGGCACGATCGGCGTCTCGGAGAACATCATCGAGGCTTCATGGGAGGCGCTGGTGGATTCCCTGGAGTACGCCTTCCAGCCCCGTCCGGTCGCCGCCGAGCACGAATAGGCTGCCGTCCGTGAACGGCGGCGCCGATGAGCAGATCCCGCTCGCCCAGCCGGAGCTGGGGGAGCGGGAGGAGGAGTTGGTGCTCGAGGTGCTGCGCTCAGGGCGGCTCTCGCTGGGCCCGATGGGCGAGCGCTTCGAGCAGGCGCTCGCCGAGTGGCTAGGCGTCGAGGACGCGGTGGCGGTCTCCAGCGGCACCACCGCCCTGCACCTCGGCGTGCGGGCGCTCGGCTGGGGCCCCGGCGACGAGGTTCTGACCAGCCCGTTCAGCTTCGTCGCCTCCGCCAACTGCCTGCTCTACGAGGGCGCCCGACCGGTCTTCTGCGACGTCGATCCGGACACGCTCAACCTCGACCCCGAGGCCGCGGCAGCCGCCGTCGGCGAGCGTACCGCCGGGATCCTGCCGGTCCACATCTTCGGCTACCCCGCGGCGATGCCGGAGCTCGAGCGGCTCGCGGCGGCCAACGGCCTCGGCATCCTCGAGGATGCCTGCGAGGCGCTCGGCGGCAGGGACTCGGAGGGCCGGGCGGTCGGCGCCCGCGGCAACCTCGCCACCTTCGCCTTCTACGCCAACAAGCAGATGACCACGGGGGAGGGGGGCATGATCGTCCCCCGCGACGCCGCCGAGGCCGCCCGCCTGCGCAGCGAGCGCAACCAGGGCCGGGCCGTCGACATGGGCTGGCTCGACCACGACCGACTCGGCTACAACTACCGCCTCTCCGACGTCGCCGCCGCGATCGGCCTCGCTCAGGTCGAGCGGCTCGAGACCCTGCTGTCCGAACGCGATCGCGTCGCCGGCCTCTACGCCGAGCGCCTCGCCGCGATCGAGGGCGTGGGGACGCCGATCGCCACCCGAGGGCAGGAGCGGCGCAGCTGGTTCGTCTACACCGTGAAGCTGCCGGAGGCCGTCGATCGCGATGCCACCGTCGCCCGCCTCGCCGAGCGCGGTGTCGCCAGCAAGGCCTACCTGCCCTGCATCCACCTCTTCCCGCACCTGCGGGAGCTCGGCTACCGGGAGGGGCAGTTCCCCGTCGCCGAAGCCGCCTCGGCGCGGTCCCTGGCGCTGCCCTTCTTCCCGGCGATGGACGAGGCCCAGGTGGAGCGCGTTTCCGAGGCGCTGGCGGCGGCAATACGATCAGCCTGATGTCGACCGCCGAGGACTCGCCCGAGAAGACCCCGTCCGCCCGACCGGCCCGCGAGGCCGGTGGCGCCTCGCGCTTCCACAAGGCGCCCGACCCGCGCTTCTGGGCGCTCAATCGCTCACTCGAGTTCGACTGCCGGCTGGCCCCCTTCGACATCGACCAGTCGCGCGCCCACGCCCGCGGCCTCTGCGGCATCGGCGTGCTCAACGAGGAGGAGCTGGCCGAGATCGACGCCGGCCTCAGCCGCGTCCACGACCGGATGGCCGAGCACGGCTTCCGCTTCGAGGACGCCGACGAGGACATCCACATGGCAATCGAGCGGCTGCTCGGCGAGGAGATCGGGCCGCTGGCCGGCAAGCTCCACACCGGGCGGTCCCGCAACGACCAGGTCGCCACCGACGTGGCGATGGTCGTGCAGGCGCACTCGCTCCGCGCGATCGAGCTCTGCGGCGCCGCCATGGAGCGGCTGCTGACGCTCGCCGAGGGGCATCGCGACTGGCCGCTGCCCGGGTACACGCACCTGCAGCGCGCCCAGCCGGTCTACCTCGGTCACCACCTTCTCGCCTACTTCTGGATGCTCGCCCGGGATGTCCTCCGCTTCCAATTCGCGCTCGACAGCGCCAGCGTGATGCCGCTCGGCTCCGGCGCTCTTGCCGGCGTCAACTGGGAGATCGATCGCGAGGAGGTTGCCGCCGACCTCGGCTTTGCCCACGTCAGCCATAACTCGATCGACGGCGCCTCCAACCGCGACTTCGTCCTCGACTACCTCGCCGCCGCCTCGGCCTGCTCGATGCACCTCTCCCGGCTCGGCTCGGAAATCGTCATCTGGTCCAGCACCGAGTTCGGCTTCTGCGAGCTCGACGAGTCCTTCTCCTCGGGCTCCTCGATCATGCCGCAGAAGAAGAACCCTGACTCGGCCGAGCTGCTGCGGGCGAAGAGCCCGCGCGTCGCCGCCAGCTACCAGACCCTGCTCGGGGTGATGCATGCGCTGCCGCTCACCTACGGCAAGGACATGCAGGAGGACAAGGAGCCGCTCTTCGACGCGATCGACACCGTCGAGCTCTGCCTCGACGCGACCGCCGGGATGCTCGACGGCGTCGCCTTCGACCGCGAGCGGATGGAGGCGGCGGCCGGCGACGAGATGCTCGCCGCCACCGAGGTCGCGGACCTGCTGGTCTGCCGCGGCGTGCCGTTTCGCGAGGCCCACGGGATCGTCGGTGGTCTGGTCCGGGACGCGGTCGAGAGCGGCAAGACGCTCTCGCAGCTCACTCCAGAGGAGCTGCGCACCCGCTCCGAGCAGCTCGACGACGAGTACTACGAGGTGCTGCGGCAGAGCAGCTGGCTGGAGTCGAAGCGGATCGCCGGCGGCACCGGCTCGGCCCCGCTGGCGGCACAGATTGAGGAGGCCCGGCAGACTCTCGCCGCGGTTCGGGCACGGGTCGTCGACGAGCGCTCTTGAGTCGGCCGCGTCGACCGCAGGCCGACATCCGTGCCCAACGGCTGGAAGAGCCGTTGGGGGCCGACTTCTTCGCCCGCTCGGTGCACCTGGTGGCGCGCGAGCTGGTCGGGTGTCGGCTCCTCTTCGACGGCGTCGGCGGCGAGATCGTCGAGACCGAGAGCTACGAGCGCGACGATCCCGCCTGCCACGCCTACGTCGGCCTCACCGATCGCACCGAGCCGCTCTTCGGCCCGCCCGGACGCGCCTACGTCTACCTCTCCTACGGGATCCACAGTCTCCTCAACGCCGTCTGCGAACCCGAGGGGGAGGCGGCGGCAGTGCTGATCCGGGCGCTGCGGCCGACCATCGGCCTCGAGGCGATGCGCGCGCGTCGCGGCGATCGCCCGGATCGCGAGCTCTGCTCCGGCCCCGGCAAGCTGACCGAGGCCCTTGGGATCGGGCTCGAGCAGAACGAGGCCGACCTCTCCCTCGACCCTTTCCTGCTGCTGCCACCCGAGGGCGATCCGCCGGCGATCGTGACCGGCACCCGCATCGGCATCACCAAAGCGGTCGAGCGCCCCTGGCGCTTCTGCGCCGCCGACAGCCCCTTCGTCTCGCGACCCAGACCCTCCTAGGCGCGATCAGCCGGCGGTGATGCCGCCGCCACCGCCCGATTCGGGAGCGGCTTCGGGCGCCGCTTCCGGCGTTTCCGGAGCGGCTTCTTCTTCGGGCGCCGCTTCTTCGACTTCCGGAGCGGCTTCTTCGATGACTTCCGGCACTTCTTCTTCGACCCCGGATTCGGAGGGCACGGCGCTTTCGGTTTCGCCTTCTTCGTCGCCACTCTCGCGCGCCGCCTTGCGGGCCTGCTTGTCGGCCGCGTGTTCGGCCTGGATGTCGCGCCAGGCGGAGATCACGCTGGCCCAGATCAGCGCCGGGAAGGTGCCGCCCATCACCGGGCCGCCGTTGTAGAGGGTGGTCATCGCGGTGGTCGTGTCGGCGTAGCCGACCCAGACGCAGGCGGTCACTTCGTCGGCGACGCCACCGCAGAACCAAGCATCGCCGTTGTTCTCCGTCGTGCCGGTCTTGCCCCACTGGCCTTCAGCCCCGATCCCGGCGTTGGTCCCGGTGCCGCTGGAGACGACGGTTTCGAGGATGCCCTTCGCTTCTTCGGCGACGCCCTGGTCGATCACCTGGACGTGGGTCGAGTCGTTCTCGCCGCCCTTGATCGTGTGGCCGTCCTGGTCGGTCACCTGGGTGTAGGAGACCGGGCTGTCGCCGGGGACGGGCGCGAGCTTGCCGCTGACGCGGTCGCCGTTGTTGCCGATCGTCGTGTAGGCGTAGGTCCAGCCGAGCGGCGTCACGCCTTCCGTCAGGCCACCCAGCACCATCGCCGGGTTGGTCGAGATCGGGTCCGAGTAGCCGGCCTTGTGGATCGTCCCGGCGATCGAGCGGGTCCGATCCTCGATCGTCTTGCCTTCCAGGCCTTCGAGCGCGAGTGCCGCGTAGATCGAGTTGTCCGAGTAGGTCGTCGCGCAGACGATGTCGCAGGAGCCGAGATAGGAATCCTCGTCGTTGGAGACGTGGAATTCTTCGCCTCCGTGCTTGCCGAAGTAGAAGGTGCGCTGTTCGGAGGGGTAGACCGTGTAGGGCGAGATCCCCTCTTCGAGTGCCGTGATCAGCGTGAACGGCTTGATCGAAGAACCCGGCTGCCGGTGTCCCTGGGTGGCCAGGTTGAAGGGCTTGGTTTCGAAGTCAGGGCCGCCGACCATCGCCTTGATCGAGGCGTTGTGGTTGTCGATCACGACCACCGAGGCGGTCGCCGGCGAGTAGCCGAGGTAGGAGTTGACCGCTTCTTCGGCGGCCTGCTGTAGGCCCAGGTCGATCGTCGACTTGACTTTGAGGCCGCCGAAGAAGGCCTTCGAGGCCCCGTAGCGTTCGACCAGCTGCTGGCGCAGGTAGGCGGTGAAGTAGGGGGCCTTGGAGTCGAGCCGGGGCGGCTCGATGTCGTCCGGCGAGGGCAGCGCTTGCTTGACGCCTTCTTCGTACTGCTCGTGGGAGATGTAGCCGTGTTCGACCATCTTTTCGAGGACGAGATTGCGGCGCCCGAGCGCGTTTTCGGGATAGACCTTCGGGTCGAAAGCCGAGGGCGAGGCGATGATTCCCGCCAGCAGCGCCGCCTCCCAGGGCTCGAGCACGGAGGCGCAGGGCTCCTCGGGGGTGCCGCAGCCAGGGTGGGCGGCGCCGAAGTAGGTGCGGGCGGCAGCCTCGATTCCATAGGCGCCCTCGCCGAAGTAGATCGTGTTCAGATATTGGGTGAGGATCTTGTCCTTGCTCCAGTGGCGCTCGAGCCGGTAGGCAAGCGCCGCCTCGCGGAACTTCTCGAGGATCGTCCTGCTGCCTTCGGCTTCGAGGGCGTTCTTGACGAACTGCTCGGTGATCGTCGAGGCGCCCTGCTGGGCGCTCTGGGCGAGGATGTCTTTGACCAGGGCGCGGCCGATCCCCTGGAAGTCGACGCCGTTGTGCTCGTAGAAGCGCGCGTCCTCGATCGAGACCACCGCGTTCTTGATGTTCGGGGAGATCTGGCCCGAGCTGAGGAGGATTTTGTTCTGGTCGCTGGTCAGCGTGCCGATCGGCTGGCCGTTGGCGTCGTAGACCTCGCTGTTCTTCGCCGCCTTGTACTGGGCGAAGTTGTAGATCGCCGGCAGGTCCTGGGAGACGGCGGCCATCATCCCGAAGACCATCGAGACCACCGCGAGGATGCCGAGCCCCAGCAACACGAAGAGGATCCGCAGCTTCTTCAGGCGCGGCCGCGGCTGCCGCGGCGGCGTCGCCGGCGGGATCGCGGTGGGGGGAGGGGGCGGCGCGGGCGGCCCGTCGCCGCCGCTGCTCCGGCGCTTTAGTCCAAGGACTGCCATCGATAAAAAGGAAAGCCCGGCGTGCCTTTACGGGCGCCGAGCGGAGGCGGCAGTCTAGCATTGCGCCGGTGTTGGACCTGACGCGTAACGCGGTCGACGTGCTGCCCGAGGGGCGCCTGGCGGAGCAGTTGGCTGCCAGCCGGCCGCTGCGGGTCAAGCTCGGCATCGACCCGACCACCGCCGACATCCACCTCGGCCACACGGTCGTGCTCGAGAAGCTGCGCGAGTTTCAAGAGGCCGGTCACCAGGTCGTCCTGATCATCGGCGACTTCACGGCCCGGGTCGGCGACCCCAGCGGGCGCTCGAGCACCCGACCGCTGCCTTCGGCCGAGGAGATCGAAGCCAACGCGGCGACCTACCAGGAGCAGGCGTTCAAGGTGCTGGACCGCGAGCGCACCGAGGTCCGCTTCAACAGCGAGTGGCTGCGGATGGAGCCCGAGGCCCTGCTGGGTCTGCTGGCCCAGACGACGGTGGCACGGCTGCTGGAGCGCGACGACTTCCAGAAGCGGCTCGGCGCCGGCCAGCCGATCGCGGCCCTGGAGCTGCTCTACCCGCTGCTGCAGGGCTACGACTCGGTCGCGATCGAGGCCGACGTCGAGCTCGGCGGCACCGACCAGAAGTTCAACCTGCTCTTCGGCCGCGACATCCAGGTCGCCTATGGCCAGCGGCCGCAGTCCATCCTGACGATGCCGATCCTGGTCGGCACCGACGGCGTCAAGAAGATGAGCAAGTCGCTCGGCAACTACGTCGGCGTCACCGACGCTCCCGAGGAGATGTTCGGGCGGCTGATGAGCATCCCCGACGCGGCGATGGAGGACTACTACCGCCTGCTGCTCGGTGGCGAGCGCCCCCAGGGCCCGCCCAACGAGGCAAAGCGGGAGCTGGCGCGGCGCCTGGTCGACCGCTTCCACGGCGAGGGAACCGGGGCCGGGGCGGAGGAGCACTTCAACCGCGTGATCCGCGACAAGGGCGTGCCCGAGGAGGTCCCGGAGCTGGACCTCACGGCCTTGGACAGCGAGAACGGCGCGATCTACCTGCCCGGCCTGCTCGCCGCGGCCTTCGAGATAAGCGCCAGCGAGGGCCGTCGCCTGATCGGCCAGGGCGGCGTCCGCCTCGACGGCGAGCAGGTCGACCCGGCCCTGCTCTCGCTTGACAAGGCGGAGCTTTCTGGCAAGGTTCTGCAGGTCGGCAAGCGGCGTTTTGCCCGCCTCGTTGACGGCGCTGCCTAATTTCCCTCGGGGGGACTAGGCAAACGTCCGACGCAGCGCTATACTCCCCCGTCCTTCTGGGGAAGCCCCTTGGGCGACCCCCGAGCGTTAAGAGCGGCGAGACCCGCCGTGGAAGGCGCAGCGGTCTTTGAAAACTGAGCAGCGTGCACTCCGTAGACCCACGGGTCTGCGGAATGTTTGAGCCCGAACCATCCGGCGCGCCAGCGCACCGGATGGTCATGAATTATGAATTACCTCGTCATGCCGGTCGCCGTACTTGTGTACACGGCGGCCATTAAGGAATGACAGGCTCTCTGTAAAAGTAAATTTCACGGAGAGTTTGATCCTGGCTCAGGACGAACGCTGGCGGCGTGCTTAACACATGCAAGTGGTGCGACGAACCAGGGCTTGCCCTGGGGCAAAGCCGCGAACGGGT
>JBEVJP010000119.1:0-19896 GCA_040510155.1 Solirubrobacterales bacterium | reverse complement strand
GCCGCCTCGACGTAGGCGATCGCGTTGGAGAGCGTAAAGGCGACCTCCTGGACAGCCGAGCAGCCCTTCTCGCGGATGTGGTACCCGGAGATCGAGATCGTGTTCCATTTCGGCACGTTCTCGTGGCAGTACTCGAAGAGGTCGGTGGTCAGCCGCATGGTCGGGTCGGGCGGGTAGATGTAGTTCCCGCGCGCCATGTACTCCTTGAGCACGTCGTTCTGGACCGTGCCGCGCAGCTTCTCGGAGGGGACGCCCTGCTCCTCTCCGACCAGCTCGTAGAGCAGCAGCAGGATCGCCGCCGGGGCATTGATCGTCATCGAGGTCGAGACCCCATCGAGCGGGATCTGGTCGAAGCAGATCCGCATGTCCTCGATCGTGTCGATCGGGACGCCGGTGCGGCCGACCTCGCCGAAGCAGAGCGGGTCGTCGGAATCGCGGCCCAGCTGGGTCGGCAGATCGAAGGCCATCGAGAGCCCGGTCGAGCCGTGCTCGATCAGGTAGCGGTAGCGCTCGTTGGTGTCTTCCGGCGTCGCGAAGCCGGCGTACTGGCGCATCGTCCAGAGCCGATCGCGGTACATGCCGTCGTGGATGCCGCGGGTGAAGGGCGGCTCGCCAGGCTCGCCGAGGCGCTCCTGAAGTCCGGGCGCGACGTCGCCCTCCTCATAGAGGCGCTCGATCTCGATCCCGGAGTCGGTGAAGACGCGAGGGTCGTCGGGCCCGACCAGGGGCGCGATCGTCCGCGCCTCATCGGTCGCCGGCCTGTCAGTGCTGCTGGCCATCAGATCGCAGGATATTGAGCCGGCGCCTCCGCCGTTACGCGGCCCTCATCTGGGCGGCAGTCACAAGGGGGCGGCTGCCGAGGCCAGCTTGGCCCGCCACCACCCGAGCAGATCGGCGAGGCTGCGGGCGAGCGGGATCTCGGGGACGATACCGGTGGCGGCACGGAGCCGGGACGGGTCGCCGAGCAGGAGCGGCGGGTCGGCAGGACGGGCGAGTGCCGGGTCGACCCAGGTCGAGACCTCGAGCTCGGTGGCGCCGGCCAGCGAGGTGGCCAGGTCGGCGACAGTCGGGGCGACCCCGGAGCAGAGGTTGTAGGTGCCGGTGAGGCGCCGGGCCGAGACCTCGGCGAGGGCGCGGGCGGCATCGCGGACGTCGGTGGTGTCGCGGGCGGCGCCGGGGTTGCCGAGGGCCAGTTCGGCTCGGCTATCTCCCGCCCGCTCCGCCAGGGCGATTTGGCGGGCGAGGCCCGAGGCGGCGCTGAAGGGCGGCTGCCCCGGGCCGACGAGGTTGAAGGCTCTGATCACGGCGACGGCGATGCCCCGGGCCCGCGCGTACTGGGCACAGAGCTCCTCCATCGCCAGCTTGCCGGCCCCGTAGGGGCTGACCGGAGCGGGCGGCGCGTCCTCATCGAGCGGCATCTGCTCCTCACCGGGCTCGCCGTAGACGGCGGCCGAGGAGAGACAGAGGAGGTGGGCGTCGGGGGCGTGCCGGGCCACCGCCTCGAGCAGGTTGAGGACGCCTGTCGCGTTGACGGCGAAGACCTCCGCCGGCCGCTCCCAACTGCGCGCCACCGAGGATGAGCCGGCCGCGTTGACGATCGCCTGGGGACGGACCGCCTCGACGCAGGAGGCGATCGCCTCCGCATCGAGCAGATCGCAGGCCGGCGCGCCCTCCCCGCCGCCGCGCGAGGAGCTGACGACGCGCAGTCCGTGCTGGCTGAGAGCCTGCCGCAGATGGACCCCGGCGAAGCCGGAGGCACCAAGCAGCAGCAAAGTCGGTTCGGCCGTGTTCAAGCCAGACAACGATATGTGGGCAATGGGGAGACGGAGGGGATCGCGGTCGGCATTTGCCGCCGCGGTCGTGCTGAGCTCGCTGCTCACCCTGGGCCTGCCGACCGGCCTCGCCCGAGCCGAACCGGTGGTCAAAGGGAAGACCCGCCTGGTCCTCGCCCGCACTCTCGCCACGGCGCTGCGCCGCGGCGGTGTCCAGGTGTCGAAGCTGAAGCAGGCGACGCTTCAGGGACGCACGATTAGCCTGCCGGTCGCGAGCGGCGAAGTCGACGTCGCCAGTGGAGCCGGCAGCATCGAGCTGGAAGGTGGCTTCCGCCTCGCGAGGGGCGCACGCTCGGTCGCGCTGACCGCGCTGCGGCTCGACACCGCCAAGCGCACTCTCTGGGGAAAGGTCGACGGGCGTGGCACGAAGATCGCCTCCTTCGCCGCCTACACGGTCGAGCGAGTCGGCTTCGGCGACCAGGTCGCGGTCGCCGCCCTCCTTCTGCAGCCGGACGTCGCCGCGCAGCTTGGCAGGGAGTTGGGCAAGCCTCGCCTCTTCCGCCCCGCAGCGCCCTTCGCCTCAGTCTCGAGCAGCTTCAAGCCGCAGTTCGACACCCTCGCCAAGGGAACGCTGCAACTCAGCCTCGACCCGGGCACGCTGGCGAAGCTGAAGGCGGCGGAGGTCGTGCCCCAGCCGTTCGAAGCTCTGACCGTCGCGAGCGAGCCGCCGACCTACGCCGCCTCGCTGATCGGCGGCATCGTCTACCCGGACCTCCGCGGTGGCTCCGCCGGGGTTGAAGCGGGGATCCGCCTCCAGCGCGAGACGCCGCGGACCGTGGTCTCCTGGCTCGGCCTCTCCGTCTCACTCGAATCGAACAAGGTCTTCGCCGACAGCAGCCTCGGCAGCCCCGCCGGCAGCAGCCCTCGCGGCGTCGGGCCGATCGCCGCCCTCGACCTCTCGGGAGCGACGGCCCGGGTCGACCCTGGCAAACGCACCGTGACGATCACCGGCGCGCGGGCGACCCTGGAAGCCTCCGCCGCCGCCCTCCTCAACGAGGCGTTCGCGAAGGGCGCGGCGCAACCGCTGGTCGCCGCCGGCGATCCGCTCGGCGAAATCTCCCTGTGGATGACGGGGCACTGAGGCGCTTCTGGAGAACTAGTCGCCAGCGCCGACGAGGCGCTCGACGCCGGCCTGGTCGATCGTGCGCCGCAGGCCCTCGGTGAGCTCGACTTCGGGTTCCCAGCTGAGCAGGTCGCGAGCCCGGCCAATGTCGGGGCGACGCTGTTTCGGGTCATCGGTCGGCAGTGCCTCGTAGACGATCTCCGAGCGCGACTCGGTCACCTCGACCACGGCCTTGGCCAGTTCCAGCAGCGTGAACTCGTTGGGATTGCCGATGTTCACCGGCGTGTGGACGTCCGACTCGGCGAGGGCGACGATGCCGCGGATCAGGTCGTCGACGTAACAGAAGCTGCGGGTCTGGCTGCCGTCGCCGAAGACGGTCAGCGGCCGGTCCTGCAGCGCCTGGCGCAGGAAGGTCGGGATCGCGCGACCGTCGTGAGCGCGCATCCGCGGCCCGTAGGTGTTGAAGATGCGGACGATCGCCGTGTCGACGCCCTGCTGGCGGTGGTAGGCCATCGTCAGGGCCTCGGCGTAGCGCTTCGCCTCGTCGTAGACCCCGCGCGGGCCGATCGGGTTGACATGGCCCCAGTAGTCCTCCTTCTGCGGGTGGACCTGGGGGTCACCGTAGACCTCGCTGGTCGAAGCCAGCAGGAAGCGGGCGCGCTTGTACTTGGCCACACCGAGCATGTGGTGGGTTCCCTGCGAACCGACCTTGAGGGTGTGCAGGGGCAGCCGCAGGTAGTCGATCGGGCTGGCCGGCGAAGCGAGGTGGTAGACGAAATCGACGGGCTCGTCGATCTGTACCTCATGGATGATGTCGATGTGGCGGAATTCGAAGGCGTCGTCGCGGATGTGGTCGATGTTCTCCAGCGACCCCGTCTCGAGATTGTCGATGCAGATCACCCGCTTGCCCTTGGCCAGCAGGTGTTCGCAGAGGTGGGACCCGAGGAAGCCGGCGCCGCCGGTGACTACGCAAGTGCTCATTGAGCCGATGCTATCGAGGCGATAGGGAGAAGCGCCCGCCCCTGTCTCCTGCGCAATTTCCGGGAGGTGGCGCTGAGACGGTCGTCCAGAGGGGGGGAGAACTTCCGTCCTGCCAGGACTTGGCGCTGCCATCTTGGTGCGACAACATAAAACGGGCAGGGGGAGCAAAGTGGTGAGTCCGGACGTAGGCGTGCAGCCGTCGCTGCCACGCGAGATCGAGGCATCCCGCAAGCGGGCCGCCGTAGAGCTGTTCGTGCGGCACGAGGCGACTCTGCGGCGCACCGCGAGCCGCTACTCGCTCTGCGCCGACGACGTCGACGAAGCGCTGCAGCGGGGGCTCGAGATCCTTCTCACCAAGGCCCCGAGTGAGGACCCACGGGAACTGATCCGCTGGACACAGACCGTCGTCAAGCACGAGGCGCTGGCGGTGCGGCGCGACCGCGAGCGGATCCTCAGCGGCCCCGCGGCACGGGTGCGCGAGGACGGCGAAGACTGGGTCGCGCTGCTGCCGGCGCATGAGGCGGGACCGGCGGAGAGGGTCGAGCGGCGCGAGGCGATCGCCCGCAGTCGTGAGGCGTTGCAGGCTCTGAAGCCACAGGAGCTGCGAGCCCTGGGCCTGCTCGCCGAGGGCTATTCCTACGCGGAGATCGGCGAGATCACCGGCTTCAGCCAGACCAAAGTCAATCGCTGCCTGGCCGAGGGACGCGAGCGTTTCCGGCGGCTGCTGGCCGCGAGCGAGGATGGCAGCCGCTGCTCCGAGTTGAGCGCCCTGCTGTCCGCTTACTGCGACGGCGAGGCGAGTCCCGCCGAGGCGGCGTCGGTCCGCGAGCACCTGCGCGCCTGTCCGCATTGCCGAGCGACGATGCGGACCTACCGGGCCGCCCCGGGAGCTGTCGCGGCGCTGCTGCCGGCGATGCCCTTCGGACGCTCGCTGCTGGATCGCGCTCACCAGGCGCTGGCCGATACCGCCGCCCGACTCGGCGGAGGGGCCGGCGACGCGACCGCCTCCCAGGTTGCGATCGCCGGCGGCACTCGTGGCGCGGGAACGGCGGCGCTGGCCAAGGTGCTGGCGATCTGCGCCGGCACGGCGGGAGGCGCGGTCGCCTGCGTAGCCGGCGGAGTCGTCCCGGCGCCCCTCCACCTGGATCAGACCCAGAAGGCACCGGCAATCGAGCGCCAGCTCGACCGGCACCTGCTCGCCGACTGGAGCGGCGAGGCCGAACCGGTCGTCGGGCCAGACGACGAGCCGGCGCCGGAAGCGACGGTGGACCCCGCTCCTGCCGTGGAACAGCCCGCCTCCGAGCCGGCACCGGAACCCGAGGTCACCGAAGCGACGCCGGCACCGGTCGCGGAAGCCGCACCGGAACCGGCACCGGTCCTCGCCCCGCCGGTCTCCTCCCCGCCAGCAACGACCAGCGCTGCCCCGAGCGGCAGCGCCGCCGGGGAGTTCGGGCCGTGAGGCTGGGACGGATGCCGCTGCTGGTGGCCCTCGCCGTGCTCTGCGTCGCGGGGGTTCCGCACGCCGGGAACCTGGCCCTCGCCCCCCTGGGCGGGACGGCGGGCGCCAGCGCCGAGATGCTGGCGCCGACGCGGGTCGCCAATCTTCGCCTGGCCGGTGGCTCCGGCTGGCACGCCGACAACAGCTTCCGCCTCGATTGGGATCTGGAGGCAGCGCCGGGAGCAGTGCCGATCGCGGCGATCCACTACCGAGTTCGCTACCCGGACGGACGGGACGCGGTCGCCGAGCGGACGCTGCCGCGCGTTCTGCGGGTCGAATCGATCCATCTGCCGGCGGACGGCGCCTACACCGCCGAGGTCTGGGCCGTGGACGCGAACGGACTCTCCAGCGCCCGCGCCAGCATCGCCGTCCTGCTCGACCAGGCCCGGCCCGGAACGACCCGGCCGTTGCCACCAAGCGGCTGGATCGCCGGCGAAGCGGCGACCCATTTGCGCCTCTCCCACCCCGAAGGCCCCGAGCCCCCGTCGGGCCTGCGCGGGTACGCGATCTCGATCGACGCCGACCCGGCCGGAACGCCCTGCGCCGGAGTCGGCCGCTGCAGCGATCCGGAGACCGATCTGCGTGGCGGAATCGGCGACGACTCCCTCGTCCTCGCCGGCCTGCCGGAGGGCCACCTCTTCATCCATGCGGTGGCGGTGTCCGGCTCGGGGATGAGTTCCGAGGCTGTCGGGACGGCGCCCATCTGGGTCGACGCGACCGCACCGAGGGTCTCGCTCGCCGGCGTGCCGAGCGGCTGGGTGATTGGACCAACCGCGATCCTGGCCGACGCCAGCGACGGCCTCTCCGGGATGACGGCTGACGGCCCGCTGGGGCCTTTTACCTCGATCGCCATCGACGGCGGCACGCCCACGGTCGCCGCCGGCGGTTCGGCCCGAGTGCTGGTCAGCGGCAACGGCATCCACCGGGTCGAGGTTCGCGCCCGCGACGCCGCCGGCAACCTCAGCGTTCGCGCTGGCAATCCCCCGCTGACGGCGACGGTGAAGATCGACGGGACCCCGCCTTCCGTCGCCTTTGCCAACCGCCCCGACCCGGAGGATCCGGAGCGAGTGGAAGCCCTCGCCGCCGACACCCTGTCTGGAGTCAGCGGCAGGCGAGGCACCATCGCCGTGCGCCCGGCGCGTTCGCGACAGCGCTTCGCACCGCTGCCGACCAGCGTCGAGAGCGGCCGCTTGCTCGCCCGCTGGGACCCAGACGCCCACCCGACCGGCAGCTACGAGTTCCAGGCAACCGCTTACGACGAGGCCGGCAACTCGGCGAGCACGGTCCTGCGCGGCAACGGAACGCGGATGACGGTGGTCAGCTCGGAGAAGTCGCGAACGTCGCTGCATGCCGGCTTCGGGCGTCGATTTGCGGCGAGCCTCGAGACACCATGCGGCCACGGCGCCGAGCTGAGCGGCAGCTTGACGACCGCCAACGGCTCACCCCTGGCAGGCGAGGAGGTGGTGCTGGCCGAGGCCCTCGACGGCGGGACCGCCACCGCGCGCACCCGCTCGCTTCGCACCGCCGCCGACGGCTCGTTCACGGCCCAGCTCGGCCCCGGCCCAAGTCGCCGGCTCCTGCTCACCTTCGCCGGCAGCCGCGGCCGCGCGCCCAGCTCGGCACCGCCGCTGCGGCTCGAGTCCCGCGCCTGCGTGACCCTGCGGGCATCCACCCCCCAGGCCCGGATCGGCGGCCGACCGGTCATCTTCAGCGGCCGCGTCGGCCCTCCCGGCGCACCACCCTCAGCAAACGTCCCGGTGGCGCTGCAGTTCCGCCTCCCCGGCCTGCCCTGGAGCGAGTTCCGCACCGTCACCACCAACCGTCGCGGCCGCTTCCGCTACCCCTACGCCTTCGCCGACGACGACAGCCGCGGCGCCCACTTCCAATTCCGCGCCGTAGTCGCCGCCCACGACGGCTGGCCGTACGCCACCGGCACCTCACGCCCCGTCGCGGTCACCGGCACATAACCGACGAGCGCCCCGGGGGTCACCGGGGCGCTCGGTACCTCGGGATTTAAATGGCGTCTAGCGGAGAGCCGCCAATTGATCCGTGACCTGGCCGACGAGATCCTGGGCGCGTGAGGTCTGCTCGTCGAGGGTGCGGCGGACGCGCTGCTCGACCTCGTTGCGGTTGCGCTTCAGCGTCGTCTCGACGTTGCGCTGGTGCTTGCGCGCTTCGCGCTCGACCCGGTTGCGGGTCTTGCGGGCTTCGGTCGTCGCTTTACGGCGGGCCGTGGAGCCGCGCCGCTCGGTCCGCTTGAGGGTTTTGCTGACCTGTTTGCGGTAGCTGGTGATCTGTTTCTCGGCGCTGCTGCGGCCGGTCCAGGGCTCGACCAGGTCAGTGAGACGGTCGCTGACGCTGAGGACGACGCCGACCGGGAAGTCGACGGCGGTCTCGGCGACAGCAATCACCTGGTTTTTCTCCGCCGCGGCGGTGCTGGTCGCGGCCCGTTTCGTGGCACGGGCGGTGTCTTTGGCGGATTTTTTCGCTTCGGTGGTGGCCCGTTTGGCCTGGGTTTTGGCTTTGCTGCCGTTCTGCGTTGCCATCAGTGTTGAAGTCCCTTCGAATCTTGGGGTTGCCTGCCAGGGGAAGCTCGCGAGTGTAGCGAACGTATGTTCTTCGCGAACAGGTGTTTGTAAACCGTTTTCAGTACCCGGTTACAGCAAAGGCAGTCTCGCCAAAGCCCTGGCTATGCCTGCTGGGCCGCCAAGACAGTCTCAAGACCCTCCGGGCTGCCGGCGGCGGCCATCGGGTAACGCACGGAGAGGTTGAGCGGCACCTCGGCAAGCTCCAACCCACCGAAGGCGACGACACCGCCGGCCTCGCGGACGATCAGCTGCGTGGCGGCGGCATCGACCGAGCGGCAGGGGCGCAGGCTCAGCATCGCGTCGAATCGTCCGGCGGCGACGTAGGCGGCGGTGATCGCGATCGAGCCGACCACGCGCAATCGGTAGGCCCTGCCGGCCAGCACCTCGAGCGCGGGCCGCGACCACTCCGGCTCGGCCGACTCGAGCCCGACCACCTCGAGCTTGCCGTCCGCGGCAGCCACCCTGGCGGCCTTGCCACCGAGCGTGGTGCCCTCGCCACGGCTCGCCGCGAACTCCTCGTCGGCGCCGAAGTCGTGGACGAAGCCGAACTCGACGTCCGCCATCGTGGGGCCCGAGGCGACGGCGATGCTGAGGCTGTGCGAGGGGATCGTGCGGCGGGCGTTGAGGGAGCCGTCGATCGGGTCGATCACGACCCTGGCCTCGCCGCCCTCCCCGAAGCTGACCTCGCCCCGCTCCTCGGAGACGGCGACGAAGGAGGCGCCTTGGGCCGCAAGGGCGTCGAGCTCTGCGAAGACGACGTCCTCGCAGCGACGATCGATCGCCAGGGTCCGGTCCCCACCCTCGCCGATCCCCTCGTAGACGGTGCGCTCGGCGCTGCTGGGCGCGGCCGCGAAGATCTCCCGCTGAGCGGCGACGATCCGGCGACAGATTCCCAGCCAATCTGCGGAGAAGACATCCATCGGCCGGATGGTATGTCGCGCTAGCGTTGGGCGATGCGCGACGAGGGGCAGACGACGGCCGTGGAGACCGACCTGCGCGAGCGCGTGGTCGGCCACGGCGAGGGGCCGCTGCTGGTGCTCGGGGCGGCCGGCACGGGCAAGACCGAGCTGCTGGCGCGGCGGCTGGCGCGGTTGGCGGCAGCGGGCACGCCACCGGAGCGGGTGCTGGCGATCGGCTCGACCCGAGCCACGGCGCGGCGGCTGCGCGAGCGCGTCGAGGCGCTCGTCGAGGGTCCGTATGAGGAGCTCTGGGTCGGCTCCTGGGACGCGATCGGCGAGCGGCTGCTGCGCGAGCACGCGGAGGCCGCCGGCCTCGACCCGTTCTTCGACGTACTGGGCCCGGCAGAGCGGCTGGCGATGCTGCTCGACCGGCTCGACCGCCTGCCGCTGCGCCGACATGAGATCCGCGGCAACCCCGCCGGCCTCCTGGCCCGACTCCTCGCTCGGATCGACACGCTCAAGGCCGAACGCACTGGCCCCACCCGGCTCGAGCAGCTCGCCCGGGAGAGGGAGGCAAGCGCGGGCGACGAGGCCGAGCGCGAGGCGGTGCGCCGCGAGCTCGAGTTCGCGGAGTTCTTCACCAGCCACGACCGGATCCTCGCCGAGGCTGCCAGCCTCGACCGCGGCGACGTCTTCCTCGCCCTGGACTGCCTGCTGGTCGAGCGTCCCGACGTCAAGCGTCAGATCGCCGAGCGCTTCCCCTTCGTGATGGTCGACGAGCTGGAGGAGGCCTCGCCGGCGCAGCGGGCCGTGCTTGCCGCCCTCGCCGAAGAGAGCCCCAATCAGCTCTGCGCGACCGAGGAGGCCGCGGCCGAGCTCTGGTTCGGAGACCTGCACCCGACGGCGGAGGTGGTCGCCCTCGAACACCGCTTCCGGGAGCCGCGGCAACGCTTCTGGCGCTGCGCCAACGAGCGCGCTCAGGCGCAGGCGGTGACGCGCGAGGCCGAGCACCTGATCGCCGGCGGCGCCGACCCGGAGGGAATCTGTGTCGTCTTCGCCGACCCGGCGAACCAGGGCGGTGCCGTGGCCGGGGCGATGGAGGAGCGTGGCATCCCCTTCCACCTCTCCGGGCCGGTGGCGCTCTTCCAGCGGCCTGAGGTACGCGACGCGATCGCCTGGCTACGGGTGCTTGCCGCCCCCGACGACTCGGCCGCCGCGGCGCGGGCCCTGACCCGGCCGCCCATCGAGCTGCGGCCGGGCGACCTGGCGCGGCTGACGACGATCGGCCGCCGCCGCAAGCTCGACATGGTTGCCGCCTGCGAGGCGGCGCTCGACAGTCCCCAGTTCCAGCCCGAGGCGCGCGATCGGATCGGCTCCTTCCTGAAGCTCTACAACGCCGCCGCCGCGGCGCTGGAGGAGCGGCGCGCCGACGTCTTCGTGCGACGCCTGATCGAGCGGGTCGGCCTGCGCCGTCAGCGCCTCTTCGCCGCCCAACCGGAGGTCGCCGAGCGACTCCTCGGGCTCTCCCGTCTGGCCGAGCTGGCGACCGCCTGGGCACGGCGCGAGCCACACGGCTCGACCCGCGGCTTCGTCGCCTACCTGAGCGCCGTCGCCGAGGCCGGGGTCGAGCCGGCCGGTGGCGAGGAGCCGCCCTCGCCCGGGGCGGTGCAGGGACTCGCGCTCGAGGCCGTCAAGGGGATCGGCTTCGATCACGTCTTCGTCATCGGGCTCGAGGGCGACGCGGAGTGGGAGCGGATCGGCTGGCCGGCCCGCACGACGCTGGTGCTCTCGCGGCTGGAGCGCGGCGAGGAGGGAGAGGCACAGCCGTCTTCCCACTACGCGCGGGCACTGGTCGCGGCCGACGCCGAAGAGGAAGCGCACGAGGAGGAGCTGTTCGGCCCCGCCGAGGGCCTTCATGCCACGTACCGCACCCTCCGTGAGCAGGTCCTGGAGGCATCCTGGCGGGCCGGGCGGGAGCTCTCCGAGCCACGCCTCGACACGGCGATCGACGTCAACCGCGCGATCGCCCGCTACCTGGAGCTGCTGAAGCTGGCGGCGCTCGCGCAACGACCCGGAGACGAGCCGACCGCGGAGGCGATCCAGGCGGTCAACGGCCTGCTGCGCCAGGTGGCGACGCCCGAGCAGCAGGCCGAGCTCGACGCCTCCTCGCTCGACTCCTACCTGCTCGACTCCGAAGGCGAGCGGGGCCGTCGGCGCGAACTGATCGCCGCCGGGGCCGAGCCCTCGCTGGAGGCCTTCCTGCCGCGCCGCGGCGACGGCCGGCTCAGCCTCTCCGCCTCCGACCTGACGCTCTACCTGACCTGCCCGCTCAAGTACAAGTTCGCCCGCGTCTTCGGGATCCCCCAGGAGCCGACGATCAACCAGCGCTTCGGGATCCTCATCCACAACGTCCTCGAACGCTTCCACAAGGACCCGCCGGCGGAGGGCGAGGACGGGCTGCGGGAACTGAACAGCCTCTTCGAGAGCGGCTGGCGACGCACCGGCTTCGGCGCCACCGACGACGAGCTGCAGTTCCGCGACCGTGCCCGCGAGGCGCTGCGCCTCTATTGGGAGCGCGAGCGGGTCAGCGAGGGAGAACCGGTCTGGCTGGAGCGCAAGTTCGACTTCAAGGTCGGCGAGCACCACGTGCGCGGCCGGGTCGACCGGGTCGACCGCCTCCCCGACGGCGACTTCGAGCTGATCGACTACAAGACCGGCGAACGCAAGACCGAAGCCGAGCTGGAGAACGACCTGCAGCTGGCGCTCTACCGGCTCGCCGCCCGCGAGGCCTGGGACGTCGAGGCCGCGATCGGCAGCTACTACTACGTGCTCGACGGCGACAAGGTCGCCGCTCCCAGCAAGCCCGACGACGCCGAGCGAGTCGAGCGCACCGTCCTCCAGGTCGGCGAGGGCGTCATCGGCCAGGACTTCGAGCCCCGCCCCTCCCCCACCGTCTGCAGCTGGTGCGACTACCGCCTGATCTGCCCGGCGGCGGAGAGCTGAATCGCCGGACGGATCGCTCCCGACCGGACCCTCAGGCTTGGTCGCCGCGTTGCCTCAAAAAACGCTGAAACTCGCTGGCGATCGAGTCGGCCGAGGGCAGGTCGGTGCCCTCCTCGCTGAGCAGATCGACCTGTTCGGCCTCGATCCGCGCGACCAGCTCCTCGATCTCGGGGTTGGCGGCGATGGCGCGGCCGATCTGCTCCTCGTAGTCGACGGTCTCTTCCTCCAGCTCGGAGGCCTCGACCGCGATCCCGGTCAGGCCCTCGAGCCGGCGCAGCAGCGCCAGCGCCGCTTTCGGGTTGGGCACCGCCGCCACGTAGTGAGGCACCGCCGCCCACAGCGAGGCCGAATCGATCCCGGCCTGCCGGCAGAGGTCGTGGATGACGCCGACGATCCCGGTCGGGCCCTCGTAGTTGGAGCGCTCGAGCTCGAGCTCCTCGACCAGCGCCTCCTCGGAGGCGAGTCCGGTTATCGGCACCGGCAGCGTGTGCGAGACCTCGGCGATCAGGGCGCCAAGGCTGATCACCAGCTCGACGCCGAGCGCGTCGGCGGCGGTCGTGACCGTTTCCGAGAAGGTGCGCCAGCGCAGGTTCGGCTCGGTGCCGTCGAGCAGCACCAGGTCGCGGTCGGCGGTCGGCACACGGACGGCGATCAAGTTGTTCTCTGGCCACTCGATCCGCCGCGTGGCGCCGTCCTCCATCGTGATCGTCGGGCGCGTCGACTGGAAATCGAAGAACTCCTCGGGGTCGATGCGGGCGACCAGCTCCGAGTCGAGCGAGGAGGCGACCGCCGAGAGCGCCGTCGAAGCAGAGGCGGCGGCGTCGTTCCAGCCACGAAACGCGCACACCATGATCGGGGAACGCAGGTGTGGCAGATCGCCTTCCCAGGTGAGGGAGTCCACCGGTTGAGCGTAGACGATGGGCGCGCTCGCTACGGCAGCGCGCGGGCACGGCGGACCAGCTGCACCGCCATGAAGACCGCCAGAGCGGCAAAGGCGAGCTGCAGAGCGCGTTCTGGCACCTCGTTGGCGACGGCGACGCCGACGATGACTCCGAGCGGCGAGAGCACGCCGATGATCAGCGCCTCGCGGAGGCGGACGTTGCCGTAGCCCTTCTGGCGGTAGGCGCCGACGGCGGCGACGACCACGATCATCAGCAGCGAGGTCGCCTCGGCGTCAACCTGACCGAGGCCGAGGAAGACGGTCAGCGCCGGCACGAAGAGGACGCCGCCGCCAACCCCGACGAGGCCACCCGCGAGGCCACCGGCCACGGCGATCAGGACTGCCAGGACCTCGTTCACGAGAGCACCAGCTCGATCGCGATCGCCACCAGCAGGCCGGCGAAGAGATAGGACACCGTCTTCTGGGGGATCCGCTGCTGGATCGCCGTGCCGAGGATCACGCCGACGATCGCCGGCACGGTCAGCAGCAGGCCGGTGGCGACGTGGACGTTGCCGTAGATGCCGCCCTGGGCGAGGGCGCCAAGGGCGCCGATGAGGACGATCGCGGCGAGGCTGGTGCCGGTCGCGAGCCGCTCGCCGTAGCCGAACCAGAGGATCAGGAGGGGCACGATCACGGTGCCGCCGCCGACGCCGAAGAGACCGCTGAAGAGCCCGGCGGCGCTGCCGATCGCCGCCAGCCTCCAGATCGTGTGGGTCGGCGCGGCGTCGGCCCGGGTCGGCATCGCCGCGATACTAGATGCCGTGTCGCGCGAATCGCAGAGGGGGGACGGCGCCTGGGAGGAGAAGCTGGGACCGCTGCGCGCCGAGGCCCCCCGGGCGGCGATCTTCACCGACGTCGACGGCACCCTCGCCCCGATCGTCGAGCGAGCCGCCGACGCGGCGGTCCCGATGGCAGCCCGCGAAGCCCTGAAGCGCTTGGCGGAGCGCTATGGCTTGGTCGGCTGCATCTCCGGGCGCCAGGCGCTCGACGCGCGCCGCCTGGTCGGCCTCGACGAGATCGCCTACGCCGGCAACCACGGACTCGAACTGCTGCTGCCCGGCGACGAGGCTCCACGCCCCGACCCCTCGATTGCCGGCCGCGAGGAAGACGCCGCTCGCTTCCTCGCCTCGCTCGACCCCGAGGGCCTCGACAGCGTTGGCCTGCGGCGCGAGGACAAGGGTCCGATCCAGGCGCTGCATTGGCGCGGAGCGGATAACGAGGCGGTCGCCGAGGGGCGCGCCCACGAGCTCGCGGTCGCGGCCGGGCGTGCCGGTCTCGAGGTGCGCTGGGGCCGCAAGGTCGTCGAGCTGCGGCCGGCCGGCGGCGGCGGCAAGGACGGGGCGGTCGCCTCGCTGCTGGCGATCGACGGCATCGACCGCGCCACCTACGCCGGCGACGACCGCACCGACCTCGACGCCTTCCGCCGCCTCCGCGAGCTGGCCGAGGAGGGGAAGCTGAGCCTCGCCGTCTGTGTCGGCGTCGTCTCCGCCGAGGCTCCCGCCGAGCTCGCCGAAGAGTGCGACCTGACCGTCGGGGGACCGCAGGGCTGGCTGCGGATCCTCGAGTGGCTGGCGGAGTAGCCGTGCCCTACACCGAGCTGCTGCGGGTCACCGTCTTCATCACCGGCGCCGAGGCGACGGCGCTGGGCGCGATCACCGCGCTGGCTGCCGGCCGCGACGGCGACTCGCGGACCGTGGTCGTCGCCGCCGTCTGGTGGCTGGCGTCGCTGGCGATCGGCTTCTACCTGGGCCGGCCCTCGCGGGCCGCCGAGGACATGCGGGAGGCCCTGGCGCGGGCCCGCACCGCCACCTCGCTGCCGTCCGAGAGCCCAGGGCGGATCGCCTTCGGCCGACTCTGGCCGATCGGCCTGACCGCCGTCGCCGCCGGCGTCCTCGGGGTCTTCTTCCCGGGCGTCGCCGCGATCGGTGCCGGCTATGCCCTGATCGTCTCGCTCTCCTGGCATAGCCGCGAGGCGGCGGTCCTGGCGATCGAGCAGCGCGACGGGGTCAAGTTCTACGTCGTGCCCAACTCGGCCTGGCTACCGATCGAGCTGGTGCGCACGCCGGGCCTGCGCAGCGATCGCCTCAGCCGCGCCTGAGCAGCTTCGAGAACTCACCCCAGCCGCGGGCGTTGGCGACGTCGGCGGCGCTCAACCAGGCGCGGCGGGCGGTTGCCACCGCGTAGGCCATGTTGTCCAGCGTGTCGACCCCGTGGGCGTCGGTGTTGAGGACGATCCTCACGCCGGCTTCGCTGGCCAGGCGGGCGTGGTGCTCGGAGAGGTCGCGGCGATTGGGGTTGCCGTTGATCTCGATCATCGTGCCGGTCCGGGCCGCCGCCTCGGCGACCGCCTCGACGTCGATCCCGTACGGCTCGCGGCGGCCGATCAGCCGCCCGGTCAGGTGCCCGATGCAGTCCACGCTCGGGTTCTCGATCGCCTCGAGCACGCGGCCCGTCATCTCCTTTGCGGAGATCGAGAAGGAGGTGTGGACGCTGGCGAGGACCCAGTCGAGCGCCTCGACCAGGTCGTCGGGATAGTCGAGCGTGCCGTCGAGGCCGATGTTGATCTCGGAGCCCGCCAGCAGGCGAAAGCCCCGTTTGCCCTTGTTCCACTCGCGGATCTCCTCGATCCGTTCCCAGAGGCGCTCGGCGGTGACGTGGTCGCCGAAGCCATGACTGGCCGAGTGGTCGGTGATCGCCAGGTAGGCGTAACCGCGCTCCCGAGCCGCCTCGGCCATCTCCTCGAGCGTGTTGCGGCCGTCGGAGAGGGTCGTGTGGGAGTGCAGGTCCCCCTTCAGGTCGGCCAGCTCGATCAGCTCGGGCAGCTTTCCCTCGCGGGCCGCCTTGAGCTCGCCTCGGCCCTCGCGCAGCTCCGGCTCCATGTACTCGTAGCCGAGCCGGGCGTAGACGGCACGCTCGTCCTCGCAGAGCTCGACCTCGCCGCTCTCGACCTCGGTGATGCCATGCTCGGAAACCGAGAGGCCGCGACCGACCGCCTCTTCGCGCAGCTGCACGTTGTGGGCCTGGGAGCCGGTGAAGTGCTGCAGCAGGTTGCCGAAGGCGGCCGGCGGCACGATCCGCAGGTCGACCGAGATCCCGTTGTGGGTCTGGGCGCGGACGCCGTTGGCGCCGGGCGTGCCGGCGGCGGCGATCAGCGGGTGGCTGGCGAGATGCTCGGCCAGCGCCGCCGGCTCCTCGGCAGTGGCGATCAGGTCGATGTCCTTGCAGGTCTCGCCCCAGCGACGGACCGAACCGGCCACCTCGACCCGCTTGGCGGCCGGGTGCTCGCGGAGGGCCTCGGCCAGCTCGTCCGCGATCGGGCGCACCTTCGAGAGCAGCAGCCGCCCCGGTCCCTCGCCGGGCTCGCCGAGGCGCTCGAGGGCGGCGAGGACGTTTTCCTCGGCCTTCGGACCGAGGCCCTTGACCTCGCGCACCCGTTCCGCCTCGGCCGCGGCTTTGAGGTCCTCCATCGAGCTGACGCCGAGCTCGTCGAAGAACAGGCGGGCGGTTTTCGCGCCGACGCCGGGAACCCGCGTCACCTCGATCAGGGTCGGCGGGAACTTCGCCTTCAGCTTCACCGCCGCCGGGATCTCCCCGGTCTCCAGCAGGGCGACGATCTTTTCCGCCAGCGTCTTGCCGACGCCGGGAATCTCCGTCGCCCGCCCCTCCCGCGCCAGCTCGGCGACCGAAACCGGGCTCTCGCGAATCGCCTTGGCCGCGGTGCCGTATGCCAGAACGCGGTACCTGACCGCCCCGTCGAGCTCGTAGAGGATTCCCAATTCGTCCAGAGCGGCGGCGATTTCGGCATTCGTCACGCGATCCAACTTATCCTTAGTCGCCTCTGGACAGCCTCGCTATACTTTTTGAAGTATTGAGCGACGAACCTCGATTTCGGGAGAGCGATAGCCAGTGACCGGGAAACTGACGGACGTAACCGACGCCAACTTCAAAGCCGATGTCCTCGACGCCGAGGGCCCCGTGCTCGTCGACTTCTGGGCCCCCTGGTGCGGTCCCTGCCGCGTCGTCCATCCCGTCCTCGAGGAGATCGACCAAGAGCGCGACGACCTCAAGATCGTCAGCATCAACGTCGACGAGAACCAGCAGACCGCGGCCCAGTACGAGGTCCTCTCGATCCCGACGATGATCCTCTTCAAGGACGGCGCGATCGCCAAGAAAGTCGTCGGGGCGATGCCGAAGCGCCGCCTCGAGGCCGAGCTGGAGCCGGCGCTCGCCTAGCGAGCTCCGCTCCCCGCAGCCCATGCCGTTCGTCCACGTCCACTGGTTCGAGGGTCGGACCGACGAGCAGAAGCAGCAGATCGCCAAGCGGATCGAGGAGGCGCTGGTCGAGGTGGCCGGTGCCTCACCGGACCATTGCTGGGTGAAGTTCTCCGACTCGAAGAAGAGCGACTTCATCATCGGCGAGCCGGCCGAGTAGCGGCGGGCTCCCCCTAGCCTTGGCCAAAAGGCCGCACGCCGCTCAGACCCAGATCTGAGCGGCGATCAAACCGGCGAAGCCGGTGAACATGCAGCCGAACAGGCTGATCATCGAGATCAGGAGCAGCCGATTCTGTGCGAGGAGCACCTTGTACTGCGAGTCGAGGCGAGCGTTCATCTCGACGCGAAAGTCCTTGATGTCGTCCTCGACACGCTCGAATTTCTTGTTGAACCTCTCCTCGACCTTGTCGAACCGCTCGTTGACCTTGTCGAACCGCTCGTCCACCTTGTCGAACCGTCGTCGATGCGCGCGTCCGTCCACTCGTCCCTTGCCATGACTGCCATTCAAGCACCGTAACTTTTTGTCTGCAACAAGACAAGGCCCGAGTGTGCCGATCATGAGAAATCTTCGTCCCGAAATCGTGGCGCGAAGCACTGGTGATTAGTACGGCGGCAGGTCCTCGTACCAGGTGCCGAGCATCCGGAAGGCGCGCCAGAAGCGCTGCTTGGCACCCTCTTCGTCGAGCGAGTCGTCGATGTCGGGAACGTAGAGGGCATCGATCGTCGGCGTGAAAGCCTGGATGTCGCCCTCGCGCTGCTCGATCGACCGTGAGAGCGGCACGTTGAGTCCGTTGAGGATGCGTAGGGCCGGTTCGCCCATCACCACGAGGATCTTCGGCTGCACGATCGCCAGCTCCTCGGCGAGGCGGGCGACGCACTCCTGGGCGGCCAGGTCGGGCTCGGCGATCGGGCACTTCACGCACAGGGTGCCGTAGACGACCAGCGGGTCGATCCCGAGCCGTTTGAAGCTTTTCATCAGGGCGTTGCCGGCGCGGCCGTAGAAGGCGACGCCCTCCTCGATCTCCGCGGTCGTCGGCGCCTGCTTGAGCATGAAGATGTCGGCCTGCGGGTGGCCGGACCCGAGCACCGGCATCAGCTTGCCGCGCGGGCAGTGCTGGCAGTCCTGGATCTCGCGGCTGACCTGGTTGAGCTCGCGGATCGCGCGCTCCAGGTACTTCTCACGGATCTCGTCGTCGAGGCTTCGCATCTGCCCAGCCTTCTTTGACGACCCGGGCGCGGCTCCTTTCGCGGCGCCCCCCTGCATCAGCTCTTGCTCGCGGTCCGCCGCTTGCGGGGTTTGCCGCCGCGGGCCGGCTTGGCGTTGGCGACCTGGCGCTTCGGCGCCTTTGGGCGCCCCGTCGTCTGCAGGAACTTCAGGGTCTGCACGTAGACGAGGTTCTTGTGCTTGCGGGTGATGTCGGCATCCCGCATCGCCTCGAGGAACTCGGCCGGGCCGTCGAAGTCGTGGATCCGGGTGCGGACGCTGCCCAGGCCCTGGGCGACGTGGCTGTCGGAGCCGGCCCCGGAGACGATCCGGTACTTGCGGGCGAAGCGCTCGGCCTCCTGGTTGAACTCGGTCAGCGCCACCCGCGGGTTGAAGACCTCGAGGATGTCGATCTCCTCGACGATCTCGATCAGGTGCTCGTAGTCGGGGACCGAGTGGAAGCGGTCGAAGGGGTGCGGGACGTAGACGAGCCCGCCCTGCTCGCGGATCGCCGCGATCGTCTCCGCCATCGTCATCCCCTTGGGGATCTTCTCCTCGAGGAAGAGGCCGATCACCTCGCCCTGCTCGGCGGTCTTCACCTCCTCGGCGACGATCACCTTGATGTCGTCCATGCCCTCGGCGATGCGGCGTGCCTCCAGGGCCCCGGAGACCTCGTTGTGGTCGGTGATCGCGATCGCGCCGAGGCCGCGATCGCGGGCCGTCTGCAGCAGCACCTCGACCGGGGTCGCGCAGTCCCCCGAATGATCAGTGTGCATGTGCAGGTCGACCTCGATCAGCGGCCGCTTGGCGATCCGCTCGCGGATCTCCGGGTCGCCGGTCGGGTCGTGTCGACGCGCCAGCAGGCGCCGGTAGATCGTTTCCAGCTCGTCGACGACACGTCCCCAGCCGGCGGCGTCGGCGGCCGGCTCGACCAGCTCGTAGCTGGCCGGGAAGTAGCGCTCCAGCAGCCCCGCGGTCTCCCGACTGGTCACCGTGCGGGCATCGATCCGCCCGAAGAAGATCTCGACCAGCGGGCGCGCCACCTGGGTCGAGAGGACCCGCTCCTGCGGAGCGTGAAAGGTGGCGACGTTGAGGGCGTGGGAGTGGCGCAGTGCCGCCGCAGAGACGCTCGGCGCGAAGGGCTCATGGACGTGGACGACGTCGAGCCCGGCGGAGGGCCCGAGCAGCCCTTTGACGCGGTCGCCGGTGCCGGCGCGCACGACGCGGTGGCCACGGCGCTCGAGCTCCGCGGAGACCACCTCGACGAAGGTCGTCACCCGGCTCGCGACGCCCCGCCGCGAGGGCGCGATCTGGGCGATCGAGAGCGGCTCGGCCGGGGGCACGGGTCCCAGCATAAGAGCCCGCGCCAGGCGGGCTCTCATCGCTAGACGGATCGGCGGCTAGGCCTCGCTGGCGCTGGGAGCGTCAGCCGGCGCCGCACCCGGCAGCGACTTCTTGCCGCGGGCGTTGGCGCTGATGAACTCCTCGGTCTGCTCCTGCGCCTCGCTGTCCGGGCGCTGGGTGTGCGGCGACTTCATCAGGTAGCTGGACGGCCCGTCGAGCTGGCCGGCGATGCCGTTGTTGAGCGCCAGCTTGATCAGCCGCACCGCGTCGAT
>JBEVJP010000118.1:0-19312 GCA_040510155.1 Solirubrobacterales bacterium | reverse complement strand
CTGCTCGGTCGGCTCCTATCGCTGCCAGGGGGTCGTCACCGGCCGCGGCTGGTCGGTCTCCTGCTCGAAGCCGGGGAAGTCGATCGCCTTCAGGGTCCGGCCGAGCTGACCCCGCGGCCCGCCAGGCGCGATGAGGGGTCGATGAAGAGCACCAGCCAGAGCCAGGGCGCCAGGCTCGGCGCGACCAGGGCAAGCGGAATCGAGAGCAGGAAGATACCGGCGATGTAGGTGGCGCGGATCTGGTTTTCGCGATGCGTGCGGTCGTCGATCTTGGTCAGCCCGCGGCGGCGGGCATCGACGCTCATCAGCAGGCCGAGCAGGACGACGACCGCGAGGTTGACCGAGTAGATGACGACCGCCGTCGTCTTGCCGCCGTACTCGCCCAGCACCTCGCTGCTGAAGGGGATCAGCACGATCCAGCCGAGGTAGACGAGGTTGAGGCCGATCAGCCGGCCGTCGAAGGCCTGGACTTCGGCGAAGAAGCGGTGGTGGACGAGCCAGAAGCGGCCGATCACGGCGAAGCTGATCGCGTAGGAGAGGAACATTTCCCGCTGGTCCCAGAGGGCATTGTCGATCTGCCCCTCGGTCAGCCCCTTGTCGATCCCCAGGTTGAGGACCAGGAGCGTGATCGCGATCGAGAAGACCCCGTCGCTGAAGGCGACGATGCGGCCGAACTCGACCTCGTTGTCCGCCCGCCGTTTCAGGGACCTGCCGTGCGCCATCCGCGGATCATCGCCAGCGGCCGCGACGGAACCGAGAGCCGATCCTTCCTAGAATGGCCCGAGCAGGCCGGCGTAGCTCAGTTGGTAGAGCACTTCATTCGTAATGAAGGGGTCCCCGGTTCAAATCCGGGCGTCGGCTTTTTGGCCGCTTGGCGCTGCGGCGAGGCGCCGCTCGATCGCCTCGGCGTAGACGCCGTGCAGGGTGCTGCGGGGGGCGACGTCCGCGACACCGTAGGCCTCGCGCATCGCCCGCGCGAGCGTGCGCTTGAAGGTCGGGCCATGCCAGGCGTGGGCTTCCGGGGCGCGGCCGACGTGCAGGTGGGTGAGCTCGTGGAGGAGCGTCTCCAGGACGTCGCAGGGGCGGATCCCGGGATAGGCGGTGACCGAAAGCCGGAACTGGGTGGGGACGGCGAAGCCGAGCCGGTTGGGGCGCCGGCTCGCCCGGCGCACCCGCAGCTCCGGCGCCCGCTCGGCCAGCGGCCCGGCGGCGAAGACGGGGAGCGCGCGCAGGCGCTCCAGCTCGGTGTCCAGCGGCACGCCGGCGACCAGGTAGTAGGAGCGCGGGCGGCGGCGGGGCACGGTCGTCACGGCCGGTACAGTCGCAGGCCGTGGCTGCCGCCGAGGAGACCCGCATCCGCGCCGTCACCGCTGAGGACGTCGAGACGCTCTTCGGGCTGATCCTCGAGCTGGCCGAGTACGAGAAGCTCGCCGACAAGGTCAACGGCAATGCCGAGGTGCTGCGGCGGACGCTGTTCGATGAGCGAGCCGCGGAGGCGCTGCTGATCGAGCGGGACGGCGAGGCAATCGGCTACGCGATCTTCTTCACCACCTTCTCCTCCTTCGAGTGCCGTTCGGGGATCTGGCTCGAGGACGTCTACGTGCGCCCCGAGCACCGCCGCGGCGGCATCGGTCGAGATGTGATGGAGCACCTCGCCGGGATCGCCGTCGAGCGCGGCCACGTGCGGCTCGAATGGTGCGCCCTGGACTGGAACGAACCAGCGCTCAACTTCTACGACAAGCTCGGGGCCACCCGGCTCGAGGAGTGGACGATGCTGCGGGTCGAGGGCGAGCGGTTGCGGGCACTGGCTCAGGCCTGACAGCGCCGGCACCAGTAGGTGGTGCGGTTGGCGTCGCCCTGCCCGCGGGAGCCGACCGAGCCGCCACAGCGGCGGCAGGGCCCGCGGCGCCGATAGATCGCGTGCGGCTGGCGCCCACTCGCGACCGCGGCCAGCATCAACCCACGGGCGGCGTCGAGGACCTCGCGCAGCTCCTCTTCGTCGAGGTCGCCTACCGCGCGCCAGGGATCGACGCGGACGGCGAAGCAGGCCTCGCTCTTGAAGATGTTGCCGATGCCGGCGACCAGGTGCTGATCGAGCAGGGCGTCGCCGAGGTCGCGCTCGGGCTGGGCGCGGAAGGCCGCGATGACCACCTCGAGGTCGAGGTCGTCGGCGAGGATGTCGGGACCGAGACGGGCGAGCTGCGGGTCGAGCCCGACCTTCCCGGCGCTGAGCAGCCGCAGCGTCGGCCCGCCGAACTGGACCGCCTCGTTGCGCTCCGCCGCCAGCACCGCCCAGGCGGAACGCCGCGGCTTGCGCCAGCGCTCGCCGCGGCGGTAGGTGTGCCAGGAGCCGCTCATCCCCATGTGGCTATGCAGGACGAGGTCGCCGAAGCGCATCAGCAGGTGCTTGCCGTGCGAGTCGACGGCATCGAGGCGGCGGCCGTCCAGCCGCTCCAGCCTGGCAGCGCGCCCACGCGGATTGGGGGTGGAGACAGCGACGAGCTCGCCGCCGATCGCCTTCTCCAGCCGCCGTGCCGCCCGCAGGATGGTGTCGCCCTCGGCCACCCCCCAATCATGAACAGGCAGCGGCGGGTCCTCGGTCACTTGAGGCCCCCAGAGGGACCATGAGTGACCGAACGCCATCCGGGCGACGTCGCGCCCGGCTAGATTCGGACTATGCGCCGCCGCCCCGACCCACTTGCCCGCCAAGCGGTGCTGGCGATCGCGGCGGGGAGGATCGCGATCGGTGTGGGCGCGACGCTGGCCACCCGGCCGGCGCTGGGGGCCCTGGGGTTCCCGCCCGAGGACCCGACCGGGCAGACGATGGCGCGGGTCGCCGGCAGCCGCGACGTCGCCCTCGGGCTGCTCACCTTCGCGGCTCGAAACGACCGCTCGAAGCTGCGCGCCGTGAGCCTCGCCGCGACCGGCGTCGACGCCGCCGATGCCGTGACCTTCGCTTTCGCGTCCGCCATCCCGGGGTTGCGGCGCGGCGGGATTGGCGGCGGCCTCTCCGGCGCCGCCGCGGCGGCCACTGGCATTTGGGCCTGGCGCAGGCTGCGGTGACGGAGGCGGCCTACGACCGGATCGGCGTGGGCTACCGCCAGGTGCGCCAGCCCGACCCGCGGATCGCCGCCCGGATCGAAGCGGCGCTCGGCAACGCGCGCACGGTGCTCAACGTCGGCGCCGGTGCCGGCTCCTACGAGCCGGACGGCCGTGCGGTGACGGCGGTCGAGCCGTCGGCGGTGATGATCGAGCAGCGGCCTCCGGGCGCCGCGCCCGTCATTCAGGCCAAGGCAGAAGCCCTGCCGTTCGGCGACGACGAGTTCGACGCGGCGATGGCGATCATCACCGTTCATCACTGGGACGACGCGGCCTCAGGGCTGGCCGAGATGCGGCGCGTCGCCCGCGAACGGGTCGTCATCCTCACCTTCGACGCGCCGGCGCTGGCGGAGCTGTGGATGGTGCGCGACTACGTGCCGCGGCTGCTCGAGATCCACGAAGAGATGATGCAGCCGCTGGCCGAGGTGACGGCGGCGCTACCTGGGGCCAGGGTCGAGCCGGTGCCGATCCCCCGCGACTGCACCGACGCCTTCTGGTGCGCCCTCTGGGACCGGCCGGAACTGCACCTCGAGCCGGAGCTGCGACGCGGCAGCTCCGGTTGGCAGGTGATGGACGCGGACGAACTCGAGCTGGCCGAGCGCGGCATCGCCGCCCTGCAGGCAGACCTGGAGAGCGGCGCCTGGGATGAGCGCTATGGGCACCTGCGCGAGGCCGCCGAGCTCGACATCGGGCTGCGCCTGATCGTCGCCCCGGCCGCCTAGCGGACTTTTCCCCCGCCCTGGGGTGGGAAAAGTCCGCAGCGCTCAGCCGTCGCCGTTGTCGCGGAAGCCGACCGGCACCTTCTGGGGGTCGTGCGACTCGATCACGCGGTCGATCAGCCCGTACTCGGCGGCAGCGTCCGGGGTGAAGAATTTGTCCCGTTCCATGTCTTCGTGGATCTGCTCGGCCGACTGGCCGGTGTGGTGGACGTAGATCCCGTCGAGCCGCTCGCGCAGGGCGAGGATCTCCCGGGCGTGAATCTCGATGTCGCTCGACTGGCCCTCGAAGCCACCGCTGGGCTGGTGGATGAGGATGCGGCTGTTGGGCAGGGACATCCGTTTCCCTTTGGCCCCGCCGGTGAGGATCAGGGAGCCGGCCGACATCGCGATCCCGTAACAGATCGTCTGCACGTCGGGCTTGATGAACTGCATCGTGTCGTAGATCGCCAGGCCGGCATAGGCGGAGCCGCCGGGGGAGTTGATGTAGAGGCTGACGTCCTTGTCGGGGTCCTCGGACTCGAGGTGCAGCAGCTGGGCGATGATCAGGTTGGCGAGGTCCTCGGTCACCTGTTCGCCGAGGAAGATGATCCGCTGCGCCAGCAGGCGGCTGTAGATGTCGAAGGAGCGCTCGCCACGAGCGGTTTGCTCGACGACCATCGGTACCAGTGGCATTAGGCCTCCTCTGCCTCGAGATTGAAGTCCGCGGCTCCCTGGCTTGAAGTCCGCGGGGATGATGTGCAACTATCTGGTTGCGTGTCCACGCTAGCACACACCGTAGAGCGCTCGGTCCTCGTGGCGGCGTCCGCCCATGAGGTCTGGGATGCACTGACCGACGCCTCGCTGCTGAGCGAGTGGCTGGCCGACGAGGTCCAGCTCGAGCCCTGGGAGGGCGGCGAGGTGGTTTGCCATTACGAGGACGGCGAGGAACGGCGCGGCGAGGTCACGCTGGTCGAGGAGGCCGAACGGCTCGCCTTCGAGTGGCGCCGCGAGGGCGAGCCGCCAAGCCGGGTCGATCTGACCGTCGACGCCGTCGGCACCGCGACGCGGGTCACCGTCGTCGAGAGCGGCGCCTGGCCAGCCTCCTCCCCCACCCCGGCACTGCTCGCCGCTGCCTGGGGCACCCGCCTGCGAGCGCTGCCGCTGTCGCTGGGGCGGCTCGTCCCAGCTTGAGCGTGCCCGAGCCGGCCTCGCCCTCCAGCAGCACCCGCGTGGATCCCGCGGTCGACGCAGTCTTCGCCGCCCTCGCCGATCCCACCCGCCGCCATCTCGTCGAGCTGCTCGCCGCCGCTCCCGGCGCCACCGCGACCGGCCTGGCGGCGACGCTGCCGATCAGCCGGCAGGCGGTCGCCAAGCACCTCGCCACCCTCGACCACGCCGGACTCGTCAACAGCCGCCGCAGCGGGCGCGAACTGCGCTTCGAGCTGGAGCCGCGCCCGCTCACCAACGCCGCCGCCTGGATCGCCGCAGTCGGCGGCGAGTGGGACGGCCGGCTCGAGCGGTTGCAGCGGCTGCTGCAAGGCTGAAACTACGGCGCGGGCGGCTGCCAGGCCTCGCCGGCCTGCACCCGCTCCAGGCCGATCCAGAGCGTGTTCACCGCTACCGCGACGACCTCCTCGCGGGGCACGCGAGGGTGCTCTGACCACCACATCGCCAGCCCCTGCAGAACCCCCCGCAGAACCTGCCAGAACATCTCCAGGGTGGCCTCGGCCCCAGCATCGCTGAGGTCAAAGACGCCGGACTCGCCAGCCACCAGCGGCATCACCGCGGCGCGGCTGACGGCGGCGACCTCGTCGTGGATCGCGGCCAGCTCGGGGTCGCCAGTGGTGTCGCGGAACAGCATCCGCCCCGCGAATGGGTGCTGCTCCACGTAGGCGAACCAGGCGTCGAAGGAGCGGGCGACGCGCTCGGCCGGTGGATCGTCGCCACCGAAATGCTCGGCCCAGACCGCCCGCAGCCCCGCGAAGTGCTCCTCGAGCAGGGAGCGGTAGAGCGCCTGCTTGCTGTCGAAGTGGTCATAGACCACCGGCGGCGTCACCCCGGCCCGACGGGCGATCTCATCGATCGAGGCGCCGCGGTAGCCGCGCTCCGCAAAGACCCCGGTGGCGGCGTCGACGATCTTCGCCCGCCGCTCGGCAGCGCTCATGCGCCGCCGCCGCGGCGGGTCCTTGCGCTCCCGATCGTTTGACAACCTAGTCCTCCCTAGGTACCGTGTGGACCGTTCCTAACGGGTACTAGGTTAGCTCCATGAGCAGAGGAGGAGAGCAGGCATGATCGTCTCCGTGCAGATCGCCGAGGTCGGCCGGCGAGCTGGGATCGGCTCCCTGCGGGCGGCGCCGCGACCCGCTGAGGTTCCGGGCCTCACCTACGCCGAGACCGTGATCAGCGCGCCGATCGCCGGCAAGCTGCTGCCCGCCCCCGACTTTGGACGGATCGGTCTGATCGCGGCCTGGGAGGACGAGGCGGCGCTGGAGGGGTTCCGGGAACGCGACCGGCTCGGCGCTCGTCTTGCCGCCGGGTGGGAGGTCCGCCTGCAACCGCTGCGAGTCTCCGGTGCCTGGCCGCAGATCCCCGGCCTCCCGGAGCGACCGCTGCCGATCGACGACGAGGAGCCGGTGGTCGTGCTCACCCTCGGCCGCCCCCGTCTCCCCCGCCTGCTGCCCTTCCTGCGCAGCGCCGCCGCAGCCGAAGCGGATGCCGTCGCCGAGCCGGATCTGCTGGCGGCAACCGGCCTCGCCCACCCGCCGCGGCTGGTCTCGACCTTCACCGCCTGGCGCAGCGCAGCGGCGATGAAGGACTACTCCTACCGCCGATCCGGGGCGCACCAGGGCGCCGTGCGGGCCGACCGCGAGCGGCCCTATCACCACGAATCCGCCTTCATCCGCTTCCGCCCGCTCTCCTCGAGCGGCAGCTGGGACGGCCGCGACCCGCTGGCAGCCGCGTCGCTCGCCCGAAGCTGATCTCGGCTCAGCGCCGGACCTGGCAGCTCCGCGTCAAGGTGCTGCTCAAGGTGCGGCCGTCGGCGAAGCCCATCGAGGCACGAGCGAAGGGGAAGACGGCACCGGGGAATCCCGCCGGAGCGGGGCAGGCGGCGGAGAGGTAGCTGCGCCGTTCGCCGCGGTAGGTGAAACGGCGGAAGAAGCTGAGGTCGAGGCGCCGCACATAGCCGTAGCGATTCAGGCTCGGCGGCAGAGCCCCGCTGAGGATGGTCCCGTAGGCGCCGCGGCGACGGTGGATGTGCAAGGTGACGATGCGGGTCGTGGCCACCGGCTCGGTTCCGTAGATATGGGCGAGGATCGCGGCGCGACCGCCGACGCGCGCGTTGAAGGCGAGGATGTGCCCCGCGGCCGGGAAAGCGAGCTGTTCCGGAAAGGCCGTGTTGGCGAGGTAGCTGCCCCGGCCGACGAGGGCATCGCCGCAGTTGGCGAGGGCCTGGCTATCGCCGGTGGAGACCAGATCCCCCGCGTGGCAAACCGGCAGGCCGCGGCTGTCGAGCACCCCGCCCCGGTTGAGGCCGATCGAGATCCACCGCAGGGCCGGCGGCCGCTCGCCGGAGAGGGTCTTGACGGTCCCCTCGACGCTGACCTCGATCGGCGCCCGCCTCTCGCGCGGCAGCTCCGTCGGCGTCAGGCCACCAGCGAAGCGAACGAAGAGGTCGCCGTGCTCGACGAGCTCGGCCCGGGCCGGAATCGCGGTGGCAAGGAGAAATGCGAGCGAGAGGAGGCCGAGGAGTGGCCTCTTCATCCGCCCTGCGGCTGGCAGGGACTGACGAAGGTGCCGTTCAGCAAGGTGCCGTCTTTGAAGCTGAAGGTGCCGATCGCCTGCAGCCGCCCGTCGGCGCAGCGGGCGCTGACGAAGCTGTGGCGCTTGCCCTTGTAGGTCCATTCGCGCCCGACCTTCAGCGATCCGGAGATCGGTACGCCGGCGCCGCCGGCGATCTTCGGGATCTCCGCGCTAACCCGGTAGCCGTAACGACCGTTGTGGATCGTTTCGATCCGCACCGGGACGACGAAGGTGGTCGGCACCGGCACCGTGGTGTACGCGTGGGCCAGCACGCTCGGGTCGCCGCCGATCTTGGGCCCGTTGAAGATCGTGATCGGCGAGTCGGCCGGGATCGGCGCCTGTTCGGGGAACTTGACGAGAGCGTGTCCGTGGCCGGTGCCGACGATCGCGCCCGGGCAGAGCTGGCGCGCCTGCGGCACGGTGGTCGCCTGCAGCTTGGCCGCCGAGCATTTCGGCAGGCCGGTGGTGTCGACCGCGCCGTGCTTGTCGAATTCGAATTCGATCGTCTTGATCACCGGTGGCAGTTCGCCATCGATCGTGCTGAGGCTGCCTTTGCCGAAGATCTTGATCGGCGCGTTGACGTTCCTCGGCAGCTTCGTTGGCGTGAAGCCGCCTTCGCCGTCGACGACGAGGTTGCCGGCCTGAAGGTGGATCTTGGTGACGCTGCGGACTGCCAGCGCCGCGCTGGCCCCGACCAGCAGCAGCGCGGCAGCGATTGCCAGCGTGCGGATGACCCCCCGTCCCATGGACATAGCTTAGGCCACTAGCGCGTCGCCCCGGCCGCCGCCACCGCGGCGACGCGGCCGAGGTACGGAGTCAAGAACAGCTCGAGCAGGTCCGGGAGGAGCTGCGGCAGTTCGGCAGCTCGGCCTTCGTCGAGCTCGCGGTCGACGAGGGCGACCATGCCGCCGACCAGGGACGCGGCGACGGCCGCCGACGGCTGCCGGGTCGCCGGCGGCCCCGGCATCCCCTCGCAGAGGTACTCGACCGCCTGCGACATCAGCTGGCGATACCGCACCGTCACCGCCCCGCCTGCCCGCTGCGGCGCGACGAGGGAGAAGCGGGCCAGGTCCGGGTTCGCGGCGAACAGCTCCAACGAGGTGCTCAGCTTGGCGGCGACCCGCCCCGGCCAGCCGTCGGCATCCGCGGCGGCCTCGTTCGCGGCACCACGGACGTACTCGACGATCCGGCCGTAGGTCGACAGATAGCAATCTTCCTTGGAGGAGAAGTAGGCGTAGAAGGTGCGCCGTGAGACGCCGGCGGCGGTGCAGACCTCAGCCACCGTCGCATCGTTGAGACCACGGGCGGCGACGACGGCGATGATGCCCACCGCCAGCCGGTCGCGCTGGTTGCGGGCCACGAAGTCGCGCGGCAGGCCGTGCCGGCCCGGAGGCAGGCGCGCCAGGCGCAGCGCGAGGTCGTCTTGGCCCTTTCGCTCAGACACGGGCGGACCTTAGCTGCGCCGAGACTCAGTCGCCTGTTTTTGGTACTGGCGAGTTCAGGCGACTAAATAGGGCTCGGCGACGATCTCCAGGAGCTCGGGGAGGAGATTGGTTGCCTTGGCTGCCCCGCCCGCCGCGATCCGCTCCTGCAGGTACCAGCTGAGGCCCCCGGCGGTGGCGAACTCCAGGGACTGCGGCAGATCCACGGAGACGCCGCCCTGCGTCCGCCTGGCACGGAGCAGCTCGGCCACCTCGTCGAGGTTGCGCGAATGCTGAGCGAGGGCGGCTTCGCCGGCGGCGTGGACCTCGACCAGGGCGAGCCGGGCGGCCGCTGGATCGGCCTCGATCGCCTCCAACAGTGCCCGCAGACCGGCGACGAGCTGCTCGCTCCAGGGCTCCCGATCGGAGGCAGCGGCAAGGATCTCGGCGCGCACCGAGGCGACGACGCCCTCATAGGCAGCGATGAAGCAATCCTCTTTGTTCTGGAAATGCTCGTAGAAGCTGCCGACGCCGACATGGGCGGCGGCGACGATCTGGTCGATCGTGGTGGCCGGGTAGCCGCGCTCGGCGAAGACGGCGGTGGCGGCGCTGAGGATGCGGTCGCGCTGGTACTCGGCGACGACCTCGCGCGGCAGCCGCTCGCGCCCCACCGCGGCCGACTGCAAGTGCTCCGGCAGCGACGACATCGGCTGGAGGATATCTCTCCGGAATTGCCGGACCCAGCGCTGAGGATGTCGTTTTTATTTAAATGTATGCTCGTTCCCATTATCGGGTTTGCGTGCCTGGGAGGCAGGCAGGTGACCCGGCAGGGATTTGATGTCAGCAACAGGGCCCTATGCAAGCGAAGGAGGGGACGGCGAGCGGCGAGCGGCCGGCGTCTCACGCGAGGCACTCGTCGAGGCGATGCTCCGTGCCTGCACAGAGGTCGGCTACGGGCGGGTGGAGCTCGACGACCTGCTCGCCCGGGGCGGTGGCGAGCGGGCCGACTTCTATCGTCACTTCGCCAATCTCGCGGACTGCTTTGCGGCGGCCTACGAGGCCGAGACGGACCGGCTCTGCAAGGAGATCCTCGACCGGGCCGCCGGCGCCGCGGACTGGCGGGGAGGTCTACACGAGGGGATCGCCGTCTTCGTCGAGTTCGTCTCCACCCGCTCGCCGCGGGCGCGCGTGCTGCTGCTCGACGTTCACCTCGCCGGCGAGCTTGCCGAGCAGCAACGGTCCGCGGTCTTCGAGCGCCTCGCACGGGCCGTCGACACCGCCCGGGAGGAGAGCAACTCCAACCACTCGCCCCCTCCGCTGACATCTCTCTTCATGGTCAGCGCGATCGAGTCAGCCGCCGTCTCCGCCCTGGTTCGCGAGCAGCCGCGGAGCTTCGCCGAGGCAGCCCCGGAGCTGGAGCAGCTGATCGTCTCCGCTTACTTCGGCGACTGAACCTCCGGCGGGAGGTCGGTCAGGAGCCGCTGCCGTCGAATTTGTAGCCGACGCCGCGCACGGTGAGGACGAGCTCGGGTTTCTGCGGGTCGCGCTCGACCTTCTGGCGGAGGTTGGAGATGTGGACGTCGCAGGCGCGCTCGTCGCCGTCGAACTCGGTCTGCCAGAGCTCCTCCATGATCTGCGAGCGGGCGAAGACCTCGCCGGGGCGGCCGACCAGCAGCCGCAGCAGCTGGAACTCGGAGCGGGTCAGATTGACCGCCTCGCCGCGCACCGTGGCGACATGGCGGACGAGATCGATCGAGACCGGGCCGGATTCGATCCGTGCCGCCTGAGAGAGCGGAGCACGGTCGAGCTCGCGGCGGCGCAGCTGCGCCCGCACCCGCCCCAGCAGCTCACGCACCGAGAAGGGCTTGGTCACGTAGTCGTCGGCGCCGACCTCGAGGCCGACGACCTTGTCGACCTCGGCGTCTTTGGCGGTGAGGACGATGATCGGTACGGCGCTGCGCGAGCGCACGTCGCGGCAGATGTCGAGACCGCTCGGTCCCGGCATCATGATGTCGAGGATCAGCAGGTCGAAGGGGATGCCGTTGCCGAGCAGCTCACTGGCTTCGTCGCCGTCAGCGGCGGCGGTCACCTCGAAGCCCTCCTGGGCCAACGCGTAACCGACCGAGTCCCGGACCGAGGGCTCGTCGTCGGCGATCAAGATCCTGCCGCTGCTCACGATGTTCGCCTCATCTCCATGGTCATGCCACCGGGGTCGGGCTCGGCTGCGCGACCGGGAGGCGCACCCAGAAGGTGCTCCCCTCCCCCTCGACCGAGTCGGCGCCGATCTCGCCGCCCATCACGTCGACCATCCGCCGCGCGATCGCCAGGCCGAGGCCGAAGCCCTCCTGCTTGCGCGACTCGCTGCGGCGGTAGAAGCGCTCGAATACGCGCTCGATCTCCGCCTCGGGAATGCCGGTACCAGTGTCGATCACCTCCAGGACAACCTCCGCCTCGCCGTTGTGACGGGCGCGAACGCTAACGCTGCCGGGGGGTGGCGTGTTCTTGAAGGCGTTGGTGAGCAGGCCGATCATCACCTGGCGCAGCAGGGTCGGGTCGCCGGTCGCGGCGAGATCCCCCTCGACCTCGACGATCAGGTCGACGTGGCGCGGCGCCTGCACGGCGGCGACCACGTCGCGGATCGCCACCGCCACGTCGACCACCTCGCTCTCGGCAGCGCCGCGCGACTCGACCCGGGCCAGGGTCAGCAGCGACTGGGTCAGCCGGCTCATCCGGTCGGCGTCTTCGGCGAGCCGTGAGAGGAAGTGGTCGCGGTCGCGGGGATCGTTCTTGGCCCCGCCCTGGAGGACCTCGATCGCACCGGAGATGCCCGCCAACGGATTGCGCAACTCGTGGGCCGCGTTGGAGATGAAGTCGGCTTCGGCCAGCTCGCGGCGGAGCTCGTCCGTGCGGTCGCGGAGGACGGCGAGCACCGCCCGCTCGTCGGGCAGCGAGCGGGCGGTCATCGCGTAGGCGCGATCGCCGATCCGCAGCGCCGGGTGGGCGGAGAAGCCGACCTCGGTCGCCCGCTGCAGCTGTGGCCGGACGACGTCGGGCGGGGCCCCGGCCGGGCTGAGCAGGCGGGCGGCGGCACTGTTGGAGAAGCGCACGCCGCCTTCGAAGTCGACGACGATGACCGCGTCGGTGAGGCCGTCGAAGATCGCCGCCAGCTTGTTGCGGTCGGCGGTGAGGACGCCGAAGCTCTCTTTCAGCGAGGCGCGCATCGAGTCCAGGGCGCGGGCCAGGTCGCCGATCTCATCGGGACCGGAGACCTCCAGCGGCACGTCGAAGGAGCCGCCCGCCATCTCCCCGGCGGCGCGGGCCAGGCGGACGACGCGGTGGGAGATCGCGACCGCGATCAGGAAGCCGGAGAGGATCCCGATCAACGCCGCCGCGGCGAGCGCCTGGCGGTTGTCGCCGAAGAAGAAGACGGCGCCGGCGGTGATCAGGCTGACCGCGGCGAAGGCCGCCGTCAGCCAGAGGCGCATGCCGATCCGGGGTGCCCCAGACCGCGGCCTGGCGGGCGTCTGATTCGAACTGCTCATGAAGGTTTACTAACACAATTCGAACGGCTGCTTACCCGGGGGGCGGCCGCGGCGCCGGGACCGCATGGGAGAATCGAGCTGGTGCGAACCCTCGTCTTCATCCCCGCCTGGAACGAGGCGACGTCGGTCGCGGCCGTGATCGCCGACGTGCACAAGACCATGCCCGCGGCTGACGTGCTCGTCGTCGACGACGGCTCGACCGACGCGACCGGCGCCGTGGCTCGCGAGGCCGGGGCCCTGGTGGCGCCGCTGCCGTTCAACCAGGGCCTGGGCGCCGCCCTGCAGACCGGTTACCTCTACGCCCTGCGCGAGGGCTACGACTTCTGCGCCCACCTCGACGCCGACGGCCAGCACCCGCCCGCGGAGGTCGTACGGCTGCTGGCCGAGGTCGAAGCCGACCGTGCTGATCTGGTGATCGGCTCGCGCTTCCACGCCGGCGCTGCCGAGGCCGAGAGCGACGACTACCGCGCCACCCTCTCGCGCCGCATCGGCATCAGCGTCTTCCGCTTCTTCCTGACCCTGGCGACGCGCCAGCGCTTCACCGACACGACCAGCGGCATGCGCGCCGCCAACCGTCGCGTGATGTCCCTCTTCAGCGACAACTACTCGCCCGACTTCGCCGAGATCGAGTCGCTGCAGCTGGCGGTGCGCGAAGGCCTGCGGGTCGAGGAGGTGCCGGTGCGGATGCTGGAGCGGGCCGGCGGCAGCTCCTTCCTGACGCCGGTGCGCTCGGCCTTCTTCATCTTCAAGGGAGTCGTCGTCCTGCTGGTCGGCCAGTTCCGGCCGCGCCACGCCGGGGCCGAGCGATGAGGGCGGGTCGATGAGTTCGCTCGTGCTCGCCGCAACCAGCCCCAAGGTCCACCTCACCTCGCAGACCCGGATCCTCGCCGCCGTCCTGGCGATCCTCTTCATGCTGCTGATCCTCGAGCTGATCCGCCGCGATCGCCTCCAGGAGCGCTACAGCGTGATCTGGTTCGTCGCCGGGCTGGGGATGCTGGCCGGCGCCGCCTTCCCGGGCCTGCTCGAACTCGTCGCCGACGTGATGGGCGTCCGCGACACCAACGTCGCCCTCTTCTCGATCGTGCTGCTGCTGCTGCTCGGCCTGGCGCTGAACTTCAGCGTGATCATGTCGCGCCAGGCGGCCCAGATCACCCGCCTTGCTCAGGAACGGGCGATCGAACGGGCGCGAACGCAGACCGTGCAGGACCCCAACGGCAACGGGGCGCCGGCGGCGGGGGCCTCCGAGCCCTCGGGTTCCCAGCCGGGCGCCGACTAGCGCAGCTCGCGCTCGAGGCGAATCAGCAGCGCTTCGAGCGCCAGCTCCTCGGAGACGTTGAGCTCGAGGCTGCGGCGCGTCGCCTGCACCGCCTCGGCCCCGCAGCGCGGCTTGGCGGGATCGAGGCCGGCGCTCTGGCTCCGTAGGCGGCCGAGACGGTCTCGGTTGAAGGCGACGTCCTCGGCACCCGAGGCGACCGCGGCGAGGTCGCGCAGGTATGAGGCGCAGAGCTCGAGGCCGAGATCGAGGATCTCGGTGCGGCGGCGACGGCCGGCGCGTTTCGCCTCCTCGCCGATCTCTCGCTGGGTGCGCTTCAGGCCCGCCTCGGCTTCCTCCTCGAGCGCCTCCCGAGTCGCCGCTTCGGCGTCCTCGCCGGCGGCCGAGGCACGTTCGAGCAGGCCGCGCCAGGGTGCCGCCCCGGACTCGCCCTCCAGCCCTGCCGCGACGCACCCCTCGGCGTCGGCCCGAAGCTCCCGACCACGCGACGTCAGCAGCAGGCGGGCCCGCTCCAGGTCCCCGGCGGCGAGCCGCGCGGCGGCGCCCAGCTCAGCGGCATCCACCGGCCCGATCGCCCCCTCCCCACCGGCGACGTCAGGGACCGTGGCGGCGAGCTCGGCCTCGAGGATCTCGGCCGGCAGCGGCGCGAAGTCGACCGCCTGGCAGCGCGAGGCGATCGTCTCCAGCAGCAGCTCCGGCTCGGAGCTGAGCAGGATCAGGTGCGCGTAGCCGGGCGGCTCCTCGAGCGTCTTCAGCAGCGCGTTCTGGCTCTCGTCCCGCAGCGCCTCGGCGGCCGCGATCACGAAGACCCGCTTGGCCCCCTCGAAAGGCCGGTAAGCCGCCGCCCGAATCACTCGCTCCCGCACCTCCTCGACCAGGTGCTGAGCGCCGCGCGGCTCCAGCCAGACCAGATCGGGGTGGGGAGAGGGATCGAGCAGGGCGCGCCGCCGCGCGTCCTCGGGGTCCTCCGCCCCGCCGGCGAGAATCTCGGCGGCAAAGGCCCGCGCCGCCGCCCGCTTGCCCGAGCCCCGTGGACCACGGAACAGGTAGGCGTGCGAGGGGCCCGACGCCAACGCGGCCGTGAGCGCCATCCGCACCCGCCCCTGATGCTCGGTCGCCCTCTCGAGGACGGCGCTCACGCCGTTCCGTTCGTCATTTCTCGCCCACAGGGAAACCAACAGCGACCTGAGTCACTGCGCCCGGTATGCGCGGACGGCATCGAGCACGCGGGCGTGGACCTCTTCCACCGAGCCGCCGGCGTCGATCTCGGCCACCCGATCCGAGGCGATCACGGCGATCTCGTCGTACGCCTCGGCGACGGCCCGCTGCAGCTCCAGGCCCTCGGACTCGAAGCGGTCCTCGCCATCGGCCCGGCCAAGGCCGACCTCGGGATCGAGCTTCAACAGCAGGGTCAGGTCGGGCCAGAGGCCGTCGGTGGCGGTCTCGCAGAGGCCGATCACCTCGCCGACGCCGAGGCCGCGGGCGGCCCCCTGGTAAGCGACGCTGGAGTCGGAGAAACGGTCGGCGACCACAGTACGGCCGGCCTCGAGCGCCGGCCGGATCACCCGCTCGGTTAGGTCGGCGCGAGCGGCGAGGAAGAGCAGCAGCTCGGCCAGCGGGTCGAGCTCGACGCCGGGGTCGGCGAGCAGGGAGCGAATCCGCTCGGCCGCATCGGTACCCCCCGGCTCGCGAATCGCCACCGTGTCGGCGCCCAGCGCCTCCGCGAGCAGCCGCGCCTGGGTGCTCTTTCCCGAGCCGTCGATCCCCTCGAGGGAGATGAACAAGGCCCGGCGGCCTCAGCCTTTGGCAGCGGCTTTGGCGCGTTTGCGCCCACGCGTCGCCGTGTCGGCCTTCGAGGCTTTGGCTGCTTTTTTCTTCGGGGCCGCGTCCTCGTCGCCTTTCGGCGCCGGCTTCTTGTCCATCGCCGCTTTCGCCGCTTTGGCGGCTTCGCGCTCGGCCCGGCGTTTCTTCATCTCCTGCATCGACTCGCAGTCGTCGTTGAGGCAGAGGTTCCAGGGCCGGCCGCGGAAGGGCACGACTTTGAGGCGGGGAGTCTTCTCGCAGACCGAGCAGCGCTCCTCGAGCCGGAAGACGTCGCCGCGCTGCGGCAGCGGGAAGGTCTGGTCGCACGACTCCGGGTCGTCGAGGGTCCAGCCGGTGCAGCCGACGAAGCGTTTGCCGGATTTTTTGGCGCGGATGATCCGCAGCATGTTCGGCGAGCCGTCCTCCTTGGTGCGACCGGCTTCTTCGCAGACCTTGCAGGGACCGAGGATGCGGTCCTCGTCCATCCCTTTCCAGATCACTTTGGCGAGTTCCTCGCGGCTCTCGTCGATCTCGCTCCAGGTCTTGTGGAGGAGTTCGCGGCTCTCGCCGACGACGTTGCCCTTGGTCATCTCGCCGGCGGCGATGCGGTCCATCTCCGCCTCCAGCTGGGCGGTCATCTCCGGCGTCGCCATCGCCGGCACGTAGTTCTTGAAGGCCTCGTAGAGGGCGATCCCGGTCTCGGAGGGGACCGGCGGGTTGCCGTAGACGTAGCCGCGGTCGAAGAGCTTCTGGATGATGTCGGCGCGGGTCGCTTTGGTGCCGAGGCCGCGCTCCTCCATCAGCTCGATCAGTTTCGCCTGGGAGATCCGGCCCGGGGGCTGGGTCTCCTTGTCGACGATCCAGGGCTCGCCGTCGAGCTGCAGCGTCTGCCCCTCTTCGAGTTTGGGGATCTCCTCGTCGGCCGAGCGGGCGTAGGTGTAGATGCCGGCATAGCCGGGGTCGACCACGACCGAGCCGCGCACGAAGTAGGTCTCCGAACCGGCCTCGATGTCGGCCCGGGTCGACTCGGTGATCATCGGCGGGCTGAAGGTGGCGAGGAAGCGGCGCACGACCAGTTCGTAGACGCGCTTCTTGGAGCCGTCGAGAGCACCCGGGTGGATCGCCTGGGTCGGGTAGATCGGCGGGTGGTCGGTGGTCTCTTTTTTGCCGCGGGTCGGTTTCAGCTCCGGCTGGTCGAGCAGGCCGGCGGCGGCCGAGAACTCCTTCACCCGGACCAGCGAGCTGACCAGCTCACGGACCGGCAGCGAGGCCGGATAGACCGTGTTGTCGGTGCGCGGGTAGGAGATGAAGCCGTCCATGTAGAGGTCCTCGGCGATCCGCATCGCGCTGGCGGGGGTGATGCCGAGGCGGCTGGAGGCGTCGGTGCTGAAGGCGGTCGTGTTGTAGGGGGTCGGCGGCTTGCGGGTGTTCTTGCGCGCCGTCACCGATTTGACCGTGCCGGGGCCCGAGGTGCCGGCGAAGGCGGCGTCGGCCTCCGCTTTCTCCCAGAATTTGTCGGTCGAGTGGTGGGTCTCGAAGGTCCCATCGGGGTGCTCGAACTTGGCGAACAGTTCCCAGAACGGTTTCGCGACGTGGGCGCGGCGCTCCATCTCGCGCTCGACGATCAGGCCCAGGGTCGGGCTCTGCACGCGTCCCACGGAGAGGAAGTTGGAGCCGAAGCGACGGGTCGAGAGCGAGACCGCCCGGGTCAGGGTCGCGCCCCAGAGCAGATCGATGTCCTGGCGGGCGGCGCCGGCGTTGGCGAGCGGGTAGGAGAGGGTGTCGAGGTTGCCGAAGGCCTCCTCGATTTCCTCCTTGGTCAGCGCCGAGTAGCGGGCGCGCTGGATCACCAGGGTGCCGTCCCGGGTGCCCTCGCGGGAGCCGAGCTCGGGATTGGCGTCGAGCATCTCCTCGAGGGCCTCGAGCCCGATCAGCTCGCCCTCGCGGTCGAAGTCGGTGGCGATCACCAGCTCGTCCGCCTCTTTGGCGAGTTTTTTGATCGCTTTGACGACGTTTTTGTCGGTCGGCTCCTTGATCAACTCGGCGTCGATCAGGTCGTGCAGGTCGGTCTTCTGCCAGTTCGAGTAGCCCTCCGGAAAGGCAGGACCCAGCACGTGGCCCTTCAGCCCGACCGTCATATGGTCGTTGCCCTCGGCGTCGGTCCAGGCGTAATAGGGGACTTTGAAGGTTTTGTCGCTCTTCGGCCCGCCAGTCGGCGCGCCGAGGACCTCGGCGATCTTTTTGGCGCTGTTGTTCTTCTCGGTGACGATCAGTCGCATTGGAGTAGTCCCCATCTCGCTTTCGGGCGGCGAGGGTAGCAGGGGTGGGCGGCCGCTCTCGACAGCCGTCTTCCGCCGATCCCCTTAGGATCGGCGCGCGTATGAAGGCTCTGGTCACCGGCGGCGCCGGCTTCATCGGCTCGAATCTCGTCGACGCGCTGCTCGCGCGCGGCGACGAGGTGACGATCGTCGACGACCTCTCGACGGGGCGCCGGGTCAACCTCGAGGGGGCGCTGGCGAACGGTGCCGAGCTGGTCGAGCTCGACATCCGCGACGCCGCCGCGCTGGCCGAGCTGACCGCCGCGCGCAAGCCGGAGCGAATCTTCCACCTGGCCGCCCAGATCGACGTCCGCAAGTCGCTTCAGGACCCCGCCTTCGACGCCGCCGTCAACGTCGGCGGCACCGCCAACGTGCTCGACGCCGCCCGCGCCGGCGACACCCCGCGCGTCGTCTTCGTCTCCACCGGTGGCGCCATCTACGGCGAGGGCCAGGGCAAGCGGCTGCCGCTCGGCGAGTTGACGCCGGTGGCGCCGCTGTCCGCCTACGGTCAAAGCAAGTTCGCCGCCGAGGGCTACCTCGGCCTCTACCAGCGCCTCTACGGGATCTCCGGGATCGCGCTGCGCCTCGGCAACGTCTACGGCCCGCGCCAGGACCCGCTCGGCGAGGCGGGCGTGATCGCGATCTTCTGCGGCAAGCTGAAGAGCGGCGAGCGGCCGACGGTCTTCGGCGACGGGACCCAGACCCGCGACTACATATATGTGGGCGACGTGGTCGCGGCGGCGCTGGCAGCGGCAGAGTCGGAGGCGAGCGAGCCGGTCAACATCGGCACCGGCCGCGAGGCGAGCGTGCTGGAGCTGATCGAGACGCTCGGCCGTCTGGCCGGCAGCGACGGCTTCGAGCCGGAGTTCGCGCCGCCCCGGGCGGGGGAGGTGCAGCAGATCTCACTCGATGCTTCCCGGGCGGAAGAGCTGCTCGGCTGGGCTCCAACCAAGTCGCTCGAAGAGGGCCTGCGGCTGACCCTCGAGTCGGTCTGAGGCGCCGCGACCCGGGCCGGGCGCGCGGGCGTCGACCGCTAGCCTTCCTCCCATGCCAGCCCAGGCCTATGCCGGCAAGGAGTGCGTCTGCCAGTTCCGCAAGGGGATCTGCGACCAGTCCTGCGTCCGGGACATGCTCGAGACCCCCTTCTACATCGCCTGCCTGAAACTGAAAGGTCGGCGCTGCGTCGTCGTCGGCGGCGGCGACATCGGCCTCGAGAAGGTCGAGGGCCTGCTCGCCTGCGACGCCGACGTCACCCTGATCGCCCCGGTCGCCCACCCCGAGCTGGAGTCGCTGGCCGCCGAGGGCTCGATCGAGTGGGAGAAGCGCGAGTACGGCGGTGCAGACGACCTGGAGGGCG
>JBEVJP010000117.1:0-76820 GCA_040510155.1 Solirubrobacterales bacterium | reverse complement strand
TGGCCACCGCCGACTCCAGGCGGCTGAGTAGACGTTCGCCAGCGCCGATGGGATCCGAGTTGTGGGGGCGGTTTGGCGGGTTGGGGGCCAAAGGCACCACACAACCCGCGCGCCCGCGGCGCTCTCGGTCGCGCCGGGGGGGGCCCCGTTGTTGGGGGCCCTGTGGCCCGAAACCGCAACAAACGCCCCCACAACTCGGATCCCATCGGCGCTGGCGAACGTCTACTCAGCCGCCTGGAGTCGGCGGTGGCCAATCCGTCCACCTTTTACCGCCTGTTGACCTGGGGCTAAGGCGGAGCGGCGATGCTGCTCGCTACACCCCCTGAGGAGGAGGAAGCAATGCCCCAGATTCTCGTCGTCACCGATCCGGAGCAGGAGCAGGAGAGCGCGGTCGTCTATCGCGAGCGGGTTGCCTCCAGCGACCTCGAGTCGCCGCATTTCTCCGGCCAGCTGGTCGAGCGCGTCGGCTGGGCCGTGCGGGATGCGGTCGAGATCGAGCGGACAGACCCGCGTGTTACCCGCATGCGCCGTAAGCCCTAGGAGTCCGCTACCTCGCTGAGCGTGCGGCCGCTCAGCACCGAGCGAGGCTCGGTGGCGACGACGTCGGAGCCGGGCTCGGCCGCCTCGTCGCGCCGCTTGATCAGCAGCCACTGGGGCTTCTCCCCCGGTCGGGTTCGCTGCAGCGCGAAGCCGCCGCGCAGCTTCTCACCGTGCAGGACGAAGACCGCGTGACCGCGCTCCAGCGCCTCCGGCCAGGGCACGCGGCCGCCCTGCTCGTAGCTGCCGCGGTCCCAGACGATCACTCCGCCGCCGTCGGTCGGGCCCTCGAAGTCGTTGTGGGACAGCGAGTGGTCCTCGACTTGGACCGCCAGGCGTTTCGTCGCCGGGTCCATCGAGGGGCCCTTCGGCACGGCCCATGAGCGCATCGCCCCGTCGACCTCCAGCCGCAGGTCGAAGTGGTGGGCGGTGGCGGCGTGCTCCTGGACGACGAAGACGCCGGCGCTGACGCCGCGGATCGCGAACTGCTCATGGCCTTCGACCTTGCCGGCCTCGACCTCGACCGACTCGATCCGCGCCGCCGGTGGTCCTTCGCCGAGGAACTCGACCAGCTCGTCGACCGCCGGCTCGGCGCCCTCGGCCCGCACCAGCACCTCGCCGTCCTCGCCGTTGCGGACCCAGCCGAGCACGCCCAGCTCTTCCGCCCGCCGCACCACCGCGTCGCGAAAGCCGACGCCTTGGACGCCGCCGCGGACCGTCGCCCGCACGCCCTTGCCCGCCGCCTTCGGGCTCACCCCCCGCTCCGCTCCGCGGCGCCGCCCTTGCCGGCACGCGCCAGGTACTCGTCGAGCCGTCGCGTCTCTTCGGTGTCCTCGTAGACCTCGTACTCGCGCAGCTTGCCCCAGGAAATCCGGCCCCAGATCACGTAGCGGTTGTCGTAGACCCGCCCGTCGCCGGGCCGGTCGAGGTGGATGTGGCCGCGCACGCAGATCGTCTGCCGCCAGGGGAAGCCCTTGAGGATCACCTCGTCGGGGTAGATCTGCAGGCCGATCGCGGCGAACCGCTCCAGCCAGCGACGCAACTCCGGCTTGCCCCTGGCGCCCGGCGCGAAGGAGCTGTCGCCGGGGAAGTGGAAGTGGACGTCCTCGGCATCCATCGCCAGGGTCGGCTCCACCTCACCGGCCCGCATCGACGCCATGTTGCGGGCGATCATCTTGCCGCCCAGCCATGAGAGCACCGCGGCCTCCCTTCGCTCGTTTTCGCCAGGAGAGGCTAGCTCGCCCGCGGCCAGGCTCGGCCCGAGCTAGGCGAACTCGATGACGCTGCGGATCCCGTCCTGGGCCTCCATCAGCTCGAAGCCGCGGTTGACCTCGTCGAGGGAGATGCGGTGCGAGAGGAAGGGCTCGACGTCGATCTCCCCCGCGAGGTAGCGATCGACCAGCTGCGGCACCTGGTCGCGGCCCTTGACGCCGCCGAAGGAGGAGCCGGCGACGCGGCGGCCGGTGATCAGCAGGCGCGGGACGATGTCGAGGGTCTCCCCCTTGCCGGCGACGCCGGCGACCGTGCAGAGGCCCCAGCCCATCCGCGCCGCCTCGACAGCCTGGCGCATCACCGCGACGTTGCCGGTCGCCTCGAAGGTGTAGTCGGCGCCGAAGCCGTCGGTCATCTCGAGGATCGTCTCGGCGGCTCCGTCTCCGCCCGCGAGCAGGTCGGTGGCGCCCTGGCCGCGGGCCAGCTCCAGCCGCTCGGGCGAGAGGTCGACGCAGACGATCCGCTCCGCGCCGGCCAGCCGGCAGCCGGCGACAGCGCCGAGGCCGACCATGCCGGCGCCGAAGACGACGCAGGTCGTGCCCGGCTCCACCTTGGCGGTGTTGAGGGCCGCCCCGAGACCGGTCGAGAGGCCGCAGGCAAACAGGCAGGCGTGCTCGAATGGCGCCTCGGGGCTGACCTTCGCGAGGGCGATCTCCGGCATCACCGTGTACTCGGCGAAGGTCGAGCAGCCCATGAAGTGACGGATCTCCTCGCCGTCGCGGGAGAGCCGGGCGCTGCCGTCCGGCAGGTAGCCAGAGTTCTGCTTCTCGCGGATCGCCAGGCAGAGGTTGGTGCGCGGGTCGAGGCAGTGGACGCACTCGCGGCACTGCGGCGAGAAGAGGGTTACGACGTGGTCGCCGGGCGCCAGCGAGACGACGTCGGGCCCGACCCGCTCGACCACTCCGGCGCCCTCGTGGCCGAGCACCGTCGGCGCGTAGCCCGAGGGGTCGGCGCCGGAGGCGGTGTAGAGGTCCGTGTGGCAGACGCCGCAGGCGGCCAGCCGCACCAGCACCTCGCCGCCCCGTGGCTCGGCCAGCTCGACCTCCTGCACTGCCAGCGGCTGGCCGAACTCCTCCAGCACCGCGGCGCGGATCTTCATCGCGCGGCCGCCGCCGGCTCGGACCGAGCCGCGAGGCTGTGGGCGCAGTCGACGACCGTCTCCTCGACCGGGCGCGTCTCCCAGCCGAGACGGGTGCGCGCCTTCTCGCTGGAGAGCTCGACCCGCTGGCTGAGCTGCTTGGCGACCGAGCGGATGCTGGGGTCGAAGCGGCCCATCGCTCGGACCAGGAAGTCGGGCAGGTTGCGCTTCGGCACCTTCGCCGCCACGCTGCCGAGCCGCTCGCGGAGGATCGCCGCTACGTCTCCCATCCACATGAACCGAGCGACGGCGATGAAGCGCTCGCCGCCGGCCGCCGGTGCCGTCATCGCCCGCAGGTGCAGGTCGGCGACGTCGCGGACATCGACGACGCTGAAGCCGATCCGAGGGATGCCGGGCGTGCCCTGCAGCAGCCGCCCGACCATCTGCAGCGAGGTCGAGCTCTCCTCCCCCAGCACCGGTCCGAGGATCGCGCCGGGGTTGACGACCGCCAGCCTCTGCCGCTCGCCACGCTTCTCGACCAGGTCCCAGGCGGCGCGCTCGGCGATCGCCTTGGAGCGCGTGTACGGTTCCAGCCGCTCGTCGTCGCCATTGGTCCAGCTCGACTCGTCGAGTGGCGCCGCCGCCTCGCTGACGCCGCCGCGCACCGCCGCGACCGAGGAGGTGAGGACGACCCGCTCGACGCCGGCGTTGAGCGCCGCCCGCAGCACCCGCAAGGTGCCGTCGCGGGCCGGCACGATCAGCTCGTCCGGATCCTGCGGCTGCGCCGGCGGGAACGGCGAGGCGACGTGGAGGACGTAATCGCAGCCGGCGACCGCACCTGCCCAGCCCTCATCCGCAAGCAGGTCGGCGACGTGCACGGTGAGCCGCTCGCCGGCCTCGGCCACCGGCGCCAGCCGCGCTCGCAGCTCGGCCTCGCGGGCGGCGCTGCGGACGGTCGTGCGCACGGCGTAACCGGCGTTCAGCAGCGCCACGACGCACCAGCCACCAAGGAAGCCGGAGCCTCCCGTGACCAAGACCGATCGTGGCTGTGCCTCAGCGCCGTCCATTCGAACCCGCGCCGACCGTACCACCCACAGTGGCACGGCCGGCGGGGTCGATCCGCGTCAGCTGCCCAGCAGTGAGCCGATCGCGCCGATGCGGAAGCCAAGCCACGGATAGGTGGCGGTGAAAGCGCTGTTGTCCTGCGGCTGCAGGCCGATCGCCGAGAGCCAGAGCTGGTAGGCGGGGGCGTTGGCGATGCCGCCGTGCAGGCGGCGCCAGACGCGGTGCCCCTTCACCCCGAAGGGCGGCACCGTGATTGTGTCGGTCCACTCGACCGCGTTCCCGCCCATGTCGAGCGTGCCCCAGAGGCCGAGCGTGCGCGCCTGCCCGACCGTACTGAGACTGCCCGCGAAGGCCTTTTCGTACTTTTCCTGCGGGAAGTGGAAGGGGTTGACGGAGGCGCATTCGCTCGCCGTCCGGTTCGATGGGCACCAGGCCGGAGCAGTGGCGGCTTTGGGCATGTGGAAGGTCGCCAGCGGCTGCGTCCCCGCGTTGGTGACGTCGCCGTTGGTCGGGTCGAGCTGGGATTCGGTCGGCGCGTCGGCTTCGCCGGCGCCGAAGGTGCCGGGGTTGGTGGGGTACTTCCAGTAGGAGTAGGTGCCGCCGCCCTTGGGGTCGTAGTAGGCGGCCTTGATCCACTCGTCCTGGCTCGGCAGCACGAAGCCGCTCTTGTGCCGGCGTTCGGTTGCCGGCTTCGCCATGTCGTACATCCCGGTCTCGGTCTTGGACGAGAGGCGGACCCGGTAGGTGGTGTAGGTGAAGCCGTTCTCGCTGCTGGCGACGTGGCTCAGCACCTTGCCATTGTCGAGCGAGTTGATGAAGCGGGCGGCGCGCAGGAAGTTGGCGAAGCCGTAGGGCTTGTCGGCCCATTCCTTTGCCGCCAGCGAGTAGTGGTGGCCGGGCTTGGCGCCTCGCGAGTAGTCGATCTGGCCGAAGCGGGGCCAGGCTTTGCCGCTCTCCGTGTGGCTGTAGAGGTGGTGGCGGTTGCGGCCTTCCGGGTCGACGGTATTGAGGAAGGCGACCCACTGCGAGACCGTCACCTCGAGCTGGCCGACGCCGTAGGAGTAACCGACCGAGCCGACTTCCTGGCACGGTTTCTTTTCGACGACCGGCGCTTCCGCGCAGCTGCGGTAGATCGCGTCGTTGAAGGGGATGATCGCGACGGCCGGATTGCCCGGCGCGCCGACGCTGGCAGTGCGGAAGCTCAGCACCGCTGGCTTCGGGTTCGGTGCGGCGGCGGCGAGGACCGGCAGCGCCAAGGCGGCCAGGGCGACGGCCCCCAGCGCCATCAGCAAGCGGGTCTTCAGGTCTCGGAAAACGGCAGTGGTCGGCATCTGGCCGCTATCGGCCGATTGCACAGCATTCTTGAACCCTGGTCGGGGCTTGCGCCCGCGTGAGAGCATTGGCGGCGCGATGACCGACTTCCTCATCAAGCGCGACGACCTGCACAGCTGCCGGATCGCCGATTCGGAGCCACTCACCGCCGGGCCCGGCGAGGCGGTCCTACGGGTCGAGACCTTCGGGCTGACCGCCAACAACATCACCTACGCGGTGATGGGCGAAGCAATGTCCTACTGGGACTTCTTCCCCGCCACCGACGGTTGGGGACGGATGCCCGTCTGGGGCTTCGCCACGGTCGAGCAGAGCGAGGCGCAAGGAGTCGAGGCGGGCACCCGCGTCTACGGCTACCTGCCGCCCTCCTCGCAGCTGCTCACCGTCCCGGGCAGCATCAACCCGAGCGGCTTCGTCGACGCGGCGCCGCACCGCGCCGCCCTGCCCTCCGCCTACCACCGCTACCTGGCCAGCGACAGCGACCCCTTCTACCGGCCCGAGACCGAGGACGTGCAGATGCTGCTGCGGCCGCTCTTCTTCACTTCCTTCCTGATCGACGACCAGCTCGACGACGACGGCTTCGTCGAGCGCGGCCCGATCCTGATCTCCAGCGCCTCCAGCAAGACCGCAATCGCCGCCGCCTTCCTGCTGGCGCGGCGCCAGGGCGTCGAGCTGATCGGCCTAACCTCGGCTGGCAACGCCGAGTTCGTCGCCGGTCTCGGGATCTACGGCCAGGTGGCGGCCTATGAGGAGATCGACGGGCTCGAGCGCGGTCCCGCCACCTACGTCGACGTCGCCGGCGACGGTGCGGTGCGACAGGCCGTCCACTCGCACTTCGGCGACCAGCTGGTCCACAGCATGGCCGTCGGCGCCTCCCACTGGGACCAGCTCGGTGCCGGCGCCGGCGAGCTGCCCGGGCCCACCCCGGCCTTCTTTTTCGCCCCCGACCGGGTCGTCAAACGCTCCCGCGACTGGGGACCGGCGGAGCTGGAGCGACGGGTCGCCGACGCCTGGCACCCCTTCTGTGAGTGGATCGCCGGCTGGCTGCGGATCGAGCGCGGCGAGGGCTTCGAGGGGTTGGAGAGCGCCTACCTCGAGGTGCTCGGGGGCGGCGTGCCGCCCCGCACCGCGCACGTGATCTCGCTCTAGGGGCACTGGCGAGGATCACGTCTGCGTCTGGCGAGCGCCCTGCGATCAGGGCAAGCGCTTCGGTCGGCCCTCAGCCGTCCCGCGGCGGCGGCGCCGTGCTCGTCCGCAACGCCCCCGCAGAGGCGAGGACGACGCAGGCGATCCCGACGACCTCGGCGGCACCGAGCCCCTGCGAGAGGGCGAGGAATCCGACCGCGGCGGCGACCGCCGGCTCGAGGCTCATCAGCACGCCGAAGACCTGGGTCGGCAGCCGCCGCAGCGCTTCCAGCTCGAGCGCGTAGGGAGCCGCGGAGCTGAGCAGACCGATCGCCAACCCGACCGCGAGGTTGGACGGCACCAGCAGCTCGGCGCCTCCGGCGGCGATCCCCGCCGGGGCCAGCACGAGCGCCGAGACCATGCCCGCCGCGGCGACCGCGCCGAGGCCCGGGTAACGCGCCCCGACCCGGGCGCTGAGGACGATGTAGCCGGCCCAGAAGCCGCCGGCGACGAGCGCCAGGGCGGCCCCCAGGGCGTCGATTCCGCCGCTGCCGATCGCGCCCGAGAGCAACACGATCCCGGCCGCGGCGAGCAGCACCCAGAGCAGATCGAGCCGCTTGCGCGAGCCGGCGACGGCGACCCCAAGCGGCCCGACGAACTCGAGCGCCACCGCGATCCCCAGCGGCAGCCGGGCGATCGCCGCGTAGAAGCAGAGCGTGACGCCAGCCACCGTGACCCCGAAGAGGACGACGTCGCGCGGCCAACCGCGCAGCGGCGCGAAGCTCCCCCGGGCCAGGGCCAGCAACAGCAGCGCCCCGAACAGCCCGCGCAGGAAGACCGCCCCGAGGGGGCCGACCGAGTCGAAGAGCGAGGTCGCCAGCGCCGCCCCGAGCTGGACCGAGACGATCGAGCCCAGGGCCATCGTCGCGCCGATGCGCGGCGCCGACCCGATCGGCCCCTTCACCCCCGCTCCAGCCCAGCGCTCGTCACGCGATCCAAGTTAATGCGAGAGAGTGACCGCCATGGCACAGAGGAGAGCCGCCCTGATCACCGGCGTCGGCCGCGCTGCCGGGATCGGTGCCGCGGTCGCGCGCCGCCTCGCCGATTCCCACGACCTCGTGCTCAGCGGCTATCCGGCCTACGACGCCGCGGCGGGGGTGGACGGCGAGCGTGAGGTGGAGGCGGTCGTCAGCGAGCTTCACGAGGCCGGCGCCAAGGCTTCCCAGATCGCCGCCGACCTCGCCGAGCCGGATGCCCCGCGCCAGCTGGTCGCGGCGGCGCGGCGGTCGCTCGGCGGACTGGACACGCTGGTCGCCGCGCACGCCCACTCGACCCTGACCTCGCTCGGCTCGCTGGACGCCGGGGAGGTCGACAGGCACCTGACGGTCAACGTGCGGGCGACGCTGCTGCTGGTCGAGGCCTTCGCCGCCGCCCACGACCGCTCGCGAGGCCAGGGTCGAATCGTCCTCTTCAGCAGCGGCCAGCGGCTCGGCCCGATGCCGCTGGAGCTGGCCTACGCGGCCAGCAAAGGTGCCCTCGAGGCGCTCGTCATCTCCCTCGCCGGCGAGCTGGCGCCAGCGGGGATCGCCATCAACGCCCTCAACCCCGGCCCGACCGATACCGGCCTGCGCTCGGGCTACGCCTACGAAGAGATCCGCTCGCGCTTCCCCAACGGTCGCTGGGGCACCCCCGTGGACGCCGCCCGCACCGTCGCCTGGCTGGCCAGCGACGAGGCGGGCTGGATCACCGGCCAGACGATCGACGCCGAGGGCGGCTTCCGCCGCTGAGCCCGGCCGGCGTCAGAGCTGGCGCATCGTCGGGAACAGGACCACGTCCCGCAGGGAGCTGGAGTCGGTGAGGATCGTCATCAGGCGGTCGACCCCGAGCCCGCACCCCGCCAACGGCGGCAGCCCGTATTCCAGCGCCCGCACGAACTCCTCGTCGTAGGGGTGCGGTTCCATGTCGCCGTCGGGGTCGGAGAGGTTCTTCTGGTCGACGAAGCGGTCGCGCTGTTCGGCCGGGTCGCAGATCTCGGTGCCGCCGCTGTAGACCTCCATGCCGCCGACGATCACGTCGAAGACCTCGCCGAGCAGGTCCGGATGCTCGCGGGTCGAGCGGTTCGCCGGCCAGTGGCGGATCGGCAGCTCCATCAGGAAGGTCGGCTGGACCAGGTGCGGCTCGACGAAGCGCTGCTGCAGCTTGTCGACGAGGAAGGTCCAGTCGCTCTCCCCGTCGAGGTCGCCGCCGAGCCGCGCCGCCATCTCCTCGCGGCCGCACTCGACGATGTCGAGGCCGACGGCGTCGATCAACGCCTCGCGCAGCGGCAGCCGCCGCCAGGGCGGGGCGAAGTCGATCGTCTTGCCGCGGTACTCGACCACCGTCGACCCGGTGACGCCGCGGACGAGGTCGCTGACCAGCTGCTCGCTGAACTCCATCGCGCCCTGGTAGTCGGCGCCGCTGACCATCAGCTCCAGCATCGTGAACTCGGGGGTGTGTTCGGTCGAGAGCCCCTCGGTGCGGAAGACGCGACCCAGCTCGAAGACGTTCTCGAAGCCGCCGACCACCGCCCGCTTCAGGTACAGCTCGGTCGCGGTGCGCAGGTAGAGGCCGCGGTCGAGGGCGTTGTGGTGCGTCTCGAAGGGACGGGCGGTGGCGCCGCCGAAGAGCGACTGCAGGATCGGCGTTTCCAGCTCGACGAAGCCGCGCCGGCTCATCTCGGCCCGGATCGTGGTGAGCAGCTTCGAGCGCATCAGGAAGACGCGCCGCGAATCCTCGCTGACCATCATGTCCAGTTCGCGGCGCCGATAGCGAGTCTCCGGGTCGCCGAGACCGTGCACGAAGTCGGGCGGGTCGCGCAGCGCCTTGGCCAGCAGTAGGCAGCTCTTCACGTTGACGGCGAGGAGCCGGCGGCGGGTGACGGCGAGGATCCCGTCGATGCCGACGAAGTCGCCGATGTTGAGTTCCTTGAAGCGGCGATAGTCCTCCTCGCCGAGGTCCTCGCGGCGCGCGTAGATCTCGATGCTGCCGCTGATGTCGGCGAGGTCGAGGAAGATCGTCTTGCCGTGGTTGCGGCGAGTGGTGATGCGTCCGGCGAGCCGGTAGCGGATCGCCTCGTACTCCCCCTCCTCCAGCACCTCGGGATCGTGGCGGTCGCGGATCTCACCGATGCTGGTTCTCTCGTCGAAGGATCTCGGGTAGGGGTCGATCCCGTCGCCGCGCAGGCGATCCAGCTTCGCCCGCCGCTCCGCTTCGGAGACCTTCACGCGGCCACCTCCGCGACCGCGGCGGGGGCGGCCGCGAGCTCGGCCAGCTCGGAGGCGATCTCCGGAAGGCAGGGCTCGGCCACCTCGGCCCAGCTGGCGAGGGCGAAGGCGACCGCCTGGCGATCCAGGAGGTCGAGCTCGCCCCCGGCCGCCGCGCGCTCCTCGAAGTCCTCGATGCGCCGCAGGAAGAGCGTCAGCTCATGCGTGGCGCGCTTGCCGTCGAGGCGCTCCAGCGCCGCGGACGTCCGCTCGGCGCCCACCCGGCACCAGGCACGCAGCCGCCGGCGCAGCTGCGTCGAGGGGTCGATCGGCTCGACCGGGCCGACCGCGCGCAGGCGCGGCTCGGCGTAGTCCCGCAGCTCGGCGAGGAAGCGTTCGGCGTGGCGGATCGAGTGGGCGAGGACGCCGGCGACGGTGCTCGGACCGGCGGCGTCGAGGAGGGCGAAGCGAACCGCGTCGACGCCGATCTGGGACACCAGCTCGTCGAGCGCGTCGACGGAGCCAACGCAATCCGGCACCCCCACCTCCACCCGCCCAACCACCGCGGCGACCGCGAAGGCCTCCGCCTGACCGGGCTCCGAGTCGGGGGCGGATCCAGCCGCCACCGCGGCGGCGATCCGCTGATGCAGGAGCCGGTTGCCGTCGCCGGCGCTGACGAGTACGCGCCGCGCGCCGTCGCCGCCTGGCCAACCACCCTCGCCGAGCCCACCCCCGCCCGCCGACAGCCACCTCCACATCGCCTCGAAGTCCGCGGAGAGCACGCCCGGGTCGCGCTCGGCGGGGCCGCCGCAGCTCGGGCAGGGCGGCGAGGGCGAATCGGAAGCCCTCGCCTCGGCGGACAGGGGCACGGCTCCGCAGGCGCGGCAGTGCAGGACCGGCACCGCCGTCCCCCAGGCGCCGCGGCGGGAGACCGCCAGGTCCGCCAGGCCAAAGCGACTGGCCGGCCGCAGCTTGCCACCGCGTTCGTGGGTCCGGAAAGGCAGCCCGCCGCCCTTCTGAAGGTGGCCGGCGATCAGTCGGGCAGCCTCGTCCTCCTCGGGGACGCCAAGCGAGGCGGTGGCATGGGCTCGCTCTTCGAGCGCCCGCGTCAGCACCACCGGCAGCAGTCGCTCGACTCCCGGCAGCGCCGCCTGCAGCGCCGTCTGCACCGCGGCCGCGTCGCTGCTCTGGTGGTCGAGCGCCTGCAGCGCGGGCGCCCCGACGATCGTTGCGACGTCGGGATGCCGGGGCGAGACGGCGATGAACTCAGCCCGCTCCACCGCGGCGGGCGTGGTCGTGAAGATGACGAGCTCACCGGCGCCGAGCAGGGTCGCGGTCAGCTCGACTCCGTCGACCCGATCGAGAGCGCGACGCTGCGCCTCGATCGCCGCCTGGCGCCAGCCAGCGAGTTGCTCGAGCCCGTGCTCGCACCACCCGGCGAAGCGGCTGCTGCGGAAGAACCAATTGGCGCCGGCCCGGTAGACGAGGTCGCGCTCGAGCAGCATCGTGAAGATCGCCTGCAGCTCGCGCGCCTGATCCGTCGCCGAGGAGACGGAGGTGCGCTCCCACTCGCAGGACACCGCCAGTCCCTCCAGCCGCGCGCAGATGCGCTGCCGGTAGCTCTCGATCAGCCGCTCGGCTGGTTGTCCCTGCTGGGCGGCGGCCGCGTCGATCTCGGCCGCCGGCGCCTGGACGCCGAGTGCGAAGACGACCTCGTCCCCGCGCTGACGGCGGAAGCGCGCCTGCAGGTCGGCGACCAGGTAGCGGCGCACGCAGTCGAAGCCCGGCTCCCGGGCCGGCCGAACGTCGTCGACCAGGACCAAGGTCTTCATCTGCACTCCGAAATACGCCCGACGGGACTCGAACCCGCACCTTGCGGCTTAGAAGGCCGCTGCTCTTCAGTCGGTAAAAGTGGACGCCAGAAGAATGGACCCGGCCGTTTCCGGCAATCAACCGCCTGAGGAATCGTCCGATTGCTCGGCCGCCTTGGCTGTTTGGCTGCTAGCTCCATCCCTGACCCCGAGAGTTGACCTTTTTCCAGTTGAGCTACGGGCGCTCGTGAATCAATGTGATTACTAAATGAACCTACCATCAAAAATCGCCCATTCAACAAGGATCGTTTGGCAATGCTCGGGCCGACCCTGGTTTGACCGCCTCTCCGTCCGGGAACATGCATTCGCATGAGCGACGGGGACGTCACGGCAAGGCGCGGTTCGGAGCGCTGGCTGCGGTGCGCCGTGTCCGCCGAGATCAACGGCCGACGCGTCAACGAGGCGATCGAGCGGGGTGCCGAGGAGGAGTTCGCGGTCTTCGTTTGCGAGTGCGGGCATCTCGGTTGCAGCACTACGCTCGAGCTCTCGATTGCCGACTACGAGGCCGTGCGCACCAACTTCGACCGCTTCCTGATCGCGCCGGGTCATGAGATCGACCAGGTCGACCGGGTGGTGGAACGCCACGCGGGCCATGTGGTCGTCGTCAAGCGCGAGGGCGAGGCCCGCGAGATGGCCGCGGCCTCCGATCCGAGGCCACGCTAGGTGATCGACGTGAAATCGAAGCGGCCCGGCGACGCTCAGCCGCGCCGCCCCCGCACGATCGCGGTCTCCAGCGCGGCCACGCCCGCCGCGATCGCCGAGCTGCGCCACCGAGCGGCTGAGTTCGCCACCGCCCACGGCGCCGACGCGAAGCTCACGGCCGATGTCGCACTCGCCGTCTCGGAGGCGGTGACCAACGTCGTCAAGTACGCCTACGGGCCGGAGCCAGGAGCGGACGCAGGCAAGGTGGAGCTGCACGGCGATGCCGACAGCGGCTGGCTGGAGGTTCGCGTCTGCGATGAAGGTGACGGGTTCGGCAAGGGCGCCTCGGACGGCCTCGGGCTCGGGCTCTCGATCATGGCCAGCCTCAGTGCCGAGCTGACGATCGTGCAGGAAGGCGACGGGACCGAGGTGCGGATGCGCTTCCCGCTGCCGGCCCCTCGCTAGTAGGGACTTGCGAGCCGGTCCAGGAGCGGTGGCAGCTCCAGGTGGCTGTCGATGACGAAGTCGGCCTCGGGCTCCGCCTCGGCGCCCGAGTCGTCGTGCAGAGCGCGGTAGCGAACCGTGCGCATTCCATAGGCGGCGGCGCCGGCGACGTCGGTGCGGCGCAGGTCACCGACGTGCAGCGCCTCTCCGGGCGCGGCGTCGAGCGCCCCGAGGGCTGCGGCGAAGATCTCCGGCGAGGGCTTGTAATGGCCGACCTCGTCGGAGAAGGCCCAACCGGAGAAGTGGTCGAGCACGCCTGCACCGGCGAGGAACTCGCGCAGCAGCTCGCCGCCGCTGAAGCCGACGTCGCAGACGATCCCGATCCGCACGCCGCGCGCCGCGAGCGTCTCCAGGCAGGCGCCGACGTCCGGGGCAAGGCCCAGCTCGACGCTGCGACCGGCGCCGAGGAAGGCCTCGCCGATCGTCTCCTCGGCGGCTCCCTCAACGCCGAGCTCGGCGACCAGCATCGCCACGCCCTCGCGGGGGTGGAAGTGCCGGCCCCCTTCCCAAGAGCGTTCGTAGCTGCGCGCCACCTCTTCCAACAGCCCCGTGAGGCGCTCCGCTTCGACCTCGATGCCGCACTCCTCGCAGGCAGCGGTGACGGCCTGGAGCCGCGCCTCGGTCATCACCCCCTTGCCGGCCGGCACCCGGGCGAGCGTGTTCCAGAAGTCGAAGGTGACGGCGGTGATCGCGGCGCTCATCGGGGCGGGACGCTACCGCGCCGCGATCGCCGTCTCCTCTACTGCGGCCGGCTCGTCTGCTGCACCGCCCAGCGGTTGCCGTCCGGATCGGCGAAGAAGACGAAGCGGCCCCAGGGGAACTCCTGCACCTCGCCCACCTCCACCCCGCGCTCGCGCAGCTCCGCCCGCGCCGCATCGGCGTCGTCGACGACCAGCTGCAGTCCCTCGAGGCTGCCTGGCTCCATTTCATGGGCCGCGGTCGTCAACGAGATCGAGCAGGCCGATCCGGGCGGGGTCAGCTGCACGAAGCGCAGCTCCTCGCTGACCTGGTGGTCGTGTTCGGCGACGAAGCCGAACCGCTCGTAGAAGGCCTTTGCCCGGTCGACGTCGGCGACCGGGACCTGAACCAGCTCCAGCTTCCAATCCATTGCGCGCTCCTTCGCTTCCTTGTAAGGTTCTCTTATCTCCTAATTATCTTAGAAACTAAGAGATATGTCAAGCCCAAAACCCAAGAAGCAGGACCTGATCGCGCGGCTGATCGCCGCCTTCCGCGCCAGCGGCAACCAGGACGCCGCCTTCGACAACCGCGCCGCCGAGCGGCTCGGGATCAATCAGACCGACCTGCACTGCCTCAACGCGATCGAGAACGCCGGCGGCCTCACTGCCGGGCAGCTGGCCGCCGCGGTCGGGGTGACGACCGGTGCGGTGACGGGTGTGGTCGACCGCCTGGAGCGGGCCGGCTACGCGCGTCGGGTCCCCGACCCGGAGGACCGGCGCCGGGTGATGATCGAGGTGACGCCGGAGTTCTACGCGCGCGCCGGCGAAATCTGGGGGCCACTCGCCGCCGAGTGGGAGCAGGCCCTGAACGAGCGCTTCACGGCAGCCGAGCTGGACCGGATCGTCGACTTCCTCGAGCTCAGCACCGAGATCGGTGGGCGGCACCTCGAGCGCCTCGGCGAGATGCAGAAGCGCTAGCGGACGATGTGCAGCGTCGGCGTCGTCGCCGTCGATCCGGCACCGGTGACGGTGAGCTGCACGATGTAACGGCCTGGCGCCAGGTTACGGCCGCCGATGCGACCGGTGAAGTCGATGCTGCCGGCGCCCTTGTCGAAGGACTTGCTGCCGAGCGAGCCGGCGATCGCCTGCCGCGTGCAACGCGGCTTCTTGCGGCGTGCCGGCGTCACCGGCTTGCAGATGCCGCCGGCGAGGCGGCCATTCACGAGGCGGAAGACATCCGTCTTGACGTTGGCCGCGGCACTGAGCGTGAACCGGATCGTCGTCCCCACCGGCGCCGCTTTGCCCTTGCGGCCGGCGAGTTTCGGGCCGGCACGGAAGCTGGTGTTGGTCACCGAGAGGCCACCGATCTTCGCCTTGGCCGCCTGGCCATTTGCGCCGCCGCCGGCCGGCGCGGCCGGGCTCGGTGGCGCGGCGACGGGCACCTCGGCGGCGCCGGAATCGCAGGCACCACCCTGAGGCCGGGCGACACCGCGCGCGTCGGTGGTCGGGCAGGGCGCGACCGCGCGGTCGATCGCCGGGCTGCCAGGTAGCGGCTCGGCGACGGGGATGCCGCTGGCGGAGAGGGGCGCGAGAGCAGCTGCTTCGGTCTGGAAGTCGCTGGCCAGCGTGAACCCGCAATTGGCCGGACCGACGTTGCCGCCAAGGCTGGCCGCGCCCGTGCCGCTACCGCAATTCGGGCCGCTGGGAGCGATGTTGCCGGTGACGATCGACGCGCGCAGCGTGCTGTCTTCCATGGAGCCGCCGATGCCGCCGTCGTCGATTTTGGCTTCGTTGGCGGTCACGGTCACGAAGGCCAGGTTGGCCGAGGCGCCGGTGTCCAGGTAGATGCCGCCGAAGGACGAAGTCGCCTTGTTTTCGGCCACCGTGACGTTGGTGAGGGAGACGCTCGTCGTCGAGCCAACGGCGCCAATGCCGCCGCCATAGCCGATGAACTGTGCAGTGTTGCCGATCACGGCGCTGTCGCGAACGTCTAGGAGTCCGACTTCCTTGAAGATGCCCCCGGCATAGGCCGAGGATGCCGCTCCGCTTGCGGCGTTGTCGCGAACTATCACCCGTTCGAGCAGGAGCGTGTCGCCAACGGAGCGGATGCCGCCTCCTCCGTCATTGTTGACTTCGGTCACGTTCCCCCCGGCAATGGTGAGGTCGGAAATCGTTAGGTCGGCCGTGATCGCGTCGAGCACACGGTCCGGATGGCTCGTCGGGAAGTTGGCGCGGATCGTCGTCGAGTTGGCGCCGGCGCCACGGATGACCAGATTCTGCTGAACGTCGAGATCGCCCGTTTCATTCGTGTCCTCGGTTTTGGCGGCATTTGGGATTTCGACCCGCAGGGTCCCGGCGGGCAGGTTGATCGTGTCCTTGGTCGCATCGTGGTTCGCCGCCTCGATCGCGTCCCGCAGCGAGCATTTGGCGGGAGTGCAGGCGCCATCGAAGCTGTCGGCCGTGGTCGTGACGGTGAATTCCGCGGCCGAGGCGGGCGCGGCAAAGATTGCCAACATCGCGAAGAGCGATGCCGCGAATGCACCGAGACGCGCAGCCGATGACGAGAGCACGCGGCGATGGTACCCGACGCCGCTGGCAGAATTGAGACGGTGAGCGCTCGCCCCGACAGCGCCCCGACTCGCAAGCCGGATGGTTCGATCCACACCGTCTCCGGGCGCTGGATCGATCCGCTGGCGCCGGACCCGGCCAGCATCGAGATCGAGGACATCGCCCAGGCGCTCGCCAATCAGTGCCGCTTCGGCGGCCACTGTCGGGCCTTCTACTCGGTCGCCCAGCACAGCGTCCACGTCGCCGAGGTCTGCGAGCAGCGCGGCGGCGCCGCGGACGAGGCGCTGGCGGCGCTGATGCACGACTCCAGCGAGGCGTATCTGGTCGACCTCCCCCACCCCCTCAAGCACCGCAGCCCCCTTGGTGCGCCCTACAAGCTCGCCGAGGCGCGGCTCGAGGAGGCGATCCGGGAGCGGTTCGGGCTGGCGCCGCCGGACGCTGAGCTGAAGGCGATCGACCGTGCCCTGCTCGCAACCGAGCGGCGCGCGATTGCTTCAGGGGGCGATCCCTGGCCCGAGCTCGAGGGCATCGAGCCGCTCGAGATCGAGATCGATCCCTGGGGCCCGCCCCGGGCGCGGCGCGAGTTCCTGGCTAGCTTCGAGCGGCTCGACGCCGCCCGCCGCTAGCCCGGGCCGGCCTTGCCGCTGAGGCCCGGGTGGATCCCGCGGCCGATCGTCTGCGCGTCGACGATCTGCTGAAGCAGCTGAGTGAGGCGCTTCTGGTCGGCGGCGGCGAGGCCGGCGGTCAGCGCCGCTTCGTGTTCCTTGGCGATCTCGCGCCCGCGGGACAGCTTTTGGCGGCCTTTGCGGGTCAGGTAGAGGGCGCGGACTCGGCGGTCGTCCGGGTTGGGACGGCGCTCGACGAGTCCGCGCCGCTCCAGCTCGTCGACCAGCGCGACCATCCGGCTCGCCGGCACCTGGATCGCCTCGCCGATCGCCTGTTGGGAGCGCCCCTCGGCCGCGTCGACCAGGTTGAGGATCCGGAACAGCGGCGGCTGCAGGTCGATCTTCGCCAGCCGCTCGGCGAACTGGCTGGCGGCGTGGATCCCAACCTGCGAGAGCAGGAAGGCCAGGCTCGAGGGAGCCTTGTCGGCGGCGATCCGTCGGTCGGACATCGGCGCGAAGCCTACAGAGTTGATTTCTGCTAAGAATCGTTTCCTCGCGGAACTATTCCCGCTGGCAACGAAACTTTCGTCCGAAAGGATCGCTCGATGACCCGCCGTCTCGCCCGCCTCGCCGATCTCTCCTACCGCCGCCGCGGCCGCATGGTCGCGGCCTGGATCGTCGCCGCCGTCGTCCTGATCGGGCTCGGCTCCTCCTTCGCCGGCGAGTACCACGCCGACTACAACACCCCCGGCTCGGAATCGAAGGCGTCCGCCGAACTCACCGAGCGTGAGTTCAAGGGCTACTCCGGCCAGGAAATCTACGTCGTCTGGCAGGACCCCAAGGGCGTCAGCGGAGCCGCCACCAAACAACGGATGAACGCCTTCTTCGCGCAGGCCGAAAAGGTCGCCCACGTCGAGCAGCGCGGCACGATCCGCGTCTCCAAGGACGGCACCATCGCCACCACTTCGCTGCCGCTCAACGTGCCCGGCTGGGAGGTCAAGAAGGAGCAGGGCGAAGAGCTGATCGCGGCTGCCGACGATCACAGCGGTGACGGGCTCGAGATCAAGCTCGGCGGCGAACCGATCTACATCGCCCAGGAACAGACCAGCCCCGAGGGGATCGGCTTCCTTGGCGCCGCGATCGTGCTGCTGATCGCATTCGGCTCCCTGGTCGCCGTCGGCCTGCCGCTGGCGATCGCCCTGATCGGCCTCGGCATCTCCTCCGGGGGCCTGATCCTCCTCCTCGCCGGCGTGATGGACGTGCCCAACTGGACGACCGCGGTCTCCGGCCTGATCGGGATCGGCGTCGGGATCGACTACGCGCTGCTCGTCCTCACCCGCTTCCGCAGCGCGATGCGCTCCGGCAAGGACCGTCACGACGCCGTCGTCGAGGCCGTGACGACGGCCGGACGCAGCGTCATCGTCGCTGGCTCGACCGTGGTGATCGCGATTCTCGGCCTCTTCTTCACCGCCCTGCCGTACATGTACGGGGTGGCGATCAGTGCCGCCGTGACGGTGCTGGTGATGATGCTGGCCTCGATCACGCTGCTGCCGGCGCTGCTCTCCTACCTGGGGCCGCGCGTCGACCGTTTGCGGATCCCGATCCTCGGCCGCAACCTCGATCGCGCCGAAGACGGCAACTCCCCCGCCGCCCGCTGGAGCCACGCGGTCCAGCGGCGGCCCTGGACGGCGGCGATCGTGGCCACCGCGATCCTGCTCGCCCTGGCCGCCCCGGCCCTCGGCATGCGGCTCGGCTTTCCGGACGCCGGCAACGACAAACCGGGGACGATGACGCGCGAAGCGTATGACCTGATCAGCGAAGGCTTCGGGCCCGGCGCCAACGGGCCGCTGGTGATCGCGGCCGAACTGCCCGAACAGGGCGACCGCGCCGCGATCGACCGGCTCGTCGTGGCGCTGCGCCAGGACGAAGGGGTCGCGTTCGTGCCGGCGCCGCGCTTCAACGGCGATCAGAGCGCCGCGATCGTGACCGTGATTCCGACCACCTCGCCGCAGGACGAGGCGACGACCCATCTCGTCGATCGCCTGCGGGCGGAAACGGTCCCCGACGCGCTCGAGGGCTCAACTGTCGAAGCGAAGCTGGGAGGCGTGACGCCGGCGCTGGAGGACCAGAGCGAATACATCACCGACCGCATGCCGCTCTTCATCATCGGCGTCGTCGGGCTCTCCTTCCTGTTGCTGCTGGTCGCCTTCCACTCGCCGCTGATCTCGCTGAAGGCGGCGGTGATGAACCTGCTCTCGGTCAGCGCCGCCTACGGCGTCATGACCCTGGTCGCACAGGGCGGCGCCGTCGGCGAACTGATCGGGATCGACCACGAAGTGCCGATCGCGCCGTTCATGCCGGTGATGATGTTCGCGATCCTCTTCGGGCTCTCGATGGACTACGAGGTGTTCCTGGTCTCGCGGATTCGCGAGGAGTACCTCAAGGACGGCGATACCAGCCGCGCAGTGGCAGACGGCCTGGCGAAAACGGCCCGGGTGATCACCGCCGCGGCGGCGATCATGGTCGTCGTCTTCCTCGCCTTCGTCGCCTCGCCCGAAGTCTTCCTGAAGCTCTTCGGGATCGGCCTGGCCGCGGCGATCTTCCTCGACGCCACCCTGGTCCGCATGGTCCTGGTGCCGGCGGTGATGCAGCTGCTCGGGTCCCGCAACTGGTGGATCCCCGACTGGCTGGAGAAGATCCTCCCCAGCATCGACGTCGAGCGCGCGGCGCCGGCCGAGGGGTCATAGACGGAACGCGCGGCGAGTGGGCAGTTATTGCCCCCACAGGGGCCAAAACGGCCCCCACGTCCACCCCAAGGCTCATCGCGCGATGAGCGGCGACGGGGACAGGGCACGGATTCGGGGCGAGCTCGAGCAGATGATCGCCGAATACCGGTTCAAGCCGACGCAGGAGCTCGAGGATCAGCTCGGCCTGCGGATTGCCGTGATGCCCGCCGAGGAGCGCGACCTCGTGCCGGCGGTGCTGCTCGAGATCGTCGCCAGCGAACGGGGTTAGGGGCCGTGCCCCTCCCCCTCGCCGAGCTTCCCTGAGCAGAAGGGTTGCCAAGGGATCGAGGCCTCGACGGCGAATTCCACGCTGATGCGCGGAATCGACCTCGACAAGCTCTCCCGCCAGATCGAGCCGCTGACCCGGTTCTTCTACGCGATGCTCGGCGTGGCCCTCTTGGCCGTGCTCTTCGGCTCGCCCGCAAGCGGCCTGTTCTTTCTGGTCGTCGGCGCCGGGGCGCAGGTGCTGCGGGCGGCGATCCAGGAGCTCGTCTGGCAAAGCCAAAACGAGGCGGCCCCGCCGCTGCCGCGGAGGCGCCCCACCCCGCGCCCAGCGGCCGAGCGGCCCGTCGCCCGTCGCGCCGCGGCCGAGCGGCAGGCACCGCGACGCCGAACCGCGCTCTCGCGCTGAGCCGCCAGGCCCTGGGCGGCTCCACCCGGCCGCCAAATCCATCCTCTACGAAGTCGGTCGCACCGGGCGCCCGCTCAGCACTCGCCCCAGGCAGTAGCCACGAGCGAGCGCGGACCGCCCTCGTCCCGATGCTCGCAGAGGTAGATCCCCTGCCAGATCCCGAGCGCCGGCCTGCCGGCGCTGATCGGGAGCGTCAGCGAGGGTCCGAGCAGCGCCGCCTTGATGTGGGCGGGCATGTCGTCCTCGCCCTCGAGGGTGTGGGTCCAGTACTCGGCGCCTTCCGGCACCGCCCGGCTGAACCAGGACTCGAAGTCCCGCCGCACTTCCGGCGAGGCGTTCTCGCTCAGGGCCAGTGATGCCGAGGTGTGCTGGATCAACAGGTGCAGGATCCCGACGGAGACGTCTTCCAGCTCGGGCAGCGCTTCGAGCACCTCGGCGGTGACCAGGTGGAAGCCGCGCGGACGGGTGGCCAAGCGGATCTCTCGTTGAATCCACATCAGAGCTGACCGGGGTAGAAGCCGAGCCGGGCCAGCGGCTCGACCAGCTCCTGCTCCTCGTAGGAGAGGTGCGAGAGGAGCGTGTCGGTGAGCAGGTCGATCGCCTTCCGCAGCGGCGCGAAGTCCGTGGGGTCGTTGATGTGGGCGACCAGCGCCCGATCGACGCCCTCGATCGCGTCGTGGATGACGAGGTGCTCCTCGGCGAGGCGATCGATCACCGGCTCGAGGCCCGCGTCCTGGCGGCGGAGGTGGGGGAAGATCGAGTCGTCCTCGAGCGAGTGGTGCTGGGCGACCACACGGCAGTAGCGGCTGCAGAAGGCGCCGAGCGTCCAGTCGTTCTGGCGCAGCGCCATCTCACCGAGGGCACCGCGGGCGTCGCCGGCGCTGAGGTGGCCGTCGCGGACCTGGGCGACGACGTCGCGCAGCTCCCCCAGCTCGCGGCGGAGCATGTCGTGGACGTCGACCAGGTGCTGGCCGACCTGACGACCCTGCTCGGTGTAGGTGCCTTCGGCGCCGCTCGGCTCGCGGTGCGGCCGGGTCGTCTCGTCCCAGGGAACCTCGCCGAGGCGCTCGCCGTCATCTGGCGTCGGGGTGACGCCGAGGCGCTCGGACTCATTCGTCTCTTCGAGCTCGTGACCGCGGTCGGGCATGGCCCGGGACGCTATCTGGGCGGGCTTGTCGGCTCGGCTGGTGCTGCGGCTAGTGCGCGGCCGGTTGATTCGCCAGCGCCCGATAGCTCCGACAGGGCTCGCCGCGCAGGCACCAGCTCGACGCTGCCGTGTGCTCGAAGTTCGCGGCGGCGGCGCCGACGGGGGCTACCAAGTGCGCTGATAGGGGAAGGACCAGCGCAATCGAGAGAGGTGCCCCCGCCAGCGGTCGCCGCGGTCAGGAAGTCATTCCTCGCTTACCCAAGATTGGGTATTAGTACCACGCCGCACAGAATCGAACCCGAACTACCGCCGCTTGTGCTTCTTCTTGTGCTTGCCCTTCGTGCACTTTGCGGTGGTCTTCGGCCTTGCCTTGCCGTGCTTCCGCGCACATGCCTTTCGAGGCGCATTGGCAACGGCTGGCGAAGGCGAGCCCGCCGGCGGCGAGACAGCGGGGGTCGAGGCCGGCGAGGTTGCCGGACCCGTCGGCTGCTCACTCGCCGCTTCCACGCTCCAGCTCCAGGGCGCCGGCGTCGGGTCGACGTTGCCCGCGTCGTCGGTGGCGCGGACGGCGAAGGCATGGGCCCCAACGGCGAGGCCGGCATAGAGCCGAGGAGAAAGGCAGGGCCCGAAGCCGCTGCCGTCGAGCCTGCACTCGAAGCTGGAGCCCGGCTCGCTTGCCGAGAAGATGAAGCTCGCGTCGGGGTCGTCGGTACCGGCATCCGGGCCCGAGTCGATCCGCGTCTCAGGCGGGGTCGCGTCCAGCGGGGCGCCGCCGTGGACCACGACCTGGAAGGAGACAGTGGTGCGGTTGCCGCTGGCGTCTTCGGCGCTGCAGGTCACGGTCGTGCTGCCGACCGGGAAGAAGGACCCGGATGGAGGCAGGCAGGAGACGCCGACTTCGCCATCGACGTCGTCGAGCGCCGCGGGTGGTTCATAGGTGACCGTGGCGCCACCCGCACCGCCCGCATCGACGGACTCGTCTTCCGGCGCACCGGCGAGCTCGGGCGCGACTTCGTCGACGGCTGGTGACCCCAGTTCGACCGGGAACCAGCCTTCCCCACCGTCGGCCGCGATCACGTGCGCGGTGGCCCAGAGCCGGCCGCCGGCGCCGAAGTGATGCCTCAGGCTCGCGCCGTCGGCAGATGTCCCGTCAGAGAAGGTCCAGCTGTAGGAGGCGCCCGCGGGACCGTCGGCGTCGAGGTCGAAGGTGTCCGCCGCGCCCGCCACCGGAGTTGCGCTGACCTCCACCTCGGGCGTCTGCGGCTGGATGAGGTCGGCATAGCCGCTCACCTGGGTCGGCTCGCCCGCCGCGGCGACGTCGTCCCCGAAGAGGCGGACCTGCCAAGACCCCGGTTCGGGATCGGAGACTTCGAGCCATTCGGAGGTGGCGGTGGACCCGCTGCGCACACCCGGCGAGCTCGCGTCGTAGACCGTCCCACCCGGGCTGACCAGGGACATCGTCACGGTGCTGCCCGGCCAGGCGGAGCTGGCGTGCAGGGCGCGTCCGCCGAAGGGCACGAAGACCGAGCCGGCGTTGCTCGACTCCCTCGGCATCACCGTGGCGACCTTCCCGAGGTCTCCCGCCAGCGTCTCGGCGACTGAGCGCTCATAGGCGATCTGGCCGTTGGCGTTGGGATGGAAGGAGTAGCTGAGAGCGACCGGGCTGTCGCTGGTGATGATCGGGATGACGACCGAGTTGAAGTCGCTGGCGGGATTGATGTCGCCGTCGCGGCAGAGCTCGTGGCCGGCGAAGTACTTCGGTTCGACCACCTCGAACGGTTCGGGGTGCCCCCCCTGGCGGCGGTCCCGATTGGCTTCGCGGACCGCTTCGCGGATCTCGTCGTCGAGGCGGCTGACGAAGGAGGAGATCGCGTCCCGCTCGTCGGCGCTCAGCGTGGCGGGCAGGTTGCCGTAGAGGTGGCAGTGCTTGTCAGCCGCCTTGGCACCACCGGTGAGCTGGGGATAGAGGGGCACGAGCACGTGTGCGTTCGGGGCCTTCTCGGCGATCTCGCCGTAGACCCGCCGCAGCCGCGAGCGCAGCTCGCCGCTGAACAGGTTGCGGGGCGTGGAGACGCGCTGGGGATCGTGGTCGCGGATTTCCTCCAGCGCCTTGATCGATTTGTGCAGCTGGTAGATGCAGAAGATCGCCCCGGGGAGGCTGGGCGATTTGCAGGCATTCTTGATCCCCATCGCCGTTTTGATCCGCGAGTAGATGAAGGAGCCTTCATGCCACATGGTCGCGGCGGCGTTCCAGTACTTGTCGCTGCCGATCGCACCGTAGGCGCCGAGGATCTCGTCGCAGTCGAAGGCCGCGCAGAGGATCGCGATGTCCTTGAAGCCGATGTCGTTGCCGCCCAGGGTCAGGGTGACCACGTCGGTGAACTGGCTCAGGTGGTCGAGCTGGCGCGACTCGCCGAGGTTGCCCGGATTGTCTGTCTCGAAATCGCGGGTAACGGCACCCGAGCAGGCGGCGAATTCGGCGGGCTGCACGTTCACCGCCAGCGACTCGTCGGTGACCAGTCGCTGGCCGTAGGAGCCGTGATCGGAGCGATGGCAGGTGTTGTCGTACGGGTAGCGGTCCTTCAAAGCGTCCGGCACGGGCGAGACGTCGGCGGCGGTCCCGGGTGAGAACTCGGGGACGCCCTCGCCGGCGGAGAACGAGTCGCCCAGCGAGACGTAGCGCGGCGGCCCGATGCCGATCTGGTGCACGAAGGCGACGCTGCCGTCCGAGTAGACGGTGCCGACCGCGTAGTAGCGGCCGCGGGCGCGCTCCTTGGCGGGGATCGCGACCGACTCCTGGCCGTTGCCGGCACTTGGCACCCGCCGGTAGGGGGACCAGGCACCCCGGTCCAGGGCCTGGCGCGTCCACAGCTCGTATTCCTTCACCGAGCGACCGGCAGGCGCGCTCGGCCGCTGCCAGGAGAGCAGGGCTTCGTCTTCTTTGGACCCGTGCCGCAGCTCGTACTTGATCGGCCCGGCCGAGGGACCGAGGCTCGGGCCAGCGCGGATCCCCAGCTCGGGTTTGAGGTCGACGTCGCCGCCGGTCCGCTCGACGAACGATTTTTCCAGGACGACCCGGAGCCGCGTCACTTCCTCGTTGCCGAGGCCGGGGAAGAGGACGTAGTGGGCGGTCCAGGTTTCTCCGGGTTTGATTTCCGCCGTCCCCTGGACCTGCGGCGGTGCTGGGGCGTAGAAGAAGAGTGCCTCGTCGGCGGGTGCGTTCGCTTCCCGGTCGAGCATCTCCACCTGCATGTTGTAGACCGGCACGTCGGCGACGTTGGTGATCGCGACGTCGACCCCGTAGGGCGCCCAGCGGGTCGCCTTTTCGTCGACGAGGATCTTCGTCCGCAAGGCCGATGCAGCCCAGACCTTCAACGGCGACCGCGTCCTCGCCTGCAGGTAGACCGACTGGGCGATCGCCTCGGCATAGGCCGAGTAGTCGGCGGAGAGGTCGTACTCGCCTTCGACGTCGCCTCGGACCACCCAGCTGACCGTGCGGCTCTGCCCGCCGGGGATCGCCGCCATCGGCTGGCTGAGGTTCTGCCGGACCGCGGTCGGTGCCAGCGAGAGGCCGCCCGGCAGCTGCAGGGCGGCAACGCCCGGCGAGAAGGCGATCCCGCCAGTGAGGTTTTGAATCACCATCTTCACTTCGAAGAACTCCTTCAGGAAGGAGGCGCGGATCGGCAGCACCAGCCACTGGATCACCGGTTCGCCGCCGGGGACGTAGGTGACGCTGGGCAGGTACTGATAGCCGCCGGCGGTGATGCCTCCCCCACCCCCGCCGCTTCCACCGCCGCCTCCACCACCACCGCCGCCGCAGTTCGAGATGCACTCGACGCCTTCAGGGGTGACGTAGACGTCGATCACGTGCTCGGTGGGCGGTTCGTCGGGCTCGAAGTAGAGGTGGATCTTCGCTTCGTAGACGTGGCTGTTCTCGGGATCGGCGACGTCGATCCCCTTTTCGAGGATTTCCTCGAGGGTGAGGCGTTTCGATTCCAGCGTCGAGGCGCCGATTTCGCCGGGTTCGAGATCGACGCTCGCCTCCCCCTGGCCATGCTCGAGGGTCGCCGAGAAGGCCTGCGGTCTGAACCCCGGCGCCGAGACGTAGAGGGTGCTGGTCCCGTCCGGCAGGTTGGCGAGCTTGGCCGCTCCCGAGCCGTCGGTGGCGGAGCTGATCCGGCTCCCGTCCGGGGCGACGTAGGCGACGGTCGCCGAGCCGAGCGGCGTTCCGCCGCCCGTCACGTGCACCGTCAGCCCGGCGAACGCGGCGGGCGGGACGACGGTGATCGCTGCCGTGTCGGAATCGACCTGGTCGCCGCTCCTCGCCGTCAGCTTGGCCGTGTAGACGCCCGGCGCCGCGTAGCTGTGGGAGAGGTGGGCGCCGTTACCGGTCTGGCCGTCGCCGAGGTCCCATTCGTAGCCGTCGATCAGCGGGCCCGGCCGGGAGCCGCCGCCATCGAGCTCGACCGTTTCCCCGACGGTCACCTGACGATCGTCGCCGGCGTCGGCGCGCAGCGGCTCGGGCAGGGTCGCGACCACGGTCGCGGTGCGCTCCACGGTCGCCTGGCCGTCGCTGACCGAGAGCCGGACCTGGAAGCTGCCGGGGTGCGCGTAGGCGTGGGCCAGCGGCGCGGCCGGCAGATCGCCGCTGGCGGTCGCCGAGCCATCGCCGAAGCTCAGTTCGTAGGCAAGCGGGTCGCCGTCGGCGTCCTCGGCGCCGATCGCGGCGTGGACCGACAGCGGCGCCGTCCCGGCGCTGCTGTCGAGCTCGAGGGAGGCGACCGGCGGCGCGTTCGGCGCCGGTGGCGGATCGATCACGAAGGCGCTGGTTGCCGCGGTCGCGTCGACGTTTCCAGCCGAGTCGACCGCGTAGACCGAGAAGGTGTGCTCGCCCTCGGCCAGCGGCGGATATGCACGGGGGCTGGCGCAGGGGATCGGTTGGCCCCCGTCCAGCACGCAGCGGAACGAGGCCGGCTCGTCGGCCGAGAACGAGAACGACGGCGTGTGGTCGCCCGTGTGCCCGCTGGGCGCCGAGTCGAGCAGCGTCTGCGGCGCGACCGTGTCGACGGTGAATTTGCGGCTGACCGGGAGACTGGGATTGCCCGCCGCGTCTATTGCCTTGACCGCGAAGATGTGATCTCCCTGGGCTAGGCCTGCGTAGCTGACCGGGCTGTCGCATTCCTGGAATGCGGCACCGTCGAGGGCGCATCGGAATGAGGAGCCGGCCTCGTTGGACTTGAAGGCGAAGCTGGCCGAGTCGCGCGGGATCGGCCCGACCGGTCCTTTCTGGAAGCTGACGCTGGGCGGAGTTTCATCGCCGCTCGAGCGGACCCGGACGTCGACCGAGCGTTCGGCCGAGTGGCCTTTGCCGTCGCTCACCGTGGCGCGCAGCCTCTGCAGGCCGACGATCGTGAAGGTGTGACTGATTTCGATCGGGTCGTAGGGAGGTGAGATCTTGCCGGTGGCCGGGGGCGACCCGTCGCCGAAGTCCAGCTGGTAATCGAGTTCGACGCCGCGGGCCTGGTAGGCGGAGATCGTCGCGGCGACTTTCAGCGGCGCCTCCCCGGACAGCGGGCTCGCCGCCAGGTCGACGGCCGGCGTCGTGTTGTCAATCGTGACCGGCACCGACCAGGACCGGTAATGGGCGGCCCCGAAGGGGTCTTTGAACCAAGCCTGGGCGGTGACCGCCGTCACACCGTCCGGCAGGTTGAGCGTGTCGCGGCTGGTCCGCCATGAACCATCTACCGAGGGTTCGAACACAGGGGCGCAGCCGTTGGCGATGCAGAAGGAGACTTCCTCCATCTGCAAGCCCGGTCGTGGCTGGAAGTTCAGCTGCGCGATGCTGGCCAGCGTGTCGCCGGCGCTGGGTGCGGTCACCGCGCCCGCGGGCTTCGTGTCGATCCCGATCTTGCCGCTGGCGGTGTCGGTCTCCCCGCCCTGGCCTTCGGCCGTGATCGTGTAGGTGTAGACGCCGTCGGGGACGGCGGCACCGCCGTCGTCGCGGCCGTCCCAGGAGAAGTACTGGCCGCCCTGCTGGCGCTGCTGCTGGGACTCGACCGTGCGGACCGGGTCGCCGTCGGAGTCGAGGATCTTCACCGTCGTCTTCGCTTCGGCGCTGAGTGAGAAGCCGACGTTGGCGATGTCGTCCTGGCCGTCTTCGTTGGGGCTGAAGTAGCGGTCTTCGGAGAGCCCTGTGAGTTTGGCTTCGCGCTGGACCGTGATCGGCACCTGGGGCAGTGGGTAGCCGTGGCCCTGGCCGAACTGGTCTTCGTAGTAGACGTTGGCGTTGAGGGTGTTGGCGCCCGAGTACCACTGGGTGAGGTCGAGTTCGATCAGGAGGCTGCCGTCGGGTTGCACCGTGGAGCTGCTCTGGCCGCAGGTGACATAGGGGCAGTAGCCGTAGGCGTAGGCGGACTGCAGGCTGATCCCGCTGGCGGGGACCAACTTCACCGTCGTCGGGCTGCTCAGCGACGCGTTCGGGAGCGGCTGGGTCAGCTGCACGGGGATGCGGGTGTCGATCCCGATCTTGCCGCTGGCGGTGTCGGTCTCCCCGCCCTGGCCTTCGGCAGTGATCGTGTAGGTGTAGACGCCGTCGGGGACGGCGGCACCGCCGTCGTCGCGGCCGTCCCAGGAGAAGTACTGGCCGCCGGCGGAGTGCGAGGCACCTGCCTCGACCAGCCGAACACGGGCTCCGCCCCCGGTCCTGATCACGATGCCGACGTGGGCGGGGACCGAGAGCCCGTATCCGACCGAGCCAACATCGTCCTGACCGTCGCCATTCGGACTGAAGTAGCGGTCCGCACTCGGGCCCGACACTTCGACTCCGGCTGCGCTCGCCGATCCGGCGCAGAGCAGGAGGACGAGACAGGTCGCCGGAAAGATCACCCACCGCTTCATCGATGCACGCCGCAAATGCCCCTCGCCCCCACCACTGTCGTAAACGCGGCCTGACCGCTCAGAGTTGACAAGGGTAAAGCGGTACCGGCTTCCGGAAGGTTGAAAAATGGCTGCATTCAGCGCAAAAAGGACCTCAAAAGGACGAGGAGCCGGTGCGGTCGATGCCGCACCGGCTCCTCCGGGGGGGTGATTACTGCTGGGCGCGCAGGGTGACGCTGTTGGCCGCCTTGCAGGTGGGGGTGCGGACGGCGCGGGCGTAGTAGCGGCCACTGCGCAGGCCGGGGTTGCCCATGTTCCATTCGTAGCCGTCGCCATTGGCCTGGGCGGTGTCCATGCCGACCTGCTGGTCGGTCGCCGGCCGCTGCTTGGCGCCGAGCTGCTGGTAGAGGACGATGGTCCGTTCGCTCTTGCATTCGAGGCTGGGGCTCTTGACGAAGCCGAAGAAGCCACCGGACTCGGCCACGATCTGGACCTTGGTCGGTGCCGGGCCGGCGGCGCTGGCGGCGGCACCGCCGAGGCCGGCGAGGGCGAGGGCGGAAACGGCGAGGACGGCGATCGAGCGGCGGATGGCGGTGAGGTTGGTCATTGCGTTCTCCTTGAAGTGAGGGGTCGATTGCTGCTTGCAATGCCCATGCTCGGGCCAAAGAGCCGCGCCAACCAGGACCCCTAGGGGTGGAACCGGCCCACCCCGGCGCCGCCGACCCGCCGCGGCGGGTGGGGCGCTTTGTTCCTCATCCAGCGGGACTCAAGCGCCCCAGCGCCGCCGCGAACCAGCTGCCGTCGCCGGCCTGACCTTCGCCGAGGACTTCCAGGCCGGCGCGGCGGAAGCCGCGACGCAGCGCCGAGTGCGAGGTGTAGAAGGGGGTCCGGGAGCCGTAGCTGGCGGCGACGACAACTGCCCCGCCGGGCGCCAGCGCCGCCGCGACGTCGGCGAAGACGACCGGGCAGTTGAGGTGGACGATCAGGTCGAAGCGGCCGCCGCCCGCGCTGGCTTCAGCGACGTCGGCCACAGCGAAGCGCAGCCGCTGCTCGTCGCGCGGCTTCGCCAGAGCCAGCTCGATCATCTCCGCGGAGACGTCGATTCCGAGCACCTCGGCGTCCTCAAAGCGCTTGGCGAGCCAGAGCGCTCCGGCCCCGGTGCCGGTGCCGACGTCGAGGATCCGCGCCGGATCGAGGTCGAGCCGCTCGACCGCGTCGACCAGCGGCGCCAGGTGCGCCGCGCCCTCCGGCTTGACCCGCTCGTCCCAGTCGGGCGCGGCGGCGGCGAAGAAGCTGCTGACGCGACCGCGGCTGAGGCGCCAGGCACCTGGCACGCGGGCGATCGCCTCGGTGAGGACCCGGCCGGCGATCCGGCGGCGCAGCGGCAGCCGCGTCTCCTCGTCTCCCCCACGCGGACCCTGCCCGGGGGCGCTGCTCACCTGGACGCCTCGCCCGCCGCCGTCCCCGCCGGCGGCCCTTCCAGCGACCGCACCCCGGCGAAGAAGATCGTCAGCATCGTGCCGAGCGTCCCGGCCGGGACCGCCTCCGGCTCAAGCATCGCCTCGAGGGCGAAGCCGTTGCCGATCGCGATCGCCATCGTCGCCAGCTGCTCGCCGCTCAGCGACGGCGGCAGGCCCAGCTCCTCGGCCCGCGCCTCCAACGCCCTGGCGAGCCGCTCGCGCATCCAGCGGTAGCGGGTGAGCAGCTCTTCGCGGAACTCCTCGTCGCGGTTGGCGTAGGAGTTGAACTCGAAGAAGAGGCGGTTCCAGTCGGGGTTGGCCTCGAGCATCGAGGCGAAGTCCTCCCCCGCCCGCGAGGCCTTCTCGCTGGCGGTGCCCTCGCCGGCGATGACCCGCTCGATCTCCTCCATCCGCTCGCCGAAGCGCTCGTCGAGCATCGCCAGGAAGAGCTCCTTCTTGTTCTTGAAGTTGGCGTAAAAGGCGCCCTTGGTGAAGCCGGCGTCCTCGGCCACCTGGTCGATCGAGGTGCGTTCGAGGCCGTGCCGCGCGAAGGCCCGTGCCGCCGCGGTCATCAGGCAGCGCCGCGTCTCCGCCCGCTTCTCCTTGTTGCTGAGGCGCGGCATCAGGCGGTCACCGTCCGCGCTTCGGAGCAGCGCGCCGGATTGTGCCGGCGCAGCCAGGCGGCAAAGCGGCCGCGGGCCGTCCCGCCCACCTGGGCGGGCTCGGTGCTCGCGGCCGACCAGGTTACGACCGGCTCGGGCACGTTCTTCAGCCAGTGCAGGCGCCGGTCGGTCAGCTCGAAGCCACCGATCGGGCCGGCCGCGCTGCGGGCCTCCTCGGAGACCAGCACCTCGCCGCCGCCGGCGACCGAGCAGAGCCGGGCCGCGACGTTGACCGCGTTGCCGTACCAGTCCCCCTCGCGCGGCACGGCGCTGCCGGTGTGGACGCCGACCCGCACCGGCGGCAGGTCCGGCGTGGCGCAGATGTCCTCGCTGAGCCGGACGCCGAGCTCGACCCCCGTCCGCGGGTCCTCGCAGCGCAGCATCATCGCGTCGCCAATCGTCTTGATCTCCTCGGCGTCGTGCCGCGCCAGAAGCACCCGGACCCGGCGGTAGAACCGCAGCGCCACGTCCGCCGCGTCGCCGTCGCCGCGCTCGGCGGTGAGGGCGGTGAACCCGACCAGGTCCATGAAGAGGAAGGTCTGCGGGGAAAGCGTCGCCGAGGTCACATACCGGACGGTATCCAAATACCGCCCGGTATGTCAAGCCACTTTCACGGAACTTCGCGCTCTGCCTGCTCCTGGGCCTCCCGCGCAGCCTGCGCCTGCCGCTCCGCCGCCGCCTTCGCCTCGTTCTCTTCGATCTGGTGCTCCTCGCTTTGCAGGGCCTCGCGCGTGACCCGCTCCGCCTCCTCGCGTGCCTGCCGCTCGGCGGCCTGAGCCGTCTCCAGCTCGGTGCGCGCCTGGCGCTCCGCCTCGTCAAACCTCGCCTTCGCGGGCTCCCTCTCCTCCGCCGAGTCCTGCCGATGCAGCTCGTCGAACCGCGCACGACTCCGGTCCAGCTGCTCCTCGAGGGCAGCCAGCTGGCTCGCGTGCTCCCGCTCTTGCGCCGAGCGCTCCTCTTGCTGTCTCTGCAGCAGCCAGTCGGGGACCGGGCCTTCGACCCTGGCCCAGCTGCCTTGCGCGCAGATCTCGAGCAGATCGGTTGCCGCCTCGAGGTGCTCATCCAGGTAGGAATCGATCAGCTCCTGGCCGACTCCGTCGGGATCCTCGATCCCCCTCTCTTCCACCCCGGGAGCCTCCAGCATCGACCTCAGCTTCTGAAACTCCCAAGCGAACGCGGCCACCCCGAGCGCCTCGGGACCGATCTCGCTCCTCAAGATCGCCAGGAATTGAGCAGACGTCTGGATCCGCTGGTCAGTGAGCGCGAAGGTGGTCACCCGAGCGCCCAGCTCGTTGCCCCAGGCGCTGACGTAATCGACGGGGTTCATCCTCCGGCTGCGCTTCCCCGCGGCGGCGAATCGAGATAGAGGAGGCGGTTGGCCATCAGGTCGCGGGCGAACCCCACGGTGACCTGATCGAGGGCGGCTGGAGGAAGTTGAGGGCAGCGCGCCGCAACCCGCGAGGAGATCTCCCCAAGGGGGCTGGCGCCATCGCACTCCCACCACAGCATTACCCCGATCGGATCGAGCACGACGGGTCTGGGGAGCGAGCGGTCGGCGCTCTGCAGGCGGAACTCTTTCGGAGCGGACGGAGTGTTCCCGATCCCGATTCCAAGCGGCAGCGGCCGCAGCTGGTCCAGCCCGGGGCCCAGTGCCTCGCCAGGTCCGATCTCCACCAGCAGTCCCCGCTCGAGAAGCCGCTTGGTCGTCGCCTCAGGGTGGAGCCACTCGCGGCGCGCCGCGGTCTCGACGATCGTCGCGAGCGGCAAGGGCACCAGGAGAAAAAGCCACAGTTCGTAGTCGGCGCTATCGAGCGAGACGAACTCGCCGCCGCGCCGCACCACACCCGTTTCGTCTTCGCCCTCCGGATCCCCCAGGATCCCCTGGGGGATGCCGACGCTGGTCAGCCAGGACACAGCCAGCTCATCGCATTTCCATGCGCTGGGCGAGCTCCGGATTCCGGTAGGCGAAGTCCTTCTTCACCTTGGCGGGCTTGCCCCCGGTCGAGAAGACGATCTCGAGGTCCTGATACCCCGGCCCTGACAGCTCGGCGGCCTCGACCAGCCGCCGGCGAGTGCCGTCATTGACCGAGTCCACGTAGCCGAGCTCCTCCGAGATCTGCTCGGCCAGGCCGTCGGCACCGCCCGGGTTCATGAAGACACGCACGGCGCAGGAACCGAGCAGGCCGTCCGCGTTCTCATAGGCAGTTTTGAACTGGCCGACGCTCTGGGCGAACATCCAGAGGCGGAGGCCGTACTTGCGACCAATGCTGAGGCCCTCGTCGATCGGGGCCATGTAGCGCAGGCGCGGCAGCTCGTCGAGCATGACCAGAATCGGCGGGGCCTCACGTGGCGGCACCGCTCCGCCGGTCAGAACCCGGATGTGCTGGCCGATGAAGACGCGCAAGAGCGACAGGTACGAATCCACCTCGTTGGGCCTGATGTAGATGTAGATGGTGGGTTTGGCCCCACCCCGCAGGTCCAGCGGATTCCAATCCGAGCGCTCCGTCGCACGCGCGACCCGCTCGCCGGTCCAGGCGCTGAGACTCGACCTCGCCGTCTGCAGCACGCTGTTCAGCGTTTTCTCGTTCATCGCCGACAACGAGGTCGCGTGTTGGGTCATCACCCGCACGTCGACCGCCATACGCAGGCCGACGATCATCTGGTTCCATGCCTCTCCGCCGAAGAGGATGTCGAGAACGGCGTGCATGGGGCGCTGCTCGGGTGGGTTGGAGTAACACACGTGGGCGATCGCGGCAGTCAGCAGAGTGCGCGCCTCGTTCTCCCAGAACGGGTCCGCCGAGAGCGACGGGACGATCATCATCTCGGCCAGGAGCCGCGAGTCCTCCCAGATGTAGTCCGGCTCACTGCGGACAAAGGTCAGCGGGTTGTACTTGTGACTCTCCTCCGGCTCCAGCGGGCTGAATTTGTAGACTGGTCCGACGTTGGCGGCCCTCCAGGCGGCGGTGTGCTCGTAGATGTCGCCTGAGATGTCGAGCACCACAGCCGGCCCCGGCCACGACAACAGGTTCGGGAAGACGTTGCACTGCGTCTTGCCCGACCCGGGAGGCGCGATCGTCACCATCGAACCCTCGCCGGTGTAGGTGAGCGGCTGCCCGTCCTCGAAGGAGCCGATATGCAGCCCGTAGGCGCCTTGCTCGGCGTAAGGCGAAGCACCGACCTCCCCCGAACCGAGCCAAGCCCCACCCCCCGCCCCGGGCGCGATCGCCTGCGTGAGCTCGCCGAGGATGGCCCGACGGCGAGGATCGAGGTCGGGCTTGGCAAGAGCGTCCGCCGCGTACTGCTGCAGCTTGTTCAGGACCTGGTCAGTGGAGAGGTGGAGCTTCTGCAGTGCAACCGGAACCGCGTTGTCCCGCTCGCTGTCGCGGAGGTTCTGCCACTTGGCGTTCGCGACCCCTTTGCCATCTCCCCAGAGAAGCGCGGCTCTCCACACCCGGAAGCGCTTCTCCTCACCCTCGGCAACGCTGTTGAGCTCTTCCAGCACCTTCAGATAGGTGCGCTCGCGATTGCCCATGCCCGCGAGGTTGCGACTAACCGAGAAGATGACTCCGACGTCGAGGGTGCGTGCCTTCAAGCGGCGTGACTTGTCCGTCTGGGCGTTCTGCCGGCTCTGCAGCTCGGCGTCGTCTTCCTTGCGCTGCCAGCGCAGGCAACAGGTAGCGGTGACGGTCGCCGTGCCGGCCTCGAAGGCCGCGGCGATTGCCGCCATCCTCTCCTCATGGCTGGGCCCGAGGCTCTCGAGCCATTTCCTCGTTTCCTCTTCCTCGGCCCGCTCCCAACGATCGCGTCGAAAGAACCTCACTATCGGCCTCAACAGCAACCGATAGAGGATGACGCAGAGGGCGATGAGGATGATGAAGCCGATAACGGTGCCCACGCTGCTCCTTTCAAGGGATCAGCATCCTATGTGGACATCTCACTACGAGGGAAATTCAGCAGGATGGAATTCGTACTGTCTCCATTAACCGTTTTGAACCCCGCCATAGCCTGACCCCGTGAGGATCGGACAAACCGTTAGGCGACTACAGGTGAAGGGGTACCTCAGTTCGCGATGGCAAGGACTCAACTCGCAATGGCGAGCAGTCGTGGTCGCTGTTTTCGCCCTGCTCGGCTTGCTGCTGATCTTCCTCCTCCCCCTCTTCTTCACTCACCCGCTGGCTCTCCGCGAGCTCGTTCTAGGGCTGATGATTGGTCTTGCCTCCATCTGGGCCGCCTTCCAGCTGGTCGACGATCTCACCAAAACGGCGAAGCGAGCCACGGGCCCTGCGCATGAGGGCGATGCGATGCCTCGCCTGGTGCTGAGGGGGGTCGACCTGCAAGATGCGGTACTGCCCGAAGCCGAACTGTTCAGGTGCGATCTGGCCGGTGCGCGGTTGAAGGGGGCTGACCTGCGCTCCGCCAACCTCAAGGTCGCGAACTGCGCCTGTTGCGAGTTTCGCGCTGCCGACCTCCGCGGGGCGAGGCTCGAGGGTGCGGATCTTCGCGACGCTGACTTTCGCGAAGCCGATCTACGCAGGGCCGAGCTTTGCGATGCCGATTTGCGTGGCGGCGATCTTCGCGGCGCCCATCTTCGCGGCGCGATTCTTCGCGGTGTTGAACTTAAGGGAGCGGACCTTCGCAATGGCGACTTCCGCGAGGCGAATCTCTGTGGTGCGAATTTGAGCACCGCGGTGATCACCCCGCTTCAGTTCGAAGAATCGGTTTACGACGATGGAACCCGCTGGCCGGACGACAAGCCGCCGCCGGGCTCGATACTGGTCGAGTCGAGGGACAAGCCGTCGCCATGAGCGGTGCCCTGGACCTCGCCGCAAAGGTCGTCGGTTTCCTAGCCGCGCTGCTCGGCTTGGCGGGATACGTGCTGCTGATCGGTGCCACGATCGTCTGGCTACGGCTCAAGGAGGCGCATCTGCCTACGGAAGCGTCGCTCGCCCTCGCAGGGCGAGAGGAACTGATCGCGACCGGGGCCCAGGCCGTGGCAATCTGGCTGATCTTGGCGATCCTGTTCGGCTGCCTGGCCGTCTGGATCGCCGCCGGCGATCCGGGTCGCCGACGCTTCGGCAAGGCAGAGGCCCTGTTTGCGATTGCCGTCACCACCTCGGCGGCATTTGCCTTGGACAGTCCCTGGTCCCCAGGGCTGGTCGCGTTGCCGGCCCTGGTCGCGGTGGGGACCGCGCTGGTGTGTTGGTCGCGACGACCTCCGCGGCAGGCGGCGCTGAGCGCCCTGCTCCCGGCGGCAGCCGGCCTGACCGTCGCCTACGCGGTCTGGCGGTTGGGCAAGAACGGGTTCGCCGACGCGTTCGGGGAGGCACTGATCTTTACCGCCCTGATGCTCGCCGCACCATGGCTCCAGCACACGAAGGCGCGCTGGGAGGCCAACCAGGCCGCGATCGCCCAGCTCGAGCCGTTGGGCAAAGCGGTGGGCCCCGAGGGCAAGACCACGTTGCGACTGCTCGAGGAGCTGCGACGGCCCCGAGCGGCGGGCGGCGGGCCGCGAAGCATCGTCTGGCTGCGGGGAATAGCGATCGGCGCGTTCGCCCTGCTTGTTCTCGGCGGCATCGCGGTCGCCTCCCAGGTCGACCGAGAAGAAAACTTCAATCGCGGCGTCCTTCTCCTTGCCAACGGCACGTGCGTCTCCGGGACTTACATCGTCCGCGGCGACGACCAGATCGTGCTCGCCCATGCAAAGAAGGGTGAGAAACAGAAACAGCTCAGCCCGAGGCACCGAATCGCGACCTTCGCGACCAAGGAAGTGCGCGAGGTCCTGATCTACGGCAAATCGGCGGCCGGCTATCCGCTCGGCGTCGACAAGGACTGCGGCCCCGACGCCACGATGAAGTCGCTCGCGAAGAGCGCCGACAACAAGGAGAGCGGTGGTAAGCAGGAAGCCCCAGCACCCAAAGAGGATCCGCCGCCAGGTGGGACCCACCTACCTGGATCGAAGACCGGGCCGGACGGAATTCCGGTCATCGACTGGAAGAAGAAGGGGAAGGTGACGGTGAGGGCCTGTCGCGGAGCGAGCCTGACCCTGACGGTCGTCGTCGGCGGGAGGGTGCTCCGCGGACAGCTGGAGGAAGTGGCGGGCTCGGCCGGCCAGCACCGCAAGTTCAAGTACGTCGGGACCTATCCGCCGGCCTATCCCGGGCACGGCCGAGCCCGCGTCGTGATCGCCGGGAGCTGCCCAAACGGCTCTCCGGTCGACATCGAATTCAACATCCACGTCGATCCCAGCGGCCGGGTCGTCGACACCGAAGGCCACCCGGTCGAGGGCGCGACCGTCACCCTGCTGCGCTCGCGGTCGCCCGACGGACCGTTCACCCGGGTGCCGACGGGCAGCAAGGAGCTGGCGACGCGTAACCGCGTCAACCCCGACACCACCGGCGCCGACGGAAGGTTTAGCTGGGACGTAGCCGGTGGCTATTACGTGGTGCGGGCGAGCAAGGCCGGCTGTACGTCGGCGGCCCATCGCTCGAGCATCGCCGCCAGGACTGCCGTCTTGGAGATCCCCCCGCCCAGCGTCGGGCTGCTCCTGGTGCTGAGCTGCAAACCGGATCCTCGCTGACACAGTCCGCGAAGCTCGAGCGCGCCGGGCGGGCGAGAGTCGAGCCCGAAGCCTGCGAGAGAATCGCGCGATGACGCCCAGCCCGCAGTTCGACCTTGGCGCCGAGCAGGCACGGCGCCTCGCCGTCGCGGCGCAGGGATTCGGGCGCCCGCGGCCGACCGGGCGGATCGATGCCAGGCACCTGCGCCGGACGATCGACGACGTCGGCCTGCTCCAGCTCGACTCGGTCAACGTCTTCTGCCGCTCCCACTACATGCCGGTCTTCTCGCGGCTCGGGCCGTATCGGCGGGAGGCCCTCGATCAGCTCGCCTGGCACGAGAACCCCGGCGGCACGACGAGGTGGGCGCGCCAGCGCGACCTGGTCGAGTACTGGGGGCACGAAGCCTCGCTGCTCCCCGTCGAGCTGCAGCCGCTGCTGCGCTGGCGGATGGCGCGAGTCGACACCCTGGCCTGGAAAGGCGTGGCCAGGATCGCCGCGGAGCAACCGAAGCTGCTCGACTTCGTACTCGACGTGGTCCGGGAGCGCGGACCGATCCGGGCCTCAGAGCTGGTGGCGGAGGGGCGCCGGCGGCAGCCGGGAGAGATGTGGAACTGGAGCGAGGAGAAGACCGCGCTCGAGTACCTGTTCTTCGCCGGGCGGGTCTGCGCGGCGCGGCGGGTCAACTTCGAGCGGCTCTACGACCTGCCCGAGCGGGTGCTGTCGCGGCAGGCGTTGGAGGCGCCCACCCCCTCGCAGGACGAGGCACAACGGCAGCTGCTGCTGATCGCCGCGAAGCGGCTGGGAGTGGCGACCGAGGCCGACCTCGGCGACTACTTCCGCCTCCCCCGCGCCGAGTCGAAGGCCCGCGTCGCCGAGCTGGCCGAGGACGGCGGCCTGGTCCCGGTCCGGGTCGAGGGATGGCGACAGCCCGCCTACCTCGCGACCGAGCGGCCAGCCGGCCTGCGCCGGATCGCCAAGGCGCGGGCGCTGCTGACCCCCTTCGACTCGCTGGTCTGGGCGCGAGACCGGACCGAGCGACTGTTCGACTTCCGGTACCGGATCGAGATCTACGTGCCGGCACCGAAGCGCGTCTACGGCTACTACGTCCTCCCCTTCCTGCTCGGCGACCGCCTGGTCGCCCGGGTCGACCTGAAGAGCGACCGGCAGGCGGGGGTACTGCGCGTGCGCGGCGCCTTCGCCGAGCCGCACGCCGACACCGCTCTCGTCGCCGCCGAACTGGCGGCGGAGCTGCGAGCGCTCAGTGAGTGGCTGGGACTGGGCGGCGTCTCCGTTGCGCGCAAAGGCGACTTGTCGTCGCCGCTGCGCAAGTGCTTCGGCTAGGGGCCTAGTGCTTCTTGCCCCGCTTCGGCTTCTTCGGCTTGGCGGCTTCGACGTGAATCGTTTTCTTCACCGTTTCCGTCGGCAGTCCCGTCGAGGTGATCGTCACGGTCGCCTGGATGTCGAGCTTGCCCTTCTTTTCGAGCAGGGCCCGGCCCTTCTTGTTCAGGTACATGTCGAGCGTCTTTTCTTCGCCTTCGTGGAGCGCCAGCGCCCCCTTGCCGACGACGATCGGCTTGGGCTTGGGCTTCTTCTTCGAGATCAGCGCCGGACGGAAGCGCAGGCCCGCGGCCTTCGCGCCCTTGGACGTTCCGGTCACGTTCGCACCGCAGTCGGGAGCGCCGCAGAAGACGATCATCACGTGGACCGGCCCGTTGCCGGTGATCGGGGCCCGTTTCGTGATCCAGACCAGTTTCGGTTTCTCCGCGCCCGGATGGGGCGGCGGCAGTTGCACGTGCTGGCCCGGGGCCGGCGACTGGCCGGGTGGCAGATCCGACGGCGCGGCGGTGACCACGCGCCAGGCGGGATCGAAGCTCTTCCCGTCGCTGGTCAGGGGCTGTGCGGCACCGGACCCGTCGGCGTTGGCGAGGTAGAGATTGCGGGCGCCGATGTTGCCGATCAGCGCACCTTCATAGACGAGCCGCGAACCGTCGGGGGACCACGAGGCGTAGCGGGCGTCGCCATCGCCCGGGCTGGCCAGAGGATGGTCGGCGGAGCCGTTCGCGTTCATGACCCGGTAGACGGTCTGTTCGTTGGAGACAGTCGAGCGATAGGCAATCCGGCCGCCATCGGGAGACCAGGCATTGAAGGTCCACTCAGTCTGGAGACTGGGAGTGACGATCAGCGGAATGCCGCTGCCGTCGGCGTTGACGATGTGAAGGTCGACATCGCCGAAACCGTTGTTGTAGGCATCGAAGGCGATCTTCGACCCGTCCGGAGACCAGGTGGGTTCGTGGCCTTTGCCGAGCGGCTGGCCGAAGCCACCGAGCGACGACGCCAGGTAGATCTGTTCCGGTTCGTTTTTGACCACCGCGTAGGCGATCCTCGAGCTGTCCGGGGACCAGCTCGGGTGCCGCTTCGCGCCCCCTCCCCCGATCTCGAGCGGAAAGGTCGTGGTCCCGTCGGCGTTGACGACCCAGACCTTGTCGTCGCCGGCGTTGTTGCCGCGCGTGTAGGCGATGCGGCTGCCGTCGGGCGACCAGGCGAGGTCGTCGATCGCCTTTGCCCCCGAGGTGTAGGGGGTGATCTGGGTGGCGATGTTGGTCTGGTTGAAGTCCCCGGTGGTCGGCATCACGAAGACGTTCTTTTCACCATGCCCGCCTTTGAAGAAGTCGCTGACGAACGCGACCTTGTTCCCGTCGGGCGACCAGATCGGCTTTTCGTCGTAGCTGGTCGCACCGTTGTCGGTGAGGTTCTGCACCGCGCTCGGGTTGGCGGGGTCCATCAGGCAGATGTCGAGATCGCACCGATAGGCGATTTCGTTGGCCGCCAGCGCCGAGGGCACAGCGACGGCGCCGAGGGCGAGGAGCAGGGTGATCAGGGCAAGGAACCGACGTCTAGGCGAGCGCATTGGCGCAGCTTAACCTTGCTCTTACCGCCAGGCCCATCCCAGAATTCCGCTTTGCGTTGAAAGATGTTGCACTGGTCGGCATCCCTGTGGTAGGGATTGCTTTCAATGAATCTGACCGTTCGCATCCTCAGCGTCCTTGCCCTGGCAGCCGCGATGAGCGCAATGCTCGTCTCCGCAGCTGCGGCCGCGACCCTCTTCGGCACCACGACTGTCGAAGGGTCGGGAGACTCCCTCTCGGGCACGAACAGCGAGGCGTTCCGCTACGAATCCTCGGTGGCCGGCACCGCCACCGGTGTCTCGATCTACCTGACGAGCACCACGGGCGTGAAGGTCGCCCTCTACGCGGAGAGCGAAGGCAAACCGAGCACGCGGCTCGCCACCGGTCAGGTCAGCAGCAACACCGCGAAAACCTGGGTCTCGGTGCCGCTGGAAAGCAGCGTCTCGATCGCCAAAGGCACGCACTACTGGATCGCCCTCGCGCCGAAAGGCAGCAAAGTCAACTTCCGCGACAAAAGCGGGACCGGCGCCACCAACTACGAAGGCAGCGGCTTCGCGAACCCCTGGAGCACCAAAGCGACCTACACGGACGGGCCGATGTCCGCCTATGTGACCGGCGAAGAAAAAGAAGAAGAACCCGAAGAAGAAGGCTTTCCCTGCGCCAAAGGCTCGCTGACGCCGAACGGCGAAGGCGTCATCAACGTGACGACCAACAACCAGCTCGTCTGCGGCCAGGAAGTCAAAGAAATCGGCATCGCCCCCGGGGTCGAAGGGACCGTGATCGAACACAACCTGATCTCCGGCGGCGGCGACGGGATCAGCGCCGGCAGTGTCAACTGCAGCATCCCCAACGGCCCGGTCTACGAAGGCTGCACGAGCACGCCGGCCTTCGTGAACACGCTGATCGCCTACAACGAGTTCAAAGGCCCCTTCGGCGAGGACGCGATCCACACCAACAACTTCAAAGACCTGACGATCGAACACAATTGGCTGCACGACTTCGAAGAGACCGGAAACCACACCGACGGCTGGCAGAACGTCTGGGGCGGGGAAGACGCGGTCTTCAACCACAACGTGATCAGCCACTTCGTCGGCGAGGGCACGCTGCTGAAGGACGGCGACGTCACCAACGTCAAATACGAAGACAACCTGATCTTCGAAAGCCTCACGAACAAATCCGCGCCGGAAGGCGAGGCGGAGCTGCAGACCTTCGGGGTCCACGGCATCGCCCTGGTTCACAACACTTTCGCGGGTGAAACGGGCGAGGTGATCCGCTCCGAAACGACCGAATCGACCGCCAAATACAACGTCTTCGACAACCTCACCTACCTCGAAGGCGGCACCCTGACCGAGTCCCAGAACAACCTCAACGTCGAACCCTGGTCCTTCTTCCCCGACGAAACCGACGTCTTCGGCAAACCGACCTACAACGCCGACTGGCAGACCACCAAGAAAGCCAAAGACGGCACCACCCTCGGGATCACCTACCCGGCAAGCGAAGTCATCGAAGAAGCCGGGCCCTAGACTCGACTGATGCCGAGCAATCGCCGCTTCGCGCTGCGCCAGCGCCCACACGGACGGATCGACAACGAGACCTTCGAACTGGTCGAGGAGGATCTGCCCGATCTCGGCGAGGGTGAGGCGCTGATCCGCACCGAGTGGATCTCGGTCGACCCGACCAATCGCGGCTGGATCAGCGAGGGGCCCGGCTACCTGCCGCCGGTCGCGATCGGCGAGACGGTGCGGGCGATCGGCATGGGCCGCGTGGTCGAGTCGAGGCATCCCGACTACGAGGAGGGGCAGCTCGTCCAGGGACTGATCGGCTGGACCGAACACTTCGTCGCCTCCGATGCGGCACCGCTGCAGCGGGTCCCGGTAGCCGAGGGGGTCTCCCCCAGCTTCTACCTCGGCGTCCTCGGCATGACCGGCCTCACCGCCTGGGTGGGGATGCGGGAGATCGGCAAGCCGCGCGAGGGTGAGACGGTCGTCGTCTCGGCGGCGGCCGGCGCGGTCGGCTCCGTCGCCGGCCAGCTCGCGAAGCGCGAGGGCGCCCGCGTCGTCGGCATCGCCGGCGGGCCCGAGAAGTGCGCCCTCCTCATCGACCGGCTCGGCTTCGACGCCGCCGTCGACCACCGCGCCGAGGACTGGCAAGCCCAGCTGGAGGCCGCCACCCCGGACGGCATCGACGTCGACTTCGAGAACGTCGGCGGGGAGCTGATGGACGCGATCTTCGGCCGGCTCAACATCCGCGCCCGGGTCGCCCTCTGCGGCCTGATCTCCGTCTACAACGACACCGAGGCCCCACCCGGCCCGGCCAACTTCCGCAACCTGCTCGTTCAGCGGGTCACCCTGCAGGGCTTCATCATCCTCGACCACTTCGCCAAGCTCGCCGAGGTCTCAGGCCAGCTCGCCGAGTGGGTGGCCGACGGCAGTCTCGAGCCCCTGGAGACCGTCGTCGACGGCTTCGAGCAGCTGCCGACCGCGCTCAACATGCTCTTCGACGGCGCCAACGTCGGCAAGCTCGTCGTCCGGGTCGACTGAACGCCAAATACGCTGGGCCGCATGCGCTCGCAGTCACTCGGCCGGCGTCTGGCCCGGATCGTCCTCTGGATCGGCGGGGTCGCGCTGGCGATCTTCGTCCTCGACCTGCTCGGGATCCCGGTGCGGGAGTGGATCGAGGAACTGGTCGACAAGCTCGGCGAGATTCCGGCCTGGGCGATCGTCGCCGGCGTCATCCTGCAGAGCGCCCAGACCGCGCTGGCGGCGCTGGCCTGGTTCGGGATCCTGCGCGCGGCGCCGATCGGGCCCGGGGTCAGCTACCGGATCGTGCTCGCCTCCTACGCGACCGCGGTGGCGCTGAACAGCTTCCTGCCGGCCAACATCGGCACCTGGGTGATGCTGCTGATGTTTGCCGCCCTGTTCGCGGGCGCGACCTTCACGATGATGCTCTCCGGGCTGGTCGTTCAGAAGATCCCGTTCACCGTCTTCAGCCTCGCGCTCTACCTCTACCTCTTCCTCTCGGTCGCCGGTTCCTTCTCGGTCAAGCTCGGCTTCCTCGCCGACCACACCGGCCTCGTCGTCGGGATCATCTTCGGCGGCGCCATCCTCCTCGTCCTCCTCGGCCGGATCTTCTGGCCGAAGCTGGCGAAGCTGCGCGCGCAGGTGGCGCAGGGCGGCGCGGTCCTCGGTCAACCTCGCCGCTTCCTGCTCGACGTCGTCGTCCCCTCGCTCGGCAGCTACCTGGCGCGGCTCGCGATTGTCGCCGTCTTCCTCGGCGCCTATGGGATTCCGGCCACCTTTCACAACGTCGCCACGGTCACCGCCTCGAACTCGATCTCCAACTCGCTATCGGCGACGCCCGGCGGCGTCGGCGTCACCCAGGCGATGAACTCGGTCGCGCTCTCCGGCTCGACCGACTCGGCGACCGCCACCGCCTACTCGATCAGCCAGCAGCTGGTCACCTCGGCCTGGAACGTCCTCTTCGCCGTCGTCCTCGTCTCCTGGGTCTTCGGCTGGAGCGGCGGCAAAGCGCTCGTCGGCTCGTCCTACGCCGACGCGAAGGTGAAGAGCCGAGAGCTGAAAGAGAAACGGCGGCGCAAGAGCCCCGTCGCCTAGCCGCCGGTTCGGCGACCGAACAGCAGGCACATGCAGAGAGCGAAGCCCACCGCATCGGAAAGGCCACCCCACCCCGCCCGCCGGCTACGTCGCTGGGTGCCGGGGCTCGAGCTGATCCAGAACTATCCCGGCCAATCCGCTCGACCGGACCTGGTGGCGGGAGTCGTGCTGGCGGCGATCCTGGTCCCGCAGGGAATGGCCTACGCGGAGCTAGCCGGCCTGCCGGCCGTGACCGGGCTCTACACGACGATCGCCTGCCTCGTCGGCTACGCCCTCTTCGGGCCCTCGCGCGTCCTCGTGCTCGGCCCCGACTCCTCGATCTCCCCGCTGATCCTCGCCTCGATCACCCCGCTGGTGGTGGTGGGAGATCCGGGGTCGGCGATCGTCCTGGCGGGCATGCTGGCGATCTTCGTCGGCCTGATCGAGATCGGCCTCGGCCTCGGCAAGCTCGGGTTCGTCGCCGACCTGCTCTCCAAAGAGGTGCAGGTCGGTTATATGAACGGTCTCGGGATCACGATCATCGTCGGGCAGCTGCCGAAGCTGTTCGGCTTCTCAACCGATGCCGACTCGTTCCTCAGCGAGCTGAAGGCCTTCGTGGACGGCCTCGGCCAGACCCACGCCACCACGCTCGTGCTCGGGCTGGCGGTCCTCGCCATCCTGCTCGTGCTGCCGTTCTTCACCAAGCGCCTGCCGGCGATCCTCGTCGGAGTCGTCGCGGCCACGGTGGCCTCGGCGGCCCTCGGCCTCGCCGACCACGGGGTGGCGACGATCGGGTCGCTCCCCCAGGGAGTCCCCACCCCTGGGCTTCCCTGGACGAATGCCGGTGACGTGCCGGCGCTGCTGGTGGCAGCGCTCGGCATCACCCTGGTCTCGCTGACCGACACGATCGCCACCGCGACCAGCTTCGCGACCCGTCGTGGAGAAGAGGTGAAGCCCGATCAGGAGATGATCGGCCTCGGGGCGGCGAACGTGGCTGCCGGCTTCTTTCAGGGTTTCGCGGTCTCCACGAGCGGCTCGCGGACCGCGGTCGCCGAGCAGTCGGGGGCGAAGACCCAGCTGGCCGGCCTGGTCGGCGCCGGGCTTGTCGCGGTCCTGCTTCTGTTTCTCAACTCACTGCTCAGCGACCTGCCGCAAGCAGCGCTTGCGGCAGTCGTCATCGCCGCGGCGCTGTCGCTGATGAATCTGCCGCTGCTGCGCCGGTACTACGAGATGCGCAGAAGCGCGCTCGGCGTGTCCCTCGTTGCGACCGCCGGGGTCGTGCTCCTCGGCGTCCTGCAGGGGATCGTGGTCGCGGTCCTGCTGGCGATCATCCTCTTCTTCCGCCGCAACTGGTGGCCGCACGGCGCGGTTCTGGGACGGCCCGAAAGCGTCGAGGGTTGGCACGACGTGACCGCCTACCCCGACGCCGGCGAGATTCCGGGGGTTGTCGTCTACCGCTGGGAGGCGCCGCTTTTCTTCGCCAACTCGGGAAGGTTCCGCGACGAGATCAGGCGGCTGGCGCGCGAGCGCGAGCCGGACTGGATCGTCCTGCAGTGCGAGGCCGTCACCGACGTCGACGTGACCGCGGCGGAGATGCTCGAGCAGCTCGACCGCGAGCTGAACGCGGCGGGAGTGCACCTCGCCTTCGTCGAGCTGCGCGACCGCCTCAAGGAGCTGACCCTCCGCTACGGGCTGATGGAGACGCTCGACAAAGATCACTTCTATCCCTCGATCGAGGCGGCCATCGCCGCGATCCGATTGGAGGGGGGCGCGGGAAGAAGCTAGCCACCGCCTCGAGTTCTCCCGGCAGCTATCCGTGCCAGGGCGACCACGGTCTCCCCAGCTCGATCGGGCATCGCCGCCGACGGGGAGGCACCGGGGTGCGCGGCGGCGATCCGCACCTGCAGCGCCGCCGGAAGGGTCTTGAAGCGCAAGGGCGCGTCCAGCGTCACCGCCTCGCCATCGATTCCCGCGGCGATCGGGCCGTCCGCCTCGATGTCGAAGGCGGGCGCGGACCACTCGCGCCAAGGCCGGGCAAAAAGGCGTTTGCCGACCGGCGGGGAGGCGACGGCGATCCCCAGTAAACCCATGTCGATGCTCGGCCTGGTACCCGAGCCGACCGCCCGCCCGAGGCGGTAGCGATTGTTGGATACGAGTATTGCCGCCCCCTCGGAGTCCTTACGCCCGTCGGGTCCGGTCCATCGCATCTGCAGTCCCTTGCCCTCCGGCCCGACGGCCTCGGGAAGGGTGTCGAGGATGGTCCGGAGCTTCGCCTCCCGGTAGCCCTCGCGCTGGACGGCCTCGGCGTAGAGGCCGACCGAGACGTTGTTGACGAACACCTGCCCGTTGACTTCGGCGAGGTCGACCCGCTTGACGCGACCGCCGGTGAAGGCGTCGAGAGCGCCGACCACATCGTCGCGGTCGACCCCCAGGTCGAGGGCGAAATGGTTGCGGGTCCCGGCCGGAATGCAGGCGTACGGGAGGCCGTGCTCGGCGGCGACCTTCGCCACCACGGCCTGGGAGCCATCGCCGCCGGCCATCGCCAGCGCATCCGCTCCGTCGGCGACCGCGCCGCGCACCAGTTGCTCGAGGTCGGTACCGAGCTGCAGCTCGATCGGCTCGATCCCGCGGGCTCGGGCCTCGTCGGCGAGATGAAACCGCTCGGCCTTCCCCCCACCGGACTTCGGGTTGTAGAAGAGGACCGGGTGCTGTGGATCGGCTGCCTGGTCCAGCTGGGCGTGGACCCTGAACGCCGCCCGGGTGGCGACGAGCATCAGTCCCAGCCCGGCCAAGATCACAACCGCCTGCCCGACGTGATCGCCGTTGGCGAGCAGGGCGCCGACGGTGAGCACCAGGGCGAGAATGGCGACCCCGGTTCCCAGCAGCCTGGTCGCGCCGGTGCGGGTCAAGCCGAACCAGGCAGCAACGACCGCGGCCCCGAGACCGACGAGGACGGCGAGACCGAGAAGAAACCCAGATACGACGAGGTCGACGACGAGGACGGCGAGAACCGCGGCGGACACGAGAGCGGCGAGCGCGGCGAGACGATTGACCGGCTCGAACCCCATCGTCAAACCATAAGGCGCGACGGTAGATTTGCGCGCGACCCGAAGCTCGACCTCGAAGATGGAGATCCTGATGGTGGGAGGAACCGCCGCATACGGGTCTGCGGTGCAGTGGCAGCCGCAGAAGCCGCGCCTCAAACCTCTGCAGCTGGCTTTCTCCTGGGTACTTTCTGCGTTGTCGCTACAGCTCGCGGCGGCGCTGGTACCGGGGGTGCACATCGGCGCGTTTGGCGGCGCCCTCCTGGTCGCGGCGCTGATCGCGCTGCTCAACGCCGTCCTGCCTCCAGTAGTGGCCGCATTGAGGCTGCCGCTGACCCTGGCGGTCGGCTTCGTGGCGGTGCTGCTCCTCGACGCCCTGCTGCTGGAGCTCGCGAGCGATGCTCTACCCAACTACATCAGCGTCGATTCATTTGGCGATGCGCTGCTGGCCGCGGTGGTGGTGGCGGTCGTCTCGCTGGCGCTGCAAGTGGTGCTCGGAGCCGACGACGAGGACGCCTACTCCCTGCGCGTCATACAGCGGGTGGCACGCCGGCAGGGCACACTGGCCCACACCGACGAACCGGGGATCCTCTTCCTCGAGATCGATGGACTGGCGCTTCCAGTCCTGCGCGATGCCGTGCGCGACGGGAGCGCCCCGACGATGGCGCGATGGCTGGCGGAGGACGACTATCGCCTGACCGAGTGGGAGCCCGACCTCTCATCGCAGACCGGTGCCAGCCAGGCGGGCATCCTGCTTGGCTCCAACGACGACATCCCCGCCTTCCGCTGGGTGGACAAGGAGAGCGGGACCCTCGTCTCCTGCTCGTCCCCGAACGACTGCGCGGAGATCGAGCGGCGGCATTCCAGCGGCGCGGGCCTGCTCGGCGACGGCGGGGCGAGCCGCGGCAACCTGCTCTCCGGCGAAGCCGAGGAGGTGATCCTCACGGTCAGCCGCATGGCGGAGGAGAGGAGGGCAAACCCCGGCTACCGGGCGTTCCTCGCCAACGGCTTCAACGTCACCAGGGCCCTGGTCCTGTTCGCCTGGGAGGTGCTGTTGGAGTGGACGGCGGCAATTCGCTCGGCCCGGCGTGACATCCGACCCCGCGGGCACCGGGGCGGCGTTTATCCATTCCTGCGCGCGACGATGTGCGTCGTCGTCCGCGACCTGATCGTCTACGGAGTGCTGACCGACATGATGCGCGGCCGCTCGGCCGTCTACGCCACCTTCTCCAGCTACGACGAGGTCGCACACCACTCGGGGCTGCAGCGGGCGGACACGATGGAGGCCCTGCGCAAGCTCGACCAGCAGCTCGACCGCATCGCCCGGGCCCGCCGGTTCGCTCCCCGCCCCTACGAGATAGTCGTCCTCTCCGACCACGGCCAGACCCAGGGGGCGACCTACAAGCAGCGCAACGGCTACAGCCTCGAGCAGCTGGTGGAGCGCTCCACCGGCGACGGCGACGTGGCTGGATACGCGGGGGGCGACGAGCAGAGCGCGATGGTCGGGCACGTCGCCAAGGAGGCCACCGGCCGAGCCGCCGGCAAGCGCTCGAAGAACGACGTCTCCGATCGGGGGGTCGTCGTCCTCGGCTCGGGCAACCTCGGGCTGATCTATCTGATGGAGGAGAAGCGCCGCCTCACCCGCGAGGAGATCGACGCCCGCCACCCGAAGCTGATCCCGGCCCTGCGCCAGCATCCCCACATCGGCTGGCTCCTCGTCCGCTGCGCGGAGCACGGCGCGGTGGTCCTGGGGGCGGACGGCGCTCACCACCTGGAGAGCGGGCGGATCGAGGGCGAGGACCCGCTGGCGCCCTACTCGGCGACCGCGCCCCAGCACCTCCTGCGCACCGATGGCTTCGGCAACGTGGCCGACATCATGGTCGGCAGCTTCTACGACCCCGAACTGGACGAGGGCTGTGCCTTCGAGGAGCTGATCTCCTTCCACGGTGGCCTCGGCGGTCCCCAGACCCGGCCCTTCATCCTCTCCGCCGAGAGGCTTCCCCTGCCCGCCGAGCCGATCGTCGGCGCCGCCGCCGTCCACCAGATCCTCTCCGGCTGGAGAAAGGAACTCCACGGAACCGCCTGATCGCCTTACCTACGTCGGGCACGCAACCGTGCTGCTCGAGCTGGATGGCCTGCGCATCCTCACGGACCCGGTGCTGGGGTCGAGGATTGCCCATCTGCGTCGCCAGGGACCCGCGCCCAGCCCAGAGGTGACGGACCGGCTCGACGCGTTGCTGATCTCCCACCTCCATCAGGACCATGCCGACCGGCGCTCGCTGCGCTCGCTGGACCCCGAGACGCCCGTGTTCGCTCCCCGCGGAGCGGGTCGTTTTCTCGAGCGCTGCGGCCTGACCGCGGTCTCGGAGCTGGCCCCCGGGCAGTCCGTGAAGATCGGGCGGATCCAGATCACAGCCGTGGAGGCCGTCCACGGCCACGGCCGCTCGCCGGTATCGCGTGGCTCTGAGGCGATCGGATTCCACCTCTCGGGCTCGAGGCGGGTCTACTTCGCCGGGGATACCGACCTCTTCGAGGGGATGACGGAGCTCGCCGACAAGCTCGACCTGGCCCTGCTCCCGGTCTGGGGATGGGGGCCGAATCTGGGGCCCGGACACCTCGACCCCGAACGCGCCGCCCGCGCCGCGGCAATGCTCTCGCCGCGGATCGCCGTCCCCATCCACTGGGGCACCCTCTTCCCGCTGGGCCTGGCCCGGCTGCTCCCCGGGAAGCTCAGCACCCCACCCCACGAGTTCGCCGACTGGTGCGAGAGGCTCGCCCCGCGGGTCGCGGTTCGAATCCTCCAGCCAGGCGAAGCGAGCCCGATCTCGTCCCTGGGCGGGGGGACCGTAGACGCGCAGGCCTAAGACCGCGTCGTCTTCGCCCCTCGCGGGTCAGCCGAGCAGCTTGGCCTTCGCCTGATCGAACTCCTCCGCCGAAAGCGCTCCCTTGTCTTTCAACTCGGAGAGTTTGTGGAGCTCATCCGCAGGAGAGCCGCCGTGCGCCTGCTCGCGGACGTAGCGGTCGAAGTGAGCTTTCGTGTCCGCCTGCTCTTTGAGCGTGCGGTCACGCATTCCGTTGCCGCGAACGATCAGGTAGAGCAAGACTCCGAAGAACGGCAGAAAGACCAGGAAGAAGACCCACACGGCCTTCGCCACCCCCGACAACTTGTGGTCGCGGAAGAGGTCCATGATCACCGTGATCAGAATCCAGATCCAGGCGAACAGCAGAAAGAACTCGAAGACCGAAAGCAGGAACCCACCGAAACTGATGTCCGCGATCGCCGTCACTGGTCGCGAAGCCTACTTCAGCTTGACCGTGAGGTTGGGCGAGTAGCCGAGCGTTGCGTGGTTCGAGCCGCCGATCAGGACGACGCGGAAAACGCTCTTCGCACTCACCTTGACCCGTTTGGAGGCGGTGCAGTCCTTACCCGGGGTCAGCGCCTTGCCGAGGTTGTCCCAGGAGCGCGCTTCTTTGAGCTGGAAGAGGACGAGGCGCTGACGGCAGGTGCCGGGCGGGTTGACGATCGCGGTCAGGGTCGTCTTCACCCCTTTCGGGACTTCGAGCGGCTTGGCTTTGATGCGGACTTTGTCTTTTTCCTTCGGCGTCGGGCCGCTTGGCGCCGGGCTGGAGCCGCCGCCGGAACTGCCGCCGCCACCGGATCCGCCAGACGAGCCGCCGCCGGATCCACCCGAGGGGTCGCCGCCCGAGGCAGCGCCGCTCACCCCGAAGACCTGGACCTGGCTGCGCAGCGGCATGTAGGCGTAGAGGCTCCCGTCGGGGGCGAAGTCGAGCCGGGTGAAGTAGGAGCGCGAGTCGGCAACGTAGGAGACCCCCGCCTGGCAGGGGCCGATTTCGATCCCGCAGACCTGCATTTCGTCGGCCCCGGTGAGGACCCCGTAGCCGAAGGCGGCGATGAAGCCGCCGCCGGCGTTGAAGACCGAGATCCGCCGGTTGCCTTCCTCGCTGACGAAGAGGTTGCCGGTGCTCGGTTGCCGCACGATCGACTGCGGGGTGTCAAGCTGCCCCGCCCCGCTGCCCGGCCCGACGCCGAAGCGCAGGTCGAGAGTGGCGCCCGGGTTGGCGACGGTGTTGTAGTGGCTGATCCGGTCGCCGTCTTTCTCGGAGATGTAGAGGCCGCCGAGGCCGAAAGCGATGTCGTTCGGGTAGTTGACCCCGTCGGGGCCGTCGACGCCAGCGCGACCGAACTCCGTCCCGCATTCGTCCGGCTCACCGGCGACCGGGACCGCCAACAGCCCCAGCGTGCAGCTTTCGACGCCGAACGGAGGCGTCTCCGTGAAGTTTTTGTTGATCCCCGCCCCGTGGAAGCCCTGCGGGTAATAAGGATGTTCGGCCGTCACGTCGGCGGCGTCGAAGGTCCCGACTTTGTTCTCCTGGCCGAGCGCCAGCGCGCCGCCACCGCCGGGAAAGACCCGCAGCATCGCCTGGTTGCCGCCGATCCGTTCGCCCGTTCCCGCGTCGGCGTAGAGGATGTCGTGGGCCGGGTCGGCGGTGTTGGCCAGGTAGCTGATCAGGCGGCGGCTGAAGCTGCTGCTGACCGTCACGTACACGCGGCCGCCGTACGCCCCGATCCCGAGCGGGAAGTAGTTGTTGAGGCTGACCGAGAACCCGTCGCCGAGGTTGTTTCCTTCGTCGTCGAAGTGGGAGAAGCTCGCCGTGTTGCTCGAGCCGGGCGGCGTCGTCCAGATCGTCCCGTCGGGAGCCAGCGCGTAGAGCGACCCCATCCCGAAGGTGCGGGTCGGCGCCGCCGAAAACGCCGCCTGGGCGCTACCGGCAAAAGCCAGCAACGCGATCGAGGCGATCGCAAGGAGAATCGGAAGGCGGCGAGGGACGAGACTCACGGGCCGGCAGATTCCCATCTGCCCTGGCGAAGGTCAAGGATCGAAGTCGATCCCGTCAGTTCTTGACAACGCTGAAGTGCTTCTGATGGTGAGCACAGCGGATCAGCACGGAATGCCCCTTCGCTGCGTAGAGCCGGCACTTCCAGAGAAGGCGCGGCGATTTGCCTTCAACCAGGTAGCCCTGAGGTTCACTCGGTATCGCATAGAGGAGTCCGGCGATCGCTGCGCATCCCAAGTCGCTTGTTTCAGGGCGAATCACGCCAGCAACACCGTGCACGTCTTGGCGACATCCACCATTCCCGCGGCGTAGCAGTGCCAGCGCATGCCGCAGTCACCGCGCAGGACACAACGACTGCGCCTATCACGGCGACCTTCATTCCACGATCCATGGCTCCCTGCACCAAGCTCTTGCCTTCCATAGCTGGCTTCTCATGCTTCAACCCCTGCCGCTCGCTGTGGGGAGGACCCCGGTCGCCGCAATCGTAAGGTCAAGGACCGAATTCGATCCCGTTAGATCGTCCGCAGTGCCTCGGTCGGGGTGAGGCGGGCGGCGCGGGTGGCTGGGTAGAGGCCGGCGAGGGCGCCCAATACACAGGCGGCGAGGAGGCCGCCGGCGACGGCGGCGGGCGGGACCAGCAGGGTCAGGCTTTCGGAGGCGGCGTAGGCGCCGGTGGCGGCGGCGCCGAGCAGGACGCCGACGATGCCGCCAGCGATCCCCAGCACGAACGACTCGCCGAGGAACTGGACGGCGATGTGGCGGCGGCTGGCGCCGAGGGCGCGGCGCAGGCCGACCTCGGAGCGGCGCTCCAGGACGGAGATGATCATCACGTTGGCGATCCCGATCGCGCCGACCAGGAGGGCGACGGCGCCGAGGCCGAGGAAGAGTGAGGTGAAGGCGCCTTCGGCGGCGGCCTGGGCCTCGAGCGCGTCGGAGGGGCGGCTGACCGCGACCTCGCCGGGGTCCCAGGGGTCGGCGGCGCTCGGCAGCAGGGCCGCGGCGGCGCGCACCTGGGCTTCGCCCTCGCGGGCACGGACGTAGACCGTGGACGGGTTGCGCTCGGTGCCGAAGAGGCGGGCCGCGACCGGGTAGCCGACCAGCGCGGCGCTGTCGAGTTCGGGGACGAGCGGCAGCGGATCAAGGATGCCGACCACGGTGAAGAGACGGCCGGAGACGTAGACCTGGACGAGGCCGCCGGGGCTGTGGATGCCGAGCCGCTGCGCCGCCTTCGCGCCCAGCACGATCGCCGGGTAGCGCTCACTCGCCCGGTCGAGGAAGCGCCCGGAGGCGATCGTCCCTTCCAGCGTCGCCAGCAGCCGCGGTTCGGCGGCCTCGACGAAGATCCCGCCGGTGATCTCGGCCGGCACGTAGGAGCTGCGCCGCACCGTCGCGCCCTCGACGGCGGTGACCGCGGCGGCCGATTCGACCTCGTCGAGGAGGCGGATGCGAGCGGTGGACGCCGCCGCCAGCCTGGTGCCTTCGCCGAACAGCGATTCACCGGGGCCGACCGTGAGCAGGTTCGTCCCCAGCGTTTCGATCTTCGCCAGCAGGTCCGCCTTGCTGGTTTCCGAGATCGCCAGGACCGCGACCAAGGAGGCGATCCCGATCGAGATCCCCAGCATCGAGAGGGCGGCGCGGAGCTTGCGGGTGCGCAGGCCGACCGTCGCCAGCCGCAGCAGGTCGCGGGGCAGCAGCCGGCTCAACCGTCGTCGCCCTCGATGAGGCCGTCGCGGACCGCGACCCGGCGCGGCACCGAGGCGGCGATCTCCTCGTCGTGGGTGATGATCACCAGCGTCGTGCCGCCCTCGTGGAGGCCGCGCAGCAGCTCCATCAGCTCGCCGCCGGTGCGGCTGTCGAGGTTGCCGGTCGGCTCGTCGGCGAGGACGATCGCCGGCTCGCCGACCAGCGCCCGCGCCACCGCCACCCGCTGGCGCTCGCCGCCGGAGAGCTTGGCGGCGCTGTGGCGCTCGCGGTGGGAGAGGCCGACCCGGGCCAGGGCCGCGGCGGCGCGGCGGCGGCGCTCGACCGCGGGGACGCCGGCGTAGAGGAGGCCATCGGCGACGTTGTCGATCACCGGCGCCGCCTCGAGCAGGTAGAAGCGCTGGAAGACGAAGCCGATCCGGGTGGCGCGGAGGCCGGCGAGCTCGTCGTCGGAGGCGCGGGAGAGGTCGCGGCTCTCGATCGCGACGCTGCCGCCGCTGGGCCGGTCGAGCGTCCCCATCAGGTGCAGCAGGGTCGACTTGCCCGAGCCGGAGGGCCCGACGATCGCGGTCAGCTCGCCGCGCCCGATGCGCAGCGAGACGCCGCGCAGCGCCTCCACCCCGCCCGGGTAGGTCTTGCGGACGTCGCGCAGCTCGAGGACCGGCGCCGCGCTCATTCGCCCGTCTCCACCGTCATCCCGGCCCGCAGCCCCTTGCCGGCGACCTCGATGTAGCCGTCGGCGGCGAGGCCCGGGGTGACGACGATCCGCCGCCGGGCCCCGTCGCCGCGGACCGAGAGCGCGAAGCGCCCGCCGCCGATCGCGATCAGCGCGTTCAGCGGCACGCTGAGCACGTGCCTGCGGACCCGCTGGGTGAAGCGGACGCTGACGGTCGCCCCATCGAGGGCGGGGATGCGGCGCCCGCCGGTCACCGCGATCGTCGCCTCGACTCCAGGTTCGGTTTCTTCGCCCGGGTTGCCTTCGCCGCCCGATGCCTCGACCGCGGCGAGGCCACGCACCCGGCCGGGGACCTCGGCGCCGCCGGGAAGGATCACCTGGACCCGCTGCCCGGGATGGGCGATCGCCTGCTGGTCGGCGGCGAGCGCGACGCTGACCACGCGTCGCGTCGAGCTGGTCCGCAGGACCGGGACCGAGGCGGGTTCGGGTTCGGGTTCTTCCTGCGATTCCGGGTTCGGGGCGTGCTGGGGCTCTTGCCGCGGTTCCGGCTGCTCCTGGGGTTCGGGCTCCTCCTGGGGCTTGGACTCATGCCCGGACTGGGACTCGTGCTTCGGCTGCACCTGCTCTCCGTGCCTCGACTCCGGCTCCGGCTGCGCCTCCCCCGCTCCGGCTTCCTCGGCCGCTTCGACCGCCGTTTCGGCTTCCGGGTGCCAGGCGACCATCGTGTCCCCGCTGCTTCCCCCGCCGGCGCCGAGCGCTTCGCCGAGCGTCGCCTCCAGCCCGGTCACCCGCTGCGGCCCGCGCAGGAAGGCGACCCGTCCCAGCTCCAGCTCGCCGCTGGCTTCGAGCCCGGTGTCGTCCTGCCAGGCGGCGAGCGCCGCGGCGGTGGCGGCGGTGAATTCCTCGTCGACCGTCCCCGGTTCGTAGCCGAGCGCCGCCAGGTTGCGCTCCAGCTGCTCGACGTCGCGGCCCTCGCCGACCCCCTCGGCCAGCGTCCGGTAGGCCGGCACCGCCCCGTACATCAGCAGCACCGGTTCGCCGTTCAGCGCGTAGAGGCGACCGCCGCGGCGGATCGTCGCGCCGACCGCCGGCAGCGCGGTCACCGTCCCGGAGAGCCGGGCCAGCACCGTCGCTTCGCCGGCGTAGCCGATCGTCCCGGTGGCGGTCAGCCGTTCCGCCAGGGTGCGCCGCTCGACCCGGCCGGTGGCGCCGCCGGCGGAGGGGCTGCCGGCGGCGCTGTCGCCGCCGGAGCCGCCGAGCGGCAGCGCCAGCAGGCCGGCCACGAGCACCGCCACGCCCACCGCCGCCGCGGCCAGCGCCCGCCGGCCGCGGGCGGCCGCCAGCCCGCGCCGCAGCCGTCCCCCCCGCTCGGCCGCCACCTCAGCCGCCGACGGAGATGCCGGACAGTTCCGGCAGCTTGTCACCGCAGGCTTCCTGGGCGGCCTTGAAGGCAGGCGATTCGGTGTCGATCCCGGCGATGTCGAGGTGGAATTTGCCGGGGCCGAGGAATTCCGGGTCCCCCATTTCGATGCCTTCTTCGCGCATGCACTGGGCGAGGGCCAGCGCCCCTTCCCGGAATTCCTCCTCTTCCCCGGAGGAGAGTTCCTGGCCGGAGTCCGGGAGCTTGCCGTCGCAGGCGGCCAGCGCCTTCTTGGTGGTCGGGTCGCGGCCGTCGACTTCGATGTTCTTCTGCCCCGGCTTCGGGTCGTCCACCTCGACCCCGTGCGCGCGCAGGCATTCGGTGAATTCGAGTCCCGCTTCTTCGTCCGAGGCGCTCGCGCCGCCGCCCGAGCCCGAGCCGCCTCCGCCGCAGGCCCCCAGCGCGACGGCGCAGAGGCCCAGCGCCAAGATCACCAGCCAGTCCGTCCGTTTCATTCCAGCTCCTTTCGGGTTGAGTCCCGACGTTGTAGGAGGTGGGCGGTCACACGACGGTCATCGCGGCTGTGACCGGGCTGTGACCGGGCTGTGACCGCGAAGGGCCATCCTGTGTGGGGATGAGAGTCCTGGTGGTCGAGGATCACGCCGAGCTGGCCGGTTCGGTCGCCCGCGTTCTGCGCCGCGACGGGATTGCCGCCGACGTCGCCGCGGACGGCGAGGAGGCGCTGCGTCGCGCCGGCGTCGTCGACTACGACGTGGTCGTGCTCGACCGCGACCTGCCGGGCGTGCATGGCGACGAGGTCTGCCGGACGCTGGTGGCGGGCGGCGGCGGCGCCAAGGTGCTGATGCTGACCGCCTCGAGCACGATCGCGGAGCGGGTCGAGGGGCTGAGCCTCGGCGCCGACGACTACCTCTCGAAGCCGTTCGCCTTCGCCGAGCTGCTGGCCCGGATCCGGGCGCTCGCCCGCCGCGCCCAGCCGCCGCTGCCGCCGCTCCTCGAGCACGGCGACCTGCTGCTGGACCCCGGCCGGCGCGTGGCGACGCGGGCCGGCGAGCGCCTGGCGCTGAGCCCGAAGGAGCTGGCGGTGCTCGAGCACCTGCTCGCCGCCCAGGGCCGTGTCGTCTCCCCGGAGGAGCTGCTGGAACGGGTCTGGGACGAGGAGGCCGACCCGTTCACGACCACGGTCAAGTCGACGATCAACCGGCTGCGGGCGAAGCTCGGCGAGCCGCCCCTGATCGTGACCGTCCCCCAGGGCGGCTACCGGATCTGACCATGCCCCGCCCTTCCGTCCGCCTCCGCCTCACGCTCCTCTACAGCGCCCTCTTCCTCGTCTCGGGCGCGGTGCTGCTGGCGATCACCTACGTCCTCTTCCAGCGCGTAACCGGGATCAACCTGATCGTCCCGACCATGGAACCGAACCTGTCCCCCCATGCGCGCGACATCGTCGAATCGAAAATCGCCGACCTCGAAAGCAACCACGCCGACGACCTCCACCAGCTGCTCGTCCAGTCCGGAATCGCCCTGGCGATCATGACCTTGGTCTCGATCGTGCTCGGCTGGCTCGTAGCCGGCCGCGTCCTCCGCCCCCTCCGAGCGATGACCGCCACCACCCGCCAGATCTCCGAGCACAACCTCCACGAACGCCTCGCCCTCCCCGGCCCCCGCGACGAGCTCAAGGACCTCGCCGACACCATCGACGGCCTCCTCGCCCGCCTAGAGACCGCCTTCGACGCCCAACAGCGCTTCGTCGCCAACGCCGCCCACGAGCTCCGCACCCCCCTGACCCTCTGGCGAGCCCTCCTCGAGGAGCGCCTCACCGACCCCTCCACGACGATCGACTCGTTCCGCGCGACCTCACGCCGACTGCTTGCGCTCGGCGAGGAGCAGGAGCGCCTGCTCGAGTCGTTGCTGACGCTCGCCTGGAGCGAGCGCGGCCTCGAGAGGCGCGAGCCCTTCGACCTCGCCGAGGTCGTCGAGGCGGTCCTGCAAGACCTACCGCCGGAGGCGAAGTCCCTCGAGCTGCGGATCGACAGCGAGCTAGAGCCCGCCCCCACCACAGGCGACGCCGCCCTCGCCGAGCGATTCGTCCGCAACCTGATCGATAACGCCGTGCAGCACAACCTCCCCGGAGGCCAGGTGCAAGTGAGGACCGGCACCGGATCCTCCGGCGCGTTCCTCTCCGTGGTCAATGACGGCCCCGTCATTCCCGCCGCCGAAGTGGAGCGCCTACTCGAGCCCTTCCAGCGCATCAGCACCGACCGCACCGCGCCGAGCGACGGCCGTCACGGCCTCGGCCTCTCCATCGTCCGCGCCGTCGCGACCGCGCACCACGCCAACCTGCTCGCCCAGGCTCGGCCCGATGGGGGCCTTGCCGTGGAGGTCAGGTTCTCTTTCCGCGGAGCTGATCTCGATGCGGATCTCAGAGCAGGAGACAGCCCCTACCTCACTCGCGTTAACGGTAAGACGTGACTTGGACACCGAGCGGTGACTCACTGCGGCACCTAAAGTTCTAGGCCAGAGAACCTAGCCGACCGACAGCGCAGCAGGACCAAGAGAATGCGGCTGGAAGAGCATCGAACAAATCGCCGCAGGTCTCTCCGCCATCGGTTACCGGTTCATATTCCCGTCGGAGGTGGCGCCCAATGACTACGCAAGCCACCTCTGCGCACCGGCAGACCTCAGTGCGGATGCCGCTGAACGAGCATGGCCACCGGTGACCCACGTATCGTCCAGTAGAAGTACGGTGCGGCCAGACAGGTCGGTAGTCGCCTCAAAGCGGCGAAGATCGAAGTCACGGCCCGCAACCTCACCGGTCGGGCGGAGCGTGCGCTGCAGGCGGTCCCGAATCGGCTCCACTGTCTCGGTGACCAGTCGAAAGGCCGAATGCTCATCTCGATCAGGGGTGCTTGAGGGAACAACCGTAACTAGGTCAAATGCGTCCGCCCCTCCCGCTACAGCAACACACGTCTCATGCTGGCGAAGGAACCTCCAGAGGATCGCTGCTAAGCGCACCGCAGCGTGGCCGCAGATCTCTGCAGTCGCACCATCCTTGTAGTTGCGCAGGGCAGTGTGCATCTGACCAAGGTGCTCGCTATAGGTGATCGGAACAACGACATCGAGATTTGCAGGCTGATGACCGCAGGGGAAGCAGGTCTCGTAATCGGGGTCGATGAAGGTCCGGCAGACACGGCACACCCCAGGGCCCGCAGGTGCCATATTCCGCATCGAGCGCTCATAGGCCTCACTGGCCTCGTTCACGCTTAGCGCCATGCGATAAGGCTAAGGGGTCAGTGCGAAATCCTGTGAATAGAGGCGCTCAAGATGCTCGATGATCTCCCGCCCACTATCCACCACATACGTGGCGGGACGACTACTGGCATAGGTCTGCGCCCACTCATGACGCAGCAGAGATCGGAGGAGGAAGACAGGCCTTCCATGCTCGATCGCAAGGCGTGCTTGCATCCGAGCACCACTCTTATTGCCTGCCTCGACCACAATCGTCGCCCGAGCTAGGCCCGACATAACAGCGTTGCGCTGAGGAAACGTCCATCGCCTTGGCTCTTGGCCGGGCCAAAACTGGGACAGAACTGCGCTCTCACCTGCGAGCCGATCTTGCAGCGCAGCGTTTTGCTTTGGGAAGTGATGACGGAGGCCGGTACCGATGACACCGATCGTTCGACCCCCAGCAGCCAGCGTCGCCTCATGAGCTGCGGTGTCGATTCCTGCCGCGAGGCCACTGAAAATCACGTAATCGCTGGCAACAAGGTCGCGGGCGATCTCGGCAGCCTTCTCACGACCCTCCGGTGAAGCTTTACGACTGCCAACCACCGCTGCAGACCGGTCATCACTCGGGTTAAGCTCACCGCGGACGAACAGGGCGGGCGGACGATCGTGAACCATCCGGAGATTGCTTGGATAGCCCCTATCGAGCACAGTAATGAGATCGATCCCTTCGTTCTCGTACTCAATCACTCTCTCCTCCAGCTGATCCAGAGAGAGCTTTGACCCCTCGACAGGGAACAGGCGGGGGTCTCCCGCTACCTCCAGCTCTTCAAGGAGGGCCAAGGCGCTTCCAGTCTCCTCAATCGAGCCTGCGAGGCGATTCCACTGAACGCGACGTCGGGCCATGAGCGCGAGGACAGCCGCTCGCTCCCTAGTACTAACGAGTGAAGGGGAATCGAACATGTGTTCGGAGTTTACCTTGGCCATCGGATCCACGGTAGCGATCCCAAGGACGCCGCTGGAGTCGATGGACGAGATCCCGTCCCCGCGCTAGGGGCCTCAGGCAGCATCAGACAGCATGTAGAGACCCGAGCGGCGACCGGCAGATAGAACTCGAGGAGACCGGGCTATCTGGGCAAGGAAGGTTGCCAGCGGATCCTTCCCACCGACTCTGAAGCCCTCGTTCTCGACCCAGTCAAACCACTGCCTGTAATGGATCGTCGCTCCTGGAGGAAGTCGCGAGGCAAGTATTTCAACAGCCACCTCCTGAAGGCGCTGGCCACGAAGCCGCCGATCCAGCTGCTCGATCCGGAGCTGGCATGCATTGCCAAGGGCCCCTGCGAGCTCCTCAAGCAATCGTTCGTCAGCACAGGCCTGGGCGCTGGCCTGCTCCGCTAAGCGCTGAAGCACCTCGGCTCGCTCACGATGCTGTATCACCCGGGCGGAAAGCTCCTCAAATTGCTCGCCGAGAGCCCTTTCGAGATCCTGTGACATCTGCGCAGATTCCTTCAGTTGATGCCGGGGGATTCCCATTCGGTCCAACTTAAAGCCTGGCCTGGACGACGATCTTCCGGATGGAGGCCGCGTTTTGCGCAACTAAGGAAGCCACCGTTGTAGCTACGTCAGCTACTTGTCCGATGCAGACTCTACGGTCCCCTTCGCAAACTCGTTGATTTTCTTCGGAATGTTTAAGGCTTCGAGGAGGATGGCATTGGATCGCTTCTGGAGGTTTCTGGGTTTCATCGTCGCGCTCAGTCTGGTCTTCGGTGCAATTGGCGCCGTCATATTCCTATTCATCCTGGCTATCCGGCACGGATCCACGCTAGGAGCTGCTCTACTCGCGACCACCGCAACGATCGGTGGGTCGGCTCTCGTCGGGATTTTTGATCGCCGGCGTGTGATGGATGGCGTAAGGCGACATGAAATCGGCTCGCTCTATCTGGAGTTCGCTTCTGTACTTGCCGGCCAAGAAATGACGGCGCGCAAGCGGGAAAAGGTGATTTTGGACTTCCAGAAGAAATGCTTGCTCTATTCGAGCGCAGGCACTCTTAAGAAGTTCCGAGCCTGGCATCGAGGGCTTCCTGGCAGACCGGATGGGGATTGGTCGGACCAAGAGACCGTGGAAAACAACCTCCGCTACGAAGCGTTTATCAAGGCAATGCGCCGTGATCTGGGGATCTCCAACTGGAACCTTCAGGACGGCGATCTCGCTCGGACTGTGTTGTCAGACTACGATGAAATCCAAGCGAGGGCGACGGCGCATCTGGAACTTGCCAAGGCCGCATAGCGCCACCTCTCTCGCTCTATTACTAGAACATCCGGCGTATTTTGAGCCCGACTCTGGGCCGAGGAGCGAGCCGATCCCTCCCTCAGCTACCCCAGCGCCCGCCTTAAGAAGTCCACCTGTTCCTGCTTGCGCATGATCTGGTGCTCGAGCATGTGCTCTAGGGCCTCGGAGCGGCCCTCGCGGCCGGTGGGCTCGATGGATTCTTGGAGGTCGTCGATTACTTCTTCCTCGCAGGAGAGGAGCCAGGCGAGGGCGTCCTCGGGTTTGGGGTCGAACTGGAGGGGGGCGACGTCGGTGGTGGGGTCGCCGCCAAAGGAGACGATCTTCTCGATCAGCTGGCGGGCTCCGCTCAGCTCTTCGTCGCCGTAGGAGGTCAGCTTGGGGCCGAGGCCCTGGGATGGGAGGCCGGTGAGGCTGGCCGCCACGATGGAGTATTGAAGCGCCGAGCGGTATTGCTGGCTCAGGGCTTTGTTGAGGCGCTTGATGGCCTCGCTCTCGTCTAGTTGCTCCTCTTGATCTGGCATGGCGTCCCCCCTACCCCGGCGGCGGGGATTAGATGCGGGCGAGACGCGACTCTATCGGCGCCTGCCGCCGCGCATCCGCGCCTAGGAGAAGCTCTTGTCGATGGCCGCCGGCCGACCCAGATGGAGGCCCTGGGCGAAGTCGACGCCATACTCCCGGAGCAGCGCCAGCGTCTCGGCGTCTTCGACACCCTCGGCGATCGTCTCGTAGCCGAAATCTCGAGCGAGGCCGACGATCGCCTTCACCAGATGCCGGTTGGCCTGGCTGGCGACGAGCTCGGTGACGAAATCGATGTCGATCTTGAGGTAGTCGATCGGCAGCTTCTTCAGGTAGGTGAAGCTGCCGAAGCCGGTGCCGAAGTCGTCCAGCGCGACCTTGCAGCCGAGGCTGCTGAGGCCCTTGGCAAATGCCTCCCCGGCTTCGAGGTTTCCCATCAACGCCGTCTCCGTGATCTCGAAGACGACCTTCGCCGGATCGGCGCCCGCGTCACGGAGCTCCTGCGCGATCATCGGCAGCAGATCGAGATTGCCGATCGACTCCGCCGAGAGGTTCGCCTCGACCCGCTGGCCGGCGGCGGCGATGCGGATCGCCTTGCGGATCACCCACTGGTCGATCTCGCCGACCAGCCCGTACCGCTCCGCCACCGGGAGGAAGGACCCCGGCGAGACGATCTCACCGTTCGACCCGATCATCCGCAGCAGCAGCTCCTGGCTCAGCTCGCCGCCGCCAAGCGGGACGATCGGCTGCGAGCACAGCGTCAGCCTGTCCTCGTCGAGGGCATCGCGGATGCGGCCGACCCAGGCGAGCCTGTCGAGCTCGCGCTTGACCCGGTTCTCCTCGTCCACCTCGGCGCTGACGTCCCGGAACACGACGACGGCCCCACGGTCGGCGCTTCCGGTCTTGAGCGGCGCCGCCGAGTAGGCGACCGGGAAGATCGTCCCGTCTTTGCGAGTGAAGGCGTCGCGTGACATGCGCAGCGGCCGGCCTTCGGTCCTCACTTTGACCAGCTCGCACTCCTCGGCCGGGAACGCCGATCCATCCGCGTGCTGGAAGTGGACGGCGTCGTGCATCCCCCTGCCGCGAAGCTCCTCCTCTCCCCAGCCGAGCAGCTCCGACGCTTCGGCGTTCATGAAGACCAGGCGGCCCTCCCCGTCGAGAACGCAGAGCCCCTCCATCATCGTGTCCATCACGGCAAGGCGCAGCTGCTCCGCTTCCTCGCGCTGGGTGATATCGACGACGACGACCCCGACTCCCGTCACCTCGTCGCCGATGATCACCGGGTAATAGCTCGCCAGCCAGTAGCCGGCGCCGAACTCGCCCGGCCCGCCCGGCTTGCGCTCGACCTCGAGGTTCACCACCGGCTCGCCGGTGTCCAGGACCCGGCGGAAGGCGGGCTCGAGCTGGTCCCAGACGTTGGGGGCCAGCTCGGCTGCGTGCTTGCCGATGTGGTCCTCCGGCCGGTCGCCGTTCGCCGCCGCCAGCGCCTCGTTGATACGGACGACGCGCAGCTCACGGTCGAAGAAGGCGAAGCCGACCGGGGCGGCCGCCTGCAGGGTTTCCACCAGGTTCAGAGATTCCGCGGTCTCACGCTGGGCGGCGACCAGAGCGGTCAGGTCCTGGACCGAACCGACCAGCTTCGAGGGCCGGCCCTCCTGCATCCCCTCGCCGACGGTAGTGCCCCGAAGGATCCGGATGGTGCCGTCGGGCCAGACGATGCGATAGGTGACGTCGGGGGTCCTTCGCTGCCGGCGCGCCTTCTCGACCTCGTCCTGGACTCGCTGGCGGTCCTCCGGGTGGGTGCGCTCGATCACCTCCTCGGGACTGGGATCGATCTCCCCGGGCTCCAGGCCGAACAGGCGGAACATGTTCTCCGACCAGACCAGCCGATCGGTCTCCAGGTCCCACTCCCAGCTGGCGGTCTGCGAGAGCCGCTCGGCCTGTTCCAGCGCGCTGGAGGTGGGGCGCCGCGTTCGATCCTGCCGGCGACTTCCAGAGCCGCCGCCTGAGCGATCCATGGCCATCAAGCTAACCGGTACCCGGCCATTGCCGTCAATAACGAATCCCGCATGAGCAGCGGCTTTGCGCCCGTCACCGTTCTGCCTGATCGGTAAGCCCCTGAAGACCCGCGCGCTCAGGCGAGCAGGCCCGCCTCCTTCGCCTTGATGCTCGCCTCCACACGTGAGCGGCAGTCGAGCTTGGCGAGGATGTTGCGGACGTGCATATCGACGGTGCGGGGGCTGAGGAAGAGCTCCTCGGCGATCTCGCGGTTGGTGCGGCCGGCGGCGACCAGGCGGACCACCTCCTGCTCGCGGCGGGTCAGGGGGGTCTCGCCATCGGCTCCGCCGCGGCCGAGGCGCTGCTCGGCGGACTCGCCGAGGGCCTCGATCGCCGCCGCCGCGCGGCCGGCGAGGGGACGGGCCGCGAGCTTGCGGGCGAGGCGGTAGGCCTCGGCCTGGCGCTCGATCGCCAGCTCGGGCTGGCCGGCCGCGGCGAGGGCGACGCCGGCGCGGTGGAGGATCTGCATGCGCTCGGCGGGGATGCGCAGCTCGCGGTGCAGCTCGACCGCCCGGCCCAGCTGCTCGGCGGCCAGCTCGGGCTCGCCGCCGGCCAGGGCGATCTCGCCGAGGGCGTGGGCGAGCGCCGCCAGGGCGTCGCCGTAGCCGGAGCTGGTCGCGATCCGGGTGAGGCCGTCGGCGCAGGCGTGCGCCTCGTCGGTCCGCCCCGCCTGCGCGAACAGGGAGGCCGAGAGGCGCAGGCCCCAGACCGCGTAGTGGTGGTCCTCGCTCTGCTCCCAGCGGGCGAGCAGGAAGGTGCAGTGCTCGAAGGCCTGGGCCGGGTCGCTGTCGAAGTCGGCGACGAGGGCCAGCGAGGCGGCGCAGTCGACCTGCATCGAGAGGATGTCCAGCCGCCGGGCCAGCTCCAGAGCCGCGGTGAGGCGACGGCGGGCCGGGCCGAGGCCGCCGCGGATGCCCTGGATGTGGCCGAGCACGCCGTCGGCGATGGCGCGGACGCCGTTGCCGTTGTTGTCGCCGGCCAGCTCGCGGGACAGCTCCAGGGCGCGCGGCCACTCGCCGAGCTCCCGCAGCACGTAGGTCATGCAGGCGACGCAGCCGGCCTCGGGGCTCTGGTCCTCGGCCAGCTGGCAGAGGTCGAGGGCGCTGCTCAGCGCCTCGCGGGCGTTGGCGTAGTCGCCGGCGGTCTCGAAGGTGGTGCCGAGGCGCTGGTAGGCGTCGACCGCGGCGTCGGTGAGGTTGTTGTCCAGGGCCAGGGAGAGGGCCGCTTCGACCAGCTTCATGCCGGGCTCGAAGTCGCCGCGCTTGGCCATCACCACCCCCTCCGCCGCCATCGCCCGGGACTGCAGGTCGACCCGCCCCGCCTGCCGCGCCTCCTCGCCGGCGCGGCGGCTCAGCTCCAGGGAGGCGCCGTGGCGGCCGGCGAACTGGAGGAAGTCCGAGGCGGCCAGCCTGTCCCCGGCCGCGTCGGCCAGCTCACCGCCGGCGGCGAAGGCGTCGGCGGCGGCGCTGAGCGCCTCGATCGCCCCGGCGCGGTCGCCCTGCAGGGCGTAGACGCGGCCGAGGCGACGCTGCGCGGCGGCCAGCGCCGTCCCGTCCCCGTCGCGGAGCGAGGCGACCTCGCGCCAGCTGCGGGCGGCGTCGGCGAGGTCGCCGGACAGCTCCGCCCAGGCGCCGTGCGATTCCAGCGCCGCCAGCCGCTCCTCGACCTCCTCGCCGGCCGGCCACAGCTCCAGCGCCTGGTGGGCCATGCCGGCGGCGTCGCGGTAGGCGTGGGCGGACTCGAACTCGGCGGCGGCGCGGAGCAGCTGGCGCCGCGCCCGCACCTCGTCGTGGGCGCCGAGCCAGTGCGGGGCGACCTCGACCCCGGGGGCGCCGCGCGCCTCCAGCCGCTCGCCGAGCTGGCGGTGCAGCTCGCGGCGGCGCAGCCAGGGCACGTCGCGGTAGAGCGCCTCGCGGACCAGCGCGTGGCGGAAGCTGGCGCAGCCGTCGAGGCCCTCGCGGAGCAGGCCGGCCTCGAACAGCTCCCCCAGCCCGGCCTCGCCGGCCAACCCCGTCATCGCCTCCAGCTGGAAGCGCTCGCCGGCCACCGCCGCCACCTCGGCCGCCTCGCGGCCCTCCGGGCTGAGGTCGCCGTAGCGGAGGAGGACCGCGTCGCGGACGGTCTCGGGGACCGCGACTTCCCCCCGCTCGGCCAGCTCCAGCCCGGTGGCGCCGGCCCGCAGCCCGCCCTCGGCGGCGAGCGCCCCGGCCAGCTCCTCGACGAAGAACGGCAGGCCCTGGGCGCGATCGTGGACGGCCCGCACCAGCGGCCGCGAGGGGGCGTCGCCGAGCACCTCGGCGAGCAGCGCTGAGGTGCCGGCTTCGTCGAGCGGCTCCAGGGCGATCTCCTCGAGGACGCGGCGGCGGCGCAGCTCCGCGCGCAGGCGCCGCAGCGGGTGCTCGCGGGGCAGCTCGTCGGAGCGGTAGGCGGCGACGACCAGCAGGCCGGTGTCGGCCAGCGTCGGCGCCAGCTCGGCGAGCAGCTCCAGGGTCGCCGCGTCGGACCACTGCAGGTCGTCGAGCATCAGCAGGGCGCCGCGCTCGCGCGCCACCGCGACCAGGGCGCAGCGGACCGCCTCGCGCAGGGTCCGCGCCTCGACCTCCTCGGGGGCCGGGCCGAGCTCGGGCAGCAGCAGCCGCAGCTGGTCGCCGAGCGGCCCGCAGTCGGCGAATGCGTCCGGGTCGACGCGCAGCCGCGAGCGCATCGCGGCGACGACCGGCCCGTAGGCGGGCGTCGAGCCGTGGCCGGCGGCACCGCTCAGCACCGGCGCGTCGCTGGCGCCGGCCAGCTCTTCCATCAGCCGGCTCTTGCCGGCACCGGCCTCACCGGCGAGGAGGACCAGGGCCCCCTCGCCGATGGCCGCGCGGTCGAGCGCCTCGCCGAGGCGAGCGCGCTCCTGATCACGCCCGATCAAGCCGCCCGCGGCCATCGAGGCGAGTCTAGATCAGCGATCAGGCTGCAACCGGATCCTCGCGGACGATCACCGTGTCGATGACCTTGGTGATCTCGTCGGCCGACATGCCGGTGTTGTCGGCGTGGCGGCTGAGCGCCTCGGGGCTGACGCCCTCATAGACGCAGACCGTGCCGAGCCTGCCGTCTTCCTCCTGGACGACGTAGCTGCGGATCCAACGCACCTCGTCGCTCATCTTTTCGCCCTCGGCCGAGGATTTCGCGGCGGCGGCCTCCAGCTCGGCCCCATCGGCCCAGTTGCTGCGGCGGCGAATCACGTACAGGTCCATCGTCGAATCTCCTTCGTTCGTGCCCCGCGGGGCAACGGATTGCTTGGTGATTCGAGACTGCCGCCCAAGCGACCGCCCTACAACGGCAGAACTGCCGTATTGCCGTGGCCGCCACGCCGGCATTGCCGTTCGCCCCCCAGCCTGAGAGGCTGCCGCCCCATCAACGTCAATGCAGCCGGTCCACAAGGGAGGACGGAACGATGCCCACGGTGCTTGCGATTCACGAGGTGGAGGACGTCGACAAATGGCGCAACTCGTCCAAACGCGAGGAGGTCTTCGGCCCCCTCGGGATCACGGTCCGGACCTTCGAGGACCAGAAAGACACCAACCGCGTCGGCCTGGTCATGGAGGTACCGGACATCGCCGCCCTGCAGGAGGTGCTGGGGACCCCGGCGGCCGCTGAGGCGATGCAGCACGACGGGGTGCGCCCGGAGACGCTGGTGATCCTCGAGGAGTCCTAGCCGCTCCCGATCGTGATCGCGCCGCTCCTGCCTCCCACCACCGAGACATGGAGCGTCACCGGACCGCGGTCGCGGGCCACGATCCCTGCCGCCCAGATCGTCCGCCTGCGGTCGCGGCAGGGGTCGAGCCGGAGCCTCGTGACCGGGTGCCGAGGCTTGACTACCTCGATCCCCGTCCGCCGGCGTTCGTCACTCGGCACGGTGAGAACGACGCTCCTATGCCCTTCGACGAGCGTCGGGATCTTCGTGTGCAGAAGACCGTCCTCACCCCGCCTGCCCTCGGCGTAGTCGGTGACCAGCATCCCGAGCGGGCCGAAGCTCACCGAGCTCTTGCGCCAGTCGTCCGGCCCCATGCCGATGAAGGGGAAGGTCTGGCAGTTGAGCGTCCCCGTCCCGTGACCAACTGGGGGGCCAGGGCGCTCTTGCTGCGATGCGGCTGAGGTGGAGCGGGTCGCGGTCGCCTCGCTGCCACCACAGCCCGCGAGGAAGACGAGCGCGCCGCCGAGGAGAAGGGCCATCTGAGTTCTCTTCATGTCCCTATTACGACCGGGGCCGGCGGGGAGGTCCCTACGGGCAGGTTGGGCTAAGCCTGGGCGGCGGCGTCTCGGGCGAGCGCGACCGCGTCGGCCCGGCTGTTGACGCCGAGTCGCTCGTAGACGTGCTCGTAGTGCTTGCGCACCGTCGCCGGGCTGATGAAGAGGTCGGCGGCGATCTCCTCGGTGCTCCTGCCGGCGGCCACCAGAGCAAGCACCTCCGCCTGCCGGCGGGTGAGGCCGAGCCGCAGAAGCGAGGGCGGCTCCACCGCGCGCTCCTCCTCGAGCACGAGCACCGGATCGTCGAGGACGCCGCTGGGCGCCAACCGCACGATCAGTCGGCCCCGCTCGGCGCTGACGGACAGGGGCCGCGGCGCGGCGAAGGGCCCCTCGCCTCCGCTCGCGAGCCAATCCGCCACGACCGGCGGCAATGACATTCCCTGCCCGCCCGGGAAGTAGGCCTGCAGGAGCTCGATCGCCGTGCCGCTGGCGGCGACGATCTGGCCGCGGCGGTCGAGGGCGATCACCTGGGACCCCGCCTGCTCGACCGCGCTCTCGAAGGCGGCCAGGAGTGTGGCGGTGCGCATCCGCTCGACGATCCGCGCCCGTGCCTGTGCCATGTGCGGGCGCACTAGGTCGAGCACGGCCCGGTCCCGCTCGCTGAAGTCGCGGCGAGCGCGGTTCATCGCCACGCCGATCACCAGCGGGCCGGGCAGGCCGAAGGCGATCTGGTCCTCGGCGCCGATCCGCCGGTAGAGGTCCTGGTACAGGTCGAGCGAGCGGAACTGCCGGTGGCTGAGGAAGTCGGAGATCTTGTAGGTGCGGTCGTCGCCGTTGGCCTGCACGCAGATCAGCGGGTGCTGGTGGGCGAGCCGGGCCAGCGCCTCGCCGGCGAACGGCTCCATCGGTTCGGGGTAGGTGATGACCAGCGCCGGGCCCTCGCCCCCGCCGACCTCGTTGTAGCCGACCAGGTCGGAGGGGACCAGCTCCCCGAGGCCGGGCAGGATGCCGGTGCGGAAGGAGTCGAGGTCCTCGAAGGAGTGAACCTCGCCGACGAAGTCGAGGGTGGCGCGGAGATCCTTCGCCGAGAGCTGGGTCATGCGCCGCCGAGTCTAAGCTCGCCCGCCCCGGTTGGCCGGGTGAAATTACGGCAGTTGCCGTATTCACACACCCACGCACGCTGAGTACCGTCGCCGCCGATGTCGGGGTCTCGTCCACGCATGATCCTCTTGGTGCTGATCGCGGCCGCCGCCGCGATCGCCGTCCTGCCCGCGAGCGCCTCGGCCGCGCCGTGCCCCGTCAACCCGGGCAACGCGACCAGCTGGACCGGACTGGCGGGCAACGGCAGCTTCGGGGACGACGGCAACTGGAGCAACGGCACCCCGAGCGGCTCCTGCGACGTCTCGATCATTACCCCCGGCAACTTCACGGTGACCATGACCAGTGGCGCCAACATGAAATCGCTGACCCTGGGCGGGGTGGGCTCGACGCCGACGGTCGTGATCTCCGCCCAGAGCCCCAACACGAACCTCAGCGCCACCACCACCGGGATCACGATCGCCGCCGGGGCCGGTATCACCCTCACCTGCCCGCCCTCGCCCGGCGAATGCCTGGGCGGCCCGAGCGGCGGCGCGGGACTCAACGCCGGCACCAGCACGATCGCCAACGCCGGCACGATCAAGGTCGCTGCCGACTCCGGCACCGGCGCCGCACTCACCGGCAGCATCGTCAACACCGGCACGATGCAGTTCGACCAGAACGCGCACCTCGGCGGCGCGGTGATCAACAAAGGTCAGTTCGGGATCGCCGACGGCAAGACCGTCACCTCCAGCGGCAGCTCCTGCGGGGACACCAGCGACCTGGTGAAGAACGACGTCGGCGGCCTGATCAGCGCAGCCGGCAGCGGCACGCTGAGCGTCATCAACTACGAGCAGGGCAACGGCTCCACGTCGGGCGCCAACCCCGTGCAGCTCCCCTGCGGCAGCCTCAAATACACCGGCACCGGCGACAGCAAGGTGCGCGCCTCCGCCGGCTTCAACCTGACCGGGACGATGCAGGCCAACCAGTCGCTGACCGTGAGCGCCGAGAGCCCCAACACCAATGTCGCGCTGGGCGGCGACTTCGTCAACAACGGCTCGATCACCCTCACCTGCCCGCCCTCGCCCGGCGAATGCCTCGGCGGCCCGAGCGGCGGCGCGGGCTTCAACGCCAACGGTCATGCCTTCACCAACGTCGGCAGCTTCACGGTCGCCGCGGCCTCGGGTACCGGCGCGAGCCTCAGCGGCGGCTTCACCAACACCGGCACGATGCAGTTCGACCAGAACGCGCACCTCGGCGGCGCGGTCGTCAACAAAGGTCAGTTCGGGATCGCCGACGGCAAGACCGTCACCTCCAGCGGCAGCTCCTGCGGCGACGGCAGCGACCTGGTGAAGAACGACGTCGGCGGCCTGATCAGCGCGGCCGGCAGCGGCACGCTCAACGTCATTAACTACGAGCAGGGCAACGGCACGACCAGCGGCAACGCTCCGGTGCAGATGAACTGCGGCAGCCTCAAGTACACCGGGACCGGCGCCGGCACGGTGCAGGTGAACGGCACCCTCAGCATGACCGGCAACCTCGCCGCCGGACAGGTCCTGCGGATCCCCGGTCAGGTCAACTCCTCACCGTTTGCCAGCGCCGGCACGATCGTCCTGCCGAGCGGCGGCACCCTCAACGCCAGCCTCACCAACAGCGGTCGCCTCACCGGCCTCGGCACCGTCAGCGGCTCGGTGGACAATGCCAGCGGCGTGGTCGCCCCCGGCGCCAGCCCCGGCATCCTGACGGTCAACGGCTCCTACACCCAGGGCACCACCGGCAGCCTCGAGGTCGAGGTCGAAGGCACCGGCGCCGGCCAGTTCGACAAGCTCGCGGTCGGCGGCAACGCGACCCTCGGCGGGACGCTCGCACTGCTGCCGAGCGCCGGCTTCGCGTCCGCCGCAAGCATCGGCACCAAGGTCGACCTCCTCACCTACGGCGGCAGCCGCAGCGGCCAGTTCGGCCAAGTGACGGCGAACCCCACCCTCGCCTGCCCGAAGCAGTTCACCGCCACCTACGACGACGGCGCCAAGAAGGTCGCGGCCGTCGTCGCCGACAGCGGCTCCAAATGCGGTGGAGGCGAAGGCGAAGGCGAAGGCGGCGGCTCGGGCGGCGGTGCCTCCGGAGGGAACGGAGGCGGCGGAAGCGGCAGCAACGCCGCCCCCGCCGCGCAACCGCTCGCCGCGAGCGCCCCCGAGACCACCCTCGGCTCCCACCCCCGCGCCACCGTGAAGACCCGCAAGGCGAAGGTCAGCGTCAGCTTCTCGTTCTCCGCCAACCAGGCCGGCGCCAGCTTCCAGTGCAAGCTCGACAAGGGTGCCTTCCAGCCCTGCACCTCCCCCAGGTCCTTCAAGGCGAAGCCCGGCAAGCACACCTTCAGCGTCCGCGCCGTCGGTCCCGGCGGCAGCGATGCAACGCCGGCCACCTTCACCTTCACCGTCGTCAAGCTGAAGCGCCGCTAGGCCGGGCGCATTGCGGATGCCTCGCCGCTAGGCGGTGGCGCCGGGCGCGTCGACGCGCTCGAGCGTGAACAGATCGTGGACCAGCCGAACCGCGATCGACCCCTCCCCGACTGCGGCGGCGACCCGGTTCATCGAGCCCTGGCGGACGTCGCCGACCGCGAAGACACCCGGCATCCCGGTCTCCAGGGCGAGCGGCCGGCGCTCCAGGGGCCAGACGTCCGCCTCGTCTAGTTCGTCGCCGGTGCGGATGAAGCCGCGCTCGTCGCAGGCGATCTCCGGCGGCAGCCACTCGGTGCTGGGGCGGGCGCCGATCATCAGGAAGAGCGCCCCGGCGTCGACCTCCTCGACGGCGCCTTCGGGGTCGCGCAGCCGCAGTCGTCCCAGCCATTCCTCGCCCTCGCAGCCGACGACCTCGGTCTGCAGCCGCACCTCGACGTTGGGCGCGGCTTCGACCTGCTGGATCAGGTAGTGGGACATCCCCGCCGCGAGCGAGTCGGCGCGGACGACGATCGTCACCCGGCGGGCGTATTCGGCCAGGTGCAGGGCCGCCTGCCCGGCCGAGTTGGCGCCGCCGACGACGAAGACCTCGCGGCCGGCCATCGCCGGAGCCTCGGTGGCGGGACCGCCGTAGAAGACCCCGGCGCCCTTCAGCGCCAGCGCCTCGACCCCGTCGACGTCGAGCTGGCGGTAGGTGGCGCCGCTGGCGAGGATCACCGCGCGGGCCTTGACGTCCGGGAAGTCGGAGAGGCCGACGCTGATCCGCTCGCCGTCGCTGCTGAGGCCGGTCACCCTCTGCATGAACGCGAAGCGCGCCCCGAACACCCACGCCTGCTCGTAGGCCTCCTCGGCCAGGCGGCGGCCGCTGATCCCGCGCGGGAAGCCGAGGTAGTTGCGGATCAGCGAGCTGAGGGTGGCCTGGCCGCCGATTCCGCCCTCGTCGATGACGAGCGTGCGGAGGCCTTCGGAGGCGCCGTAGACGGCGGCGGACAGCCCAGCCGGGCCGGCGCCGACGATGACGAGGTCGAAGTCGCTGCCCTCCGGGTCGATCGGCCCGCCCGCGGCCATGGTCAGCTCGGCGTTGGTCGGGTCGGTGAGGACCTCGCCATTGGGGAAGACCACCAGCGGCATGGGGTCTTCGACCCCCGCCGCGGCGACGATCCGCTGCCCCTCCTCGGAGTCCGCCAGGGTGAAGGTGTGCGGGAGGGCGCAGCGGCCCAGCACCTCGCGCAGCTCGTAGGCGCGCCCGGTCCAGGACTCGCCGACGACGTGCACGGTGTGGGTCGCCACCCGGCGGGCGTGCGCCCACTCGAGCATGAAGGTCGAAATCGACTGGTGGAAGAGCTCGTCGCCGGGTTTGAGCGGGCGGATCAGGTAGTAGTCGATCTGCCGCAGCGCCATCGCCGCGAAGATCGCCTCGCCGGTCGAGCCGACCCCCCAGCTGTCGTAGTCGATCAGCAGCCCGCGCTGGGCGTGCTGGTGGCGCTTGCGCACATCGGCCAGGAACTCACTGCCGGACGTGCCGGCGAGCGAATCGCAGGCGAGGACGAGCGCGACCTCCTCGCCCGCGTCCGCGAGCGAGACCAGCTCTGCCTCTCCCTCCGGCGCCGAGCCGACGCAGACGACGCGGTAGCTGCGCTCGTAGCGATCGAGCAGCTCCGCCTCGATTTCTCGCAGCGAACTCTCGTTTTCATCGACGACAAGCAGGACGGGACGGGACACGCGCTAACCGTACCTCCAAAGCGGCTGACGTCGGTGCGCTTTCGTCCCCGATCACTCGATATTGCACTTTCTTGATAGACAAGCTAGGGTATTTCCCACGCAGCGCATCTTGCCGGGTCGCTGCGGACTGTGGCCCGCCTTCCCCGTGGCGCCACTTCGGCCCGCGGCCCTCTCCCCGTGAGGGCGGCGGGCCTTACTTCTTCATAGGCCCCCAAGCCGGCAAGGCGCGGCCAGCGTAGGGTCGGCCGGTGCTCTACTTCAGCCACCCCGCCTGCCTCGAGCACGACCCGCGATCGCTGATGCCGTCGCACCCGGACACGCCGGAGCGGCTGGAAGCGATCGAGGCAGCGCTTGCCGAGGTCGACTGGCTCGGCTGCGAGCGCCGCCTTGCGCCGGCGGCGAGCGAGCGCGAGCTGGAGCTGGTCCACAGCCCCCGCCTGGTCGAGTCGATCCAAAGACTCGCTGCCAACGAGGGCGGCGCGATCGATCCCGACACTTACGTCGTCCCGGCTTCCTGGCCGGCCGCCCTGCACGCCGTCGGCGCCGCCTGCGAGATGGCGCGGGCGCTGCTGGCCGGCGAGGACTCGGTCGGCTACTGCGGCATCCGACCCTCCGGGCACCACGCCGAGCCCGACCGGGCGATGGGCTTCTGTCTCTTCAACAACGTCGCTGTCGCCGCCGCGGTGGCGATCGAGTCGCGCGGCGCCGAGCGGGTGCTGATCCTCGACTGGGACGTCCACCACGGCAACGGCACCGCCGAGGCCTTCCGCCACCGTGCCGACGTCCTCTTCGCCAGCATCCACCAGCAGCCGCTCTACCCAGGGACGGGCGCCGCCGGGGACCGCGGCTCCGGTCCCGGCGAGGGCTACACCCTCAACCTCCCGGTCCCGCCCGGCTCCGGCGAGGAGCTTTGGCTCTCCCTGATCGAGGATGCCATCGTCCCCGCCGCCACCTCCTTCTCCCCCGACCTGATCCTCGTCTCCGCCGGCTTCGATGCCCACCGCCGCGACCCGCTCGCCAGCTGCACCCTGGAGACGGAGTCCTTCGCCCGCATGGCGACCCGGGTCGGTGAGCTGGCCGCCAGCCTCGAAGCCCCGCTTGGCCTCGTCCAGGAGGGCGGCTACGAACCCGAGGCCCTGGTCGACTCGCTGCTGGCGACCCTGCGGGCGCTCGGCGCCGACGGCTAGCCGGATATGCTGGGCGGCGCAACATGGCGGCCGTAGTTCAACGGTAGAACTTCGCGTTGTGGTCGCGACAATGAGGGTTCGATTCCCTCCGGTCGCCTTTCTCTCGGACTAGCTGGACAGGGCGGGAAGCACCTCGCGCCCGATCAGCTCAACGGCATCGAGGTCTCGGTGCAGCAGGTGCTGACCCACCACCCGGGTCAGCCCCGCCTCGCGCAGGGCCTCGAGCTGCTCCAGCGCTTCCGGCACCGTGCCCTTGATCGTCGGTGCCCGCATCGCCGCCAGGAAGGCCTCGCCATCCGACCCCTCCCCTTTCCAGCGGGCCAGCTCGCTCGCTCGGGCGACCAGTTCGGCCCGGTCGGCACCGACCATCCAGCTGGTCATCATCGAGAGAGGCAAGCTGGCCGGGTCGCGATCCTCCTCTTCGCAGGCGCGGTCGAGGCGCTGGCGCAGCTCCCGCACCTCCTCCGCCACCAGGAAGACCGTGTTGTACTCGTCGGCGAAGCGGGCGGCGAGGCGGAGACTGCGGGGACCGCCTTTGGCGCCGAGGATCAGCGGCGGCCGCGGCTTCTGGACGGGCTTCGGCAGCGCGTCGAGGTTCTCGGCGCCGTAGTAGCGGCCCTCGAGCGAGAACGGCCCCTCCGCCCAGTGCAGGCCGATCAGCTGCAGCTGCTCCTCGAGCCGGTCCGTGCGCGGCCCGATCGGCGGCAACTCGAAGCCGTAGGCCTCGTGCTCACGATCCCACCAGCCGGCGCCGATCCCGAGCTCGACCCGGCCGCCGGAGATGTGGTCGACCGTGGTCACCATCTTCGCCAGCACCGCCGGGTGGCGAAAGGTCGCCGGCGAGACCATCGTCCCCAGCCTCAGCTTCTCGGTGGTCGCGGCGAGGCCGGCCAGCGTCGCCCAGGCGTCGAGCGAACCGCGCTCGCGCCGGTCGTCGACGGAGAGGTAGTGGTCGGAGCGGAACAGCGTCCCCACCCCGTGCTCCTCACAGGCCGCCGCCAGCGCCTTCCAGTCGGCCCAGGTCACGTCCTCCTGCCCCTCGATCATCAGCGCGACGTCCACGATCGTCTCCCTTCCCGGTTCGGCGCTTCTCCATGCCTCGACCAGGTGGCGGGGTCCCGATCTGCGGGGCGGTCCACTGGCTACGCCGCTGCCGCGACGAGATCGACGAAGGCCTGCAGCCCGGGGGTCGTCCGCGCGACCAGCTCCGCCTCCACCGCCTCTGCCCGTTCAGGCAGCGCCGCGCAGCCCTCCTCGCCGAGCACCTCCAGTGCCTCGTCGATCATCTCCGGCACCGCCAACCAGGCCTCGATGAGGGCGAAGTCCGTCTCGGGATGGAAGAGCACACCCCAGGCATTACCGCGGCGAAAGGCCTGGTGCCCGGTCTGCGCCGAGGAGGCAAGCGAGGTCGCGCCGTCCGGGAGATCGAAGACGTCGCCGTGCCAGTGGAGCACAGTCGTGCTCGGAGCCAGGCCGCCGAGGACCGGGTCCGTGGCGTCGTGGACCTCGACCGGGCCGAAGCCGATCTCCTTCGTCTCGCCCGGTCGCACCTCGGCCCCGAGCGCACGCGCCAACAGCTGCGCGCCGAGGCAGATCCCCAATACCGGCGTCTCTCGGCGCACCGCCTCGGCGAGCCACTCGCGCTCGGCGGCGAGGCCGGGGAACCGATCCGTTTCGTCGACGTTCATCGGCCCGCCCATCACCACCGCGCCGGCGACCTCGTCGTGCGGCGGCAGCTCCTGCCCGGCGAGCGGTTTCGCGGTCTGGACGTGGAGCGCTCCACAGAGGTCGAGGATCCGGTGCGGCGTCTCCCACGGCACGTGCTGGATCGCCAGCAGGGTGGGACGGTCGTCCAGGCTCGCCATCGGTGCGCAGGGTAGCCGCGCTAGGTTTGGCGCGATGGCCAACCGCATCGGCATCGCCCTCTCCAAGCCCACCGCCCACCCGGCGACGGCGACCGGAGCACAGATGCGCGGCGCCGTCGCGATCGGCGCCCTGGCGGTCGGCGCCGCCGCCGTGGGTGGGTTCGCGATCGGCCGGCTCAGCATCGCCCGACTCGGCGTGCAGCGAGGTTCCTTCGGTGACCTAGCCGTCCGGGACGCCTCCTTCGGCCGCCTCCAGGTCGACGAGCTCGAGGTCGGTCGCTTGACCGTCCGCGATGGAGCGGTGCCGCAGGCCCCGCCCGAGCCGCCGGCGCCGCTCTGATGCGACGGACCCCCTGGCGGCGAGCGCTGCGTATTTCTTCCGTGCCAGGGCACGGAAGAACCATGCAACGTTCGCGTACCCAATTCGCCCGTGCGGTAGGAGCCAGCCGTGGCAATCGCAGCACCGGTCACTTCGCCTTTCTCGGCGGCGGAGCGGCGCTCGCCTGCGTCACGCTGATTCTCACCATCGCCCTCACCGGCAGCGCCACGGCCCTTGGTCCCTACCCCGGGCTATCGCGGTGCCAGGTCTTCCCCGACCCGCCCACTTCGACCCCGGCAACGGCGCCCTCGCTCGCCAGCGAGGCTGCCTGGAACCAGGACATCTCCCAGGCGCCGCGCGACCCGCGCTCCGTCGCCTACATCTCCTACATCAACGCCCACGGTGGCTCCCTCCTCCACCCCGACTTCGGCTCGCCGCGGGCCTACGGCTTCCCCTATAAAGTCATCAACGCCGGTCAGCGCGGGCTGCCGATCCACTACACCGCCTACGGCGACGAGAGCGACCCGGGGCCGTTCCCGATCCCCGGTGCCACCCCCGTCGAGGGTGGCAGGCACAGCGACGGCGACCGCCACGTGCTCGTCGTCGACCGCTCCGCCTGCATGCTCTACGAGCTGTACCGGGCCTTCTACGTCGCCAAGCCGCGCGGGCACTGGAACGCCGATTCGGGCGTCGCCTGGGATCTGAGCTCGCCGGACCTGCGTCCCGACGGCTGGACCTCCGCCGACGCCGCCGGCCTGCCGATATTCCCCGGGCTGGTCCGCTACGACGAAGCCGCCGCCGGTCGCATCGAACACGCGATTCGCGTCACCTTCGGGAGCACCCGCAACGCCTGGGTCCACCCCGCCTCCCATTGCGCCGGCGACACCGGCAATCCAAGCGCGCCGCCGATGGGACTGCGACTCCGCCTCAAGGCCTCCTACGGTCTCGGCCCCTTCAGTGGCCCGGCCCGGGCGATCGCCGAAGCGATGAAGAGCTACGGGCTGATCGTCGCCGACAACGGATCCAACTGGTACATCAGCGGCAGCAGCGACCGACGCTGGGACGACGAGAACCTCGATCAGCTGA
>JBEVJP010000116.1:0-23319 GCA_040510155.1 Solirubrobacterales bacterium | reverse complement strand
TTGACACGATGCTGATCGCCCCGGTAGAAGTCGGCGACTCCGCCTACACTGGCGCTGGCGCGGTGATCCGAGAGGACGTCCCCGAGGGGTCGCTGGCCGTCAGTCAGAACGAGCAACGCAACGTCCAGGGCTTCGCGGATCGCAAAGCCGCGGATTCGAACGAAGAGGAAGACAACTCGTGAGCACGATCGAGCAGAGGCCGCAAGAGGCGCCGACGGCGATCCCGCATGACTACTCGAAGCGGCTGATGGTCTTCGGCGGCCGCAGCTCCGGCGAGCTGGCTGCCAAAGTCGCCGGCAAGCTCGACCTCGACCTCGGCCAGGTGACCTTGAAGACCTTCGCCAACGGCGAGGTCTACTGCCGCTACGAGGAGTCGATCCGCGGCGCCGACGTCTTCATCGTCCAGTCGACCTGTGCCAACGAGCAGAGCGGGATGACCCCGAACGACTCGCTGATGGAGCTGCTGACGATGATCGACGCCGCCCAGGGCGCGTCCGCGCACCGGATCATCGCCGTGATGCCCTGGTACGGCTACGCCCGCCAGGACAAGAAGTCGGCCCCGCGCGAGCCGATCACCGCCCGGATCGTCGCCAAGAGCCTCGAGGTCGTCGGCGCCGACCGGGTCGTCGCCATGGACCTCCACGCGGGCCAGGTGCAGGGCTTCTTCCACGTCCCGGTCGACCACATGACGGCGATGCCGATGCTGACCCAGTGGTTCGCCGACCAGCAGTTCGACGACGAGCTGGTGATCGTCTCCCCCGATGCCGGTCGGGTGAAGACGGCACGCAACTTCGCCCGCCGGATCGGCACCCACTGGGCGGTGATGGAGAAGGAGCGCCCGGCCCAGCAGGTGGCGGAGATCGGCTACGTGGTCGGCGACGTCAAGGGCAAGACCGCGGTCCTCGTCGACGACATGATTGACACCGCCGGGACCCTCTGCGCCGCCGCCCAGACCGTCCTCGACGAGGGCGCGGCGCGGGTGATCGCCTGCGCCACCCACGGCGTCTTCTCCGGCCCGGCCTACGAACGGCTCGCCGACTCGGCGATCGAGCGGATCGTCGTCACCGACACCCTGCCGCTGCGCCCCGGCGCCCCCGACAAGATCACCGTGCTCTCGACCGCCGGCACCTTCGCCGACTCGATTCGCCGCATCTTCACCGACGACTCGGTCTCCGAGATCTTCGCCGGCGAGAACCAGCTCTTCTAGCGGGCGCTCGGGTGCCGGAGGCAGCCCAGCCAGAGGCGAACGTGGAGCGCAAGCTGCGCTTCGTTGGGCACAAGGGCGCCGACCTGATCGCGCCCGGCAACACGCTCGAGAGCTTTGCGGCGGCCGTCGAGGCCGGGGTCGACACGATCGAGTTCGACGTTCTCTGGCTGCCCGATTCGCATCTGCCGATCGAGCAGCGGGCACCTCTCGTCATCGCTCACGACTGGGAGGACGCCGAGCGGCGCACGCCGCTGAAGCTGACCGAAGCGCTCGACGCCTTCCTGGAGCCGCCGCTCGACGAGGTCGAAATCGATCTCGACGTGAAGCTGCCGGGGCGCGAGGAGGAGATGGTCGACGCCCTCCGCGAACGGGGACTGATCGAGCGGTCGATGATCTCGACGATGGAGATGCACACGCTCAAGCGGGTGCTCGAACTTGAACCGGCCTTGCGCCGTGGCTGGACCTTCCCGAAGGTCACCCGTGACTGGACCTCGACGCGCTGGGCGCGGCCGCTGATGCCCGCCGCCCTCGCCAGCATGCGCCTGCGACTGCCGGGCCTCGCCGCCGACAAGCTGCCCAAATTCGGGGTCGAGGCGATGTGGGTCTACCACCCGCTGATCAACGCTCGCCTGGCCCGGATCTGCAAGCTGGCCGGGGTCGAGCTGATTGCCTGGACGGTCGACGACGAGGCGCGGATGCGCAAGCTGCTCGACCTCGGCGTCACCGGCCTCTGCTCCAATGACCCACGCCTATTCGATCGACTGGGAAGTTGAGCCCCCCATAAGGGGCATAACGCCCCAGCCGAGCGGCGTTACACCGTCGTCGGGGCGGTGCCGGGGCCGGTGGCCCCTTTGCGCTTCACGGCGGACTCGAGCTCGTCCGTGGTGAAGCCGCCGACCGCCTCGCCGTCGAGCGCATAGCGGTAGAGGGCGACGCCGAAGATCCCGCGCAGGGCGCCCGAGACCAGCATCGAGATCGCGAACCCGAGGGTGCCGATCACGACCAGTAGGGCGCCGACGAAAGAGGCGGAGGACCAGATCAGGATTCCGGCGACGACCAGGATCGCCGAGGGGAGGACGCCGAACAGGAAGACGACGCCGCCGAGCACGATGTTGCCGGCGATCTGCTGTCCCCAGCGCTGTTTGAACATCGAGGCGGAGCGCTTCAGGGTCTGGAACGGCCCGGTTCCCTCGATCGCGATCACCGGGACCGCCAGGAAGGTGACCAGCGACCAGGCGGTGCCGACCAGGCGAGCCGCGATCTGGCCGCCGAGGCCCCCCTGATTCTCCAGCGTTCCCATCACGACGCTGATCGCGGTCGAGATCGCCGCCCAGCCGCAGATCTGGCTGAAGCGGGTGCGGGAGACGGCGAGACCGTCGGAGACGGTCGCCTGTTGGCCGCGAAAGATCATGTCGGCGCAGGCGGCAAGCCCGACGCTGAAGTAGAAGCCGACGACGCTGAGGACGTAGATGCCGATCACGATCAGCGGGATCGCGCCGGCGAGGGCGTCCTTGTCGATCAAGTAGAGGCCGGGACCGATGAAGACGATCGCCAGCAGGAAGGTGGCGATGCCACCGTAGAGCGGAAAGCGGATCAGCTGGCGATGCTCGTTGAGCACGCCCCAGGTTTTCTTCGAAAGGTTCCAGCCGCGTTTGATCCTGCTCATCGTCTCGCTCCTAGCTCGCTTTCCAAAGCCGGTTCGGCTGTCTGGCCCGTCTTCCTGCTTAGCCGGTTTCGGCCAATCCGGGCGCCCGCTTGAGTCCCCGCTCCTCGAAGTACTCCCATTCTTCCTGGCCCAGCTCGGTCTCCGGCGGCGCTGCGTACACCCACTCGCGGAAGATCCGGTGCCAGTTGCGCTTCGCCCGCAGCTGCCCGAGCACGGCGACGACGCCGATTTCCATCCGCCGGCCCATCAGCTCCTCGGCCGGGATCGACTCGCGGCGCATCAGGTCGTAGTACTCGGAGCGCGGATCGTTGGTCGACTCGATGATCTTCATCACCCGCCGCGGCGTGATTTCGATCTCGCGGTCTTCGATGTACCAGCCGCCGACCGCGCCCATGTGCTCCATCAACCGCTCGGCGTCGAGCTTGGACGGCTTCTTGATGAAGCCGAGATCGTGCAGGGCTTCCCGGAAGGCCTCGGGATCGTCGCGGGAGGCGGCGTCGAAGGCGCGCTGCTCGAGCACGACCTGCTCGCGATCGATCTTCTTGGTCATCCCGAAGTCGAGAAAGGCCACCCGCCCGTCCCCCATCAGCAGGTAGTTGCCGGGGTGGGGGTCCCCGTTGAAGTGCTGCAGGTTGAACATCGAGCCGAGGCTGCCGCGGAAGACGATCTCCCCGAAGCGGCTGCGCTCCTCGTGGGGAAGTTCTTTGATCCGCTCGAACCCGATCCCGTCGACGAACTCGGTGACGAGCACCCGCCGGCGCGAGAGCCGGGTGACGACTTCCGGGACGTAGATGAAGGGGTGATCGCGGTAGGCGCGGGCGAAGGAGCGCTGGTTCTGAGCCTCGTACTCGTAGTCGAGCTCCTCCATGAAGCGCTCGCGGATCTCGGCGGCGATCTCCTTCGCGTCGAGGCCCGGGGCGAGGGCCTTGGCGAGCCGGACGATCGTGCCGGCGTTGCGCAGGTCGGCGTCCAGCGCCTCCGCGATCCCCGGGTACTGGATCTTCACCGCGACCTGGCGGCCGTCGAGCAGCTCGGCACGGTGCACCTGGCCGATCGAGGCGGCGGCGAAGGCCTCCTGCTCGATCTCCGCGAACAGCTCCGAGAGCGGTTCGCCGTCGTACTCTTCGTCGAGCACCTTCTCGACCTTCTCCCAGGGCATCGAGGGCGCGTCGGTCCGCAGTTTCGCCAGCTGTTCCTGGTAGACCTCGCGGTACTCCTCGGGGATGAACTCCGTGTCGATGAAGGAGGCGAGCTGGCCGAGCTTCATCGCCGCGCCCTTCATCTGCCCGAGCGCCCCGACCATCTTCATCGCCGTCTCCAGGTGGCGCTGCTCCAGCGCCTCCTTGCCGGCCTCCTCGGAACGGCCGACGTTGGCGGCCTTGGTGCCCGCGTAGCGGGCGCTCTGGGCGCCGACGATCGAACCCAGCTTGGCCGAGCGGCGGACCCGGCCCTTGGGGATCTTGGAATCGTCGGCCACGGACGCGAAGGTTGCCACACGGTCCGATTTTTCTCGGTTCTCTATCCTCTCCCGTCCGATGGCAGCTGGACGCTCAACTCTGAAGGCCGCTCCCCGTGGGGAGTTCGGCTCCCGCACCTCCCGTCGCCTGCGCCGCGACGGGCTGGTCCCCGGCGTCGTCTACAGCGGTGGTGCCGATGCTCGCGCCTTCCAGGTAGCCGAACGCGACGTGCGCTCGGTCCTCGCCGAGGGCGCCGCTCTGTTCGACCTCGAGATCGAGGGTGGGAAAGCGGTGCCGGTGGTCGTCAAGGAGCAGCAGCTGCACCCGGTCCGCGGCAGCCTCCAACACATCGATCTTCAGGAGGTGAAGCTCGACGAGGCGATCCAGGCCGAGGTCGCCCTCGAGCTCGAGGGAGCCGACAGCGCTCCCGGCGTCCGCGGCGGCGGCGTGCTCGAGCACGTCACCCGCGAGATCACCGTCGAAGCACTGCCGACCGCGATCCCCGACTCGATCGTCGTCGACGTCTCCGCGATGGAGGTCAACGAGACGCTCCAGCTTTCCGCCGTCACCGCCCCCGAGGGCGTCACCTTCGTCGCTGACGAGCCCGAGGAGATCACGATCGTCACCCTCTCGCCGCCGCGCGTCGAAGAGGCCGCTCCCGAGGTCGAGGAGGAGACCGAGGTTGTCGGCGAGGGCGAGGCCGAGGGCGGCGAGGACGCCGGCGACGGCGACTCGGGCGACTCCGGAGGCGAGTAGCTCCTGTCGCTGTTCCGCCGCCGCGAAGGCGGTGAGCAGGGCGACCGCATTCTCATCGTCGGCCTCGGCAACCCCGGGGCCGAGCACGAGGCCACCCGCCACAACGTCGGCTTCGACGTGGCCCGTGAGTTGGCGCGCCGCTGGGACCTCGGCAAGCCGCGCAAGAAGTTCGGCGGCGAGCTGTACGAAGGACGCAGCGGCCCCGGCGGGCCCAGGGTGGCGATCCTGCTGCCCCAGACCTTCATGAATGCCTCCGGCGACTCCGCGGGTCCTGCGCGGGGCTCCCTCAAGGCTCCGCTCGACCGCGTCGTCGCCCTGCACGACGAGATCGACCTGCCCTTCGGCCGGATCGAGGCACGGCTGGGAGGCGGCCTCGCCGGCCACAACGGTCTCAAGAGCCTCAAACGAGGCTTCGGCGACGCCGAGTTCTGGCGAATCCGAGTCGGCGTAGGCCGTCCCGACACGACCGATCCCGAGATTGTCTCCGCCTACGTGCTGGGCCGCTTTCGCGAGCCGCGCGCCGAGGTCGAGGGCTTGGTCGCGGCAGCGGCCGACGAGACCGAGCGCCTCGTCGAGCAGCTAGGTTCCCCGGCGTGAGCGACGCCCCCGAGCTGACCAGCTACTCCGTCGACGAGCAGGGAATCGCCCTGACCCGGCTCGACCGGCCCAAGGCGCGCAACGCGATCAACACGCAGATGCTGCTGGAGCTGCTGGAGCACCTCGCGGTCGCCCGTGGCGACGACGCGGTCCGCGTGCTCGTCTTCAGCTCCGCCGATCACATGGGCTTCTCCGCGGGTGCCGACGTCCGCGAGCGATTCGATGACGACGAGGCCAAGGTCCGGCGCATGCAGCTCTTCGCCGATCTCTACGACGAGATCGTCGCCTTCCCGAAGCCGACCGTTGCGGTCTGCCACGGCGACGTCGTCGGTGGCGGCGCCGAGATCGCCGTCGCCTGCGACATGCGGGTCGGCGGCGCCAACCTGCGAATGCGCTTCCCCGGCGCCGCCCTCGGGGTCCCCGTTGGACCGGCGCGACTCGTCACCCTCTGCGGCCTCGCCGCCGCCAAGTACCTGCTCTTCTCCTCGCGCACGATCGGCGCCGACGAGGCCTTGCGCCTCGGCCTCGTCAACCGCGTCGCCCCGGCCGCCGGGACCGAGGATGCGGCCCTCGAGCTGGCTTCCGCGGTCGCCGCCCACCCACCCGAGGCGGTCGCGACCCTCAAGCAGATGCTCCACCAGTGGGACGACGTCGTCGGCCGCTCCAAGATCGAGGGCGTCGGCCAGGTGGAGTGGGCCCGAACCGGCCCCGGGCTGCCCCAGCCGGACTGAGTCACGTCCCTAGAATCGATCGACCGCGCCGGATCGGCAGATCCGGCCGTTTTTCCTGCCATGTCCCTGAGGCCACTCCTAGATCTAGCCGCTGAGAGCGAGCGTGTGCATGCGCTCGCTGGACGCGTGCGGGCGGCGGCGGACGGGGGGGAGGCGGTTGAGGTGCGGGCCTCGACGATGCTGCGGCCGCTGCTGCTGGCGACGCTGCTCGAGGACGATCGCGGGCTGGGCGGGCGGCCGGCGCTGCTGGTTGCCGCGGATGACCGTTTCGCGCGTGACCTTGCCGCTGATCTGCGCGCATACCTGGCGCCTCGCCGGGTGCGGCTCTATCCCTCGCGCGGGACCGGGTACGCCTCCAGCGTGACGCCGCCGCCGCACCTGGTCGGGCTGCGGATCGATGCGATCGACGCGCTGGTCGCCGAGCCGGACGCGGTCGTCGTCGCCAGCGCCACGGCGCTGGCCGAGGCGGTCCCGGACGCCTCCCTGCGGCCGGCCGGGTTCGCGATCGCGAAGGGCGAGGAGGTCGAGCTCGGCGCCGTCGCCGAGGATCTCGTCGGGGCCGGCTACGAACGGGTCGAGCAGGTCGAGGAGCGTGGGCAGTTCGCAGTTCGCGGCGGCATCCTCGACGTCTTTCCGGCTACCGAGGAGCGGGCGGTGCGGATCGAGCTCTTCGGCGATGAGGTCGAGTCGATGCGCTGGTTCTCGACCTTCACGCAGCGCTCGCTCGGGGAGGCCGAGCGGGTCGAGCTGGCCCCGGCCGCTGAGCTCGACGCCGAGCATCGCGAGCTGGCCGAACTGGCGGCGATGGAGGCCGCCGAGAAGGAAGAGCCGCTCACCAACCTCGTCGAGGTGCTGCCGCTTGACCGCTTCCAGGCGCCGCTGGACCTGGTCCCGGAGGCTGCCGCGGTGATCCTCGCCGCCGCCGAGGAGATCGAGCCGGCCCTGCGGGACCACTGGGAGGACGCGACCACGGCGATGCACGCCGACGACGCCCGTCACCTCTACGTCGACGTCGCCGAGCCACTGGCGGCGCGCGCCTCGCTGGCGCTGACCACGGCCGGCGAGGACGACGAGGATGCCTTCCGCGCCGCCCGCGCCGAGTCACCTGCCCGCAGCGTCAAGGAGGCCGAGTCGGAGCTGGAGAAACTGGTCCGCTCCGGCTACCGCACCGTGGTCGCCTTCGATGCCCGCGGCGAAGCCGAGCGGACCCGCTACGGCTTCGACCGGCTCGACGCTCGCATCCTCGAAGGCGGCCGGATCTCGCCCGACCCCGGCCTCGCCTTCGCCGAGGCGCGCCTGCGCGAGGGCTTCGTCAGCCCCGAGCTGAAACTCGCCGTCTATCCCTTCCGACGCCTGGTCCACCGGCGCAAACGCGCCGAGGAGCCGGCGCTCGCCGGGGGTCGCGGCCGCCTCGCCTTCAGCGAGTTGCGGGTCGGCGACTACGTCGTCCACGAGGACCACGGCGTCGCCCGCTTTGCCGGCTTCGAGACCCGCGAGGTCGGCGGTGTCACCCGCGACTATCTCTATCTCGAATACAAGGGCGAGGACCGCGTATTCGTCCCCACCGACCAGTTCGCCAAGCTCTCCCGCTACGTCGGTGCCGGCGGCGAACCGACGCTCTCGGCACTGGGCGGCAAACGCTGGCAGAACCTCAAGGCGCGGGCGCGCAAAGCGGCTGGTGCCCTGGCCGGCGAGCTGCTCAACCTCTACGCCGAGCGCCGCGCCCGCAAGGGCCACTCGTTCCCGCCCGACGGCGAGTGGCAGATCGAGATGGAGACCGCCTTCCCGTACCGCGAGACCGCCGACCAGCTGGAAGCGATCGAGGCCGTCAAGGGCGACATGGAATCGGAGCGGCCGATGGACCGGCTGGTCTGCGGCGACGTCGGCTTCGGCAAGACCGAGGTGGCGCTGCGGGCAGCGGTCAAGGCCGCTTCCGACGGCAAGCAGGTGATGATCCTGGTGCCGACCACGATCCTCGCCCAGCAGCACTTCGGGACCTTCCGCGAGCGCCTCGTCGACCTGCCGTTCCGGGTCGAGGGCGTCTCCCGCCTGCGTTCGGCGGCGGAGACGAAAGCGATCCTCAAGGACTTCGGTGAGGGCAAGGTCGACATCCTCATCGGCACCCACCGCCTGCTCTCCCGCGACGTGCGTGCCAAGGACCTCGGCCTCGTCGTCGTCGACGAGGAGCAGCGCTTCGGCGTCAAGCAGAAGGAGCTGCTGCGGCAGCTGAAGCTGAAGGTCGACGTGCTGGCGCTCTCGGCGACGCCGATCCCGCGGACGCTGCAGATGAGCCTGGCCGGCCTGCGCGACATCTCGGTGATCGAGACCCCCCCGGAGGGGCGCCGCCCGGTCCGCACCTACGTCGGGCCCTTCGACGAGGACCTGGTCGCAAAGGCGATCCGCCGTGAGCTCGAGCGCAAGGGTCAGGCCTTCTTCCTCCACAACCGGATCGACTCGCTGCCGGAGACGACCGAGCGGCTGCGGGCGCTCGTCCCCGGCGCGCGCTTCGTCGAAGCCCACGGGCAGATGGACGAGCACTCGCTGGAGGAGACGATGCTCGCCTTCCTGCGCGGCGAGGCCGACGTGCTGGTGACGACGACGATCATCGAGTCGGGCCTCGACATCCCCACCGCCAACACGCTGATCGCGGAGCGGGCCGACCAGCTGGGGCTCTCGCAGGCGTACCAGATCCGCGGCCGGGTCGGACGCTCTCGCGAGCGCGCCTTCGCCTACCTGCTCTACCCCTCAGCCGAGGCGCTGACCGAGGAGGCGGCGGCCCGCCTCTCGACGCTTGCCGACCACACCGAGCTCGGCTCCGGCTTCCGCATCGCGATGCGCGACCTCGACATCCGCGGCGCCGGCAACCTGCTGGGCGACGAGCAGTCCGGGCACGTCGCCGCGGTCGGCTTCGAGCTCTACTGCCAGATGATCGACGAGGCGGTGGCCGAGGCGGGGGGGGAGGAGGAGCGCGAGGAGGCCCCCGAGCCGGTTCGCCTCGACGTCCCCGTCGACGCCTACCTGCCGGCCACCTTCGTGCCCTTCGAGGCGGCCAAGATCGACGTCCACCGCCGCATCGTCGCCGCTCGGGAGCCGGGTCAGCTGCGGGCGATTCGCGATGAGCTCGGCGATCGCTTCGGCGAGCTGCCGCCGCAGGCGGAGAACCTGCTGCGGCTGCAGAAGGCGCGGATCGAGCTGGGGTTGGCGGGCGCTCGCAGCGTCGAGTTTCGCGGCGGGCGCCTCACCGTCAGCGGCGTCGAGCTGGACTCGACCCAGGCCGGTGTCCTTGCCGAGCAGGTCGAGGGCGCCCGCTACGAATGGCGCGAGCAGACGGCGGCTCTGCGGGTCGACGGAGACCCCGAGGCCCGCCTCACGGCGGTCCTCGCACTGGCCGAGGGTCTGCGGGAGGCCGTGCGCGCCGGCGAGCCCGCCGCGGCCTGAATTAGCCCACGCTTAGAGGTTTTGACTATGCTGCCCGCTGCGTGGGAGCCAAAGACGTGGGGAAGAGCAGCAAGGCGGCAGGACTTCAGCGTTTCGCGCTGGTGCTGTTCGGCGCTGCCTTCATCGCCCTCTTCGTGATCATCGCGATCGCCGAGGGCCTTGGCGATCCCAGCATTCCCGAGGGCGACGTGGCGATCGTCAAGGGCGTCTCCGACGGCAACGTCAGCGAAGCCGAACTGAAACACGCGATGCTGCAGCAGGCAGCCTCGGGCGGGTTGAAAAAACTTCCGGCCGAGGGCTCCAAACTCGAAGAACTGCAGAAAAAAGCGCTGGAAGAAATCCTCAACGCGATCTGGGTGCGCGGTGAGGCGGAAGAACTCGGCATCTCGGTGACGCCGAAACAGGTCGCCACCGAACTGGCGACGATCAAAAAACAGAACTTCAAAACCGAAGCCGCCTTTCAGAAATTCCTCAAAACGTCGCACTTCACCCGCGCCGACGTGACCGAGCGCGTGAAGCTGCAGGTGTACGGCACCCAGATCCAGGAACGGATCGCCAAAAAAGCGCCGCCGTCCTCGGACAGCGAAATAAGCGACTACTACGAAGCAAGCAAGTCGAGCCAGTACACGACGAAACCGAGCCGCGACGTGCGCGTGATCGTCACCAAAGACAAAGGCAAAGCCGAAGAAGCAAAGGCCCTGCTGAGCAAAGACGACTCGCCTGCCAACTGGAAAAAAGTCGCCGCCAAATTCTCGACCGATCCGACCTCGAAAGCGAAAGGCGGCCTCCAGGAAGGCCTTTCCGAAGAAACCCTCCAGGAACCGTTGAAAGCGGCGGTATTCCAGAACGCCCAGGGTCAGGTGATCGGCCCGGTCGAGTTTCAGAAAAGCTTCATCGTCCTCGAGGTCGACAAACTCAATCCCGAAAAAGTGCAGACGCTGGACGAAGTCGAATCGCAGATCAAAGCCCAGCTGACGCAGACGGTCGCGCAGTCGGTCTTCAGCGATTTCCTCAGCGATTACCAGAGCAAGTGGCAGTCGCGGACCTTCTGCGCTGAGGGTTACGTGATCGAACGTTGCTCCAACTACGTCGGCAACGGTCACCCGGCCACGGCGGCGCCCGGTTGCTACGAAGCCAACCCGAAAACGCCGGCGAAAGAATGCCCCGCGCCGGTCGCGCAGGCGAAACCGGCCTTGCCGGGGACGGTGACGATCCTCAAACCGACGGGCGAACAGCTGGCCCAGCGGCCGCGGCCCGAAGGGCTCAAAGAAGCGGGCACGGAAGGCATCACCCTGCCTGAAGGAGTCTCGCCGGAAACCGGCGCGCCTCCGACCGGCGAATAGCGCGGGCGAGCCTCCGCTCCGCCCGTGCCTGTGAATAGACTGGCGCGCCCGTGAGCGCAATCGCCTCCATTCACGCGCGTCAGATCCTCGACTCGCGCGGCAACCCCACGGTCGAGGTCGAAGTCGTCCTCGAGTCCGGGGCCAAGGGCCTCGCCGCGGTGCCGTCGGGCGCCTCGACCGGCGAGTTCGAGGCGGTCGAGCTGCGTGACGGCGGCGACGCCTGGGCCGGCAAGGGCGTCTCCCGGGCGGTGGCCAACGTCAACGGCGAGATCGCCGCGGCGCTGACCGGTGCCCGCGCGTCGGAGCAGGTTGCCCTCGACCAGACGATGATCGAGCTCGACGGCACGCCCAACAAGGGGCGGCTTGGCGCTAACGCGCTGCTCGGTGTCTCCCTCGCCGCCGCCAAGGCTGCCGCGGCCGATTCCCAGCAGCCCCTCTACCGCTACCTGGCCGAGCTCTACGGCGCCGGTGAGCCCATCGTGATGCCGGTGCCGATGATGAACGTGCTGAACGGCGGCGCCCACGCCGACAACTCGGTCGACTTCCAGGAGTTCATGATCGTCCCCGCCGGGGCCTCCAGTTTCTCGGAGTGCCTGCGGATCGGCGCCGAGGTATTCCACGCTTTGAAGAAGTCGCTCTCCTCGCAGGGCCACTCCACGGCCGGCGGCGACGAGGGAGGCTTCGCGCCCAACCTCGAGTCCAACGAGGCCGCCCTGCAGGCGGTCGTCGCCGGCATCGAGCTGGCCGGCTATGACGCCGGCTCCGAGGTATTCATCGCCCTCGACCCGGCGACCAGCGAGGTCTTCGAGAACGGCGCCTACGTGCTCGAGCACGAGGGCCGCAGCCTTTCGCCGGAGGAGATGGCTTCCTACTGGGCCGACGCCTGCTCCCGCTACCCGATCGTCTCGATCGAGGACGGCATGGACGAGGAGGACTGGGACGGCTGGAAGCTGCTCACCGAGCGCCTTGGTGAGCGGGTGCAGCTGGTCGGCGACGACCTCTTCGTCACCAACCCCGAGCGCCTCCGCCGCGGCATCGAGCTCGGCGTCGGCAACTCGATCCTCGTCAAGGTCAACCAGATCGGCACCCTGACCGAGACCCTGGAGGCGATCCGCATCGCCCGGGAGGCCGGCTACACGGCGGTGATCTCGCATCGCTCCGGAGAGACCGAGGACACGACGATCGCCGACCTCGCCGTCGCCACCGGCGCCGGCCAGATCAAGACCGGCGCTCCCTCACGCTCGGACCGCGTCGCCAAGTACAACCGGCTTCTCCGCATCGAGGAGCAATTGGGCGGCAAGGCGGAGTTCCCGGGTGTGGGAGCGTTCGCGCGCACGGCTGGATGACGCGCCTGGCGCGGCGCATCTCGGCGTCCTCGGCCGGCCGTTTCGGTCACGCACCCAACTGTGCGCTCCCTGCATCGGCCGGCCTGCGTCCTTGAGCTGCTTGGCCAGGCACGCCCCCAGCCGCACGCTTACGTTCAAAAACGGTCTCCTTGGCCACGTAAAGGAGGAATGCGGGCCTTCGGCGCAAAGGAGCGGGCATGGCAGCACGTGCCCAGGCCCTGCGCGCCCCCGCTGGCGCTCGCCGTCGGCCGGCGCGGCGCAAGCCGGCCGCGCGCCGCGGCGTGAGCCGGATCAAGTGGGATCGGGTTGGGCGGATCGCCCTGACCGTCGTTCTGGCCGCGGTCCTCTACTCGTATTTGAACCCGGCGATCGACTTCGTCAAGACCTACACGGCGACCACTTCCGCCAAGGAAAAGCTCCACGACCTGCTGCACGAAAACAAGAGCCTCCACAACCGGATCCAGTCAGCCGACAATCCGATCGTGATCGACCGCAAGGCCCGGGCCATGGGCATGGTCGGCGAAGGCGAGACCCCGGTAGTCATCCGCGGCCTGAACTGAGAGGAAGGGAGGGGATCCTCCCCGGTGGTTAGCGCCGGCCCCTACCTCCTCGGCGTGCTGCAGCTGGCGCTGGTGGTCGTCCCACTGGCTTGGTCCGCCTTCCGGATCAGGCAAAGTGTTCTGCCCTCATGGACCGGCGCGCCGGCGCGCCTGGTCGAGTCGATCACGGCGGTCGCATTACTCACCTGGCTGATGGAGATCCTCGGCATCGTCGGTCTGCTCTACGCCGGAACTCTCATCGTGGCATCACTCATCACCGCGTGCCTGACGAGCTTCCTTCGGGTGGGTGGCCCTGGCGGTGGGCTCTCCCGCAGAGCGGGGGAGACACTGCCAGGGACAGGACCCGCCCGCCAGGACGCCCTCATGCACCTGGCGATGCTCGCCGTCATCGCTGTAGTTGTCGCCCATTGGGCAATCACCGCCCACAACGCCCTCGATCGCGGCATCTTCAACTTCGACTCGCTCTGGTACCACATGCCCTTCGCGGCGGACATCGCCCAGAGCCACTCGGTCACCAGCCTCCACTACACGGAGACGGTCTTCACCAACTGGTTCTACCCGCAGAACTCGGAGCTGCTCCACGCCGCCGGCATCCTGCTGACGGGACGCGACACCCTCTCGCTCTTCATCAACTTCGGCTGGCTCGCCGTTGCCTTCGTCGCCGCCTACTGCATCGGCCGCCCGTACGGGCGCGGTCCACTCGCCGTCGTTGCGGCGGCGATCCTGCTCGAGTGCCACACGCTGGTCGTGCGCGAGCCGGGTGCGGCCAAGAACGACGTCATGGCCGCGGCACTGATCCTCGCCGCGATCGCGATCCTGGTCACGGTCTGGGCGCGTCGGCGGGAGCCCCGGCCGGACGACCGGCGAGGCTCAGCCGTCGCGCCTCCGCCCGACCCGGAGCAGGGACACGGCCGAGCGGAGTGGGGGATTGCCGCCGCGGGGCTGGCCGTGGGGCTGGCGGCGGGGACGAAGTTCACCGTGATGGCGATGGCGGCAGCACTCAGCCTTGCCGTGATGGTGATGGCGCCCGCTGGCCGCCGCCGTGCCGCGGCCGCCTGGTGGTTCCTGCCGGCGCTCGCCGGGGGCGGCTACTGGTACCTGCGCAACCTCGTCGTCGCCGGCAACCCGATTCCGGAGGCCGAACACCTGGGACCGATCTCGCTGCCGCACCCCGAGCGTCTCCAGGAAGGCCGTCCCGATTTCAGCATCGTGCACTACGCAACCGATACCGGCGTCTGGCGCCACTACTTCGCACCGGGGCTGCACGACGCCTTCGGAGCGCTCTGGCCAGTCGTCATCCTCGCTGCTGTCGTCGCTGCGGCGATTGCCCTGCTGCGCGGTCGCGACCGGGCGATCCGCTGGGTCGGCGCGATCGCGCTCTTCGGGATGGTCGCCTACCTCTTCACGCCGCTCAGCGCCGCCGGTGCCGAGGGTGAACCGACGGGGTTCGGGATCAACATCCGCTACGCGATCGGTCCGCTGCTGGCCGGGATCGTCCTGCTGCCGCTGCTGCGCTTCTTCGACGCCAGGGGACGACAGTGGGGGTTGATGGCGCTGCTCCTCCTGGTTCTCGTCGTCACCGATCGGCTCGACGTGCCGCTGCGTGACCCAAGCCGGCTTTTCGCCCTGCTCGTCGTCGCTCTGCTGGTCCTCGCCCCTGCGGCGCTCTGGTTTGCGCGCGAGCGAGGTGCCTCCCGTGCCCTGCTCGCCGCCGGCGCCTCGGTGCTTGTGTTGAGCGTGGTTGCGATCGGCTACCCCGTCCAGCGCCACTATCTGGAGAGCCGCTTCGCCAACGACGTGGCCGGCGAAGGGATCCCCGGCATGGACCTCGACTCGGCCTACCGCTGGGCGCGCGGCTTCGACCACGCCAGGATCGGATTGGCTGGGACCACCGCCGGCTTCCTCGAGTATGGGTTCTTCGGCACCGACCTGACCAACCGCGTCCACTACCTCGGCGAGGAAGGCCCACATGGCTCCTACGAGCCGATCGCGACCTGCCGTGCCTTTCGCGCCGCGGTCAACGACGCCGACCTCGACTACCTCGTCACCTCACCCTTCCTCAACTTCCTCGAGCCCGGAAAGCCGATCTCCTCACCGGAGGCGGGCTGGCTGCGCGGCGAGTCCAGCGTCACCCCGATCCTGCGCAGCGGCTCGGTCACGGTCTGGAAGCTCGAAGGAAGTCTCGACCCAAGCGGCTGCGGCCCCGCCAACGCCCCGCTGCGTCAGATCCCAGACATCTAAGCCTCCGCCTGGAGTACCCGCGAGGCGGTGAAGACGCTGTGCCGAGGCGCCTCAACGACACCCCGGCACAACACCAGTAGGGAGAACCGGAGCTGAAGTCGGACTCCGATTCGGGCTCGACCCTAGGCCGACTCAGAGAGCCCGTCAAGCTGGCGCATTTGTCCGCTTTTCCAGGCTATATTGGCTCAAAATTCCCTGCGGGAAAGCGAGGTGGCTAATCTCGCCGGATGAGCTATCCGCTCGAGAACGCGCTCTTCCAGTGGGAGCAGGGGTGGCGTGAGCTGCAGGCCATCGACGACGCGCGTGGCCGCCGCCTCGCCGACCGCGTGATCGGAGCGATCCGCGACGAACTGCGCCGCCGGATCGGACCGACCTTCAGCGCCGCCGAACTCGCCGACCTCTACGGCAAGGGCACGGACTGGTGCCAACAGGTGGCTCTCGACGTCGCCTCGACGACGCAGCCTGACGCGCAGTCCCTTGCCGACGCCGCCTTCTGGATGTACCTGCGCGGCGCCACCGATTTCGCAGCTGGCCGTCTGACCGGCGCATAGCGGCGTCCTCAGTCGCTCACGTGCGGAGCACGCTTCGCTCCCTGCGTCCTTGCTCTGCTTGGTCAGATGGCCAGCTGGCCATCCGGCGCTACTCGTCGTCGGACTCGTCGCCTGCGTCCGGGCCAGTCGGCCCGGGGCGGCGGATGACGATCTGGTCCGCGTCGATGCGGACGGTGACCTCGCGCTGGCCTGCCCAGTGCTCGGTGTAGACGGGGTTGTCCTTGACGGAGGCGTCCAGCCAGAGGCCGTAGCCGTCCGTCTCACCGTGGTCGAAGGTCGCCTCAAGATCTTTGCGGCGCCCGCGGCCACCGCGACGGCCGCGGCGACGTCGGCGGCGAGGGGCGCCGGTGCGCTCGCCCGACTCGTCCTCGCCATCAGCGCCGGCCTCGTCGTCGTCCTCGGACTCCGACTCGGGCGCCTCTTCGGCCTCCTCCTCGGCGGCGGCGGCCTCGATCTCGGCTTCGATCTCGTCGCGGAGATCGATGTCGCCCGAGGCGGTGCCCTCCTCGCCGGGGGCGAGGTCGTACTGCTTGCGGAACTCGCGCAGCTCGGTCGTGCTGACCTCGAGCTGGTGGGCGATCCAGGCGTCCGTGCGGCCCTGTTGGACCCAGGCGCGGATCTGGTTCAGCTGCGGCTTCAGTGAGCGTCTTGCCATCGGCGGGCGAGTCTATTCAACGGGGCGGGTCGTGCGCGGGGCGCTAGGCCATCAGGAATGCCAGCGCCTCGAACATGGCGACGACGACGACGACGACGGTAACGGTGAGGCAGACGGCGAGAACGCTGAAGCGGACCTTGCTGTGCTGCTCGGTGCGGCTGATCCGGCGCGCCCGCGAGCGGTTGGCGGCGCGGCGGCGCAGCTGCTCGCGCCGGCGGCGCTCCAGTGAAGTCTCCTGCTCGAAGGCCGTCTCGAACTGGGAGATGCTCTGTCGCATTCTCATAAAGAGGGGCCCGAAGGCCGGGGCGGACCGTAGCAAAGCCGCAAGAAATTGTTCAGGGCGGGCATGCACCCCAGATCCCACGGCCGGCCCGGGCGGCATCGCTCTCCAATCGCGAGAAACGGCTTGCGAAGCGGGTATTCGGCGCAATCTCCAGGGTCCTGGCGAGACCTCTACGCACGAGTTCCGCATTGACGAAGCGATCGCCCAGATAGGCGTATCCGAGCAGCCGGCCGTAGATGTCGCGCCGCTCGACGCCGAAGACGAAATGGATGATCTTGCCCTCGACCAAGTGGTGGTTGAAGGCCGACGCCCGCGGCCCGAAGCACTGCACCGGCGTATCGGGCTTGACGGTCTCCGGCGTGTCGACGCCGATGTAGCGGACGTCCTCGACCGTGCCGTCGATTCGAGCTTCGACCGTGTCGCCGTCGACGACCCTGGTGACGAGCGCGGTTGCCGTGGCAGGCCCGTCGGCATTCTCGACGTCCGCCTCCCAGGGCCGCAGGATCAGCGCCGCACCGACCAGCAGCAGGACGACACTGCCGAGCCAGCCACCGCCGTGACGAATCGCTTCCATGGCTCGCCAAGGCGGGGGGGAGGCTCGACCTCCCCCGCCTGGCGAGCAAGGCTCCGCTTGTCGCGGAGTCTGAGTCCTAGCCCTGGGCCAGGAAGGTGATTCCGCCGAGCGGAATCGGCGCCCCGGTCGGGTTCGGGACGAGGACCATGCCGCTGGTGGCAACGGTTTGGAGTTTGGCCCCGGTGCCGCCGATCAGGACGCTCTGCCCGTTGGTCGGTTCGAAGGCGACGAACTTGCCGGCCGCTGGTCGATACCCCTGGGGAAGTTCGAAGAGCAGTCCCACTTCGGGATCGACGGTGCCGGGTTTGACGACGCCTTCGAGGTGGACGATTCCCGCCGGGTCCTTGTAGAAGCCGACCGGTTGGTATTCGACTCCGGCGAGGACGCGGTTTTCAGACCCGTTCAGGAACGGCGGCTCTCCGGCGGCTCCGACGATCCGGATGGGCCCCGCCGAGGAGATCGTGGCGGCGAACGAGGCAGTGGTAGCGGTCGTCGCGTGGTCTGCCTCGGAGGCGCTGTCGGCCGTGGTCGCGTGGCCGGCGGTATTGGCGTGGTCGGCGTTCTGAGCCGTCTTCGCGGTGCCGACGCTGTCGGCGGTGAGGGCGCGATCGGCCAGGTTGGCGCGTTCGGAGTTGCTCGCCGACGGCACGTTGCCGAGGCTGGCGATGTCTATGTCGCTGCCGGTCAGCGTGCCGTTCTTCACTTTGGCCCCGGTCACGGCATCCTTCTTCAGCTGCTTGGTGCCGACGCTGTTCTTCGCCAGCTGCGTCGCCGCGTAGGTGGTCCCTGCCATCGCCATGACCAGCGCCGCGATCGCGACGATCAGCGCCGGCGAGGGCCGGCGGCTCCACATCTTCGACATCACTCCTCCAGTCCTCGAGGGCTCTCGAGCCCCCGGTTCGAAACGGACGAGTTCGTAAAAGTAGACGAGCGGCCCGGGGGCCGCTCGTCTACAAGGACAATCGCTCTATCTCAGCGCTACGGCGTGCGGCGCACGCTGGCGAGCAGCGTCTCTTTGATCTGGCCGACGATCTCGACGGCCTCGCTCCACTCGCGCTGCCAGACGTTGCGGCCGAAGATGACTCCGGAGCCGCCCGCCTCCATGATCTCGCGGGTGTTCTGCAGGACCGTCGCGTCGTCCACCTTGGAGCCGCCGGAGAGGACGACGAGGGCCCGACCGGCCGACTCGACGCACTGGCGGATGGCCTCGGTCTGGTCGACCTCGAGCTCGTTGTAAGGAGCCGGGGCGTCCTTGTCCTTGGACGAGTCGACCTTCGGCATGTTGAGCTTGACGATGTCAGCGCCCATCTCCATCGCCAGCCGCGCCGCGTAGTCGATCGCGTAAAAGGAGTTGGGGCCGCCCTTGCCTTCGACGGCTTCGCCGCGCGGATAGGACCAGATCACCAGTGGCATTCCGAAGCGGTCGCAGTCCTGGCGGACCTGGCGCAGTTGGGCGAGGTCCTCGTCCTGACGGGGCGAGCCGACGTAGAGCGTGTAGCCGATCGCGTCGGCGCCGAGCCGGACGCCGTCCTCGACGGTGGCATTGCAGCTCGAGAAGGCCTTGGACGAGGAGGGGATGTCGGTCTTGCCGTTGACCTTGAGGATCAGCGGCACCCGCCCGGCGTAGTCCGGGTAGTACTTCTCGGCCATGCCGATCTGGCAGGCGAGCGCCGAGTAGCCGGCCTCGGCCGCCAGCCGGAACTGGTAGTCGGGGTCCTTGGAGGCGGGGTTCGGGAAGAAGTCGCGCGGACCGTGCTCGATCCCCTGGTCGATCGGTAGCAGCATCAGGGTTCCGTGGCCCGGGCCGAACTCGAACAGCAGCCGGTGCAGCCGGGCGCGTTTGCCCGGGGGCAGGGTCGCGAGCAGGGATTTCTGCTCGGTGAGGCTCTTCAACTCCACTGGATTCCTCCTCGGAAGACGGTTTCCCGCGGAGTATGCCACCGCAAAGGGGCGCGGGGGGCGGTCTCGGGGGCTATCCTCGGACGACCATGAGCGAGACCGAGCTGAGCGTCATCTGCAAGAACTGCGGCTCGGAGGTCAGCCCTTACGTGACCGAGTGCCCCTACTGCGGCACTCGCTTGCGGAAGCGCGCCCCGAAGCTCGAGCGCAGCGGCGACCGGCTCGAGGCGCTGCGGCCGCGCCGCCGACGCCGGCCGCGCCTCCTGCCGCGTCGGGCGACCGCGGCGATCGCCGCGGAGCGCCCCTACGCGACCGCGGCGGCGATCCTGATCTCGGCCCTGCTGCTGCTCATCCAGAAGGCCAGCGGCGACCCGCTCTCGACCTTCGGCGGCCTGATCGTGCCGCTGCACGGGGAGTGGTGGCGCTTCCTCACCGCCCCGTTCGCCTACGTCGACGTCGGTTACCTGTTCGTCGTCGCGGTCGGGCTGGCGATCTTCTCGACCGGGGTCGAGCGCCGGCTCGGCAGCCTTCCGACCGCGGTTCTCCTGCTCGCCTGCGGATCCCTCGGGATGATCGCCGCCAGCGGCGTCGCCAGCGCTCAGGGCGAAATCACCGTGGTCGCCGGGGGCAACGGGATGGCGCTCGGCGCGGTGGCAGCCTGGTTCGCGATCCGTCGCTCCGAGTCGCATGGCTCGATCGACCAGGAGTACGACGTGATCGGCGTCCTCGTCGCGGCCGTCGTCCTCATCGCCCTGCCCGTTTTCGCGCCGACCGCGGACCTGGTCGCCGGGCTCGTCGGCGGCGCTGTCGGCGGCCTCGCCGGTCTCGCCTCATCGGCGCTGCACTCAAATCGGTAGGCGTCAGCCGTCGATCCGGCGCGCCCGGATCGATCATCTAGGCTGGGCGCGTGCCTGATGAGAGGGAGCTCGAAGCCGCGCTCGAGCGGTTGCGTGATCCGCAGCGCTTCGCTGCCGCCGAGAGCGTCGTCGCCCAGGCGGCTCCGCAGCTGCAGAAGGTGCTGGCGGCGGCGATGGCGGAGGGCGGCTGGTTCGGCGAGCCGCACGAGGCCGAGGCCCTGAGGGCGGCGACCGCACCCGACCCCGAGGAGCGGCTCACCGCCGTTCGCGCCCTGCTGGCCGAGGAGGCGCGGATGGGGATGATGGTCGGCGTCGCCGTCGGCTGGGCGCTGAAGGAAGAGCTGAGCGATACCGCCGCCGCCGCGGACGACGGCGCAACCGAGACAGAAGGAGAGCGTTGACGATGGAGATCAAGTTCCACGGACAGTCCTGCTTCGAGCTGAGTGAGGGGGAGACGACGCTGCTGGTCGACCCGTTCCTGAAGCCGAACAATCCCGTCGCGGTCCACACGGGGGAGGAAGTCGAGCCGACCCACATCGCCATCTCCCACGGCCACGCCGACCACATGGCCGACGCGGTGCCGGTGGCCAAGCGGACCGGCGCCCACTGCATCGGCATCGTCGAGCTGGCCGAATGGCTCAAGGGTCAGGGCCTCGACGCGGTCAGCGACCCGAACTTCGGCGGCACCGTCAGCTTCGACTGGGGCAGCGTCAAGATCGTCCCCGCCTGGCACACGAACACCCTGCCGGGGTCCGAAGAGGCGCCGTTCAGCGCCGAGCACGGCATCGTCCTCGGTCCGCCCTCCGGCCTCGTGATCACGATCGGCGGAACGACGATCTACCACGCCGGCGACACCTGTCTGTTCGGCGACATGAAACTGATCGGCGAACGGCACCCGATCGACGTCGCCCTCCTGCCGATCGGCGGCCACTACACGATGGATCGCCATGACGCCGTCGCCGCCGTCGAGTTCATCGGCGCCGCCACGGTGATCCCGATGCACTACGACACCTTCCCGGCGATCGAGACCGACGCCGACGCCTTCAAGGCTGACGTCGAGGCCCAGACCTCGTCGAAGGTCGTGGTTTTGAACCCCGGCGAGACGTACAGCGTCTAGCCGAGAACGGCACCGTTCCCGACTTCGTACTGCCTATAGGACGTACGAAGTCGGGAACGCGCGTGTCCCGCTCCGCCCGAAAACTGGCTGGCCAGCCAAACCGCTGCTAGTCTCGCTCGGACCGCTTGCGCGACCGAGGAGGAGGGCTGAGATGGAGGCCAAAGAGGCGACGGGGACGCAGTCGAGGACCGAGCGCGCCGATTTCCAGGCGACTGCCGATCCGGCCTTGAACGAGGCGGCGGACCGCACCGCCGAGATCAAGCTGCTCACCTACGCGGAGCTCTACGACCTCTGGGAGCGCCAGCAGTGGCAGACCCAGGAGCTCGACTTCAGCCGCGATCGTGAGGACTGGCACGAGCGGATCAGCGAGGAGGAGCGCTTCCAGCGCATGTACGGGCTCTCCTCGTTCTTCATCGGCGAGCAGAAGGTCGCCGAGGAGCTGGGGCCGATCATGCGGGCGGCGCCGACCGAGGATCAGAAAGTCTTCCTCTGCACCCAGATCGCCGACGAGGCCCGTCACGTGCGCTTCTTCGAGCGCTTCTACCGCGAGGTGGGGGTGCTGGAGTCGGAGTCGCTCAGCGAGATGCTGAGCGAGACCTCGACGCACCTCAACGACAACTTCGGCCGCCTCTTCGACGAGATGCTCGGCCGCCGCACCGAGCGGCTCTCGAGCGAACCCGAGGACACCGAGGCGCTGGTCGAGGCGGTGACGCTCTACCACATGGTGATCGAGGGAATGCTGGCCCTGACGGGGCAGCACTTCATCATGGACTTCAACGAACGCGAAGGGACGCTGCCGGCCTTCGTCGAGGGCTTCGCCAACGTCGCCCGCGACGAGCACCGCCACGTCGCCTTCGGCTCGGTCTTCCTGCGGGAGATGGCACGCGAGGACGAGCGCTACAAGGCGGCGATCCAGCGCACGCTGGAGGAGTCGCTGCCAGTCGCCGACGGCGTCCTGCAGCCGCCCTGGGCGGAAGGCGAGGACTTCGAACTTTTCGGCTACTCGCTGGAGGAGACGCGACAGTTCGCCGGCACCTGTCTGATGCGGCGCCTCAAGGTAATCGGGCTGGGGTAGAGCCCTAGAGGCCGGGTTCTTCGGCCGGCGGTTCGGCCGCGGCGCTCGAGGTGCTGCCGTCTTCGGGCGCGGTGCCGGTGACGGGCGGTTCGGCAGGTGGCGCGGTTTCCACCGGCGGGGGCGTTTCAGCGGGCGGTGCGGCGACGGGGGGTGGGGTGGTCGGCGTGGCCGAGCCGGAGCCGCCTACGGTGACGACGACGGCGCCGCTGCCGCCGTGCGCGCCGGCGCTGGTCGGCGTCGACGGCGTGGCGCCGGTGACGGCTTCGGTGGTGGCCGGCGGGATGCCAACGGTCGGATCCGCGACCGACTGGCCGGCGGCATCTTCGATCGCCGGTTCAGCTGGGGCCGGGGCCGCTTCCTCGGCGGCCGGGTCCGGGTCCGCTGGTAGGGCCTCCACGGCTGGTTCCGCCGGGGGCTGCTGGACTTCCTCTGCCGCTGGAGCCACCGCGGCCTTGCTGACTTCGGCCTTGGCAATCGCCGGAGCGGGGGCCGGGTACTGAAGCGTCTGCGCGACTTTCGGCGTGGCGGGGTCGACCGGGCCTGAGCTGCTCTGCTTGACCTCGACCGCGCCGGCCGTGATGACTGCCGCGGTGACGACGCCGGCCACCGCCTTGGTGCCGAGGGCACCGCCGAGGGCGCCGATGCCTCCCGCTGCGCCGCTGCCACTGAGAGCGGCGCCGACGCTGCCGACCGCGCCGGCCCCTGCTGCCCCCGCGCCAGCGGCCGCGGGGGGGGCGGCGGCCCCGCCGGCCCGCGCCCCCGCCCCGCCCCCACCGACCGGGGGGGCGGGGACGGGGGGGGGGGCGGCGAGCGGGCGGGGCCGCGCCCGCCCCCCCGGCCGGCCCCCCCCCCGGCACGGCCGAGACGGTGGTTGGTGGCGTTGACGGCTTTGCGGGCGACGCGGGGCCCTACCGGCGCCAGCGCCGCCAGCGCCTTCCCGTTGGAGCGAACCTGCGAGCGGAAGTC
>JBEVJP010000115.1:0-12988 GCA_040510155.1 Solirubrobacterales bacterium | reverse complement strand
CAGCTCGAACATCTCCGGCGAGCCGCCCGAGATGTCGTTGATCGCGTGCGCGCCAGCTTCCAGTGCTGCCCGCGCCACCTCGACCGAGAAGGTGTCGGCCGACACAGGCACGCCGGCGTCGGCGAGCCCTTCGATCGCCGGCACCAGCGCCGCCGCCTCGTCCTCGACGCTCACCGGTGGGCCCGCTTTCGCCGCCACGGCGCCGACGTCGAGCATGTCGAAGCCCGACTCGACCAGCGCCCGGCCGTCGGCGATCGCCTGCTCGGGAGTGCCGCTGCGCGCCCCCTCGAACATCGAGTCGGCGGTGACGTTGACGATCCCGGCGGCCAGCGGCTGGGCCAGGTCGAGGCTGCGATCGGCGAGTCGCCAGGGCATCCGGCTACCGTAGCGACCGCACCATGCCCCTGCGATGCGTCTACACCGACCTCGACGGGACCCTTCTCGGCAAGGGCTCCTCGCTCTACCGCGATGCCGAGGGCGGCTTCTCGCTGGCCCAGTCGCGCGGGCTGGAGGCCTGCCACCGGGCCGGGGTCGAGGTCGTGATCATGTCCGGCCGCCGCGAGCCCCAGGTCCACGAGGCCGCCCGCCTGATGGGCCAGACCTCCTACATCTACGAGGCGGGTTGCGCCTTCGTCATCGACGGAGAGACGACGCTGCTGACCGGGGAGATGGCACCGGACGAGAACGGCACGATTTACGAGCAGATCGAGTCCCGGGGGATCCCGAAGGCGCTCTTTGCCCACTTCGAGGGCCGGCTGGAGTACCACTCTCCCTGGCACACCGGTCGCGTCCTCTCCCACCTCTTCCGCGGCGACGTCGACGTCGAGGAGGCCAACGAGCTGCTGCGGGAGCGCGGCGACGACGACCTGCGCCTGCTCGACAACGGCGCCATCGGCCGGCCGATGGCGGCAATCGACGGCCCCACTCACGCTTACCACCTGGTCCCCCGCCAGGTCAGCAAGGCCGCCGCCGTCGCCGCCCACGCCCGTGCCCGCGGCTATGACCCGGCCGACTGCATCGCCGTCGGCGACTCGGTCGAGGACCTCGAGGTGGCCGCCTCGGTCGGCACCTTCTTCGTCGTCGCCAACGGTCCTGAGCGCGACCCGGGCCTGCGCTCGATGCTCGCCTCCTGGGGCAACGCCGTGGTCACCGAGGGCGCGATGGGCGACGGCTTTTACGAGGCGATCGTCTCGACTCTGGTCCGTCGCTAGGACGCTGGTCCGTCGCTAGTATCGATTGCGACCGGAATCGAGCCGAAGGAGCAGCCTTGTCGTCGGATACCGCGACCGTCGCGGAGCAGGAGTACCTGGAGATCATGTTCTGGATCGAGGAGGCTGGGCTGCCGATGACCGGCGCCAACATCGCCCGCGCGATGCAGCTCTCGCCGCCCACCGTCCACGAGATGATCGGCCGCCTGATCGAGGACGGCTACGTCGAGCGCAAGCCCGACAAATCGCTGGAATTCACCGAATCCGGTCGCGAGCACGCCAGCTACATCGTCCGCCGCCACCGGATGATCGAGCGCTTCCTCACCGACGTCCTCAACATCCCCTGGGACGAGGTCCACGAGGAGGCGGAGCGGATCGAGCACGCGATGTCGCCGGTCCTGGAGGAGCGGATGCGCGCCGCGATCGGCGACGCTACCACCTGTCCCCACGGCCACCCGATCGTCGAGGGCATCCGCGAGCAGGGCTCGCTTCTGGCCGACGTCGGGGTCGGCGCCGACGTAACCGTGCTGCGCTTCGAGAACGAGGCCGAGGAGCTGCTTCACTACCTCAAGGACGCCGGCTTGCACCCAGGCTTGGAGGGCAAGGTCGAGTCCTCCGACGAGGAGGCGGTGACAATCGCCTCCGCCGACGGCAAGCACGAGGTCAGCCGCAGCGTCGCCGAGACGGTCTCGGTCCGCGCCGATCCAGCTCCACCACCGCGAGCGGCGATTCCGGCGCAGCTCGTCCTTTCTTCGGATCGCTACGGGCGCTAGGCGGCTGCAAACCGGCGCATAGCGGCGTCCTCGGGCGCTCGCGTGCGGAGCACGCTTCGCTTCCTGCTTCCTTGCCAGGCTTGGTTTTCGCCGCCTAACCGGGGATCGGCATGGTGACCAGCGGCGCCGAGGTTGGTGCGGTGGTGCCGCCGGCGGGCTCGATGGTGACCATCACGGTTTCGACGCCGTCCATGCTGGCGACGGTCGTCGTGGCGCGTCCTTCGCGGTCGGGGACGAACAGCGCTGGGACCGGCCGCACCTTGCCGTTGCGCTGGACCCAGGCCTCGAGGACCTTGCCGTCGGGGATCGGCTTGACGTTGCGGAGGTGCAGCGAGCCGCCCCGGCCTTCGCGGACCATCGTCGCGACGACGCCAGGCGCTTGGCCGGAGACGACGGTGTTGGACGGGCCGTCGTTTGGCGAGGACGCGCCGTCGTTGCCCACCACGTAGCCGGTAACCGCGGCGACGACCAGCAGCAGTGCCGCCAGCCCGACAGCGGGGCGCAGCCCGCGTCGGCCCTCACCGCGCCCGGCCAGCCAATGGCGCCAGCCATCTGGCCGGTTGCCGGTGCGATCGTCTCGGCCTGCCGTGCGACTGCGCTCGGCGGCCGGGGCCAGGTCGCCATCGGCCGCGGCCGCGTCCGCCCGCACCTCCGACATCATTCGGTCCCGCAGCCCCGGCGGGACCTCCACCCTCTCGACGCTTTCCGGCAACGCCTGCATCGCCGGCATCAGCCAGCGCATCTCCGCGCGGCAGCGCTCGCAACCCTCGGCGTGGCGCTCGAAGGCCGTCATCTCCTCCGGCTCCAGCCCGCCGAGCAGGTATGCCGCCAGCTCTTCGCTCCAGCGCTCGTGCCCGTTGCTCATCTCGCTCATGCCAGTCCCTCCGCCAGCTCGCCGCGAACCTTCTCCAGCCCCAGCCGCATTCGCCCCTTCACGGTCCCCAGCGGCACCCCGAGCATCCCGGCGATCTCGGAGTGGCTGAAGCCGCCGAAGTAGGCGAGCTCGATCACCTTGGCCTGATCGCCCGGCAACGTCTCCAGCGCGTTCCGGACCTCGCCGGCGGTCTCGTGCCGCATCGCCTCGTCTTCGGTCGAGTCGTCGGACGGCCGCTGCTCGAGGGCGAGCTCATCGTCGAAGGTCAGCTTCGGCGCTTTGCCGGCGCGGCTCCGCAGGGCATCGATCGCGCGGTTGCGGACGATGCTGAGCGTCCAGGCGCGAACGCTGCCGCGAGCCCGGTCGAAGCGGGCGCCACTTCGCCAGATCGAGATGAACGCCTCCTGGACCACGTCTTCGGCGCCCGTCCGCTCGCCGACAACCCGGTAGGCAAGCGAGTAGGCGGCGCCTCCGTGGCGGTCGAAGAAGACCTCGAAGGCCTCGGGGTCCTTGGCCCCGATCAGCGGCATCAGCTCCTCGTCCGCCAGCCGCTCCGCTTTCTCTCGCCTAACCATGCCTCGCCGCCAAACAAGTCGGTTCCGTCCTCACACGGTCCCATACGGCCGCCGCGGGCCGATCGGATCAGCGCTCGAAGGGGGCTAGGCGGGGGAGCCCGCCCGCACCTTGTCCAGGGCGCGGGCGATGCGGGCGACGCCCTCGCCGGCCTGGTCGGCCGGGACCGGGGCAAAGGAGAGGCGGAGGCTGTTCTCCCCACCCTCGATCATGAAGTCGGGGCCGGCGACGAAGGAGACGCCCTCCGCTTTTGACTCAGCCAGCAGCGCCGTCGTGTCGGTGCCGGCGGCGAGGTCGAGCCAGAGGAAGTAGCCGCCGTCGGGGACGACGAACTCGGCCTCGGGGATCTGCTCGCGCAGCGCCGTCACCAGGGCGTCGCGGCGCGCCTTCAGCTCGGCCTTTACGAAGACGATGTTCTCGTCGAGCGCGCCGGAGCGACAGAGCTCCAAGACAATCGACTCGGCGAGCATGTTGGGTGAGATGTAGGTCTCGTTGGCGCGTTTGGCCAGCTTCGCGATCTCCCCCTCGGGCCCGGCCAGGTAGCCGACGCGAACGCCAGGGCTGACCGTCTTCGAGAAGGAGGAGGCATGGACGACCCGGTCGGCGGAGTCGAGCGAAAGCATCGTCTCCAAGGGCTCGCCCTCGAAGGGCAGCTCCCGGTAGGGGTCGTCCTCGAAGATCCAGAAGCCGTGCTCGGCGGCGAGCTCGACGAGGCGGGCGCGCTTGGCGCTGGAGAGCGTGCATCCGGCCGGATTGTGCGAGTTCGGGATCACGTGCGCGAGCTTGATCGGCCCTGCCTCGAGAGCCGCTTCCAGCTCGCCGAGGTTGAGCCCGTCGGCCTCGAGTGAGACCGGCACCAGCTCGACGCCTAGCTGCTGGAGGAGCAGCAGCGTGCGGTCGTAGGTCGGCTGCTCGACGACGACCCGGTCGCCCGCCGAGAGCAGGTGCTGAAACAGCATCGCCCCCGCCTCGAGCGAGCCGTTGGCAACCATCACCTGGGCGGCGCTGAGCCCCCCATGCCGCTCCGCGATCCACTCGCAGAGTCCCGGATGCCCAATTCCAGTCCCGTAGGAAAGCGCCTTTTCCCAGTCGCTCTCCAACGCCCGCGCCGCCGCCACCCGCAGCGCCTCGCGCGGCAGGATGTCAGCACTCGGAGCGCCCCTCGCAAACGAAATCGTCTCGCCAGCCATCGCCCTCGACCCTAGCAACGCGGACCGCCCGCCGACCCCACCCGCCCGTCCCCACGACGGGGGGAGAACCCGGGGCGTGTCTGAGCTTAGGGACGCATATGGCCCCGAAAACTCAGACACGCCCGTTGGTGGTGAGGGAGCGGGGGCTTTCGGAGTTGGCGGAGCGGCAGCACGGGGTGGTTTCGCGGGGGCAGTTGCGGGAGTTGGGGTTTGGGGAGGGGGCGATCAAGGCGCGGTTGGGGATGGGGCGGCTGGGGGCGCTTCATGGTGGGGTGTATTCGGTAGGGCATGGGCGGGTCGGGCGGCGGGGGCGGTGGTGGGCTGGGGTGCTTGCTTATGGCGGCGGGGCGCTGCTCAGCCATCGCAGTGCGGCGCAGGTCTGGGGGTTGGGACGGCAGCGCGGATCGCTCGTTGAAGTGACGGCGCCCTGTGGGCGGCAGGGGGTCGAACGACGACCGCGGCTTTGGATTCACCGCTGCAGGCTTCTCCATTCCGAGGAATGGGCCGAGCGAGGCGGGATTCCGGTCACCTCGGTGCCGCGTCTGCTCTTCGACCTCGCGGAAATCGAGCCGTTCGCGCGTCTGGAACGGGCATGGGAAGAGGCGGACCGACGCAACCTGCTGCAGCTGGCCGCGATCGAGCGGGTCTGTGAGCGGGGGCGCGGCCGGCGAGCGCTGAGGCCGATCAGGCGGCTCCTGATCGAGGCGCGAGCCGCCGTCGAAGGCCGCTCTCCGCTCGAGGATCGCTTCCAGATTTTCCTCCGAGCACACGACATTCCGTTCGGCGCCGCCAACGTCAGCGTGCTCGATCACGAGGTCGACATGCTCTGGCCGGCCGCCAGCCTGATTGTCGAGCTCGACAGCTGGGAACACCACGGTCACCGCGCTGCCTTCGAGCGGGACCGCGCCCGTGACCCCGAGCGGCTGCTGGCCGGCTACCGCATCATCCGCGTCACCCACCGCCGCCTCGACCGAGAAGCCGACGCGCTCGCCGCCGAGATCCGCGGACTGCTGGACCTAGGGAAGCGCGAAGCCGCCGTAGGGGGACTGAAGGAGGGTCCGAGGTACCGCGCGGGCTAGGAACCGCGCAGCGTCTCGACGGCGATCTGCGCCGTCTCGGTCGGGCTTTCGCCGACCCGCACGCCCTTGGCTTCGAGCGCGTCCTTCTTGGCCTGGGCCGTGCCGGAGGAGCCGGAGATGATTGCCCCGGCGTGACCCATCTGCTTGCCGGGCGGCGCCGTGAAGCCGGCGATGTAGGCGACCACAGGCTTGCTGACGCTGGTGGCGATGTACTCGGCCGCCCGCTCCTCGGCGTCGCCGCCTATCTCCCCGACCATCACGATCAGCTCGGTCTCGGGATCCTGCTCGTAGAGCGCGAGGATGTCGATGAAGTCGGAGCCGATGATCGGGTCGCCGCCGATCCCGACGATCGAGGAGTTGCCGGTGCCGGCCTGCTTCAGCTCGTTGCCGATCTGGTAGGTCAGCGTCCCCGACTTGGAGACGACACCGATCGGGCCCGGGTCGAAGAACTGGGCGGGGATGATGCCGACGTTGGCCTTGCCGGGCGAGAGCGCGCCGGGGCAGTTCGGGCCGAGCAGGCGCACGCCCTTCTCCTTCGCCTTCCAGTAAAGCCCGAGCATGTCGAGGACGGGGATCCCCTCGGTGATCGCGATCACCGTCTGCACGCCGGAGTCGAGCGCCTCGTCGATCGCCGGCGCCGCGAAGCGGGCGGGGACGAAGATCATCGAGGTGTTGGCACCGGCCTGCTCGACCGACTCCGCGATCGTGTCGAAGACCGGCACCCCCTCGACATCCTGGCCGCCCTTGCCGGGCGTGACACCCGCGACCAGGTCGGTCCCGTAAGCCTTGTTGCGCAGTCCGTGGAAGGAGCCCTCGCGGCCGGTCAGGCCGGAGACGACAAGCTTGGTCTCGTTGTCGATGATGATGCTCATCAGCCGGCCAGCTCCACGACCCGGCGGGCGGCGCCGAGCATCGTCGTCTCCTGGTTGAGGTTCTCCAGCCCCGCCTCGGCGAGGATCTGCAGGCCCTCCTCCGAGTTGGTGCCGTCGAGCCGCACGACCAGGGGCAGCTTCAGGTCCATCTGCTGCTGGGCGGTGACGATCCCCTTGGCGATCTCGTCGCAACGGGTGATGCCGCCGAAGATGTTGAAGAGGATCGCCGTCACCTTCGGATCAGAGGTGATCACGGTCAGCGCATCGACGATCGCCTCGGCCTTGGAGCCGCCGCCGGCGTCGAGGAAGTTGGCGGGGGCGCCGCCGGCCTGGGCGACGACGTCAAGCGTCGACATGCAGAGGCCAGCGCCGTTGGCGAGGATGCCGACGTTGCCGTCGAGCTTCACGTAGGTGAGGCCCTTCTCCTTGGCCATCGCCTCCTGCGGGTCCTCCTCGTCGTTGGCCTCACTGGCGGCGAGGTCCTCGTGGCGGAAGAGCGCGTTGCCGTCGATCGTCACCTTGGCGTCGAGGGCGACGACCTGGCGGTCGCCGGTGACGATCAGCGGGTTGACCTCGATCAGGGTCGCGTCCTCCTCGCGAGCCACCTCGGCCAGCTTCGCGACGACATCGGCGACCTGGGCGCTGACGTCCTCGTCGAGCCCGGCCTCGGCGACGATCGGCGCCGCTACCTCAGCGGTGAAGGGGGTGGTCGGGTCGATGTGGCGCTTGATCAGCTTCTCGGGCGTCTCCGCGGCGACCGCCTCGATGTCCATCCCGCCCTGACTGGAGATCATCGTCAGCAGCTTCTTCTCGCCGCGGTCGAGGATCACCGAGGCGTAGTACTCGGAGGCGATGTCGGAGCCGCCCTCGACCCAAACGCGATGGACCTTGAAGGGCCCCTCGCCGTGGGGGCCGACGATGTCCATGCCGATGATCGCCTCGGCGTGGGCGCGCGCCTCCTCGGCGTCCTGGGCGATCTTGATGCCGCCGGCCTTGCCGCGGCCGCCGATCAGGACCTGGGCCTTGATCGCGCAGGGGTAGCCGATCCGGTCCGCCGCGGCGACCGCCTCGTCGACGGTCTCGGCGACCTCGCCGCTGGGCACGGCGATCCCGTGCTTGGCGAACAGCTGCTTGCCCTGATACTCGAGGAGGTCCATAAAAAGAGCACCCTGGCGGTGCCGGCCGGGCAGCCTATAGAAGACGACGGTGAAGCGCCGACCCGGGCTCGACTGACATAATGCCGCGCGCCCAATGGCCCTTCCCAGTCTCAAAAACATTCAGTGGGTGACCACCGACTGCTACGGCACCCTGATCGATTGGGAGAAAGGCATCGTCGAAGCCTGCAAGAAAGAGGCCTCCAAAGACGGCTTCAGCTTCGAGGAGGGTCCCTTCCTCGAGCGCTTCATGGAGGTCCAGGCCGAAATCATGGCCGGCTCCTACGAGCTCTACGCCGAGGTGCTGCGCCGCACGATCGTCAAAGTCGCCGGTGAGCTGGGCTGGGAGGTGGAGCCCTCGCGGGCCCAGTTCCTGCCCAACAGCGTCGCCTACTGGATGCCCTTCCGCGAGGCCAACGCGGCGATGGACCGGCTCGGCAAGAAGTACGACATCGGCATCGTCTCCAACGTCGACGACAAACTGCTGGGGATCTCGCGCCGCCACCTGCGGACCGAACTGGACCTCGTCGTCACCGCCCAGCAGGTGCGCAGCTACAAGCCGGACCCGGTCCACTTCAAAGAGTGCGCGCGCCGCATCGGCGGCAAGAAAAGCTGGCTCCACATCGGCTGCAACTACACGACCGACATCGCTCCGGTTTTGAAAATGAACGTGCCGGTTATCTGGGTGAATCGCCACGACGAGAAGCTTGAAGGGCGCAAAGCGCCCAGCGCGACGGTCAAAAACTTTCGCGACGCGGTTAAAAAGCTCGGCGCGTCCTAAGCACCTTTTAGCTTTCGCGGCGCAACTCCGGTGCTACCCGCCGGTTTCGGACCCTGAGGCGCCCCTTGGATCGATTTGAGTCAAAAGCCCTGCGTTCGCGCACGCCCGCCGGCCACTCCCCGGCGCGGCTCGACAGTCGCGCGCTGCTTTTCGCGGCGGTCCTGGCTCTGACCGCGGCGCTGGCGCTGCTGACGGGGCGCTCCAGTGCCGCCGCGGCGCCCAGCGACAGCCGCAGCCGGCCTGAAGCCGCCGCCTCCGCCAAGGAAACCGAACCGCCGCCGCAGCTCTCCTCGGGTCGTCCCAACATCATCGTCATCCAGACCGACGACCAGACGCTCGACCAGCTCTACGCCGAATACCAGGCGCCCGGCGGCGGCAACGTTCAGGCGATGCCGAACACGCGGGCGCTGATCGGCGAAAAAGGCGCCACCTTCACGCAGTACTACACGCCGTACTCGCTCTGCGCCCCCTCGCGCGTCTCGCTGCTGACCGGCCGCTACGCCCACAACAACAAAGTCCGCGGCAACGTCCCGCCGAACGGCGGCTACCCCGGCTTCGCCGCCCGCGCCGCCTACAACCACGACCTGCCGGTCTGGCTGCAGAGCGCCGGCTACCGGACGATCCACGTCGGCAAGTTCCTCAACGCCTACGGCGACGCGCCCTACGACAACGGCACCTCGGTCCCACCCGGCTGGAACGCCTGGCACACGACCCTGCACAGCGACACCAATCACTACTTCTACGGCTACGAACTCAACAACAACGGCAAAATCGAAGGGCCCTACGGGGATTCCGGCAGCTGGGAGACGCGCGAATACGGGCCGAAGGACGACTTCGGCTGCCCCTACGCGCCGCTCAACGGGCAGCCCTGCCTGTATGAGACCGACGTCTTCACCCGCATCGCCTGCGAAGAGATGCAGGGCACGCCGGAAGGCACGCCGATCTACCTGCAGCTCGACTACTCCGCGCCGCACGGGGATTTCCGCCGGCCCGCCGGCCCGGAGCCGGCGCCGCGCCACAACGAAACCTTCGCCGGCGTGCCCTTCCCCCACGGGCCCTCGGAAGGGTTCAACGAGGGCAACGTCAACGACAAGCCGCGCTTCATCCGCGAAGCGCCCTTCGTCTCCCCGACCGAAGCCCACACCTACCGCGTCTACTACCAGAAGGCGCTGGAGTCCCTGCGCTCGGTCGACGACGGCGTCAAACAGGTGATCGACACGCTCGGGGGGCTCCACCGGCTGCGCAACACCTACATCGTCTTCATGGCGGACAACGGCTTCTTCTATGGCGAGCACCGCCTCACCGGCGGCAAGTTCCTCGCCTACGAGCCCTCCACCCACCTCCCCTTCCTGATCCGCGGCCCTGGCATCAAGCCCGACAGCGAAACCGGCCAGCTCGCCTCGACCGTCGACGTCGCCCCGACGCTGCTCGAACTGGCGCAGACGAAAGCCGACAAAAGCGTCGACGGCGAATCGCTCTATCCCTACGGGCACAACCCGGAACTGCGCAAGAACCGGCCGCTGCTGTTCGAGTCCTTCGTGCAGACCGACGACGTCGAACAGAACGGCGGCGCCGGCAACAATCCGGAAGGGATCACCTACGGGCGCGAAAACACCGCCGCGAGCAGCGGCTCCGCTGGCGACGGCGCCAGCGCCTCGGTCGTGGCCCCGCCGAAAAACTATTACGGGATTCGCCTCGGCCAGTACAAGTACATCGAGTGGCCGGACGGCGAGAAAGAGCTCTACGACCTCGAAGCGGATCCGTACGAGCTGAACAACAAAATCCGCGACAAGAACTACTTCCCAATTCGCGGCTTCCTGCACCGCGAACTGACCCGGCTCGAGGAATGCAGCGGCTTCGAGTGCCGCAAAGCCGCTCCCGAACTCCCCTTGACCCGTGAGGAACAGCTGAAGATCAAACGGGAAAAGGAAAAGCAGCAGCGGGAACGGGAAAAGAAGCGCAAAGAACAGGAAAAGAAGGCCCAGGGCAAGTAGCCCGAGCGAGGGCGCGCCGAACCCGGCAGCGCCCGCTCAACCCGCTCTGCGGATGCAGCGGAAGCCGAGGTGGCTGGTCGAGCTGTCGAGCGCCTGGCCCTGGCGCGCGGCGGGCCGGTAGCGCAGGCAATATTCGGGAGCGCAGAGATGTGAGCCGCCCTTGATCACCTTGCGCGGGATGTGCGAATCGGGCGCCTGCAGGTCGTAGCTTTCGGCGTCTGAGGTGACCCGGGGGTTGCTGGGGACGCAACAGGGGCTGGCCGCTTCCTCGGGGTGGCGCGGCGTGAAGAAGTCCCCGGTCCACTCCCAGACGTTGCCGGCCATGTCGTAGAGGCCGTAGCCGTTGGGCGCGAAGGCGCCGACCTTGGAGGTGCCGCGGTAGCCGGCGGCGCCGAGGTTCTTCCAGGGGAAGCGCCCCTGCCAGGTATTGGCCCGCAGATCGCCGCCCCCGTGGTCTTCGTCGCCCCAGGTGAACACCGCCCCGTCGAGCCCGCCCCGGGCGGCGAACTCCCACTCCGCCTCGCTCGGCAGCTCCTTGCCGACCCACTCCGCGTAGGCGGCCGCATCCTCGTTGGCGACGTGGACCACGGGATGGTTGTCCCGCCCGCGCACGTCGCTCCCCGGCCCCTCCGGCCGCCGCCAGCAGGCCCCCGGCACGAACGCCCACCAGACCCGGAAGTCGTTGAAAGGCACCGGCCCCGCCGTCGGCTGGAACACCAGCGACCCCGGCACCAAAAGCCGCGGATCGATCCCCGGATATTCCTTCGGATCCGGCTTCCGCTCCGCCACCGTCACGTAGTCCGTATCCCGCACGAAATGCCGAAACTCCCGCACCGTCACCGGCTTCGAATCAACCCAAAACCCATCCACGGAGACCGTATGAACCGGCTTCTCCTCCGCATAGAAGAGCTCGCACCCCATCGCGAAGCTCCCCCCCTCGACCCAGGCCATCCCAGACTGAGTTTTCGTCTCGGGCTCAGTCGCCATCGTCAACCCATCGCGAGGACCGGCGGGAAGCTGCGAACCGGTGGCTAACACCAACAAATCGGTTTGACTGCATGACGACCGAGTCTAGGAAGTACGACGCACGGGCCCGGGGATGGTGCCCCCTCCCACGGAGGCTCATGCGGCAACAAACGCGCCCACCACGCCGCCCCAGCTGCGCGACGGCCTCCGGGGGAGGGGGCACCATCCCCGGGCGCCTACGCCTTACTTGATTACGGCGAGAACGTCGCCCGAGGAAACCGCATCCCCCTCGGAGATCTTCAGCTCCTCGACCTTGCCGGAGCGGTGCGCCGCGATCTCGTTCTCCATCTTCATCGCCTCGATGACGCAGATCAGGTCGCCCTCGGCAACCTCGGCGCCGGGTGCGACCACGACTTTGAAGACGGTGCCCTGCAACGGCGAGGTCAGCGACTCGCTGGAGGCGCCGCCACCGCCGGCGCCGGCCTTGCGCTCGCGCTTCGGCGGTTTGCGACCGTTGCTCGCGGCTGCGGCGACGCCACCGGCGGCGGCCTCGCCGATCACCTTGACGTCGAAGAGCTTGCCGGAGACCTCGACCTTGTAGTCGCGGGCGATCACCTCGGCGCCCTCCTCGCTCGGGGCGGGCGGCGCGGCATCGGCGGGGGCGGTCGACTTCAGCCAGTCGTTGTCCTCCATCAGGTCGCGGCAGGTCTCCCCCTTGGCCCACTGCTCGGTGGCGAGGATCGCTTCGTGGAAGGGGATCAGGGTGGTGAGGCCGCCGGAGTCGTATTCGGAGAGGGCGCGCAGCATGCGGCGCGTCGCCTTCTCGCGATCGACGTCCCAGACGATCAGCTTGGCCACCATCGGGTCGTACATCGGCGTCACCTCGGAGCCGCCCTCGACGCCGGAGTCGACGCGGACGCCCGGCCCGGAGGGCTCGCGGTAGGAGTCGCCGATCGGCCCCGGCGCGGGGGCGAAGTTCTTGTGCGCGGCCTCGGCGTTGATCCGGCACTCGATCGACCAGCCGTTCAGCTTCACGTCCTCCTGGGCGATCGAGAGCGGCTCGCCGGCGGCGATCACGATCTGCTCGCGGACGATGTCGATGCCGGTGACCATCTCGGTCACGCAGTGCTCGACCTGGACGCGGGTGTTCATCTCGAGGAAGAAGTACTCGTCGCCGACCTGCATGCCCTCGATCGTGCCGGCGCCGCGGTAGCCGACCGCGGCGGCCGCGTCGGTGGCGATTTTGCCGATCCGCTCCCGCATCTCCTCGTCGACGTGGGGCCCGGGTGCCTCCTCGATCACCTTCTGGTGGCGACGCTGGATCGAGCAGTCGCGCTCGCCGAGGTGAATCACGTTGCCGTGCGAGTCGGCCAGCACCTGGACCTCGACGTGGCGCGGATCCTCGAGGTACCGCTCGAGGTAGACCGTGTCGTCGCTGAAGAACTTCTCGCCCTCGCGGGCGGCGCCCTCGAAGGCGTCCTCGATGTCGTCGGCGGTCATGGCGACGCGGAAGCCCTTGCCTCC
>JBEVJP010000114.1:0-17716 GCA_040510155.1 Solirubrobacterales bacterium | reverse complement strand
AATGTCGCCATCGGGCTGCCCCGGCCGCAATCCGAAGCCCGACGGCGGGCCGAGCAGGCCCTCGACGAGGTGGGCCTCAAGAACCACACGTCGGCGTGGCCGTACACCCTCTCCGGCGGCGAGGCCCAACGGGTGGCACTGGCCCGCTCGCTGGTGCGGGATCCCCAATTGCTCCTGCTCGACGAGCCCTTCGGGGCCCTCGATGCGCTCACGCGGATAAAGATGCACGCCCTGCTGGCCACGCTGTGCCAGGTGCACCAGCCGGCGGTGGTGCTGGTCACCCACGACCAGGAGGAGGCGATGGACGTCGCCGGCCAGCTGGTGGTGATGAACGAAGGGAGGGTCGAGCAGTCCGGCAGCGCCGACGAGCTCTACGAGAAGCCCGCCAACGAGTTCGTGATGAGCTTCGTCGGCGAGGTCAACCGCCTCGGCGACAACTTCGTGCGCCCGCACGACATGGAGGTCGTCCTCGATCCCGACGAGCGCACCGAGGAGGGCATGGTGCAGCGGATAGTCGCCCTCGGCTTCGAGATCCGGGTCGAGTTCGTGCTCGCCGACGGCACCGAGGTCTGGGCCCAGCTGACCCGCAACGAGCTGCAGCGCCTCGAACTCCAGGAGGGCCAGATCGCCTACCTGCGCCCGGTCCAGGCGAAAAGCTTCAACGGTTCGCCACCGAACGACGGCAGCGGGGCCTCGACTCCCCACCGCTCACAGGACGGCGGCGACGCAGAGGTATCTGCACCCGTTTGAAGAGGCGACGGGGCGGGGCGCGCTTTTGCCGGGTGGCGCCCCGCCCCATCTCGCCGCCCCTCGATCTTCCCATCCCCTCGGCGAGATGTCACTTAGGCCCAGATAGGGGCTCGAGTGACGTCTCGGCTGCCGCCGATCCTCCCTTTTTCATCCTTCCCTCTCTCGTGGTGCTATTCTTGAGTTAGTTGCTCGACAAACTCTGGAAAGGAGCGCGAGATGAGCAAGCGCGTCAACCACACGACTTTCATATCCAGGGGCCGCCTGACCGGTCTGGTCCGCGACGAGGTCCCGGCTGGGGCCGGGCAGAACCGGACCAGCCGCCAGGCGAACCGCGAGTCGGTCCCCTCCGACGCCGACGAGGCGCTCTTCTACCGAGCCCGACTGATCCTCGGGGACGCCCTCCCCCGCCCGCAGCGCTAGCCCGACGACGAGGTCGCCGCCGGGCCGGAAGGCGGCCTCGTCGTCGGCTCCCTCAGGCGAGCCGGCGCTCGAAGCTCTTCTCGAGGCAGCGCTCGTCCTCCTCGCCGGCGATGGTCTTGTCGAGCCGGACCGAGGCGCGCCGACCGTCGAGCCGCAGCGTCGCCACCTGGTTGTCGAAGTAGGGGCCCTCGACGGTGCGCCAGCCCATCTCCGGCTCCGGCGCCCCGGCGAACCGGGCAAGGCCCCGCGTCAGGGCCGCGAGTGGGCGCGAGAAGGCGGCCCGGACCACTCGCTGCTCACGCTGGCTGAGCGGGTTGCGGTACGGCGAGCAGACGATCTGGACGACGGCGCTCTCCACCTCCGCGTCCGGTCGGAAACCCATCTCCGCCAGATAGGCGTGGTGGACGTCGCCGGAGAGAACGGCGATCGTCGACGGCGCCTTCCCGCGCCGTCCCGAGCCGACCTCTTCGATCAGCTTCCGCAGCCGCGGGAAGGAGAACTGGAAGGCGGCCCAGTGGTCGAAGTCGACGGCGCGACGCAGCTTCTCACTAGCCCGCGCGGCCAGGCCGCCCCAGGCGCCGTCGCAGAGGCGCTCATTCCAGGCCTCGAGCCGGTCGAAGCTCGGCGAGAGCAGGAACGGCACCGTGGTCGCGATCAGCAGGTGGTCGAAGTCCCCCTCGCAGTGTTCGACGATCCACTCCCAGACCTCGTCGTCGAAGATCGAGCGGCGCTGGTCGGTCAGCACCCGGGCGGCGCGCGAGTCCATGAAGACCGCCCGAACGCCGTCGATGTCGCGGCAGAAGCTCCAGCGCATCCCGGCCCCGGTGCCGCCGATCTCATGAGCCCACTCGCGGAGGATCTCGGTCGCATCGGGGTTGCCGCGAACCTTCGCGTAGAGATCGTTCTCGTCGAGCTCCCGCGGGGAGAGGTTGCCGAGGTGCTGGTAGACCCAGTAGCTGGCGATCCCGGCGATCGCCCGCTCGTGCCACCACTGCTTCGCTTCCATCTCCTCGTGCCAGGAGCGGGAGATGTTCCAGTCGTCGCTCATGTCGTGGTCGTCCCAGAGCATCGAGGTGGAAACCGTCGAGAGCAGCCAGCGCAGCAGCGGGTCGCCCCAGCTCTCCCGGTAGAGGAAGGTGTACTCCTCGTAGTCGAGCACCTCCTCGCCCGGCGCCGGATCGGTGCTGCGGCGCTGACGGATCTGCTCCCGCGCCCACGGCGAGGCCTCGTCGACGTAGACCTGGTCGCCGAGCAGGAAGAGCAGCTCCGGCCACTCGTCGCGGTCGTCGGCGATCATCTGCCGGGCCAGCACGTACAGGGCGTCGAGCTCGAAGCCATCCTCGCTCTCGTCCTGGGTCAGCGTGTAAGGCTCCTCATGCGGAGCCGCCACCCGGCAGGAGCCGAAGCAGACGTCCAGCGAGCGCCCCGGCGCGAAGGTCTGGATTCTGCTCGGCGGCAGCTCGGCGTCGGCAGCGGGCCAGCGCACCTCGCCGTCGAGCCGCACCTCGTACTCGTAGGTGCCGCCGGGCTCGAGGCCCTCGATCCGGACCAGGGCGTAGTGGTGGCCGGCGACGCTGAAGGTCGGCTCGCGGCTGCCGAGGATCTCCACCTCGCAGGGCCCATCGGTCTCGACCCAGACGGTCGCCTCCGTTTCGGAGACATAGCGCAGCAGCGGGCCGAGGACGAGGTCGGTCACCCCAACCCGGTACCCGCCCACATGCGAGCGCATGCGGGCGGGCCAGGGAAGCGGGGCGCTAGGCCCCTTTGGAGCCGCCGCCGGTGGACGGGGGTGCTTCCGTCGTCGGCAACGATTCGTCGGGCTGCGGGTAGGCCTCGACGGCGAGGTTCCAGCTTTTCAGCGTGAACGTCACTTTCGAGGCGCCGGCGTACTGGACCGAGACCGTGTGGCCGCCTTTGGCCAGCACCGTCGTCTGCACGATCGTGTGGATCAGCGGCGCCGGGGTCGGCGAGCCAACCGTCGCGGGAGCGAAGTTGACTTTGCCCGTCGACTGCCCGTCGACCAGGATCTGCACCGGGCAGGCCAGGTCCGCGGTCGCTTTTTCCGCCGTGCAGCTGGCGTTGCCGGAGAACGTGATCACAGCCGAGCTGGCGTTTGCCTTGGTCGCGAACGAGGTGAACGCGGAGGGGATGTAGCCAGCCGTGGTCGCCGAGACGGGGCCGAACAGCGCCGTGCCAGCGGCAATGCCGGCAACGGGCTGGAGCGGCTGGTCCGCCTTCGCCACGTAAAGGTTCGACGCCGCCTTTTTACGCAGGTAGAGCGTCGAGGCTTTTTTGTTGCTCACGTAGACCTTCGCCGCCTTCTGGCTGGTCAGGAACGACTCGGCCTGTTTAGCCACGGACGGGACAACCGCCACCGAAGCGGCAACGACGGCGGCAAGCACGACCGCCGTCGCCGCCTTGGGCGTGGACAGCCTTCTGTTCAGCAATTCGACCTCCATTTCGATCCGCCGGAGGTCGGACTGAGCTTCCTGCCGGACGGGGTTTCTCTACTAAGTAGGTCGATAAACTACAGAAACTGCTAGCCTTTGGCGACCAAGTTGGTCAATAAACTCGAATTAACCCGGTCGGAAAGGAATCACAACGAGATGAGAATCAAGACCCTGGCCATCGCGGCGCTCGCCCTCCTGGGGCTGGCCCTGCCCGCCTCGGCGAGCGCCCAGACCCTGATCGGGTCCGGCTCGGTCGCCGCGCAGCCGGTGCTGCAGGCGCTCTTCGCCACTTACACCAAAACGGTGAACAAGAAGGTCCACTTCGTCTACACCGCCAACGGAGGAAACGCTGGCGTCAAAGACGTGCAGAACGGGACCAGCCAGTTCGCAGGCCAGGCCCGCACGCCGCTTCCCAGCGACGCCGGCACCACCTACATCAAGATGTTCATGGACGGCCTCTGCCTGGACGTCAACCCGAAGAACAAGCTCACCAACATCACCATCCAGCAGGCCCACGACATCTACCGCGGGCTGCTGACCAACTGGAGCCAGCTCCCCGGCTCGGGCCTCGAAACCACGATTGACCCGGTCGGCCGCGACACCAACGGAGGGACCTACAACTTCTTCCTCCAGGCGGTGCTGAACAACGAAGCGCCGGCTTCCAACGTCAACGCCCTGACCGCCGACGGCCTCGTCGTCAACGCCGTCAAGCAGGACCCGAACGCGATCGGCTACGACGGTCTCGCTTGGCAGGGCACCGGCCAGAAGGCGCTGAAAGTCAACGGCGTCCCCTGCACCCCCAGCAAGATCAGCGTCGAGCCGCTCAAGTACCCGCTCTCGCGCTACCTCTTCCTGGTCCTGCCGGGCGACGGCAGCAGCAGCCCGCCGGCGCTGCAGAAATTCATCGACTGGGCCCGTACCAGCCCAGCCGCGGCCACGGTCATCTCCAAAGCCGGCGGCGTGCCCGCGTTCAACAAGAAGAAGTAGTCGTTGAACGAGGACCTCTCCCCCGAGTACGGGCCGAAGTGGTCCGACCAGCGCGTCGAGCGAATGCTCGGCGCGCTGGTCTGCGGTGTCGTCGGCCTGCTGCTGGCGATGATCGTCACCGTGCTCGTCAGGGCATGGCCCTCGTTCGCCCACAACGGCCTCTCCTGGTTCGGCCCCGGCGGCAACGTCGACGACCAGCTCAACGCGATCTTCCTCTCGGGGCAGAACGGCCTCGAATACGTCTACACCTTCCACGCCTGGCCGCTGATCTGGAGCACCATCCTGATCACCGGCGGCGCTGTCCTGATCGCCCTCTTCTCCGCCCTCTTCGTCTCCGTCTTCATCGTCGAGTTCGCGCCGGACTGGATGAGCAACATCCTCCAGCCGGTCGTCCGCTTCCTGGCCAGCGTCCCCTCGGTGATCTATGGCCTGCTCGGCGTCCTCGTGCTGGTGCCCTTCATCGGCAACCACCTGGTCACGGAGCCGCAGAAGTCCTCGGTGGCAGGAGTCATCTCGCTGACCGGCTACAGCCTGCTGGCCGCGATCACCGTGCTGACGGTGATGATCGCGCCGCTGATGGTCTCGATCTTCTCCGACGGCCTGCGCGCGGTTAAACCGGGCTGGCTGGAGGGATCGCTGGCGCTCGGCGTCAACCGCTGGCGGACGACCTGGAAGATCGGCGTCCGCAGCGCCCGCCCGGCGATCGTTGCCGGCACGGTGCTGGCGGTGGCGCGGGCGATCGGCGAGGCGGTGATGCTGGCGATGATCTCCGGCTCGGTCGGCTTCGCCCCCAACCCGGCCGACGGCCTCATCTTCATCTACGAGCCCTCCCGCCCGCTGGCGCCGACGATCGTCAAGAACATCGACCAGCTCAGCTCGCCGCCGGCCAACGCCACCCTCTTCGCGATCGCCGCGGTGCTGCTCTTCTCGGCGGCGATGCTCTCGCTGACCGGATACGCGGTGCGCCGTGCCGCGCGCAAATACGGGGCCGCCTGATGGAGTCCTCGGTCCAGATGCCGGCGCCGCCCACGGCGCCGAAGCCGCCCGTCGCCGGCAAGCAGCCGACCGGCGCGGTCGAGGGCAGCGCCACCTGGCGGCTCAGCGACCGCATCGGCCTGGCGATCTGCTGGGCGCTGGGGCTGCTCTTCTGCGCGATCGCCGTCGCGATCGTCATCTATCTGTTGATCCAGGGCATCACCTACCTGAAGCCCTCGATGCTCGTCACCCCCGCCGCCTCGGGCTTCAGCCAGAGCGAAAGCGGCGGCTTCTCCGACGCCTTGATCGGCACCCTGATCGTCGCCGTGCTGGGCCTCGCTCTGGCGCTTCCCGCCGGCGTCGCCATCGCGGTCTGGCTGGTCGAGTACGGCCGCCCGGCCGCGCTGGCCCGGATCACCGAGTCGACGATCGAGGCGATCGCCGGGATCCCTTCGATCGTGCTCGCGCTGTTCGGCACGGTGATCTTCTCCGACGTCCTGCTCGGCTTCCTCAGCCGCAGCTCCGAAGGGGTCGTCTTCGGCCGCTCCTTCTTCGCCGCCTCGGCGATGCTCTCGCTGGTGGCGCTGCCGCTGATCGTGGCCAGCACCCGCGAGGGGCTCAACGCGATCCCCCGCCACGTCCGCGAGGCTTCCTACGCGGTCGGCAAGACCAAGGCGGCGACGACGCGGCGAATCCTGATCCCGACCAGCCGCCCGCAGATCGCCACCGGGGCGATGCTGGGCCTCGGCCGGATCATCGGCGACACGGCGATCATCCTCGTCCTCCTCGGCGCCACCCAGAACTTCGCCCCGGTCGAAGGCGCACCCTTCCCGCTCAACTACCTGCGCGGCGCCGGAACCACGCTGACCAACTTCGTCTACGAGGCCTCCCCCACCGGGAACCTCAATCAGCCCGAGAAGGCCTACGCGGCGGCCTTCGTCCTGCTGCTGATGGTCCTGGCCCTCAACGCGGCCGTCGACGTCGTCCATCGCCGCGCCCGAAAGGTAGGAACGTGGAGTCACTGAAGTCACCGCCGCCGCCAATCCGGCGACTGCCACTCGAGGATCCGGCGCCCGCCCGCGAGGCCGCCCCTGCCCCCGCCCGCAACGGCAGCGCCCCCGCGGCACCGGGAGGGTTCACCGCCGCGCGCCGCTCGATCGGGGCACCGCAGTTCTCGATCCGGCGCATGGAGGTCGACGACGTGACGATCTCCTACGGCCCCAAAGCGGCCGTCAAAGGCGTCTCGCTGCCGATCCGCCAGGGCGAGGTGCTCTCGCTGATCGGCCCTTCCGGCTGCGGCAAGACGACCCTGCTGCGCTCGCTCAACCGCCTCACCGAGCTGACCAGCACCGCCAAGCTCGAGGGCCGGATCCTGCTCGACGAGGTCGACATCCGTCTGATCGAGCCGACCCTGCTGCGCCGCCGGGTGACGATGGTCTTCCAGCAGCCGAACCCGTTCCCGATGAGCATCTTCGACAACATCGCCTACGTGCTGCGCGAGCAGGGCTCGCGGCGGCAACGCAAGAAGACGCTGGAGCCGGCGGTGCACAGCGCCCTCGAACGGGCGGGCCTCTTCGAGGAGGTCAAGGACAACCTCGACCACCCCGCCCTGAAGCTCTCCGGCGGCCAGCAGCAGCGGCTCTGCATCGCCCGCGCCCTCGCCGCCCAGCCCGAGGTGCTGCTGCTCGACGAGCCCTGCTCGGCGCTCGACCCGCAGTCGACCCAGGTGATCGAGGACCTGATCGTGAAACTGCGCGACGACGTCGCCGTCGTGATCGTCACCCACAACCTGCAGCAGGCCTACCGGATCGCCGACCACGTCGCCTTCATGTACCTCGGCGACCTGGTCGAGTACAACAGCGCCACGACGCTGTTCGGCTCGCCCCGCGAGAAACGCACCCAGGAGTACGTCAGCGGTGCGTTCGGCTAGGCGCCGGCCCAACCCACCGCTCGCCCGCAGCGGCGCCGTCGCCGCCTGCGCGGTTGTGCTCGCCGGCGCCGCCGCGGGCTGCTCGACCACGCAGGAAAAGGCCGAACGCCAGCAGGCGCGCGCCAAGCACATCCTCGAGGCGCGGGCGCAGCGGCAGAAGCAGAAGCAGCACGACTCGAAGCAAGATCACAAGAACGGGGGCGAGAAGGGATGACCGAAACGGATCTGCTGCCACTGGCCACGAAGGGGGGCTACGAGCCCTGCGAGGAGTGCGGGGCGGCGATGGACCCCCAGCAGCGCTACTGCGTCGAATGCGCGGCGCGGCGCGGCAACGGCGCCAACCCCTCCTCGCGCTACTTCGCCTCGCAGAGCCGCAAGGCGCGTCGGCCCCTGATCGGGCCACCGCAGAAAGCGAACCCGACCAGCCGCGCCGCGGCGGTCGCCTTCTTCGCGCTGCTGCCGATCGCCGTCGCCCTCGGCGTCGTCGTCGGCCGCGGCGGGTCCGACGGCAGCGACAACGACGCGCTGATCCAGGCGCTGCGCAAACAGGAAGCGGCCAACGCCACCGCCGCCCCCGTTGCCGCCGCGCCGGGCGCCGGCAGCGCCAACACCGCGAAGAAATCGAAAGCCGAGAAAGCTGCCGAGAAAGATGGCGGCAAGGTCGTCGCCAAGACTGCAAACGGCGACGTCCACCAGGTGACGGGCTTCAAAGCCACCGAGGAGAAGACCGCGGAAGACACGAAATTGGTCGAAGAAAACCCGGAACAGACCGGCGATAACTACATCAAAGCCCAGCAGAACCTGCCCGACGTGATCGTCGTCGGCGGCAGCGGTGGCTCGGCGCCGGCGCCGACCAACGGGGTGGAACCGTGAGCCGCCGCCTCTCCTCCCTTGCCCGCCGTCCAGTCGAGCGTCTGCGGCGCCCGAGCTCGAGCCAGCCGCCGGCCGCCGCCGCCAAGGCGAAACCGGCCGCGCCGGCAACGCCGAGCGAGGCCGAGACCAAAGCCGAGCACGCCGAGCTGGTCGCCCAGCGCGACCGCCTGCTGGAGAAGTTCACGGTCATGCAGGCCGACCTCGGCGGCGCCTTCTACGAGATGGCGATCCGCGACCACGTCCGCCTCGACGTCCTCACCCGCAAAGCGGCTGAGCTGCAGCGGGTCGACGCCGACCTGCTGGCGGCGGAGCGGGCGCTGGAGCTGGCCCGCGCCGACGCGGCCGGGCTCTGCCCCAGTTGCCAGTCGCCCTACGGCGCCGCCGACCGCTTCTGCCCCCAGTGCGGGCACTCGCTGGTGACCGAGGCGAGCCGGTGAGCGGTTACCTGAAGAAGAACCTGGCGAAGGCGATCGCCGCCGCCGCCTCGCTGACCGGCAAACGCTTCGGCCTGCTGGTCGCCTCCTCGGTGGTCGCCACCTCGGCGATCGTCGCCGCGGCGGCGACCAACCCGCAGGGCTCCGGGCCGCTGGCCGAACTGCTCGGCCGCAGCCTCGCCGCCGACCGGACTCCGATCGCGGCGGCGCCGCTGGCGGAACCGGAACCCGAACCGGAAGCAGCGCCCGAACCCACCCCCGCGCCCGAAGCCGCACCGGAACCCGAAGCCCTGCCGATCGAAGCGGCGCCTGAACCGGAACCCGAACCGGAACCGGAAGTGCCGACGCCGGAAGTGCCGGAAACGCCGAGCCCCGAAGCCGGCCAGGTCAAACACGTCTTCATCGTCTCGGTGGCCAGCCCCGGCTACGAAGCCGCTTTCGGGACGACGCCGCAGATGCCCTACCTGGCGACGACGCTGCGTCCCAAGGGACAGCTGCTCAGCGAGTACTCGCTGCTCGACGCGGCCGGGCTCCCCAACGAGATCGCCACCATCAGCGGCCAGCCGCCGACCGCCGACACCAAGGCGGGTTGCCCCGACTACGGCAAGTGCGTCTACCCCGCCGAAGAACTGACCCTGGCCGACCAGCTTGGCCTCGCGAGGTTCAGCTGGCGCGCCTACGTCGAAGGGATGGTAGATCCGACCACCGGCGCGCCGGCCAACTGCGTCTACCCGCAGCCCGGCGCTCCGGAAAGCACCACCCCCGGCGCCTACTCCCCGAAGGCCAACCCGTTCGTCTACTTCCACTCGCTGCTCGACCTGGGCGACTGCGCCAGCAACGACGTGCCCGCCACCGAGCTCGACAAGGACCTGGCCAAGGCGACGAAGACCCCGAGCTTCTCCTACATCGCGCCGAGCGCCTGCAATGCCGGCATCCCGGGCCAGTGCCCGCCCAACGCCGATGGAACGCCCGCCACCGAAGGCGCGGCCGCCGCCGATGCCTACCTGAGCCAGCTGGTGCCGAAGATCCTCGCCTCCCCCGCCTACAAGAAAGACGGCCTGCTGATCGTCACCTTCGACGCGGCCAACCCGCCGACCGCCGGTGCGGCGCCGGCCGCGGAGCCTCTGAAGACGGGCGCCCTCCTGCTCTCTCCCTTCGTCACCGCGGGCGCCACCGACGCGGGCGAATACACGCCCTACTCGCTGCTCAAATCGACCGAGGACCTGTTCGGGCTCGAATACCTCGGCAAGGCTGCGGGAGTGAAGGTGCGCTCCTTCGGGCAGACGTTGCGCGGCGGCGAAACCGCTGCCGGCGACTAGTTTCTGAGAAGCTGGGCCGATGGCGGACGCAGGTGGAGAGCCGATCACCGCGGCTGGGATCGCGGAGCTGAAAGCCGAGCTGGAGCAGCTCGAAGGCCCGGCCCGGCAGGAGATGGCGGCGCGGATCAAGGACGCGCGGGAGCTCGGCGACCTCAAGGAGAACGCCGATTACCACATCGCCAAAGAGGACCAGGCGCATCTGGAGACGCGAATCAAGCGACTCCAGGAGCGGCTCCGCAACGCCGTCGTCGTCGAGGTCGACGAGTCGACCAAGGACGTCTTCGCCTTCGGGCGCACCGCCGAGGTCCTCGATGAATCGAAAGGCGAGAGCGCCGAGTGGACGCTGGTCGGCTCCACCGAGGCCGACCTCGCCAGCGGTCGCCTCTCCGCCGAGTCGCCGATCGGTCGTGCCCTGCTCGACGCGGCGGTGGGCTCGACGGTGGCGGTCGAGACGCCGCGCGGCGAGCGCAGCTTCAAGGTCGTCCGGCTCGTCGCTTAGAGCCGTTCCTCGCAAAACTTAGCGTTTGCAAAGGATTTCCTGTCCTCAGGGCGCATATGTTGGATACGGATTCGGTTGTCCAACCAGCCAGGAAAGGGTTACTCATGAACGAAACGCTGAGCGGATGGTGGGTGTTCGCTGGTGTCTTGCTGATCGTCGCCGGCGTCCTCAACATCATCTACGGCATCGCCGCGATCGGGGATTCGAAGTTCTTCACCGAACACGGCACCTTCATCATCAGCAGCCTCCACACCTGGGGCTGGGTCCTACTGATCGTCGGCGTGCTCGAGCTGGTCGCCGCCTTCTCGCTCTTCGCGGGCGGGGAATTCGGCCGCTGGTTCGGGATCTTCATCGGCTCCCTGAACGCGATCGCCTCGCTGCTGGCGATCCCCTCCTACCCGTTCTGGTCACTGGCGATCTTCGCCCTCTCGATCATCATCATCTACAAGCTGATCGAGGGCCCGGAAGGGCGGGTCAGAGCCTGACGCCGCGCCCGCGGTGACAATGGGGGCGTGCTGCGGCTGCGTTCATCCGTCGACGCCGAGCGCGCCCCCAGCTTCGCCGCCGCCCTCTGCGAGCTGGAAGGCGTGCGGCGGGTCGTTCAACAGGCCGACGAGTCGACCCCCGGCTCGGCGGTCTTCGTCGCCGACGTCGAGCCGCACGCCGCCGATGAGGTCGTCGACGCGATCGCCGCGCTCGGAGTTCCGGTCGACGACTACCTGCTGACCCGGGTCGAGGTGGTGGCGCCGCTGCGGCGCCACGTGCCCGGCGGCGACGTGATCGAAGGCTTCGCCTGGGTCGAGGTGCTCGGCCAGGCCCGCGCCAACTCACGGCCGCTCGCCCGCTACCTGGCGCTGATCACCGTCGCCGCGATCATCGCCGCGCTCGGCGTGATCAAGAGCAACGGGATCCTGATCGTCGGCGGCATGGCGGTCAGCCCCGACCTGCTGCCGATCTGCGCCACCTGCGTCGGCCTGGTTGGCGGCCGCCGCGGCCTGGCAGCCCGCTCCTTCGCGACCCTGACCCTGGGAATGACCCTGGTCGTGATCGTCACCGCTGTCCTCGCCGGCCTGCTCGACGCCACCGGCCTGCTCGGCAGCGGCTTCAGCATCAACGAAAGCAGCCTCAACGGCCTCGCCGTCACCGACTACTCGACCGTGCTGGTCGCACTGGCGGCCGGCGTCGCGGCAATGCTCTCCTTCGAGACCCGGGCGAGCGCCGCCGTCGGCGTGGCGATCTCAGTAACGACGATCCCCGCCTCCGCCTACCTCGGCGTCGCCATCGGCGCCGGCGAGAGCGGCGATGGCCTCCCCGCTCTGATCGTCCTCGGGGTGAACGTGGTCCTGCTGATCGCGTCCGGCAGCGGCACGCTGCTGCTGCAGCGCTGGGCCGCGAACCGCTATCCGGCCGGGCTGGCGGGCTGGGCCTCGACCGTGACCGGCTCGGGCGGGGGCGCGGGCTCGGGCGGGACCGACTCCAGCGGCGTGGACCAGGGCGCCGGCTCCGGCCGCCGCTCGTCATAGAGGACGGTGAGGCCGCTGAAGCGGTCTTCCCAGGCTCGACGATCCTCACGGAAGAGGATGCCGAGGAAGCCGATCCCGAAGGTTACGACCGAGAAGTAGAGGCCGATCAGGCGCTTCACGGCGCGGCCGGGCTTAAGGCGCGGTTCGCTGAGGGCTATCCCAAGAAAGCGCATCCCCGGCGTCTGTCCGGCGAGCGACCAGAAGCCGAGCAGGTAAACGGAGCCGATTGCCAGCCAGGCGGTGGAGCCGATCGCGATCGCCAGGCCGCTGCCGCCTTCGCCGCTGCCGAAGAAGGCGTTGTAGCCGAGGGTCAGCAGCGCCGCGAGGGCGGTGAAGCTGAGGTTGACGAAGATCGCGTCGACCGCGTAGGCGAGGGCGCGGCTGACCAGGCCGGCGTGGTTGGTCGGCAGCGGGCGGCGCTTGCGGAAGAAGATCCGGCGAACGATCCGCTCGACGCGGTCGTCGAGGCCGCGGGCGACGCGGCCGATCGTGCGGCCGACGTCCTCCAGCAAGCCCATTCCCTGGGCGCTGATCGCGGCCCGTACCTCGGGCGCCTCGGCGATCCGCTCGACCAGCTGCTGGGCTTGGTCGCTGGCCAGCAGTCGTCGCCAGACCTCGTCGACCAGCTCGCTGTCCATCGCCTCCAGCAGGGCCTTCTTGACGGCGTCGCTCTCCAGGGCGCCCTCGACCGCCTCTTCGACGATCGGTCCCTGCAGAACCCGCGCCATCGCCCGCTCGACCGCCTCGCTTTCGACCGCGGCGACGATCGCCTCCTCGGCGGCGATCTCGACGGCGCGGTCGAGGCCGGTCGCCTTGCCGACCGTGCGGGCGCCGCGCACACCGACGCCGAGCAGCCGCGCCGAGATCGGCAGATGCCCGTTCTGGCTCGCGCCGTTGGTCGCGGCCAGGTTCGCCATCGGCGGCGGCTCAGCGCCGTTTGCCGCGGCCTCTGGCTCGGCGCCGTTGGTCGGAGTGGAGCCGTTCGTCTCCATCATCACGATCCTCTCAGGTGCGCGAGCAGCCGGTCAAGGAAGGGCTGCTGGGCCGGCAGGATCTTCTCCCGCGCGGCCTCCGGCTCAAGCCAGGCGGCCAAGTCGACCTCGGGGAAGGACTGGCGCTGGCCGCTGCGCGGCGGCCACTCCATCTCGAAGCTGTTGCTGGCCAGCGCCGCCGGGTCAAAGTCCCCCTCCGCCGCCCAGGCGTCGACGAGCTTGCCCGACTTCTGGCGCACCGAGCCGAGCTCGATCAAGCTCTCGGGCTCGATCTCCGGAGCCGGGCCGAGCTCCTCGCGCAGCTCCCGCAGCGCACAGGCGACGTTCTCCTCCTCCGGCTCGACCTCGCCCTTGGGGATCGTCCAGGCACCGAGGTCTTTCTTCGCCCAGAAGGGGCCGCCCGGATGGACGAGGAGGAACTCCGACCCCTGTTCCGTCAGCCGGTAGAGCAGGATCCCGGCGCTGTGCTTGGCAGCCACCTCGCCACCGTAGCGCCGGGCCCGCCCATCCGGCTAGCTGCCCAGTCGATAGGCGACCAGGCCCGGGGTCTGCCCTTCCGCCGCGGTAACGCCCGCCGGCGCCAGCAGCGTGTCGCCGCTGACCACCAGCCCGGCGTTGATCCCCGCCGGCAGCGACTGCACCCAGAGTTCGCCGCCGCCGTTGGCGTCGAGGGCAAAGAGCGAGCCGTCGTAGCTGCTGACGAAGACGACGTCGTTGACGACGACCGGCGCCCCGAAGGCTGCCGAGGGCAGTTCGTGGGTCCATTTCACCTTGCCGGTGGCGGCGTCGAGGGCGACGAGTTCGCCGCTCATCGAGCTGCCTTCGCCGAGTTCGGCCCCGGAGACGATCGTCAGCGGGTGGTTGACGACCGGGACGAAGACGGTCTTGCCGTCGGTCGCCATCGGCGCGATCACCCCACCGAGTTTGCCGGGGAACACTTCGCCGCCCTTGATCTTGCTCGATTCGCCGTGCATCGCCAGCAGGCCGTCCTTGTCGTGGCCGTTGTGCTGGCCGACCGCCTGCTCCCAGACCGGCTTGCCGGTCTGGGCGTCGACGGCGACGACGATCCCAGACTTGCCGCCGCTGATCGCCAGCTCGCGACCGCCCGAGCTGATCAGCATCGGTGGGTCCTGCTGGTCCCAGTCGTAGACGTCGTGCGGCGTCACCTGGTGGAACCACTGCAGCTTGCCGGTCTTGGCATCGAGCTTGACGACCGAGTTGGTGTACGTGTTCGGGCCGGGACGGCTGGCGCCCCAGGGCTTCCCCGTGGTCCCGGGGAACGGCACCGGGTTGCCGACGCCGAAGTACATCGAGCCCTTGTCGTCGAAGGTCGGCTCGTACCAGAGGCCGCCGCCCGAGTTGACGCTCTTGTCTCCCCAGAGGTCGGCGGGCACCGTGTCGAAGTGCCACTCCTCCTTGCCGGTCTTGGCGTCGAGCGCGTAAAGGGTGCCGACGCCGCCAGCCGGATAGGTCGAGCTGACCGTGACGGGGACGGTCGAGACGTAGACCAGGCCTTCGTGAGCGCCGACCGGCATGTCGATTTCCATCACACCCTTGGCGAGCTTCGTGCTCCAGAGCTCTTCGCCGGTCTTCTGGTCGAGCGCGAAGGCGCCTTTCGGCGTGGCGCCGTAGACGCGGCCTTCGCCGACCGAGACTCCGTTCGGGCCCTGGTCGGGCTGTTCGTAGCTCTTGGTCCAGAGCACCGAGCCGTCTTCGAGGTTGACCGCCTGCACGTTCGACTCGAGGTCCTGGATGTAGGCGACGCCGTCGCTGACCGCCGGCGAGGTCGAGTAGGCGCCGTAGGAGCTTTCCGCCGTGGCCGGCAGCACCCAGGCTTCTTCGAGGCCAGCGACGGAGCCGCTGTCGATCGGGCTGTCGGTGACGTGGCGGGTGCTGGCCTTGTCGATGCCGGGGTAGGCGTTGCCGCTGAAGCTGACGTCTTCTCCAGAGGAAGACGAGGAGCCGGTGGCGAGCACCACCACCACGACGACGATCGCGAGCACCAGCAAGCCCGCTCCGATCCAGGCTGCTTTCGGGACTTTCTCCAGGCTCACCTCATCACCCCTCCCAAACTCGACTTGAACACCTCATAGTTACTCAAACAATAAGGACTTATATTCCATTCCCGACCCGGCGCCAAGTTCTTTCTTTGCGGCCTTTTCCTGCAGCAGCGGCTGCAGGACGCGGTTGGAGAGCAGGCCGAGGGCGCCGAGGTTGGCGAAGCCGGGTCCCTGGCTGAGGCCGGCCAGGCCGGGGATCTGCAATCGCGGGCTGAGGCCGCGCAGCTCGAGGTGGCGCCCGATCGGGATCTCGAGGCCGGCCGGACGGTCCCAGAGCGGTCCCACCTCGGCCTCGATCTCGGCTCGCTGCTCCGGCGAGAAGAGCGAGCGCAGCTGCGCCAGCAGGTCGAAGCCGGTGCAGTTGACGACGTACTCGAGCTCGCGGCGGCTCGGACCTTCCGGGGACTCGTACTCCAGGAGGACCCCCTCGCCTCCGGGGGCGGCGGCGACGTCGGTGACCCGGCCGGTGCGGAAGCGGGCCCGGTCCTCGAAGGCGATCGCGGCCAGGCTCGGCGGGTCGAAGACGCCGCGGTCGCTGTGCTTGACGAAGTCCCGCCGGGTCTGCTGGTCGAGGGCCTCCCATTCGACCGCGTCGGGGTTGGAGAAGACGCGATTCTCGAGGAAGCTCTCGCCGCGGCTCATCGGCAGCATCGGCGTGTAGACGGTGCAGCGGGCGAGCGGGCGGAAGCCGCGCAGGAACATCACGCAGCTGAGCGCGCTCTCGCCGCCGCCGACCACGCCGACGTCGACCTCTCGGTCCTCGGGCAGGCGGGCGAACTCCTCGCGGCGGCTGTCACAGTGGAAGACCCGCGACGCGATCGCGTCCTCGTGGGGAAAGGAGCGGTGGACGCCGGGCCCGGTGAGGACCAGGGCGCCGGCTTCGTAGCGGGTCGTCCCGTCCGCCTCGGAGACGTCCACCTGCCAGCGGCCGTCCGCGAGCCAGACCGCGACGACCCGGCCACGCACGTGGCTGACCCCCTCCGTCGCCCGCGAGAGCACCCACTGCAGGTAGGCGCCGTAGTCACGGTGGCGGACCGAGGGCGAGCCGGCGTCGATCCAGCGCGCGTAGTCGCGCTGGCCGACCATGTAGCGCTGCCAGGAGAAGCCCATCGTCTCGGCGTCGATCGCCTCCCCCGCCTCGCCGAACTCACGGTGGCTCAGGTACGGGAAGCCGACGTCCTTGATCGGCGTCACCGCCAGCGGCTCCTCGCCCGAGGTCATGCCGTTGCGGCCCAGCCAGGAGGCAGCCGGCTCGACGCCCTCGACGACCTTCATCGTCAGCGGCCCGAGGCCGATCCGGTTGAAGGCGTGGACCTTGGTCGCGATCCCCGACGCCTTGGCGCCGGCGCCGACGACGATCAGATCGGCGTAGGCGCTCACGCCGGCTCGGCGATCACGAGACCGCGCTGGTCGGGGCTGAAGGAGATCGCGCTTTTCCTCATCCGCTCCGATCCCTCCCCGACCGGCCGCAGCTCGACCTCGCGGAGGACCGTGCGCATCACCCGTTTCATCTCCAGTTCGGCGTAGCTGGCGGCGAGGCAGCGGCGGACGCCGCCGCCGAAGGGGATCCAGGTGTAGGTCCCGGTCGGCTGCTCGAGGAAGCGCTCCGGCAGGAAGCGCTTGGGGTGCGGGTAGGTCGCCTCGTCGCGGTGGATCAGGTGGACGCAGGGAGCGACGGTCGTGCCGGCGGGGATCGAGTAGCCGCCCAGCTCCATCGGCTCGCGCAGGCGCCGCACCACCACCGGCACCGGCGGGCAGAGCCGCAGCGTCTCCTTGATCACCGCGTCGAGGTACTCGCCGTCGCTGCCGTTGCGCGCCTCGGCGCAGCTGCGTTCGAGCTTCTCGGGGTGGCGCAGCAGCCGCTCGAAGGTCCAGGCCAGCGAGGAGGAGGTGGGGCCGTCGGTGAGCAGGGTCATCAGTTCGTCGCGGAGGTCGCTCTCGCTCATCTCGCCGCCGTCCTCGTAGCGGGCGAAGACCAGCATCGAGACGATGTCGGTGCGACCCTGCTCGCCTTCGGCGCGGCGCCGCCGGACCTCGTGCATCAGCTCCTCTTCGACCGGGGCCATCGCCCGCCGGAAGCGGCGGCTACCCGCGACCCAGCGCGGCCCGAAGAGGAACAGCCGCTGCATCTGGCCGGGGTCGTTCATCGCCGCGGTCAGCTCGGTGAGCAGGACGCGCAGGCGGTCTAGCCGGCCCTCCTCGTCGGGCCCGAAGACGGCCCGCATCACCACCTCCTGGGTGATCGCCTGCATCCGCGGCCACAGCGCGAACGGCTCCCCGACCGGCCATCGGCCGATTTCCCGCCGCGCCACCTCGGCCATCATCTCCCCCTCGCCCTCGATGCCGTTGCCGTGGAAGGCCGGCAGCATCAGCTTGCGGCGGGTCATGTGGTCGGGCTCTTCCAACAGCATCACCGAGCGCGCTCCCAGCACCGGCCCCAGCAGCGGGTTGGCGACGTCGACGCCGACCGCGCTGCCGGCGGTGAAGACCTTTTTGACGTCGTC
>JBEVJP010000113.1:0-10367 GCA_040510155.1 Solirubrobacterales bacterium | reverse complement strand
GGATGGGCGGACACTGCCTGCCGGTCGATCCCTTCTACCTCGCCTTCAAGGCCCGCCAGCACGACTTCTACCCGGAGTTCATCGAGCTCGCCGGGAAAATCAACCAGGCCCAGCCGGGGTTCTGCGTGGAGCGAATCGAGCGGGCGCTGAACAGTGCCGGCAAGGCCGTCAACGGTTCCCGCATCCTCATTCTCGGCGTCAGCTACAAGGGCGGCATCGGCGACACCCGTGAGTCGCCGGCGCTGAAGATCATCGCCCAGCTGCAGAGCCTCGGCGCCGAGGTCTCCTACCACGACGCCCACGTCGCCGAGCTGCCCAAGTACGGCCTCGCCTCGGTTGCGCTGGAGGAGGCGCTGGCCGATACCGACCTGGCGGCGATCGTCACCGCCCACCCCGACGTCGACTTCGAGCGCGTCGCCAGCAGCGCTCCGTTGCTCCTCGACTTTCGCGGCGTCACCCGCGGCATCGAAGCGGAGAACGTCGAGCGCTTGTAGCTGGGCGGGACTTAGGCGCTTGCGGCCTGCATCGCCTCGTTGGCGGCCTCGGCGCCGAAGTACGGCATCACCGCGAAGTACATGAACTCCGGCAGCAGCTCGCGGAAGCCCCCGTCGGCGCCGGCGGCGAGGCGAGCGTGGACCACGGAGTGGATCCCGGCGGCGACTCCCTCGGGTGCGATCGAAGGGGGCGCGTCCTCGCCGAGGCTGGCGCGGGCACGGTCGATGAAACCGGCGGCGCGTTTCATCGCCTCGGTCCGCTTTGCCAACGCCTCTGGCCCGGCGGCGTGGACCTCGACGATCACGCCTCGCCCGTAGTCGGGGTCGGCGTCGAGCAGGTCGAGCAGCGCTCCGAGTCCGGCGCGGAGCTGGCCCTGCCAGGTGGTCTCGTCGCTGGCGGCGGCGAGGACGACTGCCTCGAAGCGGTCGATGCCAGATTCGAGCGCCTGCATATAGCACTCGTCCTTGTCGACGAAGTTGTCGTAGAAGGCCTGCCGGTAGACCCCGGTGCGGTCCAGCACGGTTCGCACGGAGGTGCGGTCATAGCCCTCCGCCCCAACGGCCTCCAGCATCCCGTCGAGGATCATCTGACGCTTCGATGAGGTCACCAGCTTCAGTGCGGGAGCGTTGTCGAGGCCGGTCCCCGCAGCCCCTGCCAGGACCTTGGTTTCGGCTCTCTTGCCCATCGGAGGCCTTTCTGAATCGATTGAGGGAACAGCTTGTCTGGAGTTGGGTACTGTAGCGGTATACAGTTCATACGTCCAGTCTTGGCAGGGCTGGAGGATCAAGGTACTCTGGCGTTCGTGGCCGAAAATCCCTCTACGATGCGGCCTCCGCCCGGCCAGCAGCGTTTGCCGAAGGAGTTCATCGCCCAGCATCAGCGGGCGCGCATCATCTCGGCGCTGGCCGAGGAGACGGTCGAGAAGGGTTATCGGGCCGTGACGGTGGCCGACATCGTCCGTCGCGCCGGCATCGCCCGCAACACCTTCTACGAGAACTTCTCCTCCAAGGAGGACTGCTTCCTGGCGGCCTCGGAGTTCGCGGTCAAAGAGGCGCTGCGGCGGGTCGTCGACGCCGCCAGCAAGGTCGACCAGTGGCCGGAAAGAGTCAACGCCGGCCTCGCCGCCTTCCTGCACTACGTAGCCAGCGAGCCGGCTCTCGCCCGCACCTGCATCGTCGAGGCGCTCTCGGCGGGCCCGGCGGCGGTCGAGCGCTACGAGCGTTCGCTGCAGGCCTTCGTGCCGCTCTTCCGGATGGGCCGCAAGGTCTCGCCGCATGGGGAGCAGCTGCCGGAAACGCTCGAGGAAACGATCATCGGCGGCATCTTCTGGATCATCTACCAGCGCATCATCATGGGACAGACGGAGCAGATCGAGGAGCTGCTGCCGGAGCTGGTGGAGTTCTCGCTCACCCCGTATCTAGGCGCCGAGGCGGCCAAGCGCGCGGTGGCGGAGCACGAGTCGGCCCCGACGGGCTGATCGCGAAGGCAGGGACTGGAGGTCCCATGACCTAGTGCTCGAGACCGAGACCCGGACCGCTTCCTCGTCCGAGCGGGAGCGCTTGATCGAGGCGCTGATCGAGGTTGGCGCCGACCGGGGATACATGGAGACGTCGATCGAGATGATCGTCGAGAAGGCTGGCCTCGACCGGGCCGCCTTCGACCGCCACTTCCGTGGCAAGTACGACAGCTTCCTGACCGCCTGGCAGGAGATGAACGAGGAGTGCATGCAGTCCTTGATGCACGCCTACGAAAGCGAGCACTACTGGCCCGATCGCTTGCGGGCCGTCGCCTACGAGGTGGTCGGCTCGCTCTGCTACGACCCGACGCGAGCCTCCTTTGCCGTCGAGGTCCTGGCCGCCGGCGACGCCGCGCGGGCGCGCCGCGACATGACGATGCGTGTGATCGCTTCGCTGATCGACGCCGGCCGTCGCGAGATGGACGACCCCGAGTCGGTCCCCCACACCACCGCCGAGGCGCTTGCCGGCTCGGCCTACGGCCAGCTCTACGCGAAGGTCGTGCGCGGCGACACCGACGATCTGCAGGCACTCGTCCCGCAGTTGATGTCGGCGGCGGTGATGCCCTACCTGGGGGTGGAAGCAGCCCTGGAAGAGCTGAGCAACAACTCAAGACCTCCCGACCGGTATCGTCGGCCCGTGGCCGTTGATCCCGCCGATCCGTCCGTCGAGTCCGCCCCCGAGTATCCACCCGAGCTCGCCCGCCTTCCCCCGGGCCGGCACGGCCTACCACGCGAGTTCGTTGCTCACAATCAGCGCGAGCGGCTGATCGCGGGCCTGGCCGAGGCGATCGCCGAAAACGGCTACGCCGGCACGACGATCGCCCACATCACCCGCCACGCCGCCGTTTCGCGTCGCACCTTCTACGAGCACTTCGCCAGCAAGGACGAGTGCTTCGTCGCCGCCTACGACACGGTGATGGCGGCGCTGCGCGAGCGGGTCGCTCAGGCCTTCGAGGAGGAGGAGGACTGGCCCCACGCGGTCAAGGCGGGGATCGCGGCGATGCTCCACTTCCTCGCCGCCGAGCCGAGCTTGGCGCGGCTCTGCATGGTCGAGGCGCTGGTCGCCGGCCCGGTTGTGGTCGAGCGCTACGACTCCGCGATCCAGAGCTTTGTTCCTTATTTCCAGGGCGGCCGCGAGGGACGCTCGCCGGAGGTCCTGGCCCGGCTCTCGCCGACCACCGAGGAGGCCCTCGTCGGCGGCATGGTCTCGTTGATCTCGCGAAGGATCATCGCCGGCAAGACCGAAGAACTGGAGTCGCTGCTGCCGGACCTCGTCGAGTTCACGCTGACTCCCTATCTCGGCAGCGAAGAGGCCGCGAAGATCGCCCGCGAGGGCTCCTGAAAAAGAAACGACCCGCCGAAGGCGGGTCGAGCCTGTTGAAGCGGCTGACAAGGCCGCAAGCGGTTGACACCCACGCTCAGAGTACCACCGCGGGACCGCCCCAGCGCTCGACTCTCGCCTCGGCGTGAATGACTGCGGAGGGCACCGGACTCGAACCCGGCAGCATCGTTTTGTCTGCAAGATGTCGACTTTGTCGACATCTCAGCGGTAGGAGCGGGCGAGGCTATCCGGCCTCTGCCGACACGTCCGCGGAGCGCAGCTCCAGCCAGGCCTCATCCTCGCCGAAGTAGTTCAGCACGATCAGGTGGGCGAGGTCAGGCAGCAGGCGCTCGGCTTCGCCGGCCCGGCCGGCCCCGATCTCGAGCGCGATCGATTCCTCGACCGCGCCGACCATGAAGCCGGCGGTCATCGGCGAGGCCGAGGCAAGCGCTCCGGGCTGCTGGCGAGCGCTGTCGATCGCGGCGACGAGGCGGTCGACCAGCTGCTGGTGCTTGAGCCAGGCGTCGCCGCGGGCGGCGCGCACCTCCAGCACCAGCGCTTTCGCCAGCAGCGGCTGCTCGGCGACGAAGCGCAACAGCTCGGCGAGAGCGGCGCGCAGGCCGGCACGCCAACTCGGCGCCTGTCGGCCCGCCTCGAGGACCCGCTCGACCAGCTCCTCTGCAGCGGCCTCATAGGCGGCGGCGAAACACTCCGCGCGCCCGCCGAAGCGACGTTGGAAGGTGCCTGGCGAGACGCTGGCCCGCTCGGCGACGTCCTGCAGGGTCGTCGCCTCGTAGCCAACCGCGCCGGCCGTGAGCAGCATCGCCTCGTGTACCGCGGCTGCCGGATCGCGGTCCGGAATCGCCTCCTGCCACGACCTGACAGCTCGGAGTGTGCGGGGCTGCTCCACTTCGAGGTACTGTAGCCCATGTTTGGGAACGATCAATAATCCGACGTACTACGTCTGTACCAATGGGAACCCGCGCTATCCTGAAGCTGTGCGAGCCTTGCCAGGAAAGGCCTCTCGGCAGCCTCCCGGCCCGGAGCCGGTGAGCCGCGAGAGCGTCGCCACGGACCAGCGCCGACGGATCCTCGAAGCGACCGCCGACCTCGTCGCCGAGCAGGGCTTCCAGGCGACCACGATCGAGATGATCGTGCGGCGCGCCAAGGTCGGCTACGCGACCTTCTACAAGAGCTTCGAGGACAAGGAAGCCGCCTTCCTGGCCCTGCTCGACGAAGCGGTCGAGCAGCTGACCGGGCGCGTCAAAGAAGCCTACGACCGTGAGCCGGAGTGGCCGGACCAGGTGGCGGCGGGGCTGGGGGCGATGTTCGAGGTGATCGCCTCCAACCCCAACGTCGCCCGCGCCTGCCTCGTCGAGGCCTCGACCGCGGGCCCGGAGGCGACGCGGCGGCAGGAAGGGGCGATGAAGCAGTTCGCGCCGTTGCTGAAGCCGGGGCGCGAGCTCAACCCGCGCCGCGACCAACTGCCCGACACGCTCGAGGACACGCTGATGGGCGGCGTCATGTGGGTCGTCAACCAGCGCCTGGTCGGCAACGAAGCGGCGAAGCTGCGCGAGCTGCTGCCGGAGACGCTCGAGTTCGTGCTGCGTCCCTACGTCGGCGAAAAGAAGGCGGCGGCCGAGGCCGGCGCCCTGACCGGCGCCAGCTAGGCGCCCCCGACCCGACCCGACCGTGGCAAGCGAAGAGCTGGGCCCGCTGCCGGCCGGCCGCCACGGCTACAGCCGAGAGCAGGTCGAGCACAACCAGCGCGAGCGCCTGATCGCCGGCCTCGCCACCGCCGTCGCCGAGCACGGCTACGCCGCCGTCACGATCACCCACATCACCAAGGCCGCCCGCGTCTCCCGCCGCGTCTTCTACGCCAACTTCGAGAGCAAGGAGGAGTGCTTCCTCGTCGCCTTCGAAGTGGTCGCCGGCTATGTGCGCGAGCTGGCGGCCGCGGCGGCGGCCGAGGAGGATGACTGGGCCCACCGCGCGATCGCCGCTGCGAGGGCGGCCCTCTCCTTCTTCGCCGAAGAGCCCGACCTCGCCCGTCTCTGCCTGGTCGAGTCGACCAGCGCCGGTTCCGCGGTCGCGTCGCGCTTCCGGGCGGCCATCGACGAAGTCGAGCCCTTCCTCGCCCAGGGCCGCGAGGAGCGCACCAGCGCGGAGCGCGACCTGCCCGTCTCCACCGAGGCCTCGATCCTCGGCGCCCTCGTCTCCCTCGCCTCCCGGCGCGTCGGCGCCGGCGAAGCCGCCCGCCTCCCGGAGCTTCTCCCCGACTTCGCCGAATTCATCCTGGCGCCTTATCTGGGTGCCGCCGAGGCCGCGCGCCTCGCCCGCGAAGCTGCCTAGCGGCGTCCCGGAAGTCCCGCCACATTCCTAGGAACTTTCCTTTTCTCTCGGGAACGGTCGCTTGACAAACCTCAGCGTTCCTGCTTAGCTGGCCCGGCTCCTCCGGTACGACTCGCACCTTCTGGGAACGCGTCGCACCTGCCAGCAAATTCAGGGAACAGCACTTACCAGGGAAACGAGCCCGGGTCGCTTCAGGGGAGGCGGCAGGGACGGGCTCAAGGGACAAGGAGAGCGATACGTGAGAAGCCACGCGAAGGCACCCTCTGTGGGATCCATCGGGATCGTCGCCGCGGTGACGGCCGCCTTTGCGGCTGTTCTATTTGCCTTGGCTCTTGTGGCGCCGCCGTTCGCCTCCGCCGTACTCACCGGCGTCGTTACTAAACCGGCTACCGACGTCGGGAAAACCCATGCCACCTTCAGCGGGTCTTTCACCAGCTTCGGCGGCGCAGCCACCTTCTCCGTCGAATGGGGCGAGACCGAAGCGTATGGAAATACGACCCCATCGGGCACGCCTCCCGTCAGCGGCGGCCCCGCCCCTGCCGACTTTCACCCGTTCACGCTGACCGGCTTGACCGGTTCCACTACCTACCACTACCGCATCAAAGCCGAAGATGGCGGCTACAGTTACGGCGCAGATAGGACCTTCACCACCGATGCCCTGGAAAATGTCGAGGCCGACCCCCCGACGGCGGTCACCGACAAAAGCGCCGAGCTGAACGCCTCCTTCGATGGTGAGGGCACCCCGGCCGATTACTACTTCGAATGGGGTCTGACCGCGGCCTACGGGAACACCACCCCGGCGCCTCCCGGCAACGCCGCTCCCGTCGGCACCGGCAAGATCGCAGTTCCACCGGTATCGATCTCCGGCTTAGAGGACGACGCCGCCACTTATCACTACCGGGTGGTCGTGACTAACTCGAACGGAATCAGCTTCAGCGACGACCGGACGTTCCGGACGGCGGCCCCGCCGCTGGTCAGCAACCTCAACACGCGCAACGTCCAAGCCACCTCGGCGGAGCTGACTGGGGAAATCAATCCTCGTGCTGGCCAGACTACCTATCGCTTCGAATATGGCCCAAGTGCCACCTACGGCAACTCCGTTCCCATCCCGGCCGGGGATGCCGGCAGCGGCGACTCGGCGCAGCCGGTCAGCGCCCAGGTCGAAGGCCTGGTGCCGGGCCTGACCTACCACTTCCGTCTCGTTGCGACGAACCCATTCGGGACCACGGCCTCGCCTGATCAGACCTTCGGCTTCTATCCCCCGGCCTGCCCGAACGCGCAGCTGCGCCAGGAAACCCGCTCAAACGATCTGCCCGATTGCCGGGCTTACGAGCTGGTGACGCCGAGCTTTGCTCAGGGTACGTCGATCATGCCGCTTGCCGGACCCACCTCGGGCCTCGCAACCAACCCCCCCCGGCTCGCCTACGGGGGTGTCTTTGGTCTCTTCCCGGAATACACCGGCGAACCGACGAACGCGCTGAGCGATCTCTACGTCTCGACGCGCACCGACAACGGCTGGACACAGCGCTACATCGGGCTGACGGTCCGCCAAGCGCCCTTCATGGGCGGCCCTCCCGGTGCCATCCAGGTCAGCCCCAACCAGGGGTCGAACCCCTCGTGGGGCCAACGCGGCACGCAGGCAACTCCGAACCTGGACCGGATCATCAACTACAACTGGGGATACCCGGGGAATGTAACTCTGCACGCTCCCCCTTCAAACGCGCCCTACCTGTGGGATGTCGCGAGCGGGAGTTTGCTCGAACGCTGGCCGAGCAACCTCAAAGAGGTAACCGGAGGCGAGGGCTTCATCGGCTTTCCGCGGGCCTCGGCGGATTTCAGCCACTTCGTCTTCTCTTCGAACGTCGTCTTCGCTGAAGGCGGTGAGGCGAGCCCTGGTGAATTCATCTTGCGCGTCTATCCCGAAATCGAAGATATCTGGCCACGGGAGTATGTATACGACAACAACCTGGAGACCGGCACTGTCGTCCTGGCCTCGAGGAAAGCGGACGGCACCCCGTTCGAGGGAAGGGCCTTCGACATCTCCGAAGACGGCAGCCGCATCCTGATGACGGACGAAGCCACGCTTCCTGGCAAAGAAGGCAGAAGTTCCGGCAAGACGACTCCGCTCGAGTTCAAGGAAACCATCGGCGACTCCCAGATCACCGGTCCGCTCTACCTGCGGGTCAATGGCACCACGACGTATGAAATTGCCCCGGAACACATGTTGGAATACGCGGGCAGCACTGCCGATGGCGCCACCGTGTACCTCACCTCCGAAGAACAGCTGACGGCGGACGACCACGATTCCAGCCGCGATCTGTACGTGTGGCGGGAGAGCGACCCCTCCACCCTCACGCTTGTCTCAATAGGCGATCACGGCAACAGCGGAGATACGGACGCCTGCGCGCCCAACGAAGGTTGGACCAGTGCCTGCAGCATCTCCAGAATCGCCCTTGAGCGCGCGGGCTTTGACACCTTTGGCACGGGTAAAAACGGTGCGGACGGCAGTTATGGCAACGGCATCTCCGACAACTATCTCGCCTCGAAGACCGGCGACATCTACTTCGAATCACCCGAGCAGCTGGTCGGGCAGAAGGGGAAACTAAACGAAAGGAACCTCTACCTCTATCGCGGCGGGGCGCTTCGCTACGTCACGACGATGAAGCCAAAACTTGGGATCGACCGCATCCAGGTGACCCCCGACGGCAACTACATGGCGTTCAGCACGGGCAGCAGCATCACCGACTACGACGCTGGCGGCAAGTGGCAGATGTACCTGTATGGGGCACAGAGTGGGCAGCTGGTATGTGCGTCCTGCCGCCCCGACAACCAGCCGCCGGTCAGCGCCGTGGCGGGAAGCCAAAACGGTCTCTTCCTGACTTATGACGGCCGCGTCTTCTACTCCACGAACGATGCATTGGTCCCCCGCGACACCAACCAAGTCCAGGACGTCTATGAGTACACCGAAGGGAAGCCGCAGCTGATCACGACCGGCAGCGGAGCCGGTCAAGAAGCGTATCTCGGTGGCTTAAACGCTCCAGGACTGGTGAACGTCAGCGCCAACGGCACCGACGTCTACTTCGCGACGACCGACACGCTGGTGACCCAGGACCACAACGGCTCTTCGATGAAGATCTATGACGCCCGCACCGGCGGCGGCTTTCCGGCCGAACGGGAAGAACCCAGTTGCGTCGCCGCCGATGAGTGCCACGGCCCGGGCGCCAGCCCACCGCCGCTGCCCGCCGACCGGACCAGCGCCGGCTTCGGCACGCCCCGCAAGGCGAAGGCCCACAAGGCCAAGAAGCACAAGAAGGCCGGTAAGCACAAGAAGCACAAGAAGAAGCAGGCAGGGAAGGCGAAGCGAAAGTCAAGGAGCGCCAAGCAGGGGGGTAAGCGTCATGGTTGAGGTCAGCTCGAAGCGGTCAATCGCGATCTGGGCGCTGCTGACGCTGCTGATGGCGTGCCTGTTCGTCTCGCTGGTGGCAGCAGGGACGGCATCCGCGCAACCGGAGGGCGCCCGAATCAAGAGTTACCTCAATGAACGATCGACGGACCAGGCGGGGGCGCATCCCGACGTCTACTTCGAATTCGAAGTCGGCACTCGCGCCGACCCGTTCATCCCGGACTCCTGCTTTTGCAACACGATCAAAGACGCGATCCTCGAATTCCCAACCGGCTTCATCGGCAATCCACACGCCGTCCCCGAGTGCACGGCTGCGCAGTTCACGTTCAATCAGTGTCCGATCGATTCTCAGGTCGGAATGGCGTACCCGGAAAACCTCATCTCTGATGAGGGCAACCTGGGGACCCCAAAACAGCCGCTCTACAACCTCGTCCCGCAGCCGGGCCAGGCGGGCCTACAGGCATTCACGGCGCCGTTCGTCAACTTCCCCGTCTACACCGTGATCACCCCCCGAACGAACAGCGACTACGGCCTCAACGGCGAAGTAAAAGGGATTCTCAGCTCTTATCCGCTGTTCAGATTCAAACAGGAACTCTGGGGCATTCCGGCCCTGCCTTCCCACGATGCCCTGCGCGCGAGGGCCACCGCCGGAGGTTCGGGTTTTGAGGCCTACCCAAACCCCTCCAACAGCCCGCGGCTGCCGTACCTCTCGAATCCGACCACCTGCGTCGGGCCCCTGACCACCATCCTGACCACGCTTGCCTACGACGGCGGCGTGCACCAGGCAACCGCCCCCTGGGGCGCGACGACGGGCTGCGATCAGCTGACCTTCAACCCCTCGCTGGCGGCGAACCCGACCACCGAGGACGCCGACAGCGCCTCGGGAATCGACGTGCTCTTCAAAGCCCTGCAGCCCGAAGGCGGCGACACGCCGCTGAACGCGGAGATCAAGCGGACGACGGTCACCTTCCCACCCGGCTTTTCGATCAACTCGAGCTCGGCGGACGGCAAGACGGCATGCTCAGACGCCGAGGCGCGCTTTGGCACAAGGGAAGAAGCGCAGTGCCCGGACTTCTCCAAAGTTGGAATTTTCACCGTCAACGCCTCGGGCCTGCCGAAACCGATCTCGGGCGGGATCTTCCTGGGCGAGCCGCTGCCCGGCAACCGCTACCGGATCTTCATCACCGCCGACGGTTACGGCACCCACGTGAAGCTGCCGGGCTCGGCCTACCCGGACCCGCAGACGGGCCAGCTGACGACCACCTTCGACAACCTCCCCC
>JBEVJP010000112.1:0-37533 GCA_040510155.1 Solirubrobacterales bacterium | reverse complement strand
AGCGCGTTCAAGGTGTCGGGAACGAGCTTGTAGTAGGCCCATTTCCCCCGCTGCTCGCGGGTCAAGATGCCGGCCTCCACCAACAGCTTCAGGTGGTGCGAGACTGTCGGCTGGCTCAGACCGACCGGTTCGGTCAGGTCGCACACGCACGCCTCCTGGTCCGCGTGGGCCGCGACCAGGGAGATCAGCCGGAGTCGGGCCGGGTCCGCCAGCGCCTTGAACCCGGCCGCCAGCGTGGCCGCTTCGTCCGGCTTGATCACCTGCCGGACCACCGGCGTACAGCAGTCGGTGAGCAACGGCAGCGTCGGCCGGTCGGACGGATTGAGCTGGACGATCGGCATACGCCCAGGATGACACACATTGACAACTATCGATGCGTGGCTAAACTCATATCGACAACTATCAATGCGAGAGGGCTGGACTATGCCAGAGACCGCGACCACCGAACAGCTGCGCGAGCAGGTGCGCGAACGCTACGCCGCAGCCGCCATAACCGTTACATCGGGACAGGGCACGGCATCGTGCTGCGAGGACTCCGGCGGCGACGGCGGCTCATGCTGCGGGCCGACTGTCCTAGAGGTCGACGACACTTTCGGCAGCGCACTTTACGCAGCCACAGACCGGGACAACCTCCCAGTATCAGCCGTGGCAGCCAGCCTGGGCTGCGGCAACCCCATTGCAGTGGCGGAGCTCCGGGAGGGCGAGAAGGTACTGGACCTCGGCTCGGGCGGCGGCATCGACGTGCTGCTGTCGGCTCGTCGAGTCGGCGAGACCGGGTTCGCCTACGGTGTCGACATGACCGACGAGATGCTCGACCTTGCCCGGGAGAATGCCGCTCAGGCGGGCGCCACCAATGTCGAGTTCCTCAAGGGTTCCATCGAGGACATCCCGCTGTCGGATGGATCGGTGGACGTGGTGATCAGCAACTGCGTGATCAACTTGTCGGTCGACAAGCCGAAGGTGATCACCGAGATGTTCCGGGTGCTCAGCCCTGGTGGCCGGATCGGCATCAGCGATGTGGTGGCCGAGGACCACCTCAGTCTGAAGGCACGGGCCGAACGAGGCTCGTACGTGGGCTGCATCGCCGGAGCCCTATCTCGGCAGGAGTACCTCGGCGGCCTCACCTCCGCCGGCTTCAGCAACGCCACTGTCCGTTTCACTCACCAGGTCGCGGATGGCATGCACAGCGCAATCATCCAAGCGACCAAGCCGAATACCTCAGCATGATCGACAGTCATACGACGGCCATGGGCTCAGCATTCCTCGCCACAGGCGTGTGCGCGCCCGCGCACCGGCCGCGGTTGGTCTCCGCTAGCTAGTCCTCGCACGTATCGCCGCGCCAGGCTTCGATACCCTCCCTGACAGCGACGGCCGCGATCACCAGCCCGGCCAGCGGGTCGGCCCAGCTCCAGCCCAGAAGAGCGTTCAGCAACAGCCCAACCAGCAGCACGGCGGACAAATACGTGCAGAGCAGGGTCTGTTTCGAGTCTGCGACCACGCTCCCGGAGTTGAGAGCCCGTCCAGTCCGCCGCTGCGCCCAGGACAGCACCGGCATCACGAGCAACGACAACGCCGCCAGTGCGATCCCCACCGGCGAGGGTGCCGGATCCCCGCCGCCGACCAGACTGCGGATCGATTCGACGCTGACATAGGCGGCCAGGGCAAAGAAGGACACCCCAATCAGCCGCAGCGCAAGCCGTTCGCGGCTCTCCGGCACGGCATGGCGGAACTGCCACAAGATCACCAGTCCGCTGCTCATCTCCACCAGCGAGTCCAGACCGAAGCCGATCAGCGCGATCGATCCAGCCACCGCACCGGCCGTCACCGCGACGACGGCCTCGACCAGGTTGTAGGTGACGCTCACGCCGGCCAACAGCTGTGCGCGCCGGCCCAGCCGGCGTCGCTCGGGCGGCGAGAGTGCAGGCGCCGTTGTCGTGGTCACAGGCGTGCCCTCTCGCGGTAGTGGGCGCAGAGAGCCATTTCACGATGCTATTCGACAGTCCTGGGGCGCAGACCTGGCTCGTCCACGTACTCAGGTCCCTAAGTGATGCCCATCTCGTGACACAAAGCTGTCAAGCGCGCCACGATATCGTCCCGGATGCGGCGTACGTCCTCCACGGGTTGTCCGATGGGGTCAGCGACTGGCCAGTCCATATATCGGCGCCCGGGGTAGATCGGGCAGGCATCTCCGCAACCCATGGTGATCACGAAGTCAGCGGCCCATACAACTTCGTCGGTCAGCGGTTTGGGGAACTCCGATCCCACTGGAGCACCGATTTCGTCCAGAACCTCCACCACCGTTGGGTCGACCTGCCCCAATGGGCGTGAGCCGGCTGTACGGACGTGCACCTCGTCGCCGGCCATGTGCCGCAACAAAGCAGCGGCCATCTGGGACCGGCCGGCGTTCTGAACGCACACGAACAAGACCTCAGGCGTTCCCCGCAGGTCTCGGCAACCGGTCACTGCCAGCGCGTTTAGCCTGTCTTCGACGAACCGGGTGGTGCGTGATGGCAGATGCTCAGAGAATCGGGCGCGCTCTGCCAGCAACCGATAACTGTCGGCCACATAGCGCTCGACGGTTTCCTTGGAGAACGTCGAGCTGAACCGATACGCGAGCCTTTCGGTGATCCGCCTCAGCACCGGGGGAAACTCGACCTCATCGCCGACTCCCTCAGGTCTCAACGAGAGGCTTGCCACCGGATGGGCAGGTCGCTCCACGGCTGCGACCAGTCGACTGAACCTCAGCCAGGTGTCGGCCGTAGGCATGAAACTGCCAGGTCTTTCCTCCACCTCCGCCAGCAGCTCGTACGCGGTAAGCACCGCGATGTGCCTCTCAACCTCACCCGCTTCGAGACCCAGCGCCGCAGCCAGCGATGCGGCATCGGCTGTCCCGTCGGCGCAGGCGGCCACTCCGCTCAGCACGCGCAGGCGATCAGGCTCAGCCAACGCATCCAGCTGTCGGGAGCGAACGGCCGCGGCCGCGTGATCAAGTGGTCTTGCATACCATTGCGGCCCGGACTTCCGCGCCTCGGTCATCGCAGCAGATCGGCGATGGCCGCCTCACCCGACATGATGTGCTCGATCGTCAGGCTTTGCACCGGTCACGATGTAGATCACGGATTGGGCGATTGCTACGGCGTGATCAGCGAACCGTTCGTAGTAGCGACCGAGCAAGGCGACGTTGACCGCAGTTTCCACGCCGTGAGGCCAATCGCCTACCAGCGCCCGGAACAGCGCGCGCCGCAGGCCGTCCATGGCGTCGTCGTCGACCTCGAGGCGAGCCGCGTCCTCGGCGTCGCTTGTCTGAAGTGTGACCGCCGCACCGTCGGCGATCCGGCTCGCGACGTCACCCATCCGGCGAAAGATTCTCGACAGCTCGTCCGGGATGGCCGGCACCGGATAGGAACGGCTGGCAGCGCCGCCGATATGGCGAGCCAGCGCACCCATCCGACCGCACTCGGCACTGATCTTGATGGCGGATACCAGCAGCCTTAGATCACCGGCCACCGGCTGCTGCCGGGCCAGCAGGTCGAACGTACGGCGCTCGAGCGCAAGGCGGTCTTCTTCCAGGTCCTGCTCCAGTGATGCGGTCAGACGGGCAGCTTCCAGGTCCTGGTCCAGCAGGGCTGTTGTCGCATCGCGGATAGCCTGCGATGCCGTCCCGGTCATGCTGACCAGGGAGTCACGCACCGTCCGCAGGTCGCTGGCGAACTCGAGTCGAGCCATTCCGGGTTGGGTCATAGCTGATCTCCGAAAGCGCGAAGATCGATCGGGCTATGTGTTTTCATGGCGGTCCTGGTTGTCGACGAGGCGATACCCGAGACCACGTACGGTTTCGAGGACCGCTGGCTGTCCTGGTCGCGCTTCGCTGAGCTTGCGCCGTAGGTTCTGGACGTACTTGCGAACCCTCACCGGCCCGACAATGTGGTGGTCGTCACCGATCACTGTGGCGATCTCCGCCGCTGAGACGACGCGCGGCGCTTGCTCGAGCAGATACTGAACGAGAGCGAACTCACGCGGTGCCAGGTGAACGGCGTGGCCCGATACATGCACCTGGTGCGCTTGCACGTCGAGCTCGATCGACCCGTACTGAAGGATCGCGGCTGACTCCATCCTGGTCAGGCCGAGATGGCGGATTGCTGACGTCAGCTGGTTTGAGCTGAACGGGAGCCAGACCAACCCGCGAGCCCCCGCATCGAGGCCATGGAAGGCGCGCTGATGGGACTCCTCATCGTTCGTCAGGCCGATGATGACTGGAATGTCGGACCAGGCGACGATGGCCTGGACGAAGCGTCGGAAGTCCACGCCGATGAGATCGGTCGGCGCCAGGACGGCGGCAGGATCCTCAGCCATCAGGCCGAGCAGCGCGGAAGGACCATCGGCGTAGGGACGCAAGTCAATCCCGCTCGCGAGCAAGTGGTCGTAGCTGCTGCGCGTGAGCATGTGAGACGGCGACTCGACGGCGATCACGCGGTACGGCCAGCGAATCGCGCCCAGACTCGTCAACGCACCGCTACGTGCCGCCTGTGAGGTCATCGGGCTCTATCGCGAGCTCGCGTCAGCTCAGCCGAAGCGGCCCGAGATGTAGTCCTCGGTGCGCTTGTCAGCGGGATTTTCAAAGATCTTCGTGGTCTTGTCGTACTCGACCAGCTGGCCCGTACGGGCGCCGGTCTCTTCGCTGGGAATGGCCGTAAAGAAGGCTGTCCGGTCCGCGACGCGAGCGGCCTGCTGCATGTTGTGGGTGACGATCACGATGGTGTACACCTGGCTCAGCTCCTCCATCAGGTCCTCGATCCGGGCGGTAGCGATCGGGTCAAGTGAGGAACAGGGCTCGTCCATCAAGATCACCTCAGGCTTGACGGCAATGGTCCGGGCGATGCAGAGCCGCTGCTGCTGGCCGCCGGAAAGGCCGAGGGCACTGTCCTTGAGTCGGTCCTTGACCTCATCCCAGAGCGCCGCTCCCCGCAGCGCCTCCTCGACCCGCTCGTCGAGCCCCTTCTTGAGGCCGAGGTTGCGCGGCGCCCAGGCGATGTTGTCGTAGATCGACTTCGGGAAGGGGTTCGGTTTCTGGAAGACCATGCCGATCCGCCGCCTCACCTCGACCTGATCGACGTTGCTCGCGTACATGTCGTGACCGTGGTAGAGGATCTCCCCCTCGATCCGGAAGTTGGGCACCGAGTCGTTCATCCGGTTGAGGCTGCGCAAAAAGGTCGTCTTGCCGCAACCGGAAGGACCGATCAGGGCCGTGATCTCGCTGCGCGGGATCCGTAGCGAGACGCCGGCGAGGGCCTTCTTCTTGCCGTAGAAGATCGAGATGTCCTTGGCCTCGAAGACCGCCTCGACGCCGATGTGCCGGTGCGGAGCCATGCCCGGCGCGACGGCTGGGCGATTCTCGTCCTGAATGCGGAAGCGGGGCGTCGGCGCCGGCGCCAGCCGTTGCTCGAAGCTGTCGAGCGAGTCGACGGGGCTGCTCATCTGGACATCCTTTCGCGGTTGCGGGAAAGCAGGGCTCGGGCGCCGAGGCTGGCGAAGAGGATCACCGCGATCAGCACCAGGGAGGCACCCCAGGCGCGTTCGAACCCGGTCGGGTTGCCTTCTTCGGAGAGGAAGAAGATCGTCACCGGGATATTGGGCAGGGCTTCGAAGGGGTTGAGGCTGACCTTGGTCGCGTCGAAGACCGAGGAGGCGAAGATCAGCGGCGCCGTCTCGCCGGCGGCGCGGGCAACGGCCAGAACGGTGGCGGTGACGATGCCACCGAGCGCGCTGGGCAGGATCACCCCGAGAACGCCGCGCCAACGACTGACGCCGAGCGCGTCGGAGGCTTCGCGCAGGTTGCCCGGTACCAGCCGCAGGACCTCGAGGCTGCCGCGGGCGATCAGCGGCAGTTGGATGATCGCCAGCGCCACCGAGCCGGCAAATGCCATCTGTTTCTCCAGCGGTTTGACCAGCAAGCCGAAGGCGAACAGGCCGATGATGATCGAGGGCAGGCCGTTGGTCAGGTCGAGGGTGGTTTTCATCAACCGCGAGGTCCGCGGCCCGGCGAACTCGGTCAGGTAGATCGCGATCAGCACCCCCACCGGCATTGAGATCGCGGTCGCCACCAGGACGATCACCGCGGTGCCGACCAGAGCCGGCGCGATCCCGGTCGGTTCTCCGGTGGTGAGGAAGTCCCAGCTCAGCGCGCCCGCCCCGCGGGACACGACCGTGTAGATGACGATCGCCAACACGGCGATCGCCAACACGGCGGCACCGGTGGCCATCGACTCCGTGAAGCGGCTGAAGATCTGCCGCCGGCGCAGGTTCCCCGAGGGCGTCAGCGGCGCGGTCGGATCGAAGCCAGGGCCAAGCTCGACGCTGTTCATTTCGCCGCCTGCGCGTAGTCGAAGCGACGACCGATCCACTGCGCCAGCAGGTTCGAGACCAGGCCAATCACGAGCAGGATCAGTCCGCAGTAGAAGAGGGAGGCTTTGTGCAGTTCGGTGATCGCCCCCGGGAACTCGTTGGCGATCCGGCCGGCGAGGGTGTCACCGGTTTCGAACAGCGAGGCCTTGATCTTCGAACCGGCGCCGATCACCTGGGTGACCGCGATCGCCTCGCCGAGGGCGCGGCCGAGGCCGAGCAGCGAGGCGGCTACCACCCCGGACCCGGTCGAGGGCAGGACCACCCCCCGCACCACCTCCCAGCGGGTGGCGCCGAGCGCGCTGGCGCCGTCCTGGATGTCGCGGGGCACCGACAGAAACAGATCGCGGGAGATCGCGGCGATGATCGGCACGATCATGATCGTCAGGATCAGGCTGGCCGTGAAGACGCTGGCCCCGGTGGTCTGCGGCTCGCCGAAGATCGGCAGGAAGCCGAGCGTGCTGTGCAGGAACGGCTCGATGTGGTCGCGCACGAAGGGGGCGAGAATGAGGATGCCCCAGAAGCCGAGGATGACGCTGGGGATCGCCGCCAGCATCTCGACCAGCGGGGCAACCACCCCGCGCACGCTCTTCGGCGCCAGCTCGCTGAGGAAGAGACCGATCGCGATCGCGATCGGTGCCCCCAGGAGCAGGGCGAAGAAGGAGCTGAAAGCCGTGCCGAAGATCAGGGAGCCGGCGCCGAATTCACCGAAGTTCGGCTGCCAGTTGGTGCTGGTGAGGAAGCCGACGCCGAACTTCGAGACCGCCGGCCCAGCACCCTGCGCGACTTCGACCGCGACCAGCAGCAGGGCGACGACCGCGAGCAGACAGGCAAACGCACAGATCCCATACAGAAGGCCGTCGCCGATGCGGTCGACGCGCCGCAGCCTCTCGGCCGAGCGGTCGCGCCGCGGCGGTTTGACGTCGGGAACCGAGGCCGGCTCGAGCATCGCTCCACTCATCGCGAAGCGAGGCTAGAGCACGGATCTCCTATTCACATCCTAGTAACACTGTTACATCCTTTTAACACTGTTCATTCACAGGATTGACACAACACCTTTCACGAGATTGAAACATGTGTGCGATGTCCCGCTTCGATGCTGTGCCCCGCCCGGGCTGCACCCACGCGCCCGCCGGTAGATCGAAATCACTCGAAAGGAATCCTCTTGAAGAGCATTAGGCTGCTTGGGGTAGCCATCGCAAGCGTCCTGGTTCTGGTTATCGGTACTGCCAGCGCCTCCGCTGCAGGCCTGACCGGAGCCGGGTCGACCCTGGTTGCGCCATTGATGGCCAACTGGATCAACGGCTTCGAAATCAAAGAAGGCATCCCGGTCAAATACGGGGCGGTCGGCTCCGGTGCCGGGATCTCGCAGATCACCGCCCGCACCGTCGACTTCGGCGCCTCCGACGCGCCATTGACGCCGGAACAGGCCTCTGCCTGCAACGGCTGCGTGCAGATCCCCTGGGCCCTCTCCGCGACCGGGATTGGCTTCAACCTTCCCGGCGTCAAGAAACTGAACCTGAGCGGCAAGGTCCTCTCCGGCATCTACTTCGGCACCATCACCAAGTGGAACGACGCGAAGATCGCCAAGATAAACCCGGGCGTGAAGCTGCCGGCCCTGACGATCACCCCCGTCTTCCGGAGCGACGGCTCCGGTGACACCTACACCTTCACCCAGTACCTCTCGAAGATCAGCCCGGCCTGGCGGAACGAAGTCGGCTACGCGACCTCGGTCGGCTTCAAAGCAGGCGTCGGCGCCAAAGGCAACGCCGGGATCACCTCGACGGTGGTGAAAACCCAGGGTGCGATCGGCTACATCTCCGCCTCGTACCTGATCGCCGCCGGCCTCGGTGCCGCCGCGGTCGAAAACAAGGCCGGCAACTTCGAGCTGCCGAACCTGAAGAACATCGAATCGGCTGCCTCGACGGTGAAGAGCGTGCCCTCGAGCAACGAGATCAGCATCACCAACCCGCCGGCCAGCGCGTCGACGGCTTACCCGATCTCGACCTTCACCTACGCGATCGTGCCCCACAACGCAGGACAGAAGGGCTTCCTGCAGCAGTTCCTCAACTACGCGATCACCAAGGGTCAGGCCTACGGAGCCGCGCTGGACTTCGCGCCGCTGCCCAAGGTCGTGCTGAACGCTGCCAAAGGCGCAATCGGCTCGCTGTAATCACAGCCGAGCAGATATCTAACCGGCACGGGGCCCAGCGCCTCGTGCCGGTTTTTTGTGCCCCCTTGAGCCGGAGGGGCGAATTACGTGGCTCAGGCGAATGCCTGGGCGGCGCGGCGACGGAGATCGGCGTTGAGCATGCCGGTCACCTCGCTGGGCTTCTCCCCGGCGGCCGGAACAGCGGCGCCGATCAGACCGACGGCGCGGAAGCCATAGAGCGGCGCCACGAAGCCGAGCTCGCGGATCTTGCGGACCAGCCGCACCGCGTCTTGGGTCTCGGCGCCGGGACCGCAGAGGACGATCGCCGTCGGGTCGAGGGCGCCGAGAGCGCGCTCGAGGCGCTCGTCGCCGAGCTCGTTGGAAAGCACCAGCACTCGGAAGCCGGCGCGGCGCAGAGCGAGGTCGAGCGCCTGCATATGAACCTCCTCGGCGTCCTGCCCGTGGCTCGAGTCCAGCAGCAGGATTCCGGCCGGTCGCGATGCGGCCGAGGCGAGGCGGCGGGCGCCATGCAGCCAGCCGGTAGCCCAGCGCGCCGCGAACTCGAGCTCCGCCTCCCGCTCGGGGTCGGCGGCAAGCTGGTCGATCGCCGGCAGCAGCAGCTCCTCGACGGTGCGCTCGAGCGGGCGCAGCGCCAGGCTTTCCTCGATCGCGCGGTCGGCGGCCGGCTCGTCGAAGCTCTCGAAGGCGGCAAGCAGGGTGCCGTCGCTGGCCGGTGCCGACTGGCGCTGCCGAGTCAGCTCGATCGCCGAGGAGATGTTCCCCGTCTCGGCGAGAGCGTCGCGCAGGGTCTGCAGCTCGACCAGCTCGTAGTTGCGGTGGTTGCCGACGGTGCGCTTCGGTACCGGGAAGCCGTAGCGGCGCTCCCAGCTGCGCAACGTGTTGGGGCTGACGCCCAGCACTTCGGCGGCGGCATTGGTGCGGATTCCCGGCATCTGCGGGGCATTCTGGCAGCGCCCCCGCAGGTTTACACCAGTTATGGACAGATTTTCGGAATCTGTCAGCGATCTTGCACGAGCTCGAGCTCGCCGACGCCCACCGGCTGCCCCAGCGCTCGCGCCCGCCACATCGCCGCGTCGGCCTTCTGCAGCAGTCGCTCGGCGTCGGTGCCGTGGTCGGGACAGGCGACGACGCCGGCGGCGACGGTGATCCGCAGACCACCGGCCTGCTCGAGGTCGTCGAGCAGGCGCAACAGGCGCTCGGCCATCTGCACGCCTTCGACCGTGCCGAGGTTCGGTGCGAGCACGCAGATCGCGTCCTCCTCCAACCGGAAGGCTTCGTCGACGATGCGGATGCTCTCCCGCAGCGCCGCGCCCAGGATCGCCAAGACGTTCTCCTGGCCGCCGCTGCCACTGCCCTCGCGCGCATCCGGGCCGGATGCATCGAAGACGGCGAGCGCAAAGGGGTGCCCGTAGCGCGTGTAGGTCTCAAGCAGCTGGTCGAGACGGCGGCGCATGTGGCCCGGCTGGTAGAGACTGGCCAGCTCTTCGGGGCCGGGAGGGGCTGGCGGTGTCGCGGCGTCGACCGCGGTCGCCGCCACCGAACCGAACTGGCGCGCCAGACGCTGCGCGGCCTCCGCGAACTGGTCGGGATCGTCGCCGTAGATCTCGGTCCGCAGCTTCGCCAGCAGCGACGCCTGCAGTGCCGAGACCTCGCGGGCGATGCGGCCGCCGGCACCGTCGCGGGGTACGTCTGTCGGTGCTCCCGTGCTCACCCGGGTGACCTTGCCGGACGGGGCGGACGGTTACCACCCCAAAAGTTCGCAATTTACGGGGGGATACCCGTCCAGGACGAATATCCAGGAACCGGCGAGTTGGTACCGCGAAGACCCTCAGCCGAGGCTGCGGCGGCCGGCCAGGGCCTTGCCCAGCGTCACCTCGTCGGCGTGCTCTAGGTCCGCCCCGACCGGCAGGCCGCTGGCGAGGCGGGTCACCGTGACCTGCCCGCGCAGCTGCTCGGCGATGTGGAGAGCCGTCGCCTCCCCGGTCGTGGTCGGATTGGTGGCAAGAACGACCTCCCCGACTCCGCCCCTCCCCACCCGACTGAGCAGCTCGGCGATCTTCAGGTCATCGGCGTCGACGCCGTCGATCGGAGAAAGGGCGCCGCCGAGCACGTGGTAGAGGCCGCGGTATTCGTGGGTGCGCTCGATCGGAATCACGTCGCCGGGCTCCTCGACCACGCAGATCGAGGCCCGGTCGCGGTTGGGGTCGGCGCAGATCCGGCAGAGCGGACCCTCGGCGAGGTTGAAGCACTCCTCGCAGAGGCCGACCTTCTCCTTCACCTCGCGGATCGCGTCGCCGAGCGCGAACGCCTCCTCGTCGGGAGCACGAAGCAGATGGAAGGCGAGCCGCTGCGCGGTCCGCTGGCCGATCCCCGGCAGTCGCGCGAGCTCGGCGACGAGGCGCGCGAGCGGTGCCGGGCCCTCGGTGCTCATCTAGAGCCCGAGACCCCCAAGGCCGCCGGTGATCCCGCCCATCTTCGACTCGGCCACCTGCTGGGCGGCGCGGATCCCCTCGTTGACAGCCGCCTGGACCATCTCGGCCAGCATCTCGGCCTCCTCGGGATCGATCGCCTCAGGATCGATCGTTATCTCGCGCAGGGTCAGGTCGCCGCCGACCTTGACCTTGACCATGCCGCCGCCGGCGCTTGCCTCGACGACCTCGTCTTTGAGCTGCTCCTGCGCTTTCAGCATCTCGGACTGCATCTGCTGTGCCTGTTTCATCAGGGCGTTCACATCGAACCCCCCGGGACCGCCTCCGCGTGCCACCTAGCTGACCTCCTCCGCGTTGAACTCGCTCTTCAGCCGCTCGACCAGATCGCTGTGGTCGACCGCCCCGGGTGCTGCCTCCTCGGCCGGCTCGGCCTCGGCACTCTCCTCATCGAGGAGGACGTAAGTCGGCCGCAGCTCCTGCCCGGCCACCGCCAGGAAAGCCGCGGCCAGCGCTTCGCGCCGGTCCGGCGACTCGGCCTTGCGTTTGTTGAAGGTCTTGTCGCCGGGAAAGCCGATCTTCAGGCCCTCGTCGTCGAGGGCGACGGGACGAGCCCCCTCGAACGTAGCGGCGAGCGCCGGGGCGGTCTCCATCAGCTTGTCGAGCACCAGCGGCCAGATGCGGGTGACCTCGCTCAGGTCCAGGGCGTCCTGGCCCGCGGGTCCTGTCGCGGCGGCCTCCCCCATGTGCTCGGGGGCTCCGCCCCCTGCGCTATGGGGGACCCCCGCCGCCACGCCACCCGCGGCAGCGGCGTCCCCGTCCGGTGCCGAGGGCTCCGGCGTCTGCGTCGGAGTGTCGACGGGATCGACCGTCCCGGCCACGCCTGAAGTGACCTCGGGACCCTCGTCAGCGCCCGGACCCGGGTCCACCTCCGCGGAATGCGAGGCCTCGGCCCGAACCTGGTCGGTGGGTCCCGAGGCCACTCCCGCGGCATCAGTGGCGTTGCTCCCCGCCGGGTCGGCTTGTCCCGGGGCCACTTCGTCCTGAGTTGGGGACTCGGGCTCCGACGGAGAGGTTGGTCCCTCGTCACTTTCCGGCGAGGGGCTCGATCCCACGGCCGACGCTGCCGGGGCGGCTGGAGCGGAGGGCCCCTGCTGGGGCGTGTCTCGCGTGGGTGGCGCAGGGGGAGGGGGGCCGAGGACGCTCTCGCCCGCAGCGCCCCCCTCCCCCTGCGACAGGCCCCGCGCGCCACCCAGCGCCTTCTCCAACCTCTCAATCCTCCGCAGCAGTCCCTCGGTAGACGGATCCAGATCCGGCCGCGCCGCTTTGAGCAGCGCGATCTCCACCGCCATCCGAGCCTCATCCCCCTCTCGAACCGCCGTCAAGGCGTCCGCCAGCTCATCGATCGTCCGCATCAAGGTCGCAGCGCCCACGGAGGCAGCCTGTGCTTCGAGGCGCCCCGCATCCGTGGCGGTGACCACGAAGGTGCTCGGCACTTCGCCGGTGGTCTGGGTGACGAGGAGGTGGCGGAGGTGGCCAAGTAGGTCGCGGGCGAACTGGGCGGGGTCGCGGCCCGAGCGGGCCATCGTCTCGACGGTCAGCAGGACGGTCCTGGGATCCTCGGCGGCGACCGCGTCGACGGCCTCGAAGAGCAGCTCCGCGTCGGCGGCGCCGAGCACCTCAAGCACCGAGTCGAGGGTCACCTGATCGCCACCGAAGGCGACCAGCTGGTCGAGCGTGCCGAGGGCGTCGCGGAAGCTGCCCGAGGCAGAGCGGGCGATCATCGCGGTGGCCCCCTCGTCGACCGTGATCGACTCGACGGCGGCGACCCGGGTCAGAACCTCGGAGATCTGCTCCAGCGAGGGGCGTTGGAAGTCAAAGCGCTGGCAGCGATCGGCGATCGTCGCCATCACCTTGTGGGACTCGGTGGTGGCGAGCACGAAGACCGTGTTCGGCGGCGGCTCCTCGAGCGTCTTCAGGAAGGCGTTCCAGGCCTCTTTGGTGAGCATGTGCGCCTCGTCGAGGATGTAGACCTTCCAGTGGCCCCCGGCGGGCGCGTAGGCGACCCGCTCGCGGAGGTCGCGGACGTCGTCGACAGAGCGGTTGGAGGCGGCGTCCATCTCGATCACGTCGACCGAGGTGCCGGCCGCGATCGTCACGCAGGACTCGCACTCGCCGCAGGGCGTCACCGTCGGCCCCCCGCGCTCGCAGTTGAGCGAGCGGGCGAGGATCTTCGCCATCGAGGTCTTGCCGGTCCCCCGCGAGCCGACGAAAAGGTAGGCGTGGTGCACCTTGTCCTGCTCGACCGCGTTGCGGAGCGTGCGGACCACGTGCTGCTGGCCCACCACCTCGTCGAAAGAGCCCGGGCGGTGGCGTCGGTAAAGGGAGATCGACTCGTTCATCAGGGGCTCGGGCCAGTGTATCCACGGGCCACCACCACCCCCCGAGGGGCGTATCTGAGCTATTGGGGCCGTATGCATCCCTAAGCTCAGACACGCCTCTTTTCTCCCCCCGGTACGGTGCGCGCGTGCCACCGAGGGTCTCCAGCTGGCTGGTGCCGGCCGCCTGGGTCGCCGCGGTGACGGCGGTGCTGCTGCTGGTCTTCCCGGTCGGGTTTCCCAACTACGACACGATCTACGCGCTCGTCTGGGGACGGGAACTGGCGCACGGGATCAGCCCTGATTACGGGGCCGCCCTGCCTCCCACGCCACATCCGCTCACCGACCTGATCGGTTTGGTGCTGACCCCTACAGGAGGGGCGATCACGGTGACGATGGCGATCGCCTACGTCTCGCTGGCGCTGGCCGGCTACTTCGTCTACCGGCTCGGCTCGCTCTGGTTCGACCGCTGGATCGGCGCCGTTGCCGCGGCGATCGTCCTCACCCGCGCGCCCTACCTGTCCAACGGCCTGCGGGCCTACATCGACCTGCCCTTCATCGCTCTCTGCCTGGGAGCGCTGACCGTCGAGGCAAAGCGGCCGCGGGCGGGCTGGCCGGTCCTGGCCCTGCTGGTCCCGGCGGGCCTGCTGCGTCCAGAGGCCTGGCTGTTCGCCGGGGTCTACTGGCTGTACCTGGCAATCGAGATCTGCCCGAAGAGTTCCAACGGGGCCGAAGGGATTCGAACCCTCGACCTTCTGCATGGCAAGCAGACGCTCTTCGGTGGCGTCATCCGCTGGCGCCGCGAGCGCTCCGCGCGCGAGCTCGCCTGGCTCGCCCTGCTCGCCGCCGCTGGGCCGATCCTCTGGATCGCCTTCGACGCGATCACGACCGGGGAACCGCTCTACTCGTGGACCGGCACGCAGAAGACGGTCGAAACGCTCGAACGACGGACCGGGCCGGTCGACCTCGTCCTCTACGGTCCGCGTGCGCTCGGAGAAGTGCTGCAGTGGCCGGGGATGGTCGGCGCCCTCGGGGGCCTCGTCTTCGGGTTCCTCTACATGCGACGGCGAGCGGCGCTGGGGATCGCGGCGGCATTGCTCGCGCTCGGCGCCTTCGCCCTGCTCGCCGTCGGCGGCCTGGCGATCATCGCCCGCTACACGATGCTGGCGGCGGCGATCCTCTCGATCTTCGTCGCCCTCGCCCTGCTCGGTTGGCGCCTGCTTCCGGCCGGACACGCGGGTCGTCGCCCCTGGCAGATCCTCGCCGCGGTGGTGGCGCTGATGTTCCTCGCCTGGCTGCCGAACCAGTGGGACCTCGACTCACGGGTCGACACCGACCTCACCAACCAGGCGCGGATCGAGAACGACCTCACCGACCTGGTCGACGCCGGCGCCTTCGAGCCCCTCTGCGGCCCGATCGCCGTCCCCAATCACCGCGCCGTGCCGCGCCTCGCCTACGGCCTCGACGTCAAACCGACCGAGATCGTCAGCGCCAGCGAGGAAGGGACGCCTCGTCGCGGCTACTTCGTCGCCCCGGCCAGCCCCTTCGTGATCCACAACTTCGTCCTCGATCCCAACGACCCGACCGACCTCTCGCTGCCGGCCCCGGCCGGGTTCGAGCGGGTCGCCGCCAACGACTCCTGGGTCGTCTACCGTCGCTGCTGAGGGTCCGACCGGCCGCTACGGGATCGGCAAGACCGGCGGCAGTTCGAAGCCGCGCTGGACACGCAGGGACCCGACGCCGTCGCAGCTCTCTTTGGCTTCGTCGGGCACCGCCTCCGGGCCGGGCTCTTCCGGCACGATCACCGCGAAGTTGGCGATGTCGCGAACGCCGAACTTGAGTTCGACGCTGACATTGCCGAGGCGGCCGTTGCCGCGCTCGCGCCAGTTGAGGAGAAGTTTGCCGTTGGCGGGAATGACCCGCCCCTGCGGGGCCGCCGCACCACCCGTAAAGAAGCGCTGTTCGCTAGTCGGTTCGTCAGATGCCTGACAGGTGATCTGGATCTGGAACTCGAGGTCGCGCACCTTGCGGTTGCGAACTTTGAAGACGACGTATTCGCCGCGCGCCGCGTTGAGGGCACCGTAAGTCCCGTTGGGAACGACCGCGGTTGCCGGACGCGCGCCCGCGGCGGGCGAGAACGCGGCGGCGACCAGGGCCGCACTCGCGGCGACGAGGGCCAGGACACGCTTGGCGCGGATTGATCGCATCGCTGCCTCATCGGGCGACGGGGGCCAAAACTTGAGCCCCGGGCGCTCGCTACCCGTGCTCGACGGCGCTGACCGCGGCGTGGGTCGAGGCGGCGAGGTCGGGGTCGGCGAGGTCGATCCCGGGCGGCAGCTCGACGTGAAGGTCGTCGCTCGGGTCGAGCCGGGCCAGCAGCCCGGCCGAGCGCGAATCGAGCACATGCCCGCCACGCCGCCGTTCCGCGTCGATGAAGTGCAGGTGATACCCGGCCACCTCGATCCCCTCCACATAGGCCGGGAAGCGGAAGCCGAGCATCGTCCCCTCGACGTCGTCCAGCTCGAAGACGTGCTGGTCGGCGACGACCTCGGTCAGCGCTCGGTAAGGAGGGCTCTGCGCCGGCACCGAACGGGCACGGACCCGCGCGAACCGACCGTCGAGCCGCACGGCGCAGGAAGAGGAGCCGCCTGCCTCCGGCACCAGCTCGTCGAGACGCGCGAGCAGTTGCTCATGCGAAAGCTCGCCGTCGATCCGCGCCTCGACGGTCGGCGCGAAGCGGGTGACGACCGCAAAGGGGGTCCTCTCCTCCGGCGCGACGGGATGGATCGCGCCTTCCACGTCGGCGCGGTAGAAGCGGCCGTCGAGGGCGACCATCTCGCCGTCGAGCCGGTTCAGCGTGCCGAGCCCGAGGTCGCCGTGCTCGGCCAGCTCGGCGAAGCTGAGGTCGCCGTCGTAAGCGCCTTCGAGCAGCGCCCCGATCGTCGAGGCCTGAAACAGCACGTGCTGCTCCTGGCCCTCGTGCAGGTCGGCGTGTCGCATCGACTCGACGTGCAGGGACCTGATCCAGCGCTCGTCCAGCATCGCGGCAGTCTCTCCGATCCGCCGGGCGTAGCCACCGCCGCACCCGCGCTCTAGGCTGGCGCCCGTGTCCGGGGGATTCAAGCGGTCGGGCCGGTTCGGCCTGATCGGCGTCTTCGTAGTCGCGGCGCTGGTGGCGGCGATCGCGAGCACTACCGGCCAGGGCGAAGCGAACCCGAAGATCACCCTCGGCCTGATCTTCGCAGTGATCGCCGTCTTCGTCGTGGTCCTGCTGATCCTGCAGCGCGCCGACCTCGAACGCGCCGCCGGCGGCGACGCGAAAGCGACCGAGCGCGCCGCGGCCCAGGTCGGCAGCGCGGCTGACAACCCGACGACGCTGAGCGAAGCGGATCTCTGGGCGGCGCTGGCCGTGGACCCGATCACGCCAGCAGCGGTCAAAGCCCGGGCCGCCGGCTGGGAGGCGGGCCGCCGCAGCCTCGAGCTGGGCGCCGTGATCTTCGCCCTGATCCTCCTCACCGTCCCGGCGATCTACCTGCTGGAAAGCTTCGTGCCGCTTCTGATCGGCGGGCCGCTGATCGTGGTCGCCGCCCTCTACGGGAGCTTCCGCGCCGTCGGGCCAGGCGGGGAGATGGACCAGGGATACCGGCGGGTCGGCGAAGCGATGGCCCCGCTCGGTCTAACGGTCAGCGAGCGCCCGACGGTGAGCATCGAGATGCGGGACCCGGTGACGCCGCGGATGGGACCGGAGGTGCACGGTCTCCTCGAGCTGAGCGGCGAACGCCACGGCCGGCGGGTAGTCGTCCAGCTCGGCAGCGGCGAGACCGGTGCTCGAAGCGAGATCAGGGTGGGCGGGCCAGTGCCTGCGTTCGAGGCGAAATCGCGCGACGGTCGGGTCCGGGCTTCGGAGGACGCCCCTGCCGGTATCGCCGCCGCGCTCGGCGCGGTCCCCAACTCAACCCGCTGGAAGAAGCTCGCGATCAGCGGCGGCCCCGACGGCGTGGTCGTCACCCGCAAGGGCGGCGGCCAGGGCGACTGGCTCTGCGACCTCTGGCTGGCCGAGCGGCTCGCCGCGGCCTGACCGCGCCCGCTCGCCCGGCGTGACAGCATCGCTGCCATGTCGGCAATCGAGTTGAGCGGCGTCGTCAAGAAGTTCGGGCCGATCACCGCGGTGGATGGGCTCGACCTCGAGGTCCCGGAGGGGATCTGCCTCGGCCTGCTCGGCCCCAACGGGGCCGGCAAGTCGACGACGATGCGCCTGCTTACCGGCCAGGCGATCGCCAACGCAGGCCGGTTGCGCGTGCTCGGCTACGAGCTGCCCGGAGAATCGAAGCCGGCCCGGGCGGAGATGGGCGTCGTCCCGCAGCTCGACAACCTCGACGTCGACGTCACCGTCGAGGACAACCTCGCCGTCTACGCCCGCCTCTACCGGGTCAAGGACGTCGGCGCCGCGGTCGACCGGGCGCTCGACCTGGCGCGGCTGCGCGATCGCCGTCGCGACGCAGTCGACCAGCTCTCCGGCGGCATGCGCCGTCGTCTCCTGCTCGCCCGCGGCCTCGTCCACGAACCGCGCCTGGTCCTGCTCGATGAGCCGACCGTCGGCCTCGACCCGCAGATCCGCACCGAGCTCTGGACCCTGATCGGCGACCTCAAAGCGCGCGGCACGACGATCCTGATGTCGACCCACTACATCGAGGAGGCCGAGCGGCTCTCCGACGAGGTGGCGGTGATGCACAAGGGCCGGGTGATCGCCCGCGGCCGCCCGGCCGACCTGATCGTCGAGCACGCCGGCCGCCAGACCGCCGAGGTCTATGCGCCGCCGCAGCGCCTCACCGAGCTGCGCGCCGCCGCCGAGTCGGCGGGCCTGCGCGTGCGCCCGGCCGGCCCGGCGATCGCGATCGTCGGCTCCGAGCGCGCCGCCGACGGCGAGGTGCCAGAGGACGCGGTGGTCCGGGCGGCGACGCTCGAGGACGTCTTCGTCCTGCTCACCGGGGAGGAGGCGGAGTGAGCGCCGGCACCGAGACGGTCGACGCCCCGCGCAAACGTATGCGCCGCCTCGAACCGGCGGCAGTTGCCGGGGTGATGAGCCGCGAGGTCGCCAACTTCCGCACCTACTGGCGTGGCACGACCTTCTCCAGCGTTCTCGAACCGATCGTCTACCTGCTCGCCTTCGGGCTCGGCCTCGGCGCCACCCTCGTCGACGAAGTCGAAGGCGTCCCCTACATCCAGTTCGTCGGCACCGGCATGGTGGCGACGGCGGTGATCTTCTCCAGCGCCCTGCCCTCGATGTTCGGGACCTTCGTCAAGCACCGCTTCCAGAACACCTACGAAGCGATCCTGGCGGCGCCGGTCGACGTCGAAGAGCTGGTCACCGCGGAGATGCTCTGGATCGCCACCCGCTCCGCCGTCTACGGCTGCGTGCCGCTGATCGTCACCTTCTTCTGGGGCCTCGACCCGGCGCCGGGGATGCTGCTGGTGCCGATCTTCTGCTTCTTCACCGCGCTGGGCTTCGCCGGCTTCGGCGTCGCGATGGCGGCGACCGTCGCCAAGATCGACCAGTTCAACTACGTGACGGCGCTGTTCGTGACGCCGCTCTTCCTCGTCGCCGGCACCTTCTTCCCGATCAGCGGCCTGCCCGAGGGCGTCCAGGTGGTCGCCCAGTTCAACCCGCTGCACCAGCTGGTCGAACTGGTCCGCGGCGGCGCCTTCGGATTCGAGCCGGTCGACCTGGCCCGCTTCGCCGGCCTCGTCCTCTTCGCCTTCGCGATGTGGCGGCTGGCGATCAGCCGAATGTCGAAGCGGCTGATCGACTAGCGCTGCGGACTTTCCCCCCACCAGAGCGTGGGAAAACTCCGCGCTGCATATATGGACCGTGCACCCGCCTTCGAAACGAGATCACCGGGCGTGTCCGTCGCTTGAGGCTCGAGCCGGGCTCACCTGCGGCACCCGCGGCATCCGCTTAAGGCTGCTTCCTTCCGGACCTGACCTGATTCGCGTGCCCACGTCGCGCAGGACCCGACCGTCAACGCCGCCACGACGCACTGACCCCGACGGTCAGTCCCTCGGAACGGGATTCGGCCCCGCTAAGCGGATTTCGGGTGACAGGGCACCGCTGATTCCCCACCTAGCACGGTCCACTGGTGATCCTACCCGGCGCGCCCTAGGATCACCCTCTTGACCCTGCTGCCGACAGCCGCGATCGAGGTCGACACCGGCTCCTTCTTCGCGATCGTCGTCGTCGCCGCGCTGGCGGCGATCACCGTCGCCATCGTGCCGAAGCGGTTCGCGCCGCCGGTCGTGGTGCTCGAGCTGCTCGCCGGGATCGTGATCGGCCCCGACGTGCTGAAGATCGCCCACTCCGACGAGTTCATCGAATTCTTCTCCAACCTCGGCCTCGGCATGCTCTTCTTCTTCGCCGGCTACGAGATCGACTTCGAGCGGATTCGCGGCAAGCCCCTGCAGCTCGGCGCCTGGGGCTGGGTGATCTCAGTCGGGCTGGCCTTCGGGATCGGCGGCATCCTCGCCGGCGCCGGCGTGATCGTCTCCTTCCTCTACACCGGAGCCGCGATGGCGACCACCGCGATCGGGACGCTGATCCCGATCCTCCGCGACAACGGCGAGCTGAAGACCGGCTTCGGGACCCACCTGCTGGCCGCCGGCGGCGCTGGCGAGTTCGGCCCGATCCTGCTCGTCACGCTCTTCTTCTCGACCGAGAGCCCGCTGCGCGAGGGCGCGATCCTGATCGCCTTCGTGGTCCTGGCGATCGCGATCGCACTGCTCTCGGTACGGCTCGCCTGGCGCGGCTGGCCGGCGCTGGAACGGACCTTCGAGGCGAGTAGCCAGCTTGCGGTGCGGGTCACCGTCGTCCTCGTCTTCGGCCTCGTCCTGCTGGCCAGCAACCTCGGCCTCGACGTCCTGCTTGGCGGCTTCGTCGCCGGCCTGATCACCCGGATGGCCCTGAAGGGGCACGAGCTGCAGATCTTCGAGTCGAAGCTGACCGCGGTCGGGTTCGGCTTCTTCGTGCCCTTCTTCTTCGTCACCAGCGGCATCGAGTTCAACCTCACCGCGCTCGGCTCGGCGGAAGCGATCGCCAAGCTGGCGATGTTCTTCGTCCTCTTCCTTGTCGTGCGCGGCGCCCCGGCGCTGCTGCTCTACCGCCGCGTCCTCAACCTCCGCGACCGGGCCGCACTCGCCTTCTACTCGGCGACCGAGCTGCCCCTGGTGGTCGCGATCACCACGATCGCGATCGAGGCCGGCAAGATGCGCTCCTCGACCGCCGCCGGCCTGGTCGGCGCCGCGATGCTCTCGACCTTGGTCTTCCCCTTCGTCGGGGCCGCCCTGCGCTCCGGCGCCGAGACGGAGCCCGGGCGCGAGCCGGAGCCGCCGGACGAGGGGCCCTCCCCGCTCGGAGAGGGCCCCGTCGCGCAACCGGGCCTGGCCGGCTAGCGCCGGATCAGCGCCCGGCTGCGGTACAGGGTCGCGTGGGCCTTGCCGGCGTGGACCGCTTCACGCAAGAGCAGCCGCTTGCGCTTGGCGAGCTTGCTCTTCGCCTTCGGCTTGACGCGGAGGACGATCTGCTTGCTGGCGCCCTTCGGGACCTTGACCGTGCGCTTGGTGGTCGCGGCCTTGCGTCGACTGAGCAGCCCCTGGGCGGCGACGCGGCAGGAGCGGCCAACCTTTGCCGGGCAGGCGACCTTGACGAAGAGGCGGTTGCCTTTTAGCACCACTGGCGACACCGTTGCACCGCGCAGCAACGCCAGCAGGCGGGCGTCAGTGAGGCTGGCGAACTTGCCGCCGCCGGACCCGCCGCCGTTCTCGCCCCCACCACCGCCGCCATTGCCGGCGGTGTCATCGGCCGTTTCGACCCGCAGCCCGACGTTGTCGAAGCGCAGGTTGGTGGTGCCGCTGAGCGCCGAGAGCGAGATAGCGCTCTGCGCGGTCGTGCCCTCGATCGAGAGCTGGTACGTGTGGCCGCTGACGACGCTGGCAGAGCCAGCCCGCGGCGCGAAAGCCGAATCGCCTTTGCCGACTTCCTCGCTGAGGACGACCGCAGAGGTACCGGCCGAGAGGTCATGAAGGGTGACCGCGTAGGTCGCTTTCGGTTCCACTTCGACCAGCCCGCCGGCATCGAAGGCTCGTTCGAGGCGCAGGCTGGCGCCGGTCACCGAGCCCACTGGGATCGCGAAGGGCGGCGAGTTCCAGGTCTCTGTTCCTTTGAAGAGGCTGACCAGGTTGAGGGTCACCGTGGTCCGCGCCGAGATCGAGCCCGGCGGGTTGCCGGCGGTCCCGTCGTAGGCCGCTTCCGGCGTGCAGAGCACGGTGATCGGGGCGCATGAGGCGCCTCCCGGCGTCCAGCCTTCGGCGCTGCTCGTAAAACCGCTGCCGCCGGCCGGGTAGACGGTGGTTGCCGCCTGAGCACGACCGGCAAGCAGCAGGGCAAGCGTTCCAGCGAGGGCGAGAACCGCCGTCCAGAGCCGAATTCGATTCCCAAATGGTTGATCCACTGTTGGTCCTTTCCGACAAGATTCCCGTTCCGGGCGTCTTTTCGAATAGGAACCCAATACTTAAAATTTTCAACCTCTCTACCTACTTTTATGGACCAACGTTTGAGGAATAAATACTCAAACCGTTTCTCGCCAGGCACGAACCGCCAATTCGTGGCCGCCCCCTAAACTCACCTCTCCCGGGCGCGTAGCTCAGTGGGAGAGCGCTCGCTTCACACGCGAGAGGTCGCTGGTTCGAAACCAGCCGTGCCCATGTCCGAGGTCATCGCCCGAGGCGGGCGTCTAGTCGAGCGCGACCTGAGGCTGTTGCGGCTTGGCCGCCGCCGGCGGCGCATCGTGGCGGGCGCGAATCGCCATTGCCAGGGCCGGGATGAAGGCGAGGGCAAGCAGGACCAGCGCCCAGACGAAGGTCGAGGCGAAGGCGTCGGCGAGCGGCGGCGCGATCTGTGCCTGCTGGGCCGCTGAGAGGCCGTGCAGGGCTTCGAAGCCGGTCTCCCCTTGCGGGGCTACTCCGCTGTTGGCGAGGCGGTCGGTGATCTGAGTAGAGAGGATCACCGAGAGGATCGCGGTGCCGATCGAGGCGCCGGACTGGCGGATGATGTTCATCGCCGTGCTAGTCCGGGCGATCGCGGCGGGCGGGACGGCCTGCATCGCCGCGGTCATCGTCGGCATCATCGAGAAGCCCATCCCGAGGCCCAGCACGAAGCTGAAGCTGCAGAGCAGCACGTAGGACGTGTCGGCGGTGACGAAGGCGAACGGCGCCAGGCCGATCACCAGCAGCGGGATGCCGAAGGCGGGCCACCTGGTCGGGCCGTAGCGATCGGTCAACCGGCCGGCGAGCGGCATCGTGATCATCGCTCCGAGGCCCTGCGGGGCCAGCAGCAGACCGGCTTCCAACGCCGTCGCCCCGCGCACCGACTGGTAGTAGAGCGGCACCAGCAGCAGCGAGCCGAAGAAGGCGATCGAGAAGAGCATGAACATCACCGCCGAGGCGCCCGCGCGGCTGTGGGTGAAGGTGCGGATGTCGATCAGCGGCTCCTCGCTGCGCCAGCTGTGCCAAAAGAAGGCGGCGATCAGCGCCGCGCCGGCGAGCGCCGGCAGCCAGCATTTGGTGGCGCCGAAGCCGTCCGGCCCGTTGGACTCGGCGAGCCCGAAGATCAGCGCCGTCAGGCCGGGCGAGAGCAACGCCATGCCCAGCCAGTCGAGCCGGTGGGCGGGCTGCGGGGTGTCGCGCTCGAGCACGATCCACGCCAGCACGATCGCGACGACGCCAATCGGCACGTTGATGAAGAAGATCCAGCGCCAGGAGATGTCGTCGACGAGCCAGCCGCCAAGGATCGGCCCGAGCATCGGGGCCACCAGCATCGGCACGCCGAGCACGCCCATGACCCGGCCGATCCGCTGCGGACCGGCCTTCTTGGTCATGATCGTCATCACCGACGGCATGATCATGCCGCCGCCGATCCCCTGGAGAACGCGGAAGCCGATCAGCGACTCGGCGCTCCAGGCGAGCCCCGAGAGGATCGAGCCGACCATGAAGAGGGCCAGCGACCAGATGTAGATCCGCTTGGTGCCGAAGCGGTCGGCGGCCCAGCCGGTCAGCGGGATCACCGCCGCCAGCGCCAGCGTGTAGCCGGTGACGACCCACTGGATCGTCGTCAACGAGGCGTCGAAGTCGAGCGCCAAGCGGTCGATCGCGACGTTGATCACGGTCGTGTCGAGGATCGACATGATCGCCCCGAGGATCACCACCCCGGCGACTATCCAGGTCTGGCGATCGAGCCCTTCGGGTGCGGCGGCTGCCGGCTGGGAGGTGGCGCTGGCCAAGGCGTCGATGCTAGGGAAGCGACGACTTCGGCCCCATGACCTTGGTCACGCGACCCCCGAAGGGTCAGACACCGCGAACGTGGAGCCCGGGTCGCCTTCTACGGCGCGACGACCTGGGCGCCGCGGCAGTCGCTGCCCCAGGTGGCCTTCGGCTGATGCTCGGGAACGATCTTGACGTCGACGTAGCGGCGCTGGCTGCCGCAGATGCGCACCTTGAAGAGAGTGACGCGGCCTTTGTAGGCCTTGAAATTGCCGGCGGCGCAGTAGGGACGGCAGGTGTTGAGGTGAAGGACGCCCTCGGCGGTGGCGCGGGCGGTGCCCCAGCCTTCCCACTCGGTCAGGTGGTCGGCCCAGGCGGCACCGGTGGCGTAGTCGATGTCGATCCGGCTCGGTTCGACTGCCACCGGCTTGCCGAAGCTCTTCCAGAAGATCGGCTTCGGATTGGTTGCGAAGGCAGAAGCCGCGAGGGCGCCGAGGGCGACGAGCAGGGCCAGAGCCGCGACCGCGATGGCGGCCCGGCGACTCGCTCCTCTCCCCCGTGGCTTCATCTCGGCGAGCGTAGCGCTCCGCTGGCCGCTCAGCCACTACTCCTCAGCGGATGGCGGGCGACGGCCGCGCTTGCGCTCTCCCTGCTGTCGCTTTCGCTCCAACCGCCGGCGCCGCGACGCGGCCGTCGGCTTCGTCGCCTGCCGCCGCCGCGGCACCTTCAGGGCGGAGGCCAGCTTCGCGCCAAGCCGTTCCAGGGCAAGCTCGCGGTTGCGGCTCTGGCTGCGCGCATCCTGGGCGACGGCGGTCACGACCGGCCCGATCCGCTCAAGCAGCCGCGCCCGCTGGCTCTCCTCGAGCGAGCGCGAGGCGACGACGTCGAAGACCGCTTCGACGCGCGAGGCGGTGACGTTGGCGTGCTGCCCACCCGGCCCCGAAGAGCGGCTCGCCCGCAGCTCGACCTCGGACAGGGGCAGCGCCAGGTCGGCGTTGACCCGCAGCTCCTCGGCCATCAGCCGGCGAGCTCGGGGATGTAGCGCTCGAGGTGGGCGGCGATCGTCTGCCGCACCCAGCGCTGCGTCTCCGCGTCGGCCATCCGGTAGCGGCCGAGCAGCATCTTCTGCTCCGTCAGCGGCAGCCCCGCGATCTCCCAGCGCACCGCCAGCCGCTCGAAGAGGACCTCCGAGCGACGCCGCCAGGCGTCCTCCATCGTCGCCGCGTTGCCGGCCGGCGGCTCGCCCACCTTGGCGATCGTCCCGGCGCTGAGCGACTCGCGCAGGCTGAGGACGTTCCCCTCCGGATCGGTGTAGTCGATCGTCACGGTTTTCTGCCGCGGCCGCGCTGCTTCTTGCGCTTCGCCATCGACCCGCGCTCAGGCGAGCGAGTTGATTTTGGCGGCCAGCTCGAAATCGGCAGCGGTGAGGCCGCCCTCCGAGTGGGTGGAGATCCGCACCGTCACCTTGTCCCAGGAGATCTCCAGATCGGGATGGTGTCCCATCTCCTCGGCCGGGGCGACGAGGTTCTCGACGAACCCGACCGAGCCGACGAAGTCGCCGCGCTCGAAGCGCTTGACGATTTCCTCCCCGTGCCGCTCCCAGCCGGGGAGGTCGGCCAGCCGTGCCTCGATCTCGGAGTCGCCAAGCAGCGCCATCGCCCTTATGCTGGCAGGCGAACCGCGGCCCTGCAATGAGCGACTCGACCACCACTCTCTGGCACCTCCCGGTCTCGCACTACAGCGAGAAGGCACGCTGGGCGCTCGACCACAAGCGGGTCGACCACCGCCGCCGGGCACCGCTCCCGGGCAACCACATGCTCTTCGCCCTGGCGCTGACGCGCGGCAAGCAGAAGACCTTCCCGGTGCTGCAGTTGGACGGCCAGACCTTCGGCGATTCGACCGCGGTGATCGCCGCTCTCGAGGAGCGCTACCCAGAGCCGCCGCTCTACCCCGCCGACCCCGAGCAGCGCCGCCGCGCCCTCGCGCTGGAGGAGTTCTTCGACGAGGAGCTGGGGCCTTACGCCCGCCACGCCGTCTTCTACGAGCTGATCAACGACCCCGCCACCTTCGGCGCGGTCGCCGCCCGGGCCGTGCCCGGGCCGCTCGGCAAGAACGAGCGCCTGGTCGGCACCTACGCCCGCATCTACACCAGCCTCCGCTTCGGCGCCAACAGCAGCGAGGGCGCCGCCCAGGCGCGCGCCAAGGTCCTCGCCGCCTTCGACCGCCTCGAGCGCGAGCTCGAGGCGAACGGGGGCGAGTACCTCGTCGGCGACGAGTTCACGGTCGCCGACCTCAGCGCCGCCGCGCTCTTCTATCCGGTGGTCGGCCCCGAGGGCGGTCCCGTGCCGCCCGAGCAACCGGTCCCGGCAGCGTTCGACCAGTTCCGCGAGCCGCTGCGCCAGCGCCCCGGTTACCTCTGGGTCGAAGAGACCTACCGTCGCCACCGCCACCCCGCCCGCCAACCGGCGAGCGCGATCGGCTGAAGGCGCACCACTCCCTTCGCTCAGCCGCCGATCGGTGCCCTGGGGTTCGAGCCCCAGAAGACCACGGTGCCGAGCATGCCGACGATGTGGACGATGATGATGTTGACCACCATCGATTTCGCCGTCGCGGTTCCCACCCCGATCGGCCCGCCGGAGGCCGTGTAGCCGTAGTAGCAGCCGACCAGCACGATGATCGTCGCCATCACCATCCCCTTGATCAGGCTGAAGAAGAGGTCGGGCGGGCTTTGGAACTTCCAGAAGATCAATAAGTAGCCGCCGGAGGAGACGTCGCCGACCTGCTGGACGACCGCTATGTAGCTGGCGAAGTAGGCGACGCCGATCCCGACCACGTAGAGGAAGGGAAGCGCGATCCAGGCGCCGATCAGCCGCGTGGCGGCGAGGAAGGTGACCGGTTCGATCCCCATCACTTCGAGCGCGTCGATCTCGTCGGAGATCCGCATCGCCCCCAGCTCGGCGACGATCCCGGTCCCGACCTTGGCGGCGAGGATGTAGCCGAAGGCGTAGGGGACGGCCTCGCGCAGGTCGCAATACGAGGAGAAGAGCCCGGCCAGCGACGGCGCGCCGATGGAGCGATTGAAGTAGGCGCCCTGGATCCCGCACTGCAGGCCGATGATGAAGACGAAGGCCCAGATGATCAGGGCCGAGCCGAAGATGAGGATGCCGGCCTGGCGCAGGCCCTCGCCGAAGAATCGGAAGCCACGGCCGGTGAGGACGATGCCGGCGACCCGCGAGCCGAAACGGGCGATCTCCCCGAAGGCATCCAGCCATTCGCGCGGGGCATCGAGCCAGCCGATCGTCGGGCGTTCGGGGTTCACCGGATCGACTGCAGCTGCGGGTTGGTGGCGAGCACGATCGAGGTGACGACGAACTGGAAGAAGAAGACCGCGACGAAGGCGATCACGACCGCCTGGTTGACGGCGCGGCCGACACCCTCGGCGCCGCCGGAGGCGGTCATCCCTTTGTAGGAGGAGATCACCGCGATGATCGCCCCGAACATCGTGCACATCAGGACCGATACGGCGATGTCGGTGACGGTCGCGTTGGTGAACAGGGTCGCGAAGAAGCCGCCGAGCGACTGGCGGTAGATCAACTCGGCGGCGATGCCGGCGCTGAGGCCGAAGACGATCGCGAAGATGTCGAGCAGGGCGGTCACCACCATCAGGGAGAGGAAGCGCGGCACCACCAGGTTCTTGATCGGGTCGACGCCCAGCACCTGCAGGGCGTCGAGCTCCTCGCGGATCTTCCGGGCTCCGAGGTCGGCGGTGATCGCGGTGCCGGCGACGCCGCCGACGACGACCGCCGTCACCAGCGGACCGATCCAGCGGACCGCGGTGACGACGAAGAAGCCGCCGAGACGGTCGAGGGCGCCGAAGAGGGAGAGGATGCCCGCCGCCTGCAATCCCGGGGCGCCGAGGTTGAGGGCGAAGGTCGAGAGCATCAGTGGGAACCAGGAGAGCTTGAGCACGAAGAGGAACTGCCAGACCAGCTCCTCGCCGTAGGGGAACGGGGGTCGTACGGCAGCGGAGATCGTCCTCGCGGTGAGGATCATCATGTTCCCCACCTCCGTGAAGGCGCCGCCAATCGGGCCGAGGCGCCGACTGAGCGCCGCTTCGCGCTTGGCCAGGTCCGCTCTTTTGACTACGGCTTCGCTCGCCACCAGCTCATCGCCCGTCCCAGCGGTCCTCCCGACCGCTCCGGGCTTCCCCTGTCGTCAGCTTCGTGTCCGCGAGCACGCTCCCGCTGCGCCCGCTCCTGTGCATCCTGCTGGGCTCGCCGCTCCGCTGCTCGCCGCGCCTCCGAAAGCTGGGCGATCAGGGTGTCGCGCGTCTCCTCCAACTCGGGGACGCCGGCGATATGGGCCTCGGCGCGGCGCGGCGCGGTCGGCCTCTCGTCCGGCCGCAGGTCCCGCGGGTAGGCGGCGAGCTCGGCCTCGAGACGGCCGATCTGGCGTCGCAGCTCCTGCCGCACCTCGATCGCCTCGCTCTCTTCGTCGAGATCGGGGAGCGCGGGCAGCGCCTCCTCCCCTTCGGCGGGAAGGCTTGCGCAGGTCATCGCGACGATCGCCAGCTCACGCGGGCCCAACCCCGCGTCGCGCGCGCGACGCAGCGCGTCGGCGGCGATCTGCTCGAGCTCCGGGGCGGGATCGACCCCGGCAGCGACGAACGTCCCTTGTCCCTGATGGCTGACCACGAGGCCTTCCCGCTCCAGGCCCTCGTACACCGCTCGTACGGTGTTGAAGTTGACACCCGCCCAGGTGGCGAGCTGGCGGAAGCTCGGCAACCGCTCCCCCGCTGCCAGCTGGCCGGTGGAGATCAGCGCCCGCAGGCGCCAGCTCAGCTGCAACCCAACCGGCAGCTCGTCGCCACGGTCGATGGCGAAGGGATTTCTCGCGAGTGCCTTCTCACGCTGTGCCATCAGTCAGCACACTATCTGAAAAGCTGTCCTAGTCAACTAGCACAGCCTGGGTAGGCGAGTTTCCATCCAGGCGATGGGAAACTCGCCCCGGCTATCCGCAGCCGGGCCGCTCCGAGCTGGACGCCCGCGCCGGGGCGCCGCGAGCGGCCGCCCAGAGTCGACGCGGCGAGATCACCCCGCAGAGGCCGGAGGCCCAACGGCCGCCGCCGCCCAGCAGGAAGAGGCCGTAATTGCGGTCGACTCGCGTCGGCAGGGCGCAGGCGGCGGAGTCGCGGCCGCTCAGCACCGTCGCCACCGAGCCGCGGCGGAATGTCCCGCCCCCGCGGTAGATGCGGACGACCCGGTAGCGGTACGCCGCCCGGGCCGGGCCCCGCGGTTCGACCGCGAGCAGGCGGCCGACGATCGCGGCGTCCGCCTCCGCCAGAGCTTCCTTGGGCGGCGTCGGAGCGCACGAGCAGGCCGATGCCCGGCCAGCGCCCAGCAGGCCCAGCAACAGGACCAGGACGACCCCAGTGGTAACGCGCCCCCCGCGCACCGACCCAGCCTAATAGCTGGTGCCGCCGCCACGGGGGCCGGCCGGCATCAGGGGGTGAGGACGATCTTCAGCGCTTCGCGCCGGTCGTAGAGCTCGTAGGCCTCGCCGGCCTGGTCGAGCGGCATGTGGTGGGTGACCAGGGGCGCCGGGTCGAGCTTGCCGGCCTCGAGCAGGGCGAGGACCCGGTCGACGTGGGCGATCACGTTGGCAAGCCCGAGCCGCAGCTGCAGGCCCTTCAGCCAAGCCAGGCCGAGCGGCACCTCGCCGCGGCCGGCGTAAGCGCCGATGCCGGAAACGGTGCCGGCGTCGCGGGCGAGGCTGACGGCGAGCTCCAGTGGCCCCGGGTCGCCGACCGCGTCGACGACGACGTCGGCGCCGCCGTCGGTTGCCGCCCGCACGGCGCGCTTGGGGTCTTCCTCGGTGAGATGGATCGCGGTGGCGCCGAACTCCCCCGCCAAAGCCAGCCGTTCTTCGACGGTGTCGACCGCGAAGACCTGGGCGGCACCACCGGCGAGGGCCGCCTGCACGGCGCAGAGGCCGACCGGCCCCAGCCCGAGCACGGCGACGCTGTCGCCAGGTTTCATCTCGGCGTGGGCGACGGCGTGGTAGCCGGTCCCCATCACGTCGCCGGCGAAGAGGGCGACCTCGGCCGACATTCCCTCCGGGACCTTGCGCAGGGTCAGGTTGGCGCGCGGGACCAGCAGCTGCTCGGCCTGGGCGCCCTGGAGGTCGCCCAACTTCGAGCCGTGGCCGAAGGTCTGGCCGTTGCGGCAGCGGTGGTAGTCGCCGCGCAGGCAGGAGCTGCAGGTGGCGCAGGCCGTGTGGAAGCAGCCGAGCACGCGGTCGCCGACGTCGACCCGCTCGACGTCATCCCCCAGCGCGAGGACGGTGCCGACGAACTCGTGGCCGATCGTGAAGCCCTGCTCCACGGGTACCCGACCGTGGTAGATGTGCAGGTCGGAGCCGCAGATCCCGCTGGCCTCGATGCGGACGACGGCGTCGTCGGCCGCGACCAGCTGTGGCTCGGGCTTCTCCTCGACGCGAACCTGCTCGGCGGCTTGGAAGGTGACGGCGCGCATCCGATCCGAACCGTACTGGGCGGGCGCCAGCAGGGGGCCCTGGGGAGCCTCGCCCGCGGGAGTTAGTTGACGCCGGCGACCTGGAAGCGGCTGGCGCCGCCGCCGTCGGGGCTGGCGGTCTCGGCGATCCGGGCCTCGAGCGCCAGCTCCTTCTCGAAGTCGGCCGCCTCGCTGTGCTGGAAGGAGACGTCCTGGCCTTCGAGCAGCTCGATGAAGACCTCGACGAAGCGGGCGTCGAGCTGCTTGCCGGCGACCCGGCGCAGCTCGACGATCGCGTCGTGGCTGGACATCGGCGTGCGGTAGGAGTCGCGGGCGGTCATCACGTCATAGGTGTCGGCGACGGAGATGATCCGGGCCAGCTCGGGAATGTCGTCTCCGGCGAGACCGCGCGGATAGCCTTTGCCGTCGATCCGCTCGTGGTGGGCGAGGATGATCTCCGCCACCGGGCCGTAGCCGTCCAGCGAGGAGACCACCCGGGCGCCCTGCTGGGGATGGCGCTTGATCAGCATCCAGTCCTCGTCGGTGAGCGGCACGTTGGCCTTGAGGATCCGGTCGGGAAGGATGAACTTGCCGATGTCATGCAGCAGCGCGGCGATGTGGACCAGCTCCTCCTCGCGGCGCGAGTAACCGGCGCGCTGCGCGATCGCCCGCGAGTAGCGGGCCACGGCGGCGCTGTGGCGGGCGGTCATCTGGTCCCGCAGGTCGAGGGTGCGCAGCATCGCGCTCAACATCCCGACCTGGAAGCTGGCCAGCTGCTTGCTGCGTAGCTCCAGCTCGCGGGCCCGCTGCTGGGAGAGAAGCAGCGCGCCGAGCAGGTACTGGAAGGTGATCAGGACGATCCCGAAGAAGGCGACGCCGGCGATCCCGATCTGGCTGTAGATGAAGGCGACGCCGACGGCCATCAGGGAAGCCGCGAGCTCGGAGGGCAGCAGCGGGATCATCACCGTGCGGATCTGCGGGAAGAAGGGCATCCGCTCGACGTAGCACGTGTACCCGCCGATCATCACGAAGTTCATCAGGATCCCGCAGGTGAAAGCGGCGAAGACGAAGATGTAGAAGGTCAGATCGGCCGAGGTGGTGCCGGTCGCAGTCAGCAGCTGCTGGAAGGCGATGCCGACCAGCAGCGGGAACGCCGTGAAGGTGAGTAGGTTGACCAGCAGGTCGTGGAAGCCTTCGCGCAGGCGGAGCCAGCCGATCAGGATGGAGATGAACCCGATCAGGGCCGCCGGCGTCGCCCCCAGGAAGGCAATCGCGGTGATCAGGGAGAGGAAGTTGGCGGAGATCTTGAGGCGCGATTCCGTTTCGATCGACATGATGTCGCTGAAGGCCGAGAAGGCCAGCAGCGTCGCGAACAGCTTCCAGTCCCAGTTCGCTTCCGGCGCGACGAAGACGGCGATGACGACGATCCCGCCGAAGGCCGTCGCTAGAAGCGTCGTTACCAGGCTGGTGGGTCGCTCGTTCTGCATGGGTCGGGCCTCGGTCCACCGTCGTGCACCGTCTCAGCCAACGAATTTCCGCAGCCGCCGCGGGATTCCTGCGACTGGTGGCCGAGCCCGTGCAGAGGCAGCTCGCCGTAGGAAGGTAGACGCTGGGCATGCCCTAGGCAAGCCTCATGGATCAGTTGGCCAATGCCTTGCAATTCCCGCAAATAGCAGCCTGTCCGACCCAAAAAAGCACAGAGGGCGCCAAGGGCGCCCTCTGGAAACTCGTGCAGCACCGGGAAGGTGCTGCTTTGCGTCGAAGTCCTTATCGCTTGAAGACCATGATCATTCCCTTCGTCGAAGCCCGAGATCACTTGCCTCGCACAAGTTTCAGCGAGGAATGTCCTGTTTCGCTGGCAAGTTTGTAGCACAACCGGACCCGAACTTGTGCAAATGCAAGGGAAGTTGTGCAGAAACCAAACGGACGTCTACTGAGAAATGAGTAATTCCGGCCTTAGAGACCCCCTGCGGCGGCGCCCTTTCCGCCATCTGGCGATTTCCTATGCGGTCAATGAGATGGGCGACTGGCTGGGGATCGTCGCCCTCTCGGTGCTGGTCTTCGAAATCACCGACAGCGCCCTGGCGACGACGGCGCTGTTCCTCGGCACCGGTTTCCTGCCCGCCCTGCTGACGCCGTTCTTCGTCGCTCGCCTCGAGCGACCCCCGCCCCGCTTCGTGCTGCCGCTGATCTACGCGGCAGAGGCGGCGGCCTTCCTCGCCCTGGCCCTGCTGGTCGACAACTTCTCGCTCCCCGCGATCGTCGTGATCGCCGCAATCGACGGCGCCCTTGCCCTCACCGCGAAGACGCTCACCCGGGCGATCACGGCAGCGATGCTGGAGCCACACGGCGAGTTGCGCTCCGGCAACGCCGTCCTCAACGTCGCCTTTACCTGGGGCGCCGCGACCGGACCGGCGCTGGCGGGCCTCGTCGTCGCCGGCCTGGGAGTGCAATCCGCGCTCCTTCTCGACGCGGCCTCCTTCTACGCGATCGCCTGGATCGTTTTCTTGGCAGGGGCCCTGCCCGAGGCCGAAGAGGAGGATGAGTCGGGCCGGCTGCGCGACCGGGTCGGTGCCGGTCTCACCTACATCCGCAGCAACCGGACTCTGAACCGGCTGATCGTCGCCGAGGGCTTGGCGCTGACCTTCTTCTCGCTGGTGGTCCCGATCGAGGTCGTCTACGCCAAGGATTCACTCGGAGTCGGGGATTTCGGCTACGGCGTCCTGCTCAGCAGCTGGGGCGGCGGCATGGTCCTCGGCAGCGTCGTCTTCGCGTTGCTGAGAAGAGCCTCGCTGCCCTTTCTGCTCTTTTTCAGCACGATCGCGATCGGCGCCGGCTACCTCGGCATGGCGGCCGCGCAAACGTTGGTCATCGCCTGCATCGCCTCGTTCATCGGGGGGGTTGGCAACGGAGTTCACTGGGTGGTGATGATCAGCGCCGTGCAAGAGCTGACGCCGCAGTCGATGCAGGTGCGAACGATTGGCACGCTCGAATCGATTGCATCGGCCACGCCGGGCGTCGCCTACGTGCTCGGTGGGTTGATCGCGACCCACTGGTCACCCCGCGCAACCTTCGTGGTCGCCGGCGTCGGGGTCCTCCTGGTGGTCGCGATAATGGCTCCCCTGCTTGGTTACAAATGGGCTGATCGCCCTGCAAATGCCGGTTCAAAGCCGCTTGACGGGGGTAACGACGTTGTGCTGGAGTTGATCCCCGGGAGCAAGTCCGTCCAGCCCAACTCGGAGGTATTCCCTTGAAGAAGCGCTTCGCGGTTTTTGCGGTTCTATCCGTCGCAGCGCTCTCCTCGATTGGACTGACTGCCTGCGGCAGCAGCTCCGGGGGCAAGGAGGGCGGCATCCTCAAAGCCACCTACGCGTCCTTCCCCGACTACATGGACCCGCAGCTCTCCTACACCGCGGAAGGCTGGACCGCGATGGGCGAGGTCTACATCCCGCTCCTCACCTACCGGGGCGCCGAAGGCAAGGCCGGCAGCGAAGTCATCCCGGGTCTCGCCAAGGAGATGCCAAAGGTCACCAACGGCGGCAAGACCTACACGATGGTCCTTCGCCCGGGGCTCAAATACTCGGACGGCTCGCCCGTCAAGGCGTCTGACTTCACCTATGCGGTCGAACGGCTCTTCAAGACCAACTCCGGCGGCTCGCCCTTCTACACGGACATCGTCGGCGCCGAAAAGTTCGCCGAAACGAAGAGCGGCGGCATCTCCGGGATCGTTACCAACGACCAGACCGGCGAAGTCAAGATCAACCTGGTCAAACCGCGCGGCACCTTTACCAACGAGCTGGCGCTGATGTTCGTCGCCCCGGTTCCGGCCGGAACGCCCAGCGAAGACCTCTCCGCCGACCCGCCCCCCGGCACCGGCCCGTACTACATCAACAAGTCGCAGCCGGGCCAGGGATGGGAATACAAGCGCAACCCGTACTGGGCGAAGACCAACTCGAAGGCGATGCCGGAATATCCGAGCGGCCACGTCGACGGCGCCACCGTGACGGTGATCCGCAACCCGCAGACGCAGGTCAACGACGTCGAACAGGGCCGCTACGACTGGATGCAGAACCCGCTTCCAGCGTCTCGCTATCAGGAAGTCAAGAGCAAATACGAGGGCACCCAGTTCGTCGAACGGCCGACGATCAGCACGTACTTCTTCTGGATGAACATGCAGCAGCCGCCATTCGACGACGTCAAGGTGCGCCAGGCGGTCAACTACGCGGTCGACCCGGCGGCGCTGGAACGGATCTACGCCGGCACCATGGAAGCGACCCAGCAGATCCTGCCGCCGGCGATGCCCGGCTACAAGAAGCTCGACCTCTACCCACACAGCCTCTCGAAAGCGAAGGCGCTGATCCGCGAAGCCAACCCGACGGACAAGGACATCACCGTCTGGACGGACACGGAAAGCCCCAACAACGAAGCGGGCGAATACTACGAGAGCGTCCTCAAGCAGCTGGGCTTCAACACGAAGCTGAAGATCCTCAACGCCGACAACTACTTCACGGTGATCGGCAACGTCAGCACCCCCGACCTCGACACCGGCTGGGCCGACTGGTACCAGGACTACCCGCACCCGAACGACTTCTTCCAGCCGCTGCTGAGCGGCGAAAGCATCCAGCCGACCAACAACTACAACCTCTCGATGACCGAAAACAAGGCGCTTGACCAGCAGATGAACAAGCTGGGCGAAGAAACGCTGGGGGCCGAACAGGAAGGCGAGTACGCGGAAATGGACAAGGCGTACATGGAAGAAGCGCCGCTGGCTCCCTACGGAAACCGGACCCTGGACACCTTCGTATCCGACGCGATCAACCTCGACAGCATCGTTTACAACGAGACGTTCTTCGAGCACCTGACCAGCTTCGAATTCAAGTAGGCCGCGTGGAACCTGTCTCGGCGGACGAGCGTGGGCCCTGGCGCCTGGCCCTCAGGCGCTTCCTGCGCAACCGCATCGCGGTCGTCTTCCTGGGCGTCTTCTTCCTGATCGTCGTCTTCGTCCTCGCGGCGCCGCTCTGGGCCGACCACGTCGCCCACACCGGCCCCAACCAGACGCACACCCTGCAGAAACTCCAGGTCGGCGACGAAACGCGGGAAGTGGTGACGCCGGAGGGCATCCCGATCGGGCCACAGTGGCTCGAAGCCGACGGCAAGTTCTTCCTCGGTGCCGACAGCCGGCTCGGGCGCGATGAGATGGTGCGGCTGATGTACGGCGGCCGCACCTCGCTTTTCATCGGCCTCGTCTCCGCCCTGATCACGACCCTTGCGGCGGTCGTCCTCGGGCTCCTGGCCGGCTACTACCGCGGGTGGATCGACGCGGTGATCGCGCGGGTCCTCGACGTCCTTTGGTCGCTGCCGGTCCTGCTGTTCGGGATTGCGCTCGGCACCTCGCTGGCGGTCGGCGGTCTCAAGATCGGACCGCTGGAAGTCTCGGGCGGCTCGATCTGGATCCCGATCTTCGTGATCAGCGTCTTCACGGTGCCCTACATGGCGCGGCCGCTGCGCGGCGAAGTCCTGGCCCTGAAAGAGAAAGAGTTCGTCGAGGCCGCGGTCGCCCAGGGCGCCGGCCCGCTGCGGGTGATGGCCGGTGAGATCCTCCCCAACCTCGCCTCGACGATCATCGTCTTCTTCACCCTCAACATCGCCAACAACATGCTCTTCGAGGCGGCGCTCTCCTTCCTCGGCGCCGGCGTTCAGCCGCCCAACTCCTCCTGGGGGTCGATGATCTCGATCGGCGAGGAGCTGCTGCGGACGCAGCCGCTCCTGGCGATCGTCCCCGGGGCGATGATCCTGCTGACCGTGCTCTCGCTGAACATCGTCGGCGATGGTCTGCGCGACGCGCTCGACCCGCGTTCGAAGGTGCGGCTCGAGGCGCACGCCGGGATGGTCGAGCCCGAGGGGGCGTCGGTCTGATGCTGCGCTTCATCGTCAGGCGACTGGCCGGGATGGCGATCGTCCTCTTCGTGGTCTCGATCCTCGTCTTCCTGGTCTTCAACGTGATCCCCAACTCGAACCCGGCTGAGCGAATCGCGGGCAAGAACGCCGAACCGATCTTGGTCCACAACATCGAAGAGGAATGGGGCTTCGACAAGTCCCTCCCCGAGCAGTACCTGACGATGATGAAGCTGTTCTTCAACGGCGAACTGACCTCGTACTCGCCCCGGATCCCGGTCGGCGAACGGATCGCCGAAGGGATCCCGGCGACGCTCTCGCTGAGCATCGGCGCCGGCATCATCTGGCTCTTCTTCGGGCTTCTGCTCGGCTACATAGCCGCGGTCAGGGCGGGCGGAAAGCTCGACAAGCTCCTCACCGGCCTTTCGATCGCCGGGATCTCGATTCCGGTCTTCCTGTTGGCGCCGGTACTGATCTATTTCCTCGCCGAAAAGCTGGAAATCTTCCCCAACGGGGGCTACGTGCCGTTCAGCGAAGAACCGTGGGAATGGTTCACGCACCTGATCCTGCCCTGGTTCACGGTGGCGGTCCTCTCGATCGGCTTCTACAGCCGCGTGCTGCGCTCGAACATGCTCGACGTCATGAACGAGGACTACGTGCGCACGGCCCGGGCCAAGGGGCTGACCGAGCGGCAGGTGATGACCCGCCACGTGCTGCGCAACTCGCTGATCCCGATCATCACCCTCTTCGGGCTCGACTTCGGCGCCACCATCGCCGGCACCGCGATCATCACCGAATCCTTCTACAACATCGAAGGCGTCGGGCTCTACGCGGCGGAATCGATCTCGAAACTCGAACTGCCGCCGATCATGGGCGTAACGCTCTACGGCGCCTTCTTCGTGGTCTTCGTCAACGCCATGGTCGACATCGCCTATGCGTACCTGGACCCGCGGGTGCGTCTGGGGACGGCGGCCCGATGAACGCGGCGCCGATCCTCAGCGTCGACGGCCTCCGGGTCGGCTTCGCCACCGAAGGCGGACTGCTGCAGGCGGTCGACGGGGTCAGCTTCGAGCTGCGCCCGGGCGAGGTGCTGGCGATCGTCGGCGAGTCGGGTTCGGGCAAGAGCGTCACCGCGCAGACGATGATGGGCTTGACGCGCTCGAAGAACACCCGGATCGAGGGCTCGGTGAAGCTCGAGGGCGAGGAGCTGGTCGAGGCCAGCGACGCAACGTTGCGACGGCTCCGCGGCGACCGGATAGCGATGGTCTTCCAGGACCCGATGACCTCCTTCAACCCGGTCCACCGGATTGGCCGCCAGATCGCCGAGGCGATGCAGGCCCATCGCGACGACGTCTCCAAGGCAGAGGCGCGGGAACGGACGGTCGAGCTCTTCGAGGCGGTCGGCATCCCCGATGCCGACCGCCTCGTCGATGACTACCCAC
>JBEVJP010000111.1:0-31842 GCA_040510155.1 Solirubrobacterales bacterium | reverse complement strand
CGGCGCGTTCGCGCCAGCGGTGGTGCAGCCCAGCCGTCATCAGCGAGTTGAGCGCGTCGTAGCGCCCGGCGACGCGGTCGAACATCCGGTTGACCTGACCGGCGAAGTCCGGCGATTGGCGGTTGTCGTTGATCGTGTCCATGGGATTCAGGGCGCTGGCCCCGTCCCGACCGCCTCGGCTAATCGAGCGAGGAGAGGAAGTTCGCCAGCGCTTCGATCTTTTTCGGCGGCAGGTCGCGGTAGGAGGGCATGATGCCCGGTCCGATTTCCACCGAGCGGACGATCGCGGCCCGCGGGACTCGCGAGGCGATGTGGGTCAGGTCCGGCCCGGGACCGTGGTTGCCGTTCTCGCCGAGCTTGTGACCGGCGAGGCAGCCGGCTCCGGCGACGATCTCTTTGCCCTCCTCGTATTTGGCCGAGACGTTCATCTCGACCTCGGTCGGCGAGCCGCCGATCGCGCCGAGGTAGGTGAGGTAGCCCATCGCGATGATCGTCAGGATCCCGGCCGTGGTCGCGATCGGGCGGCGCTCCGGGCGGCGCTCCGGGCCGCGGTCGTAGAACGGCAGCAGGAGCAGCAAGACCATGCAGATGGTCGGGATCCCGATCGTTGCGATCGGGACCAGCTCCGGCGGCTTGATCACGCGCAGGAGCTCGAAGAGGAAGAAGAAGTACCACTCGGGGCGCGGCACGTAGGTGGTCGAGGTCGGGTCCGCCTTCGGGCCCTGCTCGGCGCCGAGGATGATCGACATCGCGATGATCACGGCGACGACGATCAGCGCCATCGCCGAGTCCTTCAGCACCGCGTAGGGGAAGAAGGGCTTCCCCTTCTTCTTCAGCAGCTCGTATTCCTCGAGATATGCCTGCTTGTCCTGGGGCTTCATGCGCTCGGGGAAGCTCCGTTGGTCGGGGCGGAGCTGTTGCCGTTGGCGCCGGCGTCGAGCTGCGTGACCGGGGCGGCGATCTTCGGCTTGTCGATCTTGGTCCAGGGCGGCGCCGTGGTGCCGAGCTTGACGACCAGGTACATGTGGGCACCGATCAGGGCGATGATCGCCCCGGGCACCAGCAGCATGTGGATCGCGTAGAAGCGCGCCAGCGTCGTCGCTCCCAGCTCAGGCCCGGCGCGCAGGAAGTCGCTCAGGTAGGGACCCACGATCGGGCCGGTGCCGTTGATGTTGATGCCGACGATCGAAGCCCAGAAGGAGCGCTGGTCGAACGGCAGCAGGTAGCCGGAGAAGGCCATCAGCATGGTCAGGATCAGCAGCACCACGCCGATCACCCAGTTGAGCTCCCGCGGGTACTTGTAGGCGCCGAAGAAGAAGGTCCTGCCCATGTGCAGGAAGATCAGGATCACCATCACGCTGGCGCCCCATTTGTGCATCCCGTGGACGAGCGCGCCGAGCGGGACCTCGTTGTTGATGTGCGCGATCGAGCCGTAGGCCTGAGTTGCCGAGGGCGTGTAGAACATCGCCAGGAAGACGCCGGTGACGGCCTGGACGATGAAGGCGAAGAGCGTCGCCGAGCCGAGGGTGTAGAACCAGTTGGTCCCCTTCGGCACCTTGCGGTAGAGCATCCCGGTGAGGAAGCCGGTGGCGCCGGTGCGCTGGTCGACCCAGGCGAGGACGTCGGCGGGCGCGTCCTTGGCCTGATCGGTGAGCCGTTCGACGTGCGACGGGCGCTCCGGCGGCGAGGTCTTGAGGTCTGCCGGGGCCTGGCCCTTGGCCGCACCACCGGCTCCCGGCTTGGCCGGTTTGCGCAGTGGAGCGGGGACTATCGAGTCGGGAAGCTTCGGCATCAGGGCGCTGGGAAGGTAGAGGGCCGCGGCGGGTAGAGGTATTCCCAGATCCCGCCGGTGAACTCGCCGGGATCGCGGGCACGGACGGGTTCGAGCTGCGCGGTGACGCTGTAGCGCGGGCCGAGCTCGACCTGGCCGTTGCGGACCCGGGTCTGGAACTGGTCGAGCGGGCGCACCGGCGGGCCGCCGATCCGCTTGCCCTGGAAGTCGTACACGCCGCCGTGGCAGGGGCAGATGAAGTTGCCGGCGGCCTCGACGAAGCGGACCGGGCAGCCGAGGTGGGCGCAGCGGTTGGAGACGGCGACGAACTTGCCGGGTTCTTCTTCGAGATCCGCGGAGCTGCGACGGACGTAAGCGGTCGTCTTGCCGGCGTCGCCGATCCCCTCGGTCTCGGTGAAGACGACCTGGCGGTACGTGTCTTCGACGAAGTCGCTGGCCGGACCGACCGCCTCCCAGCGCTCCTTGCCGCGGTGGAAGATCGGGGCGACCGCGAAGCCGACAGCGGGCAGGATGATCGCGGCGCCCGCGATGCCACCGAGGCCCTGAGCGGCCACGGTAAAGGCACGACGGCGGGTCATCGACTCCCCCTCGAAGTAGCCGGGAGGGTCGGGTTTCACCCGCTGTGGCCGGGAGGCCGTTTCGGCCCCGTTCTTCTTGTCCTCGTGGTCAGGCACAGTCGCGTCGAAGTTCGGTAACGAAGTCTATTGCCTTGGCGATGCCGTCGGCACGTTGCCCTTCGGCCCAGGGTCGGTACGATCTCCATGGGGCAGCCAGGGAACTTCCCCTCGGGACACGCTAACCAGACAGGGAGCCGATTAGATGCAGATCAACAGACGAGTTTTCAAGACCTCTGCCGCGCTTTTCGCCGCGGTGCTCACGACCGCGCTGGTCGCGGGGGCGGCGTTCGGAGCCGAACAGACCCGGGAAGGCTACGTGGCCCAGGCGGAGCCGATCTGCAAACAGAGCACGCAGTCGCTCGAAAAAGCGCTGAAGGGCGTGCAGAAAAAGATCCAGCAGAACAAGCTGAAGCCGGCCGCCACCCAGTTCTCCACCGCCGCCGTCGCCTTCGAAAAAGGCACCAAGGAACTGAGCGCACTCGAACAGCCGGCTGCCGACACCGCCAAGCTCGGCAAGTGGATCAAGCAGCTCGAAACCGGCAACGAACTGCTGCGGAAAATCGGCAAGGCCCTCAAGGAAGGCAAGAAGGGCCTGGCTCAGAACTACATCGTGCGACTGAGCAACAACAGCAAGCTCGCCAACAACCTGGTCCTTGGCTTCGAATTCAAGTACTGCCTGATCGATTCCTCGAAGTTCAGCTGAGCGAACCGATCGACCGCGCCGCCTCATCCCAGAGCGCTGGGACGGAGGCGGCCCGGTCCTCGGCGTGCAGCTGAGCGCAGCTGGAGATCAGCTCGCTGAGGATCGCCACGGCGCGGTCGTCGCTGCGGGCGGTGAGGCGCTCGAGCCCGAGCGCGTATAGGTAGTCGCCGGCCAGCAGGGAAAGGTCGGTGTCCTGTCCGGCGAGCAAGCGCGACTCCCCGTAGTGCAGGAGGTAGCCCTCGCGCACGGCCTCGACGACCAGCGCGTACTCGCCTGGATCGGCGGCGGCTGCTGGACCCGCGGCGGCGAGCAGGCCGAAGGTCGGCTCGCCGCTCGGCTCGACCACGTGACGGGAGATCGGTGTCCCCTCCTCGCGCAGCATCACCGCCAGCGCCTGCAGGGCCGCATTCGGTTCGATGCTCACGGGAGCGCCTCGGCCAGGGACTCGGCGGCCGCTTCGAGGGTGCGGTCGACGCTCGCCTCATCGTGGGCGAGCGAAACGAACCAGGCCTCGAACTGCGCCGGGGGCGGGTAGATGCCGCGGTCGAGCATCGAGTTGCAGAAGCGGGCGTGGGCCTCGAGATCGCAGGCGCGAGCGCCGGCGAAATCCCGCACCGGCTCGGCGCTGAGGAAGAGGGTGACCAGGCCGGGGGCTGAGGCAACCTGGAGCGCGCGGTCGGCGGCGAGGGATTCGAAGCCGCCCGCGAGCCGGTCAGTGAGGGCGGCGAGTCGCGCGTAGGCGCGGTCGTCGAGACCGGCCAGGGTGGCCAGGCCGGCGGCCACCGCGAGCGGGTTCCCGGAGAGCGTGCCGGCCTGGTAGACGTCGCCGGCCGGGGCGATCCGCTCCATCGCCTCACGCGGGCCGGCGAAGGCCGCCGCCGGCAGGCCGCCGCCGAGGACCTTGCCGAGCACGGTCAGGTCGGGTTCGACCCCATAGAGTTCCTGGGCGCCGCCGCGCGAGACGCGGAAGCCGGTGATCACCTCGTCGAAGACGAGCAAGGCGCCAGCGGCGCGGGTCGCCTCGCGGAGAAACTCTAGGAAGCCGTCGGCGGGAGGGATGACTCCCATGTTGGCGGCGATCGGCTCGGCCAGCAGGGCGGCGACCGAGTGCTCGACGAGGGCCCGCTCGACCGCCTCGCGATCGTTCCACGGCACGACCACCGTGCCGGCGGCCTGGGCGGCGGTGACGCCGGGGCTACCCGGCACGCCGAGCGTTGCCAGGCCGGAGCCGGCGTCGGCCAGCAGGCCGTCAGAGTGGCCGTGGTAGGCACCGGCGAACTTGATCACCACCTCGCGGCCGGTGATCGCCCGCGCCAGCCGCACCGCCCCCATCGCCGCCTCGGTGCCGGAGCTGGTCATCCGCACCATCTCCACCGAGGGAACCCGGGCAACGACCTCCTCGGCGAGGGCCACCTCCGCGGCCGTCGCGGCGCCGTAGCTCGTCCCCCGCTTGGCAGCCTCGATCACGGCGGAGACGATGGAAGGCTCGGCGTGGCCGAGGATCAGCGGGCCCCAGGAGCCGACCCAGTCGAGGTAGCGGTTGCCGGCGACGTCGATCAGGTCGTGGCCTTCGCCGCGCTCGATGAAGATCGGCTCGCGGCCGATCTGCCGCATCGCCCGCACGGGGGAGTTGACGCCGCCGGGCAGGACCCGGGCGGCGCGCTCGTACAGGCCGCTCACTTAAGAGTGCTCCGCGTCCCAGCGTGCGTAGTCGTCGGTGAAGTAGTGGAGGCGGATCTTCTTGTACTCGGTCGAGGAGTAGAGGGTGGCGCGATCGTCGGGTCCCATCCCGCAGTCCGCCGCGATCGAGTCGAGGATCGCGTCGCACTCCTCCTTGGAGCGCCCGTGGGCCATCGTGAAGACGCTGTAGGGCCAGTCCGCGTAGGTCGGCCGCTGGTAACAGTGAGAGATGCCGCGGAAGGAGGCCATCCTGCCGCCGACCTCGAGGATCTGGTCCTCCGGCACCTTCCAGACGCCCATCCCGTTGGCGGAGAAACCAGCGCGGCGGTGGTAGAGGATCGCCGCGACGCGGCGGAGGATCTTGCGGTCGACCATGCCGCCGAGGCGCTCGAGCAGCTGCTCGGTGGAGATGCCGAGCTCGCCGGCCGCCTGGTCGTAGGGGCGCTCGACCGCGGCCATCGGCCCTTGCAGGGCACGGATCAGGGCGATGTCGTCCTCGTCGTAGGGCTGGGGCTCGAGCTCACGTGGCGGTGCCGCTTCGACCGTGCTCGCCAGCGTCTCGGTCCCCTTCTCCATCTCCAGGTTCATGTTGATCTTGAAGAGGGTCAGGGTCGGCAGTTCGCGCATCGACTCGGCGCCGGTCTCCTCCATCAGCGCTTCCAGGGTGCCCTTCAGGCCGAGCTTGGAGTCCGGCGGGGTGGCGATCGTGAACCAGAGGTTGAACTCATGGGTGCGGAGGTAGTTGTGGGAGACGCCGGGGTGGGCGTTGACGATCTGCGCCGCCCGCTGCGGATGCTCGTCGTCGACTTTGGCCGCCACCAGCATCGACTCGTAGCCGAGGGCGCGGGTGTCGAAGATCGGCGTGATCTCGCGGATGATCCGCCCGTCGAGGAGGCGTTGGGTGCGGGTGAGCACGTCGTCGAGCTCGAGCTCCGCCTCGGAAGCGACCAGCGCGAACGGTTCCGGGTCGAGCGGGAAGTTCGACTGCAACAGGTTCATCAGCCGCTTGTCGGTCTCGTCGAGCGGGATCGCCGAGCCGTCCTTGCGCGAGCGCGCCTTCGACTGCGGGACTTTCACCGAAGCCATCCAGCGGCCTCCTTCGCGTAGTAGGTGACGATCGCGTCGGCGCCGGCACGGCGGATCGAGGTCAGGGTCTCGAGCACCGCCGGGCGCTCGTCGATCCAGCCGTTGGCGGCGGCGGCCTTCAGCATCGAGTACTCGCCGGAGACGTGGTAGGCGGCGACGGGAGCGCCGGTCGCATCCTTGACCCGCCGCACCACGTCCAGGTAGGGAGTCGCCGGCTTGACCATCAGCATGTCGGCGCCCTCCTCGAGGTCGAGCTCGGCCTCGCGCACGGCTTCCGCCGCGTTGGCCGGATCCATCTGGTACCCGCGGCGGTCGCCGAACTCCGGCGTCGACCCGGCGGCGTCGCGGAAGGGCCCGTAGAAGGCCGAGGCGTACTTGGCGCTGTAGGCGACGATGGGCGTATCGGGGTGGCCCTCCTCGTCGAGCTGGAAGCGGATCGAGCCGATCCGGCCGTCCATCATGTCGCTGGGGGCGACCGCGTCGGCGCCGGCCTCGGCATGGGAAATCGCCGTCTTCGCCAGCAGCTCGACGCTGATGTCGTTGTCGACCTCGCCGTCGCGGACGAAGCCGCAGTGGCCGTGCGAGGTGTACTCGCAGAGGCAGACGTCGGTGATCACGGTCAGCTCGGGCACTTCCTCCTTCAGCGCCCGCACCGCCATCTGCACGATGCCCTCGTCGTCGTAGGCAGCCGAGCCACTCTCGTCCTTGCTGGCGGGAATGCCGAAGAGCAGGATCGCGCCGACGCCGCTGGCGACGATCTCGCCCGCCTCCTCGACCAGTCCCGAGATCGAGAAGCGCTCGACTCCCGGCATCGAGGGGATCTCCTCGCGACTGTCGGCGCCGGCGACGACGAAAGCGGGTTGGATCAGGTGCGCCGGCGAGAGCTCCGTTTCACGGACCAGGCCGCGCAGAGTGTCGGTGCGCCGCAGGCGGCGCAGGCGAGTGGCGGGGAACGGCATCGCCCCGAAGTCTAGGGAGGGTCGCCTGGACGCCGCCCGCGGAGTACCGTGCCGCGCGTGGAAGCTGCGTTGGAGGTGCAGGGGGTCGTCAAGCGGTTCGGCGAGCGGGAAGCGCTGCGCGGAGTCTCCTTCGCGGCCGCCCCCGGCGAGCGTGTGGCGGTGATCGGTCCGAACGGCGCCGGCAAGACGACGCTGCTCTCGATCATGGCCGGGATCGCCGCGCCCGACGAGGGTGAGGTGCGGGAGACCAACGGCGGCGCGATCGGCTGGGTGCCGCAGCAGGCGGCGCTTTACCGGCGGCTGACGGTCGAGGAGAACCTGCTCCTCTTCGCGCGGCTGGAGGGTCACGAGGACCCGCGCCGCTCGACCGAGGAGATGCTCGAGCTATGCGGGCTCGGCGATCGCCGCGGTGAGATCGTCGCCCGCCTCTCGGGTGGCAATCAGCAGCGGATCAACATCGCGATCGGGCTGCTCTCGCGGCCGGCGGTGCTGCTGCTCGACGAGCCCAGCGTCGGGCTCGATCCGCGCCAGCGGGCGCGGCTCTGGGAGTTCGTCCTCGGCCTCGCCGCCGACGGCACCACGGTCGTCTTCTCAACCCACGACATCCAGGAGGCCGAGCGCTACGGCCAGCGGCTGCTGGTGCTTGCCGACGGCGAGTCGCTCTTCGACGGCTCCACCGAGGACCTGCGCGAGGCGGTCCGGCGCGAGGCGCCCGAGGCCGCCGACAGCGACTTCGAGACCGCCTTCGTCGCCTACCTCCACCACCGGGGGCACTGACCGTGCGCTGGCTGCTGCTCAAGGATCTGCAGATCCTCCGCCGCTCGCCGCTGCAGGCGGTGCTGCTGGTCGCCTACCCGGTGCTGATCGCCGTCCTGGTCGGCTTCGCGATCTCGCGCAGCCCCGAGAAGCCGCGGGTCGCCTTTCTCAACGAAGTACCGAGCGAGGCGCGGGTCAACGTCGGCGGACAGCAGCTGCCGGCGCTCGGCGTCGAGGGGCGGATCTGCGCCCGGGTCGAGTGCGTGAATGTGAAGGACCGCGACGAAGCCGAAGACCGGGTTCGCTCCGGCGACGTGCTGGTGGCGCTGATCCTGCCCGCCAACCTGGTCAACAAGATCAACTCGCTCTCGACCCTCGCCCCGGGGACCCCAAAGGTCGAAGTGCTGGTCAACCAGGAAGACCCGCTCAAATCGCAGCTGGTCAACGACCGGATCTCGGCGCTGCTGGCGCAGGCGAACCTGACGATCGCCCGGCGAATCGTCGGCGAAGGCGGCCGCTATCTCAACCTGGTCATCAACGGCGGCGAGCTGAAGATCGCCGGTGGCGCTTTCCCGATCCTCGGGATGAGGGCGACCGCGCGGGTTCTCGGCGCGCTGGAACCGGCGCTGCCGGCAGGCCCGCTGCGCAACTCGCTGCGAGAAGTGAAGGACTTCGCCGTGCAGGCGCGCGACAACCTCGACGTCGCCAAGCCGCTGATCGCCCGGGTCGCGCAACCAATCGAGGTCGACAAGCAGGTCGTCAGCGGCTCCTCGCCGCCGCTGGAAATCTTCGCGATCGCCGTCGCGGCGACGCTGACGCTGGCCTTCGTGACGGTTCTGCTCGTCGCCGGCTCACTGGCGCTGGAGCGAGAGGAGAACGCCTTCCCGCGGTTGACCCGCGGCCTCGTCTCGCCGCTGGCTCTGCTCGGCGAGAAGGTCCTGCTCGGAGTTGTCGTGGGGATGGTGGTGACGCTGCTGATGCTGGCCGGGCTGGCCTTATTCGTGCCGTTGCAGTGGAGCCGCTTCGGGCTCTGGCTGCTGGCGATCCTCGCCGGGGCGGCTGGACTGGCCGCGGCCGGGGCGGCGCTGGGAGCGGTCGCCCGCGAGGTCCGCGCCGTCTCCCTGCTCGCCTTCATGGTCACCCTGCCGATCGCCTTCCTCTCGCTCGTCCCCTCCGGCTCGATCGGCAGCGGCCTCTCCCAAGTGATCGACGTCGTCACCGCGGTCTTCCCGTTCAAGCCGGCGCTGCAGGCGATGACCGCGGCGCTCGACTCGGCCGGGCCGTCGATCGGCGGGCCGCTGCTGCACCTGGCGATCCTGATTGCTGCCTACGGACTGATCGCGCGGTTGGCGCTGCGTCGCTTCGCCTCCGTCTAGGGTCCCGCTATGCGGGTGCTCTTCATCGGCGACGTGGTCGGGGGGCCGGGACGGCGCGGTCTGCGCGACGCGATGCCGGGGCTGCGCGAGCGCCATGCGCCGGACCTGATCGTCGTCAACGGCGAGAACTCCGCCGGCGGCGTCGGCATCACCGAGCGCACCGCCAACGACCTCTTCGCAGCCGGCACCGGGGTGATCACCACCGGCAACCACGTCTACCGCCACCGTGAGGCCTACGACTTCCTCGAACGCGAGCGGCTGGTGATCAGGCCCGCCAACTATCCCCAGCGCAATCCCGGCCGCGGCTACACCGTGGTCGAGGCGGGCGGGATGCGGGTCGGCGTCGTCAACATCAGCGGCGCCGTCGGCCTCACCGTCGCCCGCTCGCCCTTCGACACCGTCGATTCGATTCTCGACGTGATCGAAGCGGACGCCGTGATCGTCGACTTCCACGCCGAGGTGACCAGCGAGAAGGTGGCGATGGGCTGGCACCTCGACGGTCGAGTCGCCGCCGTCTTCGGCACCCATACCCACGTGCCGACGGCGGACGGCCGGGTGCTCCCCGGTGGCACCGCCTTCATCTCCGACGTCGGCATGACCGGCTCGCGGACCAGCGTGCTGGGCGTCAAGCCCGAGCAGGCCCTGGCCCGCTTCATCACCCAGATGCCGACCCGCTTCGAGACCGCCGAGGAGGACATCTGGGTGATGGGCGCCGTGGTCGAGGTCAACGCATCGGGACTGGCCGAGTCCTTCGAGCAGGTGATGGTGCCGGCCCCTCCACCGCAGCAGTAGCCGCCGGGCGCACCGCCGCCAGGGCGACCAGCAGCAGCGGGAAGAACCAGACGACGTAGAGGTAGAACCAGTGGTGCATCGTCAGCTGCAGGGCAATCAGCAGGGCGGCACCGAGGGCAGCGACCTGGACGAGGCTCTTGCGGCGGGGGACGAAGGCCAGCCCGATCGCGAGGGCGACGGTGGCGATCAGCAATGCGACGCGGAGCGGTTCCAGCGAGGGCACCTGGCCCCAGATCGAGAAGGGTGAGGTGCGGCCGGACTGGAAGGCCAGAGTGCGCTCGTAGAAAGTCGGCAGGCCGGGGTTGATGATTGGCCAGATCATCATCACGACGGTGACCAGGAGGAAGGTCAGGGCAAAGGTGATCGGGCCGCGGGTCCTGTCGGGGAGATGGGGCCTTCGTCCTCGCAAGCTGCGGGCGAAGACCCCAGATCTCCCCGCCACCCTCGGCAGCGGCCTCTTTGGCTGACCTTCTTCCTCGGGGCGGTAGGTGAGGAGCATCGGGACCAGCAAGCCCGGCGCGAACTTGGTCCAAGTTGCCAGGGCCGCGGTGACGCCTCGCAGTGCTGGCCGGGCTAGGAGCAGCAGGGTTGCTACGAGCAGTAGGGCCACGAGGGTGTCGTTGGAGTTGGACTCGAGGGGGTAGGCCGTGTAGGGGTAGGCGGTCCAGGCGAAGGCGAGGATCGCGGCGAGGTGGCGGCCGGCGGGGCCGGGACGGATTCGCAGGGCGAGGACGATCAACAGCAGGAAGGTGGCCACGTCGAAGAAGACGGCGGCACCGTGGGCGGCGGGGAGGTCGTCCCAGCTGCCGGACCAGGGCCAGATCCGCTCGAAGGGGACGTAGGCGACGTAGTTGACCGGGCCGTAAGTGTCGCCCTGGGAGACGTCCGTGGGGAAGTTGTCGTAGATCGGTTCGCCGTGGGCAATGCGGTCGGCACCGACGACGCTGGCGTAGCCGACGTCGATCGCACCGGAGTCGGCGACGTTGAGGCCGACGCGAAAGCCGAGCAGGAAGAGCGCCGCGATGATCAGCCAGCCGGCGGGCCAGACCGGTCGCAGCCCCTCCCCCACGCCGCGGAAGCCGATCCAGAGGGCGCGGGCCAGCAGGTAGACGAGGACCGGATACTGGAGGGGCACCGAGACGCCGATCTCCGCCTGGTTGAAGAAGAAGTGGGAGACGCCGAAGCCGAGCAGGACCAGCAGGTCGAGGTTGGCGACCCGGCGCCAGCGGCGCCAGTCGACGAGCCCGAGCAGGAAGAGGGCGCAGAGCGGCAGGAAGACGTAGGGGGCGTTGAGCTTGTGGCCGAAGGCCCCCGAGTAACCGCGCGCCATCTTCCAGGCGACCTGGTAGCCGGTCCACGACTCGGTCACCTGACCGCTCGCCGGGTCGACCAGGACCAGTGCCAGCTCCTTGCCGTCGCTGAAGTAGCCGACCTCCCAGTGCCCGTCGACCTTGTTGGCGACCGGGGCCAGCGGACCGTTCTCGGCTTCCTCGCGGAGGACCTTCGGATCCCGGTTGGCGGCGGTGATGGCACCTGCTTCGCCACCGGCCGCCGAGGCCACGGTCGGCGGCGCCAGACAGATCAGCGCCAGGACGAAAAGTGGCAGGGCTCGCGCCCTCATCCCTCCCCGTTCTCGGTCAGGCCGAAGTGCTCGCGGATGACAGGGGCCACGTCGCGGAGGGTCCACTGGTCGCGAGCGTCCGCGGAGTCCGGGCCGCAGCCGACGAAGAGGAGCGGGCCGAGTGAGTCGCCGGCGAGCAGAGACCCGTGGCTGCCGCCACCGGCATGGCTCACGCCTCCCCAGTCGACCGCCTCGAAGCCCTCGGCGAGGGAGACGATGAAGTCGCCGGCGTGCGGTGCGGTCAGGGCTGACCAGACACGGGCCAGGGCGTCGGGGTAATCCTGACTGTCGAAGTGCTCGCTCTCGACGGTGGCGGTCAGCGCCGCGAGGTCGCCCTCGAGCAGCCAGCGCCCGGCCCGTCGATCGCTGACCTCGCGGCGGCCGTTGCCGGGCCCGTCCCGTCCCCCACCTCCGTTGCCCTTTCCGGCGGGGCGAAAGCGCAGCACCTGGGCTCCGCGCTCGACGACGGCCCACTCGCCGCCGCTGGTCGGGATCCCCGGGTCGACCCGGCGAAGCGGCCGGCCCTCCCCGTCCTCCAGCCGACAGACTAGGTCCACACCCTCGGTCACGGTCAGCTGCGCCGTGAGCGCCGCCGGCTCGACAGGCTCGCCCTCTCCCGGCAACAGGTAGATGTGGGCAGCGCGGCCGGTCGGGCTGATCGCCAGCTGGGCCAGCTCGGGCCGGTCGTCCGAGGGCTGCAGGATCGACCACTCGCGACCGAGCAGCTCGGCGAGTGGAAGCCCTCGGTGGACATCGGTCTGGGCGTGGTCGGCGACGACGATCACCGCGTGCTCGTCGAGGAACTCATCGAGGCCACCAGCCGCCTCGATCAGCTTGGCGAAGCAGGAGTCGGCCTTGGCGATCGACTCGACCGTCTCCTCCGGGCCGTGCCGGTGCGAGTAGTTGTCGTTGTCGGCGAGCGAGAAGAGCAGGAAGTCGAACCCGTCCTCCTTGATCAGCTCCGCCGCGCAACAGGCCGAGTAGCCGTCGCGGACGCCGGGGATCGAAGTCGAACGACAGGGGACCTCGCGGCTGGCATAGAGGTCTCCGTAGAAGAGCTCGGCCGGTCCCCAGGTGTGGTGGCGAAACTTCAGCCGCGTCGTCTCGATCGCGCGGCGCATCAGGCCCTCGAGCGAGACCTGGTGGCGGTGGCGGCCCCGGTAGATCAGGAAGGGCGTGCAGGCGGTGCGGGCGCCGGCATCGTCGAGCTGCTCGAAGAGCGTCTCCACCTCCGGGCTGAGGTGGGCCAGGTTCATGTTGTAGACGAGGTCGTAGAGGGCCCGGAAGACCCCGAACGCGCGGGTCGCATCGAGCGAGGAGCCGTACTCGACGTAGCGCTTCTCGAGTCGGTGGTACCAGTTCATGCCGCTGATCCAGTGCTGGTCGGCGGCGACCCCCGTGACCAGCTCCGAGCAGGCGACCGGGGTGACCGAGGGGAAGCTGGAGACGCAGTCGGGGATCAGGACGCCACGCTCGAGCAGGGCGGCGAAGGTCGGCGCCCGCTCCTCGGCAACCGCGCGTTCGAGCATGTCGGTGCGCAGCGAGTCGACGTAGGTGAGGACGAGCTTCTTGGGCCGAGCGCTCACCGCTCCATCATGCCCAGCCACGGCGGCGGGCCGGTGGCTGGGCTAGCGGAGGACTCGCAGCCCGGCGTGTTTGCGCTGGGCGCGGCGGTGGCGCGAGAAGCCGAGCCAGGCGATCGCGACGACGATGAGGATCACGGCCAGCGGGACCAGCAGCGCCAGGGCGACGACGATCAGCGCGGCAAGGGCGAGCAGGAGGCCGAGCGCGGCGGCGGTGCTGCCCTGCCGGCGGCTGGCTCCGTAGACGACGTCGCTGGCCACCAGACATGCGAATACCGCGCCTGCCAAGCAGGCGACAGCGCCAAGCGCGCCGTCGAGCAGGAAGCCTGCGACGAGGCCGATCACCGCCGCGAGGATGGTCATCCGGCCGCGCGCGGAGCCGTGCGTCCCGGTGGTGCCGGCGAGCATGCCGATCGCGACGCCGATGCCGAGTTGTTCGAGCAGATCCACTTGCGAAAACCTAACCGGCTCGGCGCCGCCGCGTCGATCCGCCACACTTCCTTGCATGAGCGAGGTCCCTCCACCGCCCCACCGGCGGCGAGCCCACACCAGCACCCGCGACCTCGAGCGCTACGCCGGGCTCTTCGCCGAGCGCACCAGCGTGATGCGCTCCTCGGCGATGCGGGACCTGATGGCGATCACCGCCAGCCCCGAGGTGATCTCCCTGGCCGGCGGCCTGCCCGACACCTCGACCGTCCCGCCGCAGAGCTTCGCCGCGCAGATGACGCGGATCGCCCAGGAGTCGGCGGCCGAGGCGCTGCAGTACGGCCCGACCGAGGGCTTCGAAGAGACCCGCGACTGCATCCTCCAGGTGATGGGCGCCGAGGGAATGCTCCCCGACCCCCACGACATCATCGTCACCACCGGCGGCCAGCAGGGCATCGACCTGGTCTGCAAGACGCTGGTCGATCCCGGCGACGTCGTCATCTGCGAGGCGCCCACCTACCCGGGCGCGGTGCCGGTCTTCTGCAGTTACCAGGCGGACGTCGTCCAGGTCGAGTGCGACGAGGAGGGCATGCGGGTCGCCGAGCTCGAGGGCCTGCTCGAGCGGCTGCGCGGCGAAGGGCGGCGGGTGAAGTTCATCTACACGGTGCCGACCTTCCAGAACCCCGCCGGGGTGACGATGTCCCTCGCCCGCCGCCAGTACCTGGTCGAGCTGGCGCGCCAGCAGGAGCTGCTGCTGGTCGAGGACAACCCCTACGGGCTGCTGCGCTACGGCGGTGAGCCGATGCCGCCGCTCTACCAGCTCGACGGCGGCGACTTCGTGATCTACATCGGCACCCTCTCGAAGATCCTCTCCCCCGGGATCCGCCTCGGCTGGACGGTGGCGCCGCCGCCGGTGATGGAGAAGATCGTGCTCGGCAAGCAGGCCGCCGACCTCTGCACCTCGACCCTGACCCAGTACTTCGTCCGCGAGTACTTCCGGGAGGGGCGCTGGCAGCACTACATCGACGACCTGGTCGAGATCTACCGCCGGCGCCGCGACGTGATGCTGGAGGCGTTGCACGAGCACTTCCCCGTCGCGGCGACCTGGACCGAGCCCGACGGTGGCCTCTTCATCTGGGCGACGCTGCCCGACTACATCGACACCGGCGACCTGCTGGCAAAGGCGCTGCGCGCCGACGTTGCCTTCGTGCCGGGCGAGGCTGCCTATCTGGACGGGCGCGGCGGCAACTCGATGCGGCTCAACTTCTCCGGCGTCAGCGAGAGCGAAATCCGCGAGGGCATCCGCCGGATCGGCCAGGTGATAGCCGAGCAGGTCGAACTCTACCAGGCACTGACCGGGGAGGAGACACCGCCGGCCCGCTCCGAGCCGGGCTCGCGCGACGATGCCAACGTCCTCCCCTTCCGCAAGGCAGCCGAGGGCGGGGCTTGAAGGTCGCGGTCCTCAAGGGCGGCCGTTCGCTCGAGCGCGGCGTCTCGCTCCGCTCCGGCGCCCGCGTCGAGGACGCGCTCGAACGACTCGGCCACCAGGTGCTGGCGGTCGACGCCGGGCCGGACCTGGTGACGCGACTGCGGGCGGAGCGGCCGGACGTCGCCTTCGTCGCCCTGCACGGCGTAGGTGGCGAGGACGGCACCGCGCAGGAGCTGCTCGAGCTGCTCGACATTCCCTTCACCGGCCCGGGCGTAGCCGCCTGCGTGCGCTGCATGGACAAGGTGCTCGCCAAGCACGCGATGCGCGAGGCCGGGCTGCCGACGCCCGACTGGTTCGCCTTCAGCCAGACCGCTTTCCGCGAGCTCGGCGCCGCCGAGGCGCTCGGCGAGCTCGAGCAGCGGCTCGGCTTCCCGCTCGTCGTCAAGCCCAGCCACGGCGGCTCCTCGCTGGGCGTCAAGTTCGCCGCCGGCGCAGGCGAGGTTCCGCAGGCGCTGGTCGCCGCCTTCAGCTACGACGACCGGGTGCTGCTCGAGCGCTTCGTGGAGGGCCGCGAGCTGGCGGTCAGCGTGCTCGGTGAGGAGGCGCTGCCGATCGTCGAGGCGATCCCGGTCAGCGGCGACCGCTACGACTTCGAGGCCCGCTACGAGATCGGCCGCACTCGCTTCGCCTGCCCGGCCGAGCTCGGCGAGGAGGAGCGGCGGGTGGTCACCGAGGTCGCGCTCGGCGCCTACCGGGCACTGGGCTGCTCCGGCTTCGCTCGGGTCGACCTGATCCTCGCGACGGACGGGCCGCAGGTGCTCGAGGCCAACGCGATCCCCGGCCTCACCGACACCAGCCTCCTCCCCCAGGCGGCCGAGGCGGCCGGCCTGACCTTCGAGCAGCTGGTCGAGCGGATCCTCGACCTGGCGCTCGACCCGGCCGCCGCGTAGAGCTTCCGGCTACTCGTCGCCGCCGCGGGCGAAGTCTTCGGGAGTGACCTCGTCGAGGAAGTCTTTGAACTTGTCGACGACCTCCTCGGTGTCCTCGACCTCGTGCTCGAACTCGATCGCCGACTCCTCGATGACCTCCTCGGCGGCGAAGATCGGTGCCGAGACCCGCACCGCCAGGGCCAGCGCGTCGGAGGGGCGGGAGTCGATCTCGACCTCGGCACCGTTGACCGAGACCGTGATCGAGGCGTAGAAGGTGTTGTCGCGCAGCTCCGTGACCGAGACGCGCTCGCAGTTGGCGTCGAGCTGCTCGAGCATGTCGGAGAGCAGGTCGTGGGTCATCGGCCGCGGCGTCGAGGCGCCCTGCAGCTTCATCAGGATCGCCGCCGCCTCCGGATGACCGATCCAGATCGGCAGGAACCGGTTGCCGTCGACGGTTTTCAAGAGGACGATCGGCTGCTTGCCGACCATGTCGAAGCTGACCCCGTAGATCTGCATCTGCTGCACGAGAAACGCTCCCGGGCCGAAGGTTGGCCAGCCATTATAGGTGCGTGAAATGGGCGATCCTGGATTCGAACCAGGGACCTCGTCCTTATCAGAGACGCGCTCTAACCAACTGAGCTAATCGCCCGGAGACGGCGATGATAGCGGCGTCGGGCGGAGCGCCGGGTCGATCAGTGGAGGCGACGTTTTAGGGCCCGCGCCAGCGACTTCGCCTCGTCGAGGTCGTCGAAGCGGAGCTCGGCCGCCAGGCCCTCTCCCCTGGGCCGAACCGCGACCTCGTGACCGAGCACGGCCTCGAGCGCGTCGGCGATGCCGTCGAGGGCCGCGCGCTCGTCAGGGTCGATCTCCTGCCGCTTCGGCCTCGCTTTTGGCTGGCCAGCCAGCCGAACCCTGTTCTCGGTCTCGCGGACCGACCAGCCCCCCCGCACCGCGTCGCGGGAGAGGCGGCGGCGGACGTCGTTGCCGCGGGCACCGAGGAGGGCGCGCCCGTGGCCCTCGCTGAGCTCGCCGGACTCGAGCAGCTCGAGCGTCTCGTCGGGCAGCTCGAGCAGCCGGATCAGGTTGGAGACCGCGGGTCGGCTGCGGCCTACTCGCCGGGCGAGGTCCTCTTTGGTGAGACCGAGATCCTCGACCAGGGCGGCGCAGGCCTTCGCCTCCTCGACCGGGTTGAGGTCCTCGCGGACCATGTTCTCGATCAGCGCCGCTTGCAGCCGATCGGCCTCGGCCTGATCGCGGACCACGGCGGGGACCTTCTTCAGGCCGGCCTGCTGGGCGGCGCGCCAGCGGCGCTCGCCCGCGACCAGCTCGTAGCTGCCGTCGTGGAGGGGGCGGACCAGCAGGGGCTGGACGATGCCGCTGGCCTCGATCGATTCGGCCAGGGCGTTGAGCGCCTCGGGGTCGAACTTGGTGCGCGGCTGTCCCGGATTGGGCTTGACCAGATCGACCGGCAGCTCGCGCAGCTCGCCCGCATCGCCGGCGCTCGAGGTGTCCGGCAGGATCGCCGAGAGGCCGCGGCCGATGCCGCGTTTGGTGCCGGTGCCCTGTCTTTTAGCGTTGGTCACGAAATGACGAGGTCCAGGCGGTGCCAGACAAGGACGCAGGGATTCCGAATGGTTGTTCCATTCGGAATCCCGAGGACGCAGTATGGCGACGCCTTGGGGCCGTCATTTTGGGGCCACACGCTAGAAGACAGGGCACTAGCCACGGGAGACCAGCTCCTTCGCCAGCGCCTTGTAAGCGGTGGCGCCGCGCGAGGAGGGGGCGTGCTCGGTCACGGGCAGACCATAGCTAGGCGACTCGGCAACGCGGACGCTGCGCGGGATCACCGTCTCGAAGACCATCCCATCGAAGTGATCGCGCAGCTCGGTCTCGACGTCCTGGGCCAGGCGCGTGCGCTCGTCATGCATCGTCACCACCAGGCCTGAGACCTCCAACTGGGGGTTCAGCTCCCGCCTGATCAGCCCCAGCGTTTCGAGGAACTGGACGAGGCCCTCGAGCGCCAGGTACTCGGCCTGGACCGGGACGATGACGCGATCCGCGGCGACCAGCGCATTGACGCTGACCGGGCCGAGCGAGGGCGGGCAGTCCAGCAGGGTCATCGCGAAGCGCTCGCGAAGCGGCCCGAGGCGTTCGCGCAGGCGCGTCTCCCCGTCCTCGATGCGTGGCAGCTCGACGGCGGCGCCGGCGAGGTCGCGATTGGCCGGGACTATCCAGAGGTTGTCGGGGCCCGCCGGGCGGGCCGCCTCGGCGACGGATACCTCGCCGGTGAGGCAGTCGTAGGAGGAGGGATGGAGGTCGCGGTCGCCGCCCAGCGCAACCGTCGCGTTGCACTGCTGATCGAGATCGACGAGCAGCGTCTGTACGCCGGCGGCAGCCGAACAGGAGGCGAGGTTGACGGCCGTCGTCGTCTTGCCGACGCCGCCCTTCTGATTGGCCACCGCGTAGACCTTGCCCATACGGGGCCACCCTAGAAGACGCCCGCAGCTGCCGGGTCCGAGCCCACCGGAGGGAGCGTTTGCGGCCTGCGCGATCATCGCCCGTGAACTAGGCTGCGGGCCGTGAGCGCAGAAGCCGATTGGCCGCAGGAGCCCGCCGAGCGAGTCCGTGAGCTCGTCGAGGGCGTCCTGGACGAGCTCGACCTCGACGGCGACGTGGAGATCGAGGAGGACAACGACCGAATCCTCGCCACAGTCGTCGGCGAGGAGGACTACGGCCTGCTGATCGGCAAACGCGGGCAGACGATCGACGCCCTGCAGCTGCTCTGCTACCAGGCCGCCTTTCGGGGCGTGCGCGAGCGCAAACGGGTGCTGCTCGATGCCGCCGGATACCGCGAGCGGCGTCGCGAGACGCTCGAGAGCCGTGCCGACCGGGCCGCCGACCAGGCCCTCAGCAACAGCCGCCTCGTCGAGATGGACCCGATGAGCGCCCAGGAGCGGCGGGTCGTCCACGAGCGGCTCAAGGACCGGGCTGGGATCGAGACTTACAGCGAGGGCGACGAGCCCCGTCGCTGCGTGATCGTCGCGCCGCTCGTCACCGAGTGACCCAGGACCCGACGGCGGTTCTCGACCCCGCCGGCCGCGCGGCCCTCGAGCGCGTTCTCGCCCTGCTCGCCGAGGAGCGTGCCTCGGTCAGCTCAGTCGTCGACGAGCGCGCCTGGCAGGTCCACGTCGCCGACAGCCTCACCGGCCTCGAGGTCCCCGAGCTGCACTCCGCCCACCGCATCGCCGACGTCGGTGCCGGCGCCGGGTTCCCCGGCCTCGCCCTGGCCGTCGCCCTCCCCACCGCCCAAATCGACCTGATCGAGTCGATCAGCCGCAAGTGCGCCTTCATGGAGCGCGCCGCCACGGAGGCGGGCATCTCCAATGCGACCGTCCTCAACACCCGCTCCGAGGAATGGGCGTCCTCGAGCGGCCACGAGCTCTACGACGCCGTCACCGCCCGCGCCGTCGGCCGCCTCTCAACCCTCGCCGAGCTCGCATCCCCGCTCCTGAAGCCAAACGCCGTCCTCATCGCCTGGAAGGGCAAACGCGACCCCGAAGAGGAATCCCAGCTGGAAACCGCCAGCGAGTCCCTCGCCATGACCCCAGAGGCGGTCCTCGACGTAGGCACCCACGCCGGCAGCCAACACCGCCACCTCCACATCATCCGCAAGACCGGTCCCACCCCACCAACTCTGCCCAGGCGCCCGGGCATGGCCAAGAAGCGCCCAAGAGGATGAGGCGAAGTTCACTGGGGGCCCCAGCCGGCCCCTGAAGGAGAAGTTCAACCGGGAGCGCTCGTAGGAGGGGCGGATACCCCTCCGAACGGCTTGTACTTCTCGGTCAGGAACACCGTCGGACGGCCCGCCGGGTCACACCCGAGAAGTTGAGAGAGGAGGGGTATCCGCCCCTCCCCCAACCACTACCGCCTGCGCTTCTTCTTTTTAGGCGGCGGAGGCGGCGCCTTCGTTGCCTGAATCGCCGCCGCTCCTTCAGGCGTAGCCACAACCGGCGGCGGCACTACTTTCTGAATCACGAACTGCTGCCCGATCGTCCAGAAGTTGGTGGTGATCCAGTAAAGGATCAGCCCTGCCGGGAAGCTGATGATGAAGGGAACGAAGACGAGCGGCAGGACGAACATCATCATCCGCTGGCTTTTGTCCGCGGTCAGCGACATGACCATTCCGGAGACCAACTGGGTGCCGACGTAGAGGATCAGCAGGGCGATCAGTTCGCCGCCCGTTGCCTTCGCCGTGAGGTCGTGAATGAAGAGGAATTCGGCTCCGTAGGCGGCGCAGTGGCCGGCGGCGGGGCAGCCCATGTCCGGCGGAAGCTCGTGGCGGAGGACGTAGAAGAGGGTGATGAAGACCGGCAGCTGAGCGAGCAGCGGGATGCAGGAGGCAAAGGGATTGACTTTGTTCTCCTGGTAGAAGCGCATCATCTCCTGCTGCATGCGCTGTTTGTCGTTCTTGTATTTCGCCTGGATCTCTTTGATCTGCGGCTGCAGTGCCTGAAGAGCCCGCATGCCTTTCAGCTGTTTGTAGGTCAGCGGGATCAGCAGGGCTCGCACGAAGACGGTGAGAGCGATGATCGACATGCCCCAGCTGAGGCCGGCGCTGTCGTGGAAGAACTTGAGAACCCCGTTGGCGAGATCGATCAGCGGCTGGAGGATGTTGGCGTCGGGCAGCGGCATCAGGAGTGGACCTCACCGTGGTAGTGGGCGGGGTCGACCGGGCCGGTCCGCAGGGTGAAGCGGTCCGGCACGGGATCGAAACCGCCGTGGCCGAAGGGATTACAGCGCAGCAAGCGCCACGCTGAGAGCAGGGCGCCGCGGGCGATGCCGAAGCGCTCTACCGCCTCGACCGTGTAGGCCGAGCAGGTCGGCTCGTAACGACAGCGGCGGGGGCGTGACGGGGAGATCCAGCGCTGGTAGGCGCGAATCGGCGCGAGTGCCAAGCGTTTCACGTGGAACGCCTCTTGGGGGAGGTGCCGGCAAGGGCCTCTTCGAGGCTCTTGGTTACACCGGCGGTGCCCTCGCGGTCGATCAGCTCGCCGATCTCGGAGCGGGCGACGATCACGAAGTCGTGGCCCTCGGGCAAACGCTCGGAGAGGCTCCAAAATGCCTCCCGGAGGGCACGCTTGACCCGGTTGCGATCGACGGAACCGCCCACCTTGCGGCTGACCGAGACGCCAAGACGAGCCTCCTCCTGCTGGTCATCGCCACGGGGGAAGGTGTAGAGAACGAGGTAGCGGGTCGCATGGGATGAGCCGTCGCGGTAGACGCGGTCGAACTCACCGCTGCGAGAGAGGCGCCGTCGCTTCGACGCCATCTAGGGGGTGAGGCGCTTCCGCCCTTTGCGCCGGCGGCGCTTGAGAATCGCCCGCCCCCCGCGCGTGCTCATCCGTGCCCGAAACCCGTGGGTCTTGGCGCGCTTCCGCTTCTTCGGCTGGTAGGTGCGCTTCATCGAGGCGGAAGTATAGGGAGGGCGGCCTAAATCTTTTCTCCGGCATTTGCGAGGCACGGCGTCGGCCATCCCAGGCACGCCGCTATGGTCGCCGGCCGAGTGCCCGATGACCCCGCGCGACACCAACTCGATGCCCTTTGGGCGAACATTCGTGAAGAGTTGCGCGGCTGTGTCCCAGAGTCGACCTTCAGGCTCTGGCTAGAGCCCCTGCAGCCGGCTGCCGCAGCCGGCGACACCTTGTACCTGAGCGCGCCCGAGGGCGTCCGAACCTGGGTGGAACGGCGCTACTCCGGGCTGATCAGTGAAGCGCTTCGCGGCTCCGACAGCGGTTTGACCCAGGTCGCCTTCTCCGCGGGGGAAGGCACGGGACCGAAGGAGGAGTCCCTCGCCGGCGAGGTCGAGCTCAACCCGAATTACACCTTCGATCGCTTCGTGATCGGGGGTGGCAACCGGATCGCCCACGGCGCCGCCCTCGCCGTCGCCGAGGCCCCCTCTGAGGCGTACAACCCGCTCTTCCTGCACGGCCCCCCGGGGCTAGGCAAGACGCACCTTCTGGGCGCGATCGCCAACTACCTGAAGGCCAACGCACCGGCGCTCAGCGTCCGCTACACGACCGCGGAGTCCTTCACCAACGAGTTCGTCGCGGCTCTGCGCTGCTCTGGGGCCGAGGGCTTCAAGAGCCGCTACCGCGACATCGACGTGCTCCTGATCGACGACGTCCAGTTCCTCGAGGGCAAGCCCGCCACCGAGGAGGAGTTCTTCCACACGTTCAACGCGCTGTATGAGTCAGGCAGCCAGCTCGTCCTCTCGGCCGACCGCATCCCCAGCGAGCTCTCGACCCTCGCCTCGCGGCTGCGGGATCGCTTCGAGTGGGGCCTGACCGTGGCCGTCGAGCCGCCCAACATGGCGACGCGGATGACGGTCCTGCGCCGGCTCGTCCAGGAGGCCGGGGTCGAGATCGCCGACAACGACGCCCTGCTCGAGCTGGCCAAGCGGATCGACGCCAATGTCCGCCAGCTGCATGGGGCCCTGACCCGCGTCATCGCCCACGCCTCGCTGATGGCACGGCCGCTCAGCGCCGAGCTGATTGCCGAGGTCATCCCGCAGAGCAGGCCGGTTCAGGCGACTTCGGTGGAAGAGATCCAAGAGCAGGTCGCCGAGACCTTCGGCATCTCCCGGGCCGAGCTGGTCGGCACCAGCCGGGCGGCCACTCCCCTGCGGGCCAGGCAGGTCGCGATCTTCCTAACCCGGGAGATGACCGACCTCTCCCTGCCGCAGATCGGCCGGCTCTACGGCGGGCGGGATCACTCCACCGTCCTCAACTCGCTGCGGCGGGTCGAGACGAGCCTGACCGAAGGTGGCGAGCTCGGCCAGCGGGTGGACGAGCTCCGTGCCGTCATCCACAGCGATCCCACAGGCAATCGCTGACGGCCGACGGCACTGCAAGAATCAGGCCTTTCCCACAGACGCCTCCACAGGGGTCAAACCGCTTCAGAGAGCCACACTCCCCGCGGAACAGCTCCTTTCCACAGGTCCTAATCCAACTCAAGAAGGCATTCATCACTTGAAGCTCACGACCAAACGCGAAGAACTCGTCAACAAGCTCTCCACCGTGTCGCGAGCCGTTTCGACGCGTGCCGCCACCCAGGCCCTCTCCGGGATCCTCCTCAACGCCGGCGAAGGCCAGGTGACCCTCACCGCCACCGACCTCGACATGGGACTGAAGACCACCGTCGAGGCCGAGGTCGCGAACGAGGGCTCGGTGCTGTTGCCAGGCCGTCTGCTCGCCGAAGTGGTCCGCTCGCTTGGCGATGCCAGCGTTGAAATCGAGACGCGGGAGGCGGAGCGCGACGTCGAGATCCGCAGCGGCAGCTCCAGCTTTCACCTGCGGGTCCTGCCCGTCGAGGACTTTCCGAAGCTGCCCGAGCCGGAGGACGGCACCGGCCTGAAGATTCCGGCCGCGGCGTTGGCGGCAAGCATCGACCTGGTCGCCCGGGCCGCTTCCCGTGACGACATGCGACCGGTGTTGACCGGGGTCTTCGTCAACGCCTCCGGCCGCGAGATGACGATGGTCGCGACCGACTCCTACCGCCTCGCGGTCAAACGAACCGAGCTGGAGACGGAGCTCGGCGGCGAGATCGAGGCCAACATCCCGGCCCGGGCTCTGCGCGAGCTCGGCCGCATCCTCTCCGCCGAGGGCGTCGAGGAGGTCGGCGTCGCGCTGCAGACCAACCAGGCCGTATTTCAGGCAGGGGCAATCGTCCTCACGACGAGGCTGATCGAGGGGCAGTTCCCCAACTTTCGACAACTCCTGCCGGAGTCCTACGAGCACGACGTGCGCCTGCCGCGCTCGGAGTTCCTCGACGTCGCCCGCCGGGTCAGCCAGCTCGCCCAGCGGAACGCGCCGCTGAAGCTCTCCTTCAGCGGCGGCGAGCTGACGGTGGCGGCGGAGACGCCTGATGTCGGCGACGCGCAGGAGACGATGCCCGCCGCCTTCGAGGGCGAAGCGCTGGAGATCGGCTTCAACCCCGAGTTCCTCAAGGAGGGGATCGAGAGCGTCGGCGGCGAGGAGGTGCTGCTCCGATTGATCTCACCGCTGCGGCCGGGCCTGCTGCAGCCGGTCGAGGACGACGACTTTCGCTACCTGGTGATGCCTATCCGTCTCAACGTGTGAGGGAGCGGAGCCGGTGCTGGTCACCGCGATCGAAGCCAACCCACTGCGCAGCCTCGAGGACGTCCGGGTCGAGCTGAGCGCCGGCGTGATCAGCATCGTCGGCCCCAACGGGGTCGGCAAGACCAATCTCGTCGAGGCTCTCTACTTCGCCCTCACCGGTCGCTCGTTTCGGACCTCTGACCGTCGCGACCTGATCCCCTTCGGCGCCTCCTTCGCCCGCGCCGAGGCGACCGTGCGCGACGAGGACGGGCTCGAGCGCCGCCTGCTCGCCTCTGTCAGCCGCAGCGAGGGCCGCCGCCATCTCCTCGACGGCAACCCGGCCGATCCGGCGACGATCGCCCGCAGCCGACCGCCGGTGGCGGTCTTCGCTCCCGACCGCCTGTCTTTGATCAAGGGACCGCCCGGCGAGCGGCGAGCCCACCTCGACGGCTTCCTGGCCGCCCGCTGGCCCGCCCGGGCGGAGTTGCGCAAGCGCTTCGGGCAAGCCCTTGCGCAACGCAATGCTCTACTGGCGCGAATCGCGGCGACTGGTGGCGACCCTGCCCAGCTGGAAGCCTGGGACGCGACGCTTGCCGAGGCGGCAGCCGCGCTCGTCGCTGCCCGCGGGGAGGCCGTCGACGAGCTGAGCGGCCCGTTTGCCGAGGCGGCGGCGGAGCTCGGCCTCGAAGGGGCATCGACGCTCGTCTACGCCCCGCGCGCCGGCGGTTCGGCGGAGGAGATCCAGCTCGGCCTCCGGGAGCGACGCGATCAGGACCTTCAGCTTGGCCGCACCTCCTGGGGCCCGCACCTCGACGAGCTGAAGGTGGAGGCGGCAGGTCGATCGCTGCGCCGCTACGGATCTCAGGGCCAGCAGCGCGCGGCCCTGCTGGCCCTGCTCTTCGCCGAGCGTGAGGTTCTGCTGGCGGCCCGCCGCGTGACGCCCCTGCTCCTACTCGACGACGTGATGAGCGAGCTCGACCCGGGCCGCCGGGCGCGTTTGGTCCGGCGACTCGGCGACGGCGGCCAAGCGCTGATCACCGCTGCCGACGAGGAGTCACTGCCGGACGAGGCGCTGGCGACGGTGGTGCGCATGCCACCGCCCCGACAAGCGGACGTGCTGGCGGCGTGAGCCACCGTCGCGCCCCCCGGCCCGCCGCGTCGGCTTTCCGCCTCGCCCGTGAGCAGGCGGCCCCGCGCACCGGCCTGGCGGCCGCCCAGGCGGCCTGGCTCGAGGCGGTGGGGGAGCAGCTCGCCGCGGTGGCGGAGCCGGTCTCCGAGCGGGCGGGGACCCTCACCGTCGAGTGCGCCGACGCGGTCTGGGTGCAGGAGCTCGACCTGATGCAGACGCAGTTGCTGGAGCGGTTACGGGAGGAGCTGGGCGAGCTGGCGCCCGAGGCCCTCCGGTTCCGTTTGAGAAACGCTCGAAACTAGCTTCTGTTTATCCAGGATTTGCAGGCAAATCTTCTTGTCTACCAAGATCTTCCGCAGCACTCGACTGGTATTCTTATGGCAACCCGTTTCGCGCCCCGACCAGCGTGGAGCCTGGCTCCGTGCGGCGGGGTTTTCTGTGTCGATAGGAAGGAACTAGTTGTCTGAGACGAATGCCAAAGGCGAGACCGCCAACGAGTCGTACGGGGCCAAAGACATCACGGTCCTCGAGGGCCTCGAAGCGGTTCGCAAGCGCCCGGGGATGTACATCGGCTCGACCGGTCCTCGGGGTCTGCATCACCTCGTCTACGAGATCGTCGACAACTCCGTCGACGAGGCACTGGCTGGACACTGCGACAGCGTTCGCGTCGTCCTGCATCCGGACAACAGCTGCACCGTCGCCGACAACGGCCGCGGCATCCCCGTCGAGACGATGGAGAAAGAGGGTCGCCCGGCCGCCGAGGTCGTGCTCACCGTTCTCCACGCCGGCGGCAAGTTCGGGGATGGCGGCGGCTACAAGGTCTCCGGTGGTCTGCACGGCGTCGGCGTCTCGGTCGTCAACGCGCTCTCGGAGCGTCTCCACCTGGAGATCCGCCGCGACGGCCACGTCTGGTCGCAGGACTACGAGCGCGGCAAACCGCAGACCGGTCTGACCTCGGGGGAGGCGACCAAGGACCACGGCACGATCATCACCTTCCTGCCCGACCTGGAGATCTTCGAGGAGATCGAGTTCGACTTCCAGACGCTGGCCGAGCGGCTGCGCGAGACCGCCTTCCTGACCCGCGGGCTGAAGATCGAGCTGATCGACGAGCGCGGCGCCACCAACAGCGTCAGCTTCCAGTACGACGGCGGCATCGAGGACTTCGTCCGTCACCTCAACGGCAACAAGGACGAGCTGCACCGCAAGGTGATCTTCTTCGAGGGCGCCGACGACGCCGGCGAAGTCGAAGTGGCGATGCAGTGGAACGCCTCTTACCAGGAGTCGATCTTCAGCTTCGCCAACAACATCAACACCCACGAGGGCGGCACGCATCTCTCCGGCTTCCGCGCGGCGCTGACCCGCACCATCAATGCTTACGCCCGCAACAAAGGGCTGCTGAAAGAGAAAGACGACAACCTCGCCGGCGAGGACGTGCGCGAGGGGCTGACCGCGGTGATCTCGGTGAAGCTCCACGACCCGCAGTTCGAGGGTCAGACCAAGACCAAACTCGGCAACCCGCCGGTCAAGGGCTTGGTCGAGGAGACGGTCAACCGCAAGCTGGGTGAGTTCCTCGAGGAGAACCCCGGCGACGCCCGACGGATCATCAGCAAGTCGATCGACGCGGCGCGAGCACGGGACGCGGCCCGCAAGGCCCGCGACCTGACGCGCCGCAAGTCGGCTCTGGAGAACTCGACCCTGCCGGGCAAGCTGGCGGACTGCACGGTCAAGGACCCGAGCCTGGCAGAGATCTTCGTGGTCGAGGGTGACTCCGCCGGCGGTTCGGCCAAGCAGGCCCGCGATCGTTCGACGCAGGCCGTGCTGCCGCTGCGCGGCAAGATCATCAACGTCGAGAAGAGCCGCATCGACAAGGTGCTGGCCAACAACGAGGTGCAGGCGTTGATCACGGCGATCGGGACCGGCGTCCACGACGAGTTCAACCTCGAGGACGCCAGGTACCACAAAATCGTCATGGCGACCGACGCCGACGTCGACGGCGCACACATCCGCACCCTGGTGCTGACCTTCCTCTACCGGCAGATGCCGGAGCTGATCGATGCCGGTTACGTCTACATCGCCAAACCGCCGCTCTATCGCGTCAAACAGGGCAACCAGGAGACCTACCTGGAGCGCGAGTCCGAACTCGAGGAGTTGCTGCTGCGCGACAAGCTCGAGGACTTCGAGCTCGAAGACGCGCTGGGGGAGACCAAGAAACTGACCAGCGCCCGCTGGCAGGCCTACGTGCGTCGCTCCAAGGAGTACGAGGGCTGGGGATCCTCGCTGCAGGCCGAGTTCGGCCACGAGGCGGTGCGCTTTCTCGAGGAGTCGAACCTGCTCGACGAGGGTGTGACGACGCTGGCGGCAGCGGCGAAGCTGATGGGTGGCCCGAACGATGAAGCGGAGGCCTTCGACACCGAGGTGGTGCAGAGCAGCGACGAGTTGCTGGTCGTCAAGGCGATCGAGCGCAAGAGCGGGCTGGCGCGCACCCACCGTCTGCCGGCGGAGCTCTTCTCGCACCACGATTACCGCAAGTTCGTCGAGGTCCACGAGGCGCTCCTCAAGCAGGTCGGGCGGGCTCCGTTCACGGTTCGCTTCGGCGGCCGCAGCAACGTGGCGCTTTCCTTCGAGAGCTTGCGCGGCGCGGTTCTCGAGCTGGCCCGGCACGGTGTCCAGCTGACCCGCTTCAAGGGTCTGGGGGAGATGAACGCCGATCAGCTGCGCGAGACGACCATGGATCCCGCCAGTCGCACCCTGGCGCGAGTGACGCTGGAAGACGCGACCGCCGCCGACCAGATCTTCTCGATGCTGATGGGCGACCAGGTCGCCCCCCGCCGCGACTTCATCGAAGCGCATGCCAAAGAGGTCCGCTTCCTAGATGTATGAATTGACGACAAACGCGGACGCTGCAAACCGGCGCATCTCGCGGTCCTCGGTCGCTCGGATCGGGTCACGCACTGATCAGTGCGCTCCCCTCTCCTCGCTCCCTGCGTCCCTCGACCTGCTTGGTTTTCGCGCCCGTTCGATCAATGACTGTCTCCTTGAAGGAGTGATTCGCTGATGGCGCTCGACGCTTTGACCGGACGTATCGAGGAGCGGGAGCTCGAGAAGGAGATGCGGTCGTCGTATCTCGATTACGCGATGAGCGTGATCGTCGGGCGGGCATTGCCGGACGTGCGCGACGGGCTCAAGCCGGTGCACCGCCGGGTGCTCTACGCGATGCACGACATCGGCCTGCAGCCGACCCGGCCCTACCGCAAGTGCGCCTTCATCGTCGGCGAGGTGATGGGCAAGTACCACCCGCACGGCGACTCGGCGATCTACGACACGCTGGTGCGGATGGCGCAGGACTTCTCCCTGCGCAACATGCTGGTCGACGGCCAGGGCAACTTCGGCTCGATCGACGACGACCCGGCGGCGGCGATGCGGTACACCGAGGCCCGCCTCGCCCGCCTCGCCACCGAGCTGCTCCGCGACATCGACGCCGACACCGTCGACTTCGGTCCCAACTACGACGAGTCGACCCAGGAGCCGCTGGTCCTGCCGGCGCGGTTCCCCAACCTGCTCGTCAACGGCACCTCGGGGATTGCCGTCGGGATGGCGACGAACATCCCGCCGCACAACCTGCGCGAGGTGGCGGCCGCGGTCACCGCCTACATCGACGATCCGGAGATCGATCTCGCGGGGCTGATGGAGCACGTCAAGGGCCCTGACTTCCCGGGCGGCGGGATCATGAGCCGGGAGGGGATCCGCGACGCCTACGCCTCCGGTCGCGCCAGCATCCGCGTTCGCGCCCGGGCGCACGTCGAGCCGCTCAAGGGAGGCAAGGAGGCGATCGTCGTCACCGAGCTGCCCTTCATGGTCAAGAAGGGCGGCGAAGGCGGCCTGATCACCAAGATCGCCGACCTCGTCCGCGACAAGAAACTCGAGGGCATCTCCGACCTGCGCGACGAGTCGGACCGCTCCGGGATGCGCCTGGTGATCGAGCTGAAGCGCGGCGGCCCACCGGCCAAAGTCGTCCTCAACAACCTCTACAAGAAAACCTCGATGCAGTCGACCTTCGGCGCCAACATGGTGGCGCTGGTCGACGGGGTGCCGCGCACCCTCAGCCTGCTGGAGCTGATCCACCACTACGTCGAGCACCAGCGCGAGGTCGTCACCCGCCGTACCCAGTACGAGCTGCGCCGCGCCGAGGCCCGGGCGCACATCCTCGAGGGACTGCTGGTCGCGCTCGACAACCTCGACGCGGTGATCAAACTGATCCGCGCCGCGCCGGATCCGGATACGGCCCGCGAGGGGCTGATGTCCCAGTTCGAGCTGTCCCGCGAGCAAGCGCAGGCGATCTTGGACATGCGCCTGCAGCGCCTCACCGCGCTCGAGGCCGACAAAGTCCGGGCCGAGCACGCCGACCTGATCGAGCGGATCGGCGAACTACGGGAGATCCTCGGCGACGAGGCCAAAGTGATGGACATCGTCAAGGAGGAGCTGGCCGAAGTTGCCGAGACCTACGGCGACGAGCGTCGCACCGAACTCGCCCACTTCGAGGGCGACGTCGGCATCGAGGACATGATCGCCGACCAACAGATGGTGATCTCGCTGACCGCCTCCGGGTACGTCAAGCGGCTGCCGCTGGCGACCTACCGCCAGCAGCATCGCGGCGGCGTCGGGGTGATGGGGATGAACCTCAAAGAGGACGACTACATCGCCCACCTCCACATCAGCTCGACCCACGACTACCTGCTCTTCTTCACCAACCGCGGCAAGGTCTACCGGCTCAAGGTCTACGAGCTGCCGGAGGGATCGCGCAACGCCAAAGGCAGCTCGCTGAACAACCTGCTGCCGCTGCGCGAAGGCGAGAAGGTGATGGCGGTGATCCCGACCCGGGATTTCAAGGAGAACAAGTACCTCGCCTTCGCGACCGCCAAAGGTCTGATCAAGAAGACCGAGTTCCTCGCCTACAACACGCCCATCCGGGCCGACGGGATCATCGCGATCAAGGTCCGCGAGGGCGACGAGCTGGTCCAGGTGCGGCTGACCTCGGGCGAAGACGACATCCTCATGGTCTCCCACTCCGGCCACGCTTCCCGCTTCTCCGAGCAGCTGGTGCGGTCGATGGGCCGCGATACGAGCGGCATCAAAGGAATGAACGTCGCCGGCAAGGACAACCGCGTCCTCTCGATGGACATCGCCCGCAACGACACCGAACTGTTCGTCGTCACCGAGAACGGCTACGGGAAACGCACCCCGGTCTCCGAGTACCCCGTCAAGGGCCGTGGCACCAAAGGCGTCCTCACCGCGAAACTGACCGAGAAGAAGGGTGGCCTGGCCGGTGCCCTGATCGTCGGCGAGCACCAGGAGCTGCTCTTCATCTCCCAGAACGGGATGGTCCAGCGCACCTCGGTCGGGGGCATCTCCCAGATGGGTCGCGCTACGCAGGGCGTCAAGGTGATGAACATCAAGGAGGACGACGTCGTCAGCGCCGTGGCGCTGGTGGTCGAATCCGAAGGGGAGGCACCGGCTGAGGAGTCAGGCCAGGACGAGCTGCCCGAGCCCTCCCCCGACGGTGCGGGCGAGTAACGCTCGCCCGCACCAGCCGACCCCGGCAGGGAGTCCGGGCTATTCGACCCAGACGTCCTGAAGTGCTTTTTTGGCCGGGTCTTCACCGGCGATCCGGGACGTGCCCGTGATGCCTCCGTTCGTGTAAAGGCCTTCTGCCGTTCCGCATTTCGCTCCCGCGACGGTGTAGTTGAGCCCGTTTTTGATTTCGAAGGTGGGTTCGAAGATTTTCTTTCCGTTCGCGACCGAGTTTTTGTAGCTGACGTTGCCCAGGGGTTTTTGCGCTCCGATCGAGACCGTGCATTCTTTTTTCTGGATTTCGATGCTTTTCCCCATGGCGCAGACGACTTCGATCGTTCCTTCCGAGATCAGGGCGCCGATCGTGAACTTGAAGCTGCAGCCGTTGGACAGGATCGATTTGAAGTTTTCGCTGAAGTTGACGCAGTTGCCTGCGCCGAAGGAGATGGGCATTTCCGCCGTCGCGTTGGCCGCGTTGTTCGAACCCCGGAATTCCGTGATCGCGCAAGTCGCGGTTCCGGCGCTGGTGCTGAAGACAACCGGCGTCGCGACCGGCGTGGTGCCGATGTAGTTGACAGGCGCCACCGCGGCTTTGAACTGAGCAGCGACGGCGCTACCGCTCGCCGCGAGACTGCCGAGAATGGCGATACCAAGGATGGATAGGGACTTCCGAATCACTTGAAACCTCCTGTGTGGTTGGTTTCAAGCTAACGCCTTTTTCGCTCTACAGAGCGACAGGACGGTTCGCCAATCCGGCCTCTCAAGCAGCCTGCGGTAGGTACTGCTGCCAGTTCGCCGGGATCTTCGGGCTGGCCACCTGGATGAAGACCGTCGGCTCGGGGGCCTTCGGCGAGTTCTTCGGGTGCATGTGGATCTCACGGGGGAGACGGTTGCCCTTGCGGCGGTTGCAGGACGCGCAGGCGGCGACGATGTTCTCCCAGACCGACTTGCCGCCGCGGGAGCGGGGGATGACGTGGTCGACGGTGAGACCGGATTTGGTCGAGCCGCAGTACTGGCAGGTCCAGGAGTCACGGGCGAGGACGGCGCGGCGGGTGATCTTGCGACGGTGGGCCTCACGGGGGATCCGCACGTAGTTGACGAGGCGGATCACGTCGGGGCGCTCCATCGTCATCCGCTCGGAATGGAGGGCGCCGTGCTTCTGCTCCAGCAGCTCCGCCTTCTCCTTCAGCAGCAGCACAGCGGCGCGTCGCAGCGTGCAGACGTTGATCGGCTCATACGTCGCATTGAGTACCAAGACGCGTGCCATGGCTGCGCAGAT
>JBEVJP010000110.1:0-11802 GCA_040510155.1 Solirubrobacterales bacterium | reverse complement strand
TTAGCTACGCACGGAACGGATAACCGCTGAAAGCATCTAAGCGGGAAGCCGTCCTCGAGATGAACTCTCCCATCCCCTTGAGGGAGTAAGACCCCTGGTAGACCACCAGGTTGATAGGCCGGCGGTGCAAGTGCAGCAATGTACTCAGCCGACCGGTACTAATGGGTCGAGGGCTTGACGGATATTTAATTACTTACTTTGCGGCCTTATGCGGTTTTCAAGCTCCACCGGGGCGGTCTCGCAAAATTCCGGTGGCGCATAGCGAGTGGGAAACACCTCTTCCCATTCCGAACAGAGCAGTTAAGCCACTCTGCGCCGATGGTACTTGGGGGGCAACCCCCTGGGAGAGTAGGTCGCCGCCGGTTCTTCTGAGGAGCGCCGGGTCGCGAGGAGTCGCGGCCCGGCTGGCTCCGATCAGCGGCGCGCTAGCCACCGGCGCGTGGCTCGCGTGGCGCTGCCACGCCATGCCCCGTGCCTGCGGCTTCCCGCTTGCTGCTAGGAGCCCCCAGACCACGCCTCCTCGCGACCCGGCGCTCCGGTGAGTCAAGAAGGGGCTCAAATCCGCGCTTTCGCACTGATCTGCGGCTCGAAACCGCGTTGTGTGTTGGATGGTGCCCTGCTGGAGAAGCCGATTCACAGCCATGGGTCTGCATCTACACATCTATAGGACGTGCATCTGCAGACGGGTGAGGTACCGGCCTTGGTGGCCGGGGCGCTTGACAGGCAGCCTAAAAGCCGGCGGTGAACCGGAGTTCGACGTCGCGCGCGTGTGATCGGCTACCCGCATCAAGCGCAGGCGCGGCGCCGGCTCGAGAGCCGGGCTTGCGCGTGTTCCCTGACGAGGGCGGTTAGATCCGGGCGTCGCGGAGGGCGCGGACGCGGGGGGATTTGCCTTGGGGGCCCGGGCGGCGGGGCGCCTGGGTCGCGGACGGCTGCCGCCGCGCTCGGGAGCCGCAGAGGATGTCGAAGTACGGGCTGTCGTTCTCAACGGAAGCGAAGGTCGTGGGGGTCGACTTACCAGCGGTCTCGGGGGTGCACTGGCGGTCGCGGGGTTGGCGGGCAGCCGGGGGCCTGTGACCGGCTTCGCAGGGCTGCGCGGTTCTCCCAACGGGCTCGAGCCCGTACTCACCCAGCGTCGCGAGGTCGATCAGCAGGTCGGCTGCGTCGGCCAACCGGTTGGTTAGCGTTTGCTTAGAATCGAACATGGGTTCGTAAGGTACGCCGACCCCCGGACGGCACTCCGAAACTGCAAGGGGAGTTGCAGTCGGCCCCCACAAACCGCATTCCGATGCGGATTAGGGCGCGCCGCAAAACAGCAGCACTACTGGTCGTCAGTAGTGCTGCGAACCCCAGAAGCGCGATTTGGAAGCAGTTCGGCGATTCCCTCAGATGTGGCCTTGGTCTGTGACCGTGGTCACTCGCCGCTGCTTCGTGCCGGCATCTTAGGGGCCGGCGGCCGGTTTGGCAAATTTAAGTACGAGCCTCGCCGTCTGGGCCGGCTTCTCCACGTTGGGCGAGTGCCCGGCGCCGGGCACGCTGGCGGTCTCGGCTCCAGGAACCTTGGCGTAGGCGGCGAGGGCCTTGCCGCTGTCGAAGAGCTGGTCTTCGCTCCCGAAGATCGCCAGCAGCGGCCTGCCCGATGAGGCAACGCGGCGGTCGAGGGGGACATCGGCGAGGTAGTCGGTCTCCTCTCCGGGGGACTCCGAGTAGGAGTTGTAGGTCATCCGATTGAGGTCGGTGACGAAGCGGTCGGGCACGTCGTAGTCGGGGGCGAAGGCGACGCCGAGGCCATCCTTGACTGCCGCATCTGGCGTTATCTGCCAGAGGGCGGGGCCGATCACCGGCAAGTAGCTGAGTTCGGCGGTGAAGGGCAGACCGGAGCCGAAGTGGTCGTTGTCGGGGGCCTGGTCGATGATCACGATCCGCTTCACGTCCCGCGGCGCCGCTTCGGCCAGGGCGCCCGTGACGGTCGCCCCGAGCGAGTGGCCGACCACCGTCGCGGCTTCGACGTGCAGGCGCTGCAGCGCTTCGTCGACCAGACTTGCTTGCGCCGCCATCGAGTAGCCGGTTTCGGGCTTTTCAGAGCCGCCGTGGCCGCGCAGGTCGATCGCCACGACCCGGTGGCGGCGGGAGAGGGCGGGGAGCATCCCGTTCCACCAGTCGATCGCGCACGTGTAGCAGTGCAACAGCACGATCGGGGAGCCGTTCCGGGGGCCCTGTTCGATGACCTGGACCTCGCCGCCGGAGAGCTTGAGGATGCGGCCGCCGGGCACGGTCACCGTCGCTGACTTCGTTTCGCCGTCGACCACCAGAGCGTTGACGACGAGCACGACGACCAGCGCCGCGAGTGCGCCAATCGCGATCTTCCATCCCCTCCGCATCCCGGTCGTTACCCTAGCCGGACTCATGGAGAAGTTCATCATCCAGGGCGGCTCGCCGCTCTCCGGGGAGCTCACCGTCGCCGGCAACAAGAACGCGGCCCTGCCGATCCTCGCCGCCTGCCTGTTGACCGAGGAGGAGCTGCTGCTTCACCGGGTGCCGCGGATCCGCGACACCGAGGCTCAGATCGCGCTTCTGGAGCGTCTCGGGGTCGACGTCGCTTGGGTCGGGGACAACAGCGTCCGGCTCTGTGCCCGCAATGTCACCGACGTCGCCGTCGACGAGGAGCTCTCGGCCAGGATCCGCGCCTCCTTCCTGGTCGCCGGACCGCTCCTGGCCCGCTTCGGCGAGGTGCGGATGCCGCCGCCGGGGGGCGACTTCATCGGCCGTCGGCGGCTCGACGCCCACCTCGACGCCTTCAAAGACCTCGGTGCCCGGATTGCCGGCGACCGCTGGATCGAGATCTCGGCGCCGACCGGACTATGCGCCTGCGAGATCTTCATGGACGAGCCGTCCGTGATGGGGACTGAGAACGCGCTGATGGCGGCAGCGCTGACGCCAGGCGCGACGACGATCGGCAACGCCGCGTCGGAGCCGCACGTCCAGGACCTCGCCCGCCTGCTGACCGCGATGGGCGCCCGCGTCGACGGAATCGGCTCCAACGTGATGACCGTCAACGGACGCGACAAGCTCGGCGGCGCCGAGCACACGATCTCCGCCGACCACATCGAGGTCGGCAGCTTCATGGCGCTGGCGGCAGCGACCGGGGGGGAGGTCTGCATCCGCGACACCGAGCCCGCCGACCTGCTGATGGTTCGCCGTCAATTCCGCCGTCTCGGCCTGCGCTCGGAGATCCAGGGGCGCGACGTCGTCGTCCCGCCCGGGCAGCGCCTGGAGATCGAATCGGACGTCGGCGACGCGATCCCGAAGATCGAGGACGGCCCCTGGCCTGCCTTCCCGGCAGACCTCACCTCGATCGCGCTGGCACTCGCCACGCAGGCGAACGGGGAGATCCTGATCTTCGAGAAGATGTTCGAGAACCGCCTCTTCTTCGTCGACAAGCTGGTCGCGATGGGCGCTCGGATCACGCTCTGCGATCCCCATCGGGCGATCGTCAGCGGGCCGAGCCGTCTTCATGGCGAGCGGGTCGAGAGTCCCGACATCCGCGCCGGAATGGCAATCCTCATCGCCGCCCTGGCGGCCGAGGGGACTTCGGAGATCGGCAATATCCGCCAGATCGATCGTGGTTATGAGCAGATCGATGAGCGCCTGCGCTCGCTCGGCGCCCAGATCGAGCGGGTCTCGGCCGAGGTCCCGGCTTAGCAGGGCTTTTGCGCCAGTTCTCGTAAGGTCAAGCCGATGATCCACCCGATTCCGCCCGGGACGCGAGACATCCTGCCCGACGAGATGGGGGAGTTGCGGCGCCTGCAGGCGGCCCTGCTCGACGTCTTCGCCCAGCGCGGCTACGGCGAGGTGGCGACCCCGGCGATGGAGTACGACGAGATCTTGAGGCGCGGTGACGCCCGCAGCTCCGAAGCCGCCTACCGCTTCTTCGACGGCAGCGGCGACCTGCTGGCCCTGCGCTCGGACATGACGATTCCGATCGCTCGCCTCGTCTCCACTCGCTTCGCCGACGCCGACGCGCCGCTGCGTTTTTGCTATCTCGCCAACTCCTTCCGCGTCGTCCGACCGCAGCGCGGTCAGATGCGCGAGTTCGCCCAGGCGGGAGTCGAGCTGATCGGCGTGCCGGCGCCCGCCGGGACCGTCGAGGTGATCGAGGTCCTCGAGGCCGCGCTCGACGCGGCTGGGCTCGATCGCGCCGTGATCGGACTCGGGGACTCGGATCTCTTCCGCCAGGTCCTGACCGAGTTCGGCGTCGGGCCTGGAGGGCAGGACGTGATCCTCGCCCGGCTCGCCACGGGTGATCTGGTCGGCGTCGGCCTGCAACTGGAGGAGCTCGGCCTGTCCGAGCAGCAGCAGCAGACCTGCCTTGGTCTGGCCCAGCTGCGCGGCGGCAGCGAGGTCCTCGACCGCGCCCGCGAGCTGGGCGGCAGCGCCGTCGAGCGCGCGACCGCCCGTCTCCAGGAGACCTACGACGCGCTTGTCGCCCGCGGCGTTGCCGAGCGGGTACAGATCGACCTGGGCCTGCTGCGCGATCTCGGTTACTACAGCGGCGCGATCCTCGAGGTCTACGACCCGGCGGTGGGCCACGTCCTCGGCGGCGGCGGCCGCTACGACGACCTGCTTCGGCGCTTCGGCGTAGACATGCCCGCTGCCGGCTTCGCGCTCTACGTCGAACGCGTCCACCTCGCCCAGGCGGAGGAGTCGCGCCGGGGAGGTGCGGGGTGAGCACCGGCGTGGCCGCGGCACACAGCGCCAAGACGGATGGGCCGCTGAAGCTGGCGGTGCCGCGCGGCGCCCTGTTCGGAGAAACCCTCGACGTGCTGGACGGCGCCGGGATCGACACCGCGGAGCTGCGCGGCGACTCGCGCTCGCTGATCTTTCCCGGCGAGGAGATCACCCTGGTGACGATGCGGCCCTCTGACGTGCCCACCTACGTCGAGGCCGGTGCCGCCGACGTCGGCATCACCGGCAAGGACGTGCTGCTCGAGCAGGGCGACCGCGCCGTCTATGAGCTGCTCGACCTGGGCTTCGGGCGCTGCCGGATGGTTCTTGCCGGGCGGGTGGGTGACACCAGCCTCGGCGAGTCGCAGCGCCTCCTGGGGATGACCAGGATCGCCACCAAGTACCCGCGCATCGCCGAGCGGCACTTCGAGGCGAGCGGCCGTCAGATCGAGGCGATCGAGGTGAAGGGCTCGGTCGAGCTGGCGCCGCTGATCGGCCTCGCCGACGGGATCGTCGACCTCGTCGCCACCGGACGCACCCTCGAAGAGAACGACCTCGAGGTCCGCGAGGAGATCGTCGTCTGCACCGCCCGCTTCGTCGCCAACCGGGTCGCGCACAAGCTGCGTGCCGCCGAGGTCGACGACCTCGTCGCGCGGCTGCGGAAGGCGACGGAGGAATGAGGGCGCGACGCTTCGAGTGGGAGAGCGCGGCGGTGACGGCGGCCGCGATGCGTGGCTGGGCGAGCGAATCGGAGCCGGCGGTCGACGTCGGGAAGATCTTTGCGGAGTTGAGGGGCGGCGAAGGCGCCGTGGCTGGCGAGCCTGTCCCCGCGAACGGCGGGCCGGTGGAAGACGCCGCCGTCCTGGCACTGACCAACCGCTTCGACGCCACCGCCCGAGCGCGAACCGAGCATGCCGTCGATCAGAGCCTGGCCGACGCGGCGCTCGCCGAACTCGAGCCGGTGCTGCGCGAGGCGCTCGAGCTGGCCGCGGCCAACGTCCGTGCTGCCGCGGAGGCGCAGCTGGCCGAGCCACGGCAGATAGAGCTGCCCCAGGGGCAAAAGGTCTCCCTGCGCGAGCTTCCCGTCGGTGCCGCCGGGATCTACGCGCCGGGTGGCCGCGCGGCCTATCCATCCAGCGTGCTGATGTGCGCGATCCCGGCGCGAGTCGCCGGTGTCGAGCGCCTCGCCCTCGCCTCGCCGCCGCAACCGGACGGGGAGCTGCATCCCCTGGTGCTCGCGGCGGCGGCGCTCTGTGAGGTCGATGAGATATACGCGATCGGCGGTGCCCAGGCGATCTTCGCTCTCGCATATGGGACCGAGACCATCGCCCCGGTGGACGTGATCGCCGGCCCCGGCAACGCCTGGGTGCGGGAGGCGAAGCGGGCCGTCTACGGACAGGTCGGGATCGACTCGCTGGCTGGGCCGTCGGAGCTGATGGTGATCGCCGGCCATGACGTCGACGCGGAGTGGGCAGCACTCGACCTCTGCGCTCAGGCAGAGCATGGTGCCGAGAGCCCACTCGTCGTAGCCGCCGTCGAGGAGCACGTGCTCGATGCCGTGGAGAGCGCCACCGCGGCGGCGGCCGCGGCGCGGCCGAGCGTCGCCGACGCGCCGCTGGCGCTCGTCCAGGTCCCCGACCTGAGCGACGCCATCGACCTCGCCAATGCCTATGCACCCGAGCACCTCGAGCTGCTCGAGGAGGACGCGGGGCTGCTCGCCGATCGCGTCCTCACGGCCGGCTGCGTCTTCGCCGGCCGCCGTGGCGCCACCGCCTTCGGCGACTACGCCGCCGGCTCGAATCACGTGCTGCCGACCGGCGGCGCCGGCCGCTTCTCGGGTCCGCTCGGGCCCAGCGCCTTTCGGCGCCGGATCTCCACGGTGGAGATCTCCGCCGACGCGGCAGCGGCGTTGGGACCGCACGTCGACGCCCTCGCCCGTGCCGAGGGGCTGCCCGTCCACGGCGAGTCAGCGATGATTAGGCGATGAGCGAACGAACCGCAAGCCGGCAGCGCGACACCGCCGAGACCAAGATCCACCTGACGCTAGACCTCGACGGGGGAGAGGCGAGCGCGGCGACCGGCGTCGGCTTCCTCGACCACATGCTTGATCTGCTCGCCCGGCACGGTCGACTGGGGCTGCGGGTCGAGGCCGACGGCGATCTCGAGACCGGCGCCCACCACACGGTCGAGGACGTCGGCATCGTGCTCGGCCAAGCACTTGACGAGGCGCTCGGCGATCGCGCCGGGATCCGCCGCTACGGCGCCGCGGTGGTGCCGATGGACGAGTCGCTGGCGGAGTGCGCGATCGACATCTCCGGCCGGCCCTACTGCCACTTCGACGCCGACCTGCCGACGACCTCGATCGCCGGCTTCGACACCGAGCTCGCCGAGGAGTTCTTCCGTGCAGTGGCCAACAGCGCCAAGCTGACCCTGCACGTCACCGTGCCCTACGGCACCAACGCCCACCACATGATCGAGGCCTGCTTCAAGGCCTTCGCCCGGGCTCTGCGGGTCGCCGTCTCGATCGATCCGGAGGAGAGCGGCGTGCCGTCGACCAAGGGCACGCTGAGCTCATGAGCGCGCGGATCGCCATCCTCGACTACGGGATGGGCAATCTGCGCTCGGTCGAGAAGGCGCTCGAGCACGTCGGCGCGACGGCGACGATCACCGCCGAGCCGACCGCCGTGCGCGATGCCGACGGCGTGATCCTGCCCGGCGTCGGCGCCTTCCCGCGGGCGATGGAGCGGATCCGCGAACGCAGTCTCGACGAGCTGATCGCCGAGCGCCACGAGGCGGGGGTTCCGATCCTCGGGATCTGCCTCGGGCTGCAGCTGCTCTTCGAGTCGAGCAGCGAGCTCGGCGGGGCCTCCGGTCTGGGGTTGCTGGACGGCCCGGTCGCGGCACTGCGCGCCGAGGGGCTGAAGGTCCCGCACATCGGCTGGTCGCCCGTCCGCTGGGAGCGCCAGTCGCGGCTCGCCGACGGAATCGAGTCGGAGACCCCGTTCTACTTCGTCCACTCCTTCGCGCCGCTGCCACAGCCGGGTGATCTGCTCGGCAGTGCCGTCTACGGCGAACGCTTCGCCTGCGCGGCGGAGCGCGACAACGTCTTCGGCGTCCAGTTCCACCCCGAGAAGTCGAGCGCCGCAGGCTTGCGGCTGCTCGCCAACTTCGCCGGGGTCTGCGCCTCGGTCCCCGTCTGATCCTCGCCGGCGTGATCCTCTACCCGGCGATCGACATCCGCGGCGGCCAGGCCGTGCGCCTGCTGCAGGGCGACTACGAGCGCGAGACGACCTATGACGCGGACCCTGCCGACGCGGCTGCCCGCTGGGCCGGAGAAGGCGCCGAGATCCTCCACGTCGTCGACCTCGACGGCGCCAAGGCGGGGGAGCCCCGCAACCTCGACGCGATCAGCCGCATCGCCGCCGCCGTCGAGTGCCCGATCCAGGTCGGCGGCGGCCTCCGCAACGCCGCCTCCGTCGATGCCGTCCTCGCCGCCGGCGCCGCCCGGGTCGTGATCGGCACCGCGGCCCTCCGCGACCCCGACTTCCTCGCCGCGACGCTGGAGCGCCACGGCGACCGCGTCGTCGTCTCCGTCGACGCCCGCGACGGCAAGGTCTCCCTTTCCGGCTGGACCGAGACCAGCGACCTAGACGTCGCCGCCGCGGTTGCCGAGCTGACCGAGCGCGGCGCTTCCCGCTTCCTTTGCACCGCGATCGAGGTCGACGGCACCATGGAGGGCCCCGCCCTCGGCGAGTTGGCAAGAATCGCCTCCGCCACCGACGCCCAGGTCATCGCCTCCGGCGGCGTCGGCGACCTCTCCCACCTGGAAGCCCTGGCGACCCTCGCCACCGCCCACCCCAACCTCGAAGGCGCCATCGTCGGCCGCGCCCTCTACGAGCAACAGTTCACCGTCCAACAGGCCCTCTCGTCCCTAGCCACTTCCCCAAGCTGACGACTAGGCCGGACCCCGAGCGAGGACCGGAGACCACCGCAGTGATGGGTGGATGTGTGGGTGCCCTTCCCGGGAGGCTCCTGCGGCCACGCACGAACCCCCAGGTCCGCCCAGCTGCGCGACGGCCTCCAGGGAAGGGCACCCACACATCCACCCACCTCTACGCTTCCCCCATGGCCCTCAAACGCGTCATCCCCTGCCTAGACGTCAACGCCGGCCGCGTCGTCAAGGGCACCAACTTCGTCGGCCTGCGTGACGCCGGCGACCCGGTCGAGCTGGCCGAGCGCTACGACGCCGAGGGGGCCGACGAGCTCGTCTTCCTCGACATCACCGCGACGCACGAGAAGCGCGACACCATCGTCGAGCTCGCCCGACGGACGGCCGACAACGTCTTCATCCCCTTCACCATCGGCGGCGGGATCCGCAGCGTGGCCGACGCGCAGGCGGTGCTCGACGCGGGCGCGGACAAGGTCTCGGTCAACAGCGCCGCGGTGGCGCGCCCCGAGCTGCTCGACGAGCTCTCGGCGGTCTTCGGGGCGCAGTGCGTCGTGCTGGCCATCGACGCCCGCCGGCGATCCGCCTCGCCGCCGTCCGAGGGCTGGGAGGTCTTCGTCGCCGGCGGTCGCACGCCCACCGGCCGCGACGTCGTGGCCTGGGCCGTCGAGGGCGTCGAGCGGGGAGCGGGGGAGATCCTGCTCACGAGCATGGACCGCGACGGCACCGAGCACGGCTACGACCTCGAGCTCACCGCTGCGGTCAGCGCCGCGGTCGGCGTGCCGGTCATCGCCTCGGGCGGGGCGGGCAACCTCGACCATCTCGTCGACGCGCTCCGGGCCGGCGCCGACGCTGCGCTCGCCGCGTCGATCTTCCACTACGGCCAGCACACGATCGCCGAGGCGCACGCGCACATCGCCGCCGCGGGGATCCCCGTGCGGCGCTAGCGGCGCTTCGAGGCCTTCGAGGCCGAGACCATCGGATCGAGGCCGAAGATCGACGAGTAGCCGTTGAAGTAGATGCGGCGCCGATCGGCGACCACCGGCGTGAACGCGCCGCGGCGCGTCCACCACACGGTCGCGCCGCTGCCCGCGCGCAGGGCCCAGGTCGACTTGCGACCGAGCGAGGAGACGAAGACGAGGTCGCCGACGACGCTGGCCGAGCCGGAGATCTTGCCGCCGAGGTGACGCGACCAGCGCACGCGCCCGCTGCGCGCGTCGAGCGCGTAGAAGGTGCCGTTGTAGGAGCCGATCCAGACCGTCGGCCGCCCCTCGGGCGCCGTGCCGACGGCCGGCGAGGCGTACCCGTAGGCGCCGGTGGTCGTGCGCCACGCGCGCGTGCCGTTGCGCGCGGCGAACGACGAGACCGCGCCGCTCGTGGAGCCGACGTAGACGCGCCCGTAGGCGACCGCGGGCGTTGAGTAGATCCGGCCGGCGCCGATGCCGAAAGCGCCGCCGCCGGCGGCGTCCACGCGCCACAGCTTGCGGCCGTCGGCACGGCGGACGGCATAGAGGTGGCCGCTGTAGTCGCCGAAGAACAGCCGGCCGCGGTCGAGCGCCAGTGCGCCCTTCACCGCGCCCGAGGCGCGGAACGTCCAGCGCACGGCGCCGTCGCGGGCGCGCAGCGCGTAGATGGTGCCGTTCTCGGTGCCGAAGTACAGGCGCCCGGCGGCGAGCAGCGGTGAGGACTCGGCACGGCTGGGCAGCCTGCGGCTCCAGCGGATCCGGCCGGAGCGCACGGAGAGCGCGACGACGCGCCCGCCGGCCCCCGTCTTGGCGCGCAGGAGCACCGCGTAGACCCTGCCGTCTCCACAGACCGGGGAGCTCGCGGCCAGGTCGCCGAGCTTGCGCTTCCACAGCACGGTGCCGCGCTGGCGCGAGAGCTTGTACAGCGCCCCGTTGTTCTTGAGCAGGTAGGCAGAGCGTCCGCAGAGCACCGGCGGGAACTCGAGCAGCGTCCTGCCGCGCTCGGCCCAGGCGGTGCGAAACGGCGGGCGCAGCGTGGCGCGAAGGGGCAGCACGTGGGTGCGCTGCGGCGTGTTGCCAAAGCGCGGCCAGGACAGCGTGTCGCCGCGTGGGCCGGTGGTCGCGGAGCCGACCGCGGGCTGGGTCCTGCCCTGGTCGAACTCGACCTCGGGATGCGACACGTCGCCCGGACGCCGGGTGGCCAGCACGGCGAAAACGGCCCCGGCGGCGACCACGACCACCGCGCCCAGGCCGACCCAACGCAGCCACGGCCAGCGGCGGAACACCATCCCGAGAGCGTATGCGGTCGTCCTCATGGGCCAGACTGCGTGGTGATGGAGCCCGACGTGCTGACCCGTCTGCGTGCCCGGCCCGCGGTCGCGGCCGTGCTCGACCGCCTCGGCGAACGCGCCGACGTATGGGTGGTGGGCGGCGCTGTGCGCGACGCCCTGCTCGATCGCGCGCCGCGCGACCTCGATCTCGTCGTCGCGGGCGACGCGTTGGCCCTCGCCGCCCAGCTCGGCGACCTGGTGGCGGCGCACGAGCCGTTCGGCACCGCGGAGGTCTGCGTCGATGGGCTGGCGGTCGGCGTGGCCGCTGCCCGCACCGAGACCTACCCGGCTCCCGGGGCGTTGCCCGTCGTCCGTCCTGCGGCCCTGGAGGAGGATCTCCGACGCCGCGACTTCACCGTCAACGCGGTGGCCGTCGGGCTTGACGGGCGCCAGCACGGATCCGGTCCGTGGCGCGAGGATCTCGACGGCCGGCTCCTGCGCGTGCTGCACGACGGGTCGTTCGCCGACGACCCGACCCGCCTTTGGCGGGCTGCGCGCTACGCGGCGCGCCTGGGCTTCGCGCTCGAGGAGCGCACCGAGCGGCTCGCGCGCGCTGCGGTGTCCGACGGCGCGCTCGACACCGTCAGCGGGCCGCGCGTGGGCGCCGAGCTGCTGCTGGCCCTTGACGAGCCCGACCCCGAGGCCGCGCTTGTCGCCGCGCACGAGCTCGGCCTGCTCCCGGCGGGGATCCGTCCGCGGCGCCGTCTCGTGCGCGACGCGCTGGCGCTGGGCGGCGCGCACGTGCGTCCCGGCCTGCTGGCGCTGGCCGCGATGTGCGGCGCGATGCCGGGACCGCGGCTTCGCGCCTGGCTCGACGAGCTCGGCGTGCCCGCCC
>JBEVJP010000109.1:0-3198 GCA_040510155.1 Solirubrobacterales bacterium | reverse complement strand
GAGGCGCACGTGCCCAAGGGCGGCCCCGACGGCGGCGACGGCGGTCGCGGTGGCGACGTGGTGCTCGTCTGCGAGTCGGGCCGCCGCGACCTCTCCTCTCTCGGGCGCAGCAAGCATTTCCGCGCCGGCCGGGGCGGGCACGGGGAGGGCAGTCGGCGCCACGGTGAACAGGGGGAGGACAGGGTCGTTTCGGCCCCTCCCGGAACCGTGGTGAGCGGGCTTGACGGCTCGACCTCCGAGCTGCTCGTAGACGGCCAGCGGCTGGTCGTCGCCCGGGGCGGGGGAGGCGGACACGGCAACAAGCGCTTCGCGACCTCGACCAAGCAGTCGCCGCGCTTCGCCGAGCGGGGACTGGAGGGAGAGTCGGGCTGGATCGAGCTGCGGCTGAAGCTGCTCGCCGACGCGGGGCTGGTGGGGCTGCCCAACGCGGGCAAGTCCTCGCTACTGGCGCGTCTGACGCGCGCGGCCCCGAAGGTCGCGGACTACCCGTTCACGACGATCGAGCCGGTGCTGGGCACGATCGAGCTCGACGACCGGCAGGTCGTGCTCGCCGACATCCCCGGTCTGATCGAGGGGGCCGCCGAGGGTGCGGGCCTGGGGCACGAGTTCCTCGCCCACGTCGAGCGCTGCCGGCTGCTGGTCCACCTGGTCGAGATCGAGCCCGCCGACGGCGAACCCGAGGGCAACTACGAGACCGTCCGCAGCGAGCTCGGCTCATACGGCGCGCGCCTTAACCGCCTGCCCGAGCTCGTTGCCCTCTCCAAGGCCGACCTGGTTCCCGAGAAGCGGGCCGGCGAGCTGGTCGCCGAGTGGCGGGACCGGCTGGGAGACACGGTTGTTGGCGTGCTGGCCTTTTCATCTGCGACCGGAGCCGGGCTGGATGAGCTGCGCAGGGCGATAATCGCCGCGCTACCGGAGGCGCCCCCGCGCGAGCCGGCCATCGCCGACGGGTTCGAAGCCGAGCACAGGGTCTACCGGCCCAGCGAGGGGGAGGGCTTCGACGTGCATGCCGAGGGCCAGAAGCGATGGCGCGTCAGCGGACGCGGCATCGAGCTGCTGGTCGCCAGGCATGACCTCTCCAACCCGGAAGCTCTTGAGTACCTCGAGGGAAGGTTGCGGGAGATCGGGGTGATCGCCGAGCTTCAGCGCGCTGGCTTCGAGCGTGGCGACGAGGTGGTGGTGGGCGAGGTCGAGTTCGAGCTCGACCCCTCCTGAGCTTGCTCGGACGGCCCGTCGGCCACCGGCACCTCGCCGAGCAGCACGTCCTCGCGGCTGTAGTGCCCGACCGAGTCGAACCAGCGCTTGGCGTGCAGGCCGGCGCTGAGGTCGCAGTCAGCGCTGACGATCCCCTCCCGGTCATAGAGCGGGCCGGCGATCACATCGCCGTCGCCCGGCTCGATGATCGCCGCCCCGCCCCGCCCGAAGACCTCGTTGGCGGGCAACTTGGCCGGGAAGTCATCGGGGAAGGCCGAGCGGGGGATGTACTGCGGGACCGAGATCACGAACGCGCCCGACTCGATCGCGATGTGGCGCATGCTCGCGAGCCAACCGTCCGAGTCGTCAGCGGTGGGAGCGACCCAGATCTGCGGGCCCGAGCGGTAGGCGGCGTAGCGGGCGAGGGGCATGCGGTTCTCCCAGCAGATGAGGCCGCCGATCCTGCCCAGCGGGGTCTCGGCCGCCGCGAGGTCGTCGCCGGCGCCGATCCCGTGGAAGAGACGCTCGTGGTGGGTCGGCATCAGCTTGCGGTGCTTCCAGAGCAGGCCCTCGGGCCCGATCAGGAGCAGAGCGTTGTAGAGGCTGCCCGGCCGCTCGGCCTCCCGCTCGTTGACCCCGATCGCGACGTGGATCTCATGCTCGGCGCAGGCTTCGGCGAGGCGGTCGGTGAGCGGGCCCGGCACGTCCACCGAGTTCGCCCACAGCCGCTCCCAGAGCTCGTCGAAGCCGTCGAACGCGGCGGCGGCCTTGGCCCAGCTGCCGGAGGGGTAGAGCGGAACGAAGGTCTCGGGCAGCACCGCGAGTTGCGCGCCGTCGCCCGCGGCCTCGCCGATCAGGCCGACCGCCTTCTCGATCGTCGCTTCGGCGTCCAGGATCACGGGCGTCGCCTGGACGGCGGCGACCCTGACCGTGCCGAACTCGGTCATGCGTGGATGGTACGTGCCGGACCTAGACTCAGGCGTCAAGTGACCATCGTCGTCAAGCTCGGATCATCGATCGTCTCCGCCGACGACGGCGCGCTTCGCGCCGACGTGCTGGACAGCGTCTGCGCGCAGGTCGAGGAGCTGCACGACGGCGGCGAGGAGGTGGTGATGGTCACCTCCGGGGCGATCTCGCGCGGCATGGAGGTGATGGAGATGCGGGCGCGCCCGAAAGGGATCGACGAGCTGCAGGCGGCTTCGGCGGTTGGCCAGGGGCCCCTGTTCCGCGCCTACGAGGAGCGGCTCGCCGGCCGCGAGGTCCACGCCGCCCAGGTGCTGTTGAGCGCCGCCGACCTGCAGCGCCGCACGCACTACCTGAACGCCCGCCAGACGCTGCGGCGACTGCTGGCCTGGCACACGGTGCCGGTGATCAACGAGAACGACACCACGGCCACCGACGAGATCACCTTCGGCGACAACGACTTCCTCGCGGCCCAGGTGGCGATCATGATCGAGGCGCGGCTGCTGGTGCTGCTCACCAACACGGCGGGCCTGCACAGCACCGATCCGCGCAAGGATCCCGGCGCGGAGCTGATCGTCGAGGTCGCAGACCCCGCCGAGCTGGAGCGCTACGCGATCGGCGAACACACTTCGCCGTTCGGCTCGGGCGGCATGCGCAGCAAGGCCGCGGCGGCGGAGATGGCGGGTGCCGCCGGCATCCCGGCCGTGATCTGCGACGGCACCGCCGAGCGAACGCTGCTGGCCGCCGCGGCGGGGGAGGCAGTCGGCACGCTGTTCAAGCCCCACCGCGAGCGCGGCTCGAGCTTCAAGCTCTGGTTGCGCTACGCGAAGCCGATCCACGGCACGATCCGGGTCGACGACGGCGCCGCACGGGTGCTGCGCGAGCGGGGCAGCAGCCTGCTGCCGGTCGGGATCACCGAGGTCGAGGGGGAATTCGAGGCCGGCGATGCGGTCGAGATCTCGCGCGACGGCGAGGCGATCGGCAAGGGGATCGTCAACTACTCGGCCGAGGAGCTGCGCCGGATCAAGGGTTTACGCTCCG
>JBEVJP010000108.1:0-3417 GCA_040510155.1 Solirubrobacterales bacterium | reverse complement strand
TCCAGCCAAAGCTCGTGCAGGAGGAGGTGCGCGAGTTGCTGGCACTCTGGCGCCGCGGGGCACTGCATCCGGTGGTCGGCGCGGAGTACCCGCTCGAGCAGGCGAACGAGGCGCTCGACCTGATCGGGTCGCGCCGCTCGACGGGCAAGGTCGTCCTTGTTCCCTGAGACCGCGGTGGTCACGGGTGCGACCGGCGGCATCGGCGGCGCGCTCGTCGCAGCGCTTCAGGCAGGCGGCGCGGCGGTGCGAGGCCTCGACCTCACGAGCGGCTTCGACGTCGGCGACCAGGAGGCGTGGATCGACGTCGCGCCGGCCGACCTCGTCTGCCTGAATGCGGGCGTCCTGGCGAAGGGCGACGGCACCATCGACGACTACCGCCGCATCCTTTCCGTCAACGTCGACGGCGTCGTCTTCGGGATGCAGGCGCTCGCGCCGCGGATGCGGCCGGGAAGCGTCTTCGTCGTCACGGCGTCGCTGGCGGGACTGATCCCGATGCCGTCCGACCCTCTCTACGTGCTGACCAAGCACGCTGTCGTCGGCTACTCGCGCTCGATGGCCGAGGTGCTGGAGCCGCGCGGGATCCGCGTCAACCTCGTCTGCCCCGGGATCGTGCGGACGCCGATGACGGAGCCGGAGCAGGCGAAGCTGGACGCCGCCGGCTTCCCGCTGATGGAGCCGGAGCAGATCGCCGAGGCGGTGCTCGTGGCGGCCCGGAGCGAACTGACCGGCCAGGCGTGGGTCTGCCAGCCCGGCCGCGAGCCGACGCTCTTCCGCTTCCCGAACGTCCCCGGCCCGCGGGTCGAGGGCGCCGAGGGGATGGTCCCGCAGCTGTGAAGCTCGGGATGCAGCTCGGCTATGACGACCCGATCGGGTCGGTCGCGATGGCCCAGGCCGCCGACCGGCTCGGCTTCGACTCCGTCTGGACCTCGGAGGCCTGGGGTGCCGACGCCGTCACGGTCGCCTCCTGGATCGCCGCTACGACGGAGCAGATCGGGATCGGCACCGCGATCATGCAGATGCCGGCGCGCACGCCGGCGATGACCGCGATGACGGCCGCCACGCTCGACCAGCTCTCGGGCGGACGGCTGCTGCTCGGACTCGGCACGTCGGGCCCGCAGGTCGTCGAGGGCTGGCACGGCGTCGCCTGGGGCAAGCCGCTCGGGCGGACGCGCGAGTACATCGAGATCGTCCGCGCGGCGATGCGCCGCGAGACCGTCGAGCACCACGGCCCCCACTACGACATCCCCTACTCCGGCGAGGACGCGACCGGCGTCGGCAAGCCGCTGAAGCTGATCCTGAAGCCGCTGCGCCGCGAGATCCCGATCTACCTCGCAGCGCTCGGCCCCAAGAACGTCGCCCTGGCGACGGAGATCGCCGACGGCTGGCTGCCGATCTTCTTCTCCCCGTACCGCTTCCGCGAGATTCACGGCCCCTCGCTGGAGGCGGCGGCCGAGGGCTTCCAGATCGCGCCGCTCTGCCCCGTCCTCGTCGGCGACGACGTCCAGCAGTGCCGCGACATGCTGAAGCCGATGCTGGCGCTCTACATCGGCGGCATGGGTGCGAGGGGGAAGAACTTCTACAACGCGCTGACGCAGCGCTACGGCTACGAGGAGGCGGCGGCCAAGATCCAGGAGCTGTACCTCTCGGGGATGAAGGGCGAGGCGGCGATGACCGTGCCCGACGAGCTCGTCGACGAGATCGCCCTCGTCGGCCCGAAGGAGCGGATCGCAGAACGGTTGGAGGCGTGGCGCGAAGCCGGCATCTCGACGCTGCTGATCCAGACGCGGCAGCAGGAAGCGCTCGGCGTGATGGCGGAGCTCCTGCTTTGAGGGATGCCTTCGCCGCCGCCCTCGACGCGCCGGTAGAGCGGGCGGTCCTGCTCGCCGGCGGCGCCTCGAAGGAAGCCTGGGCGGTCGACTCGGCGGGACGCGAGCTGCTGATCCGGCGGGCGGCCGGCGGCGTCATCCACCAGGGCACGCTCACGCTCGAGCACGAGTTCGAGGTGCTGCGCGCCGCCCACGAGGCCGGCGTGAAGGTGCCGGAGCCGATTGCCTACCTCGGCGAGGTGGAAGGCCGCGAGGCCTTCGTGATGGCGCGGATCCAGGGCGAGACGATCGGGCGGCGGATCGTCAAGAGCCCGCCGCCGGGCATCGACGTCGAGATGGCGGAGGAGCTGGCCAAGATCCATGCGATCCCGCCCCACCGGCTGCCCTTCCTCGAGACGGGCGACCAGGTGACGCGGTTCTACGCGGAGCTCGACTCGGTCGGCGAGCCGCACCCTGCGATCGAGCTCGGGCTGCACTGGGTGAAGGAGCGGCTGCCACGGCACCGCGAGCCGGTCGTCGTCCACGGCGACTGGCGGATCGGCAACATCGCCGTGGACGAGCACGGGATCGTCGCCGTCCTCGACTGGGAGTTCGCGCACCTCGCTGACCCGGTCGAGGATCTCTCCTGGCCGCTCGTCCGCGCCTGGCGCTTCGGTGCCGACCACAAGCACCTCGGCGGCGTCGGCGACCTCGACCGCTATCTCGACCGCTACGCCGAGCTGACCGGCCTCGAGGTGCAGCGGGAGGAGCTGCTCACCTGGGAGGTGTTCGGCAACGTCAAGTGGGCGACCGGCTGCCTGACCCAGTCGCGCCGCCACTTCAACGGCCAGGAGCGGAGCGTCGAGCTCGCCGTGCTCGGCCGCCTCGCCGCCGAGATGGAGTACGAGCTCCTGGACCTGATCGACCATGCAGCATGACCGGCCCACGCCGCAGGAACTTGCGGAAGCGGTCCGCGAGTTCCTGCAGGCGGAGATCCTCCCGATCCTCGACGATCACCGGCTGAAGTTCCGCACGCTCGTCGCGATCAACGGGCTCGGGATCGCCGAGCGGGAGCTCTGGGCGACGACCCCACCCCGCGAGCAAGACTGGGAACTGGCGCGGCGGATCCGGGCGGGCGACGTCCCCGAGAACGCCGTCGCCCTCCTCAAGGAGCAGGTGGCGCAGAAGCTGCGCGTCTCGAACCCGCGGGCGCTCGCGAAGTACGAGTGAGACGCCGGCTGATCCTGATGCGGCACGGCGACGTGTCGTACGTCGACGAGGAGGGCGCGCCGGTACGGCCGGAGGACGTGCCGCTGACTCCGCGCGGCCGCGAGCAGGCGGCCGCCGCCCGGGCCGCGCTCGCGAACGTCGAGTTCGACCTCGTGCTTGCGAGCGACCTGCCGCGCACGCTCGAGACGGCGGAGCTCGTGGCGCCCGGCCACGAGGTCGAGCTCTGGCCGGAGCTGTCGGAGTGGCGCGGCGGCCGGCTCGACGCGATCCCGGCCGAGGAGCTCGAGGCCGCGTTCGTGGGCGCCCTGCAGGTGCGCGACGAGGCGCAGCGCTTCCTCGGCGGCGAGTCGCTCGGCGAGGCACTCGACCGCGTCCACCCCGC
>JBEVJP010000107.1:0-10254 GCA_040510155.1 Solirubrobacterales bacterium | reverse complement strand
CGCCGCGCCGCCTGGGAGCAGATCGCCTCGCTTGGCGGTCGCCCGCTCGAACTGGACTTCATCCCCGACGCGGAGGGGGAGGGCGGTTACGCCCGGCCGCTGACCGACGAGGAGAACGCGCAGGTGCGGGACGCTCTCGGCGAGAACGCCACCAAACAGGACGTGATCGTCACCACCGCAGCGATCCCCGGCCGCCCGGCGCCGCTGCTGATCACCGCTGAGGCGGTGCGCGGCATGCAGCCCGGCTCGGTGATCGTCGACCTCGCCGCCGAGACCGGCGGCAACTGCGAGCTGACCGAGGCCGGCCAGACCGTGGTCGAGAACGGCGTCAAGGTGATCGGCCCCAGCAATCTCGCCAGCGAGATGCCGGTGCCCGCCTCGCAGCTCTACGCCAAGAACCTCGAGAACCTGCTCGGCCTGATCGTTACCGAGGAGGGCCAGCTGAACATCGACTTCGAGGACGACATCGTCGCCGCCGCCTGCATCACCAAAGACGGCGAGATCAAGAACGAGAGGGCAGCCAAGTAATGAGCCTGATGACCGAGATCACGATCTTCGTGCTCGCCGTCTTCGTCGGCTTCGAGGTGATCTCGAAGGTGCCGACGACCCTGCACACGCCTCTTATGTCGCAGACCAACGCGATTCACGGCATCGTCATGCTCGGCGGCCTGATCGTCGTCGGCTTCGCCAACGACGGCGTCGAGTATGTAATCGGCACGATCGCGATCGCCTTCGGCGCGATCAACATCGTCGGCGGCTTCATGGTCACCGACCGGATGCTCGGCATGTTCACCAAAAAGCCGAAACCGAAGGCCGAGGGCAACGGCAAATGATCGAGGCCGTTCTCAAGCCGGGCGGCGACGCCGCCACGGCGCTCTACATCGTCGCTTTCTCCCTGTTCATCATCGGGATCAAACAGGGCACGCACCCGACCACCGCCAAGCGCGGCAACCTGATCGCCGCCGGCGGCATGGCGATCGCGGTCGTCACCACGCTGCTGCTCGACGGGATGGGCAACTGGGGCCTGATCGCGCTCGGCCTCGGGATCGGTACCGCGGTCGGCGTGATCGCCTCGATCCGCGTGCAGATGACCGAGATGCCGCAGATGGTCGCCCTCTACAACGGCGTTGGCGGCGGTGCCGTGGCGCTGATCGCCTGGTCGGAGATCCGCCACGGGATCTCGATCGGCGAGGACTTCTCACTGGACACGCTGATCCCGATCATCTTCGCCGGCGTGGTCGGCTCGGTCTCCTTCTGGGGCTCGAACATCGCCTTCGCCAAGCTCCAGGACCTGATCCCGACCCGGCCGCTGGCGGTGCCGGGCCAGCAGATCATCAACGGCCTGCTGCTGCTAGCGATCATCGCGATCTGCGTGATCCTCGCCGTCGACCACGAGTCGCCCTCGCAGGGCCTCTTCATCCTCCTCCTGGTCCTCGCCGCGATCCTCGGCAACCTGGTTGTGCTGCCGATCGGTGGCGCCGACATGCCGGTCGTGATCTCGCTGCTCAACGCCTTCACCGGCCTCTCCGCGGCGGCCGCCGGCTTCGCGCTCGACAACGTGGCGTTGATCGTCGCCGGCACCCTGGTCGGCTCCTCGGGAACGATCCTCACCCTGGAGATGGCGACGGCGATGAACCGCTCGGTCTCCAACATCCTCTTCTCCGGCTTCGGCGGCGCTCCAGCCGGAGGTGGCGGCGGCGCGATCGGCGAGAAGCCGCACGTCTCGATCGGCGCTCAGGACGCCGCGATCAAGCTCGCCTACGCCGACTCCGTGGTGATCGTCCCCGGCTACGGCCTCGCCGTCGCCCAGGCCCAGCACGCGATCAAGGAGGTCGCCGACGAGCTGGAGCAGCGCGGCGTCCAGGTGAACTACGCGATCCACCCGGTCGCCGGCCGGATGCCCGGGCACATGAACGTCCTCCTTGCCGAGGCCGACGTGCCCTACGAGCAGCTCAAGGAGATGGACGAGGTGAACCCGGAGATGCCGCGCACCAGCGTGGCAGTGGTGGTCGGCGCCAACGACGTCACCAACCCGGCCGCCAAGAACGACCCCGACTCTCCGATCGCCGGCATGCCGATCATCGAGGTCTCCGAGGCCTCCGAGGTGATCGTGATCAAGCGGTCGCTCAGCCCTGGCTTCGCGGGGATCGACAACGACCTCTTCTACGAACCGAACACGTCGATGCTCTTTGATGATGCGAAGAAGGCGGCTGCTGATATTGCAGCCGAGATTCAGAATCTCTGAGCCGGACCTGTCCCGGTAGGGGTTCCGCTTAACTTTTTCGCGGAGCGTCGGGGGCCGTCCGCGGGGCGCAGCGCCGAAAAAGTACAAGACGCTTCACCCCTACCGGGACAGGTCCCCACGGAGCGACTGATTTCCGAGGCGATCTCGGGTGCCCTCGTAACAACAGGGTTCGGGTGCACATTTACTTCAGATGCCTTCTGTTGACGCTCGGCTAGATGTGGTGGGGGACATCTACCTCGAGCGGTTCGAAGGGGTGTTTCGTGAGCATTACGCGCAGGTGCTGGCGTTTGCGATGCGGCGGGTGGCGGGGCGGGATGCCGCCGAAGATGTGGTCGCGGAGGTGTTTGCGGTGGCTTGGCGGCGGCGGGATCGTATTCCGGAGGAGGCGCTGCCTTGGCTGTATGCGATTGCCGGGAACGTGGTCGCGAACCAATGGCGGGCGAGCGGTCGGCGGCGCAATCTGAATACGCGCCTGGCGCACGAGGCGGCTGCGGCGGGTTCCGGGACGGACCCCGCTGACGCCGTCGATCGTCGTGACGCTTTCTCGGTTGCGTTCGGTCGTCTCGATGAGTCGGAGCGGGAGGTGCTGCGGCTGGTTGCCTGGGAGGGGCTGAGCACGCGGGAGGCGGCGGCGGTCTTCGGTTGCTCGGCCGGGGCATTCCGGGTGCGGCTGCACCGGGCTCGGCGCAAGCTCGCGAAACAACTCGCCGCGGCCGGACACATACCGGGGGAGGCCCGCGCGGCGGTGCCGAACCCCCTCGAGGAGACCGGTTGAATCGCAGACGACAAACGGACGATGCGCTCGCCACGATGCGGGCGGCCAACCCGGTCTCGGTGGCGGAGCTGAGCCAGGTCGGCGAGGCGGAGCTGTCGGCTGCGCTGCGCCGGGCGATCGCGATCGGTGAAACGGCGCCGCGGCTGACCCCTGTTGGTGCGGCGGTCGCGAGCGAGGGTGACGAAGCTGGACGCACGAAGGGGAGGCGCGCGGGCGGGTCCATGGAGGAGATGCCCCCGGGCCGGGGGGTTCTCTCTCGCCACCGCAGTGCTTCGCTTGGCCTTGGCTTCGCCTGCGTCGTCGCGATCGCGGCGGTGGTTCTGCTGACCGGCGGATCGGTCGGCTCGGTCAGAGACGGCGGTCACCCCACCTACGCGGCTGCCGCGGTCGAGGTTGCCGAAGCGAACCCGCGGCTGCTCGTCACCGCGCCCGGCTGGTCGATCGTCCACGCCCGCGGATTCGAGGTCGACAGCGGCGAACTGATCTACAAATTCCGCGACCGACCCGCCTTTGGACCCGGCAGCCAGCAGCTCGAGCTCGATTGGTACCCCGCTCGCTTCTACCGGAGCTATCTGCGCGACCGCGCGGCCGCCACGCCCCGCGGCGGCGTCTCGCCGGCGCCTTCGACCGTGCTCGGCCGTCGAGCGTCCACCTTCCACTACGCCGGCCAGCGCCCGAACTTCTCGACGATCCTCGCTCCGCAGGGGAGCGTCTTCGTCGAGATCCATGGCACGCTCGCCAAGGGGAAGTACGAAAAGGTGGTGCGCTCGCTGCGACCGGTCGGGGTCGATGCCTGGCTCGCCGCGATGCCGCCGGAAGTCGTCCAGCCCGCCGCGCGCTCGGAGGAGATAGCGGCGATGCTCGAAGGACTGCCGGTGCCGCCGGGCTTCGACCCCTCCGCCCTGCAGAGCGACAGCGTGCTCAGCGATCACTTCATGCTCGGCAAAGCGGTGGCGGGGGCGGTCGCCTGCGACTGGCTGCGGCGTTGGTCTTCCGCGACCCGGGAGGGCGATGGCGCCACCGCGCAGCAGGCGGTCGAGGCGATGGGCACCGCTCGCCGCTGGCCGGTGCTGCTGCGGATGGTCCGGGAAAGGGGCTATGAGGGGAGCGCCCTGCCGCTTCACGGCCAGGGATGGCCGTCGCAGATCGTCGCCGCCGGGCGTGAAATCGCCGCCGGTCGCCTCCGTCGCCAGCCGGCGGTGAGGACGATCTACGTGAAGGGCGAACCGGCGGGATACATCACCCCTGCCGATGTGGCTCCGGCGAGTGCTCTGGGCTGCGATCTGCCCGGGTCTGCCTCGGCGAGTCCGTAGGGACCGAATTCCCCCGTCCCAGATGGGGGAGAGCCTCGCGGGCTCACCTGCTTGACGCTGGATGCGGGCAGGTGAGCGAGGGCAGGGGACGGTGGAGTGGGTGGCGACGCTCTGCATCGTCGCCCTGCTGCTCGCCACCTTGCTCGCGGTCGGGGTGCGGATTCCCGGGACCGACCTCGCTCGCTCGGTCGCCTCGCGGATCCTCTGCGCGGCGGCGCTGGCGGACGGCTGCGGGGACGAGCCGGTCCTGATCGCCGCCTACGGGACGGAGATCGGGACGCTGGCAAGGCGCCACATGCCGACGATCGTCTTCGAGGCGGATTCGAAGGCGATGCCGGTCGATTTCCGACGTTGCCGCCGCACCGCGTGCGGGGACGGCGACAGCGAGGGCCTCGTGCACCGGACCGACGCGCGGCTGCCGCTGACCGCGTTCGTGCACGTGATCGACTGCCGGCCGGCAGGTCAGGAGCAGACCGAGGCCGAGGGGGCCGACTGCTCGCCGCCGCGAGCCGGCAACCTCTACCTCCAGTACTGGACCTACTACGCCGATTCGGCGACGCTGCGCGACGTCCCGATCGTCGGCGACGAGGGCTTCCATGAAGACGACTGGGAGGGCGTGCAGATTCGCATCGGTCCCGACGGCCAAGTCGACGAGCGCGCCAGCTCGCACAACGGCTACAACTACGAGCTCGGCATCGCCAACTGGGGCTCGGACGCCGGCATCGACCCGCTCCGTGACTTCGCCGAGTCGCTCGGTGCACGCGATCCCAACGGCTGGGGCCCGGAGACGCACCTGCTGCTCGTCTCCGGCGGCAGCCACGCCGGCAATGCCGCCGGCGACCACGAGCTCGCTCGCTTCATCCCCGGTCGCCGCGTCCACCTGATCCCGCTCGAGCGGATCGTCGCCGACGATCGAAGCACCTTCGCGATCAAACCGCCCTGGCGCAAGAAGGTCTGGCGCGATCCCGAGGCGACCGGGACGGACTGACCCGCTGGCCTGATCCCCTAGGAGCGGCCGCTGAGCTTGTAGGTGACGAGGCCGCTGGCGACGAGAGTGCCATCATCGGCCCCGGTCGCCTTCACCTCGCAGAAGCAGAGGCTGGCACCGCGGCGCAGCACGACCGCCTCGGCGAGGAGGTCCTGGGCGCGGGCGGCGGCGAGGAAGTCGACGCTGAGGCCGACCGTGGTGCCGCGCGGGGGCTCGCCATCGAACTCGACCGCAGACCAGGCGCCGGCCATCGCCGCGGTGTCGATCAGGGCGGAGACGGCGCCGCCGTGGACGACGTCGCCGATGGTCACCACCTCATCCCGGAAAGGCAGGACGAGAACGGCGCGGTCGTCTTCGATCTCACGCAGCTCCATTCCCAGATGAGCGACGAACGGGGAGTGCTTGAGGAACTCGGCGATCAGCTCGGCGCCGCGCATCGCTACTTGGGCGGCATCCGCAGGGCGCCGTCGAGGCGGATCGTCTCGCCGTTCAGCATCGGGTTGGCGGCGATCGCCAGGACCATGCGGGCGTACTCCTTGGGGCGGCCGAGGCGAGAGGGGAAGGGGATGCCTTCGCCAAGGGCCGTGCGAGCGTCCTCGGGCAGGGCCGCCAGCAGCGGCGTGTCGAACAGTCCCGGCGCGATCGTCATCACCCGGACCCCGCGGCCGGCCATGTCGCGCGCCGCCGGCAGGGTCATGCCGACGATGCCGCCCTTCGAGGCGGCGTAGGCGATCTGACCGATCTGGCCGTCGTAGGCGGCGATCGAGGCGGTGTTGACGCAGACCCCACGTTCGCCCTCCTCGTCCGGCTCGTTCTCGCTCATCGCCGTCGCGGCGAGGCGGAGGACGTTGAAGCTGCCGATCAGGTTGACCTTGACGACGTTGGAGAAGTACTCGAGGTTGTGCGGCCCGCGCTTGTGGCTCACCCGCTCTGCCCAGCCGATCCCGGCACAGCAGACGGAAATCCGCAGTCCGCCTGAGGTCGCCGCGGCCCGCTCAACCGCCGCCGAGACCGCCTCCTCGTCGGTAACGTCGGCGACAACGAACGCCGCGCCGATCTCGGAAGCCAGCGCCTCACCCTTCTCGGTATTGAGGTCGGCGATCACGACCCTCGCACCCGCCGCCGCCAGTGCCCGCGCCGTCGCCTCGCCCAGGCCCGATGCCCCGCCGGCTACCAACGCTCCTGCCTCCCGAACGTCCATCCCCGCGCCACCCTACCGGGACGTTCCTGAGCTAGAGGGCCGTATAGGACCCATAAGCTCAGACACGTCGGGAGTTCTCCCCCCTCGAGCGGGATTTCACATGCCGGTAATCCGGCCGCTATAGGGTCCCCGTATCGCCACCGAGGTGACGGCAAGCTCCAAGGCAGCGATCACAGCGCGTCTCGCCGACGCGCGGAGGCGGACGCTGGGCTTGGTCGAGCAGTTGGACGACGACCAGCTGAACCGGGTCTACTCGCCGATTTTGAGCCCGCTGGCCTGGGACCTGGGCCACATCGCCAACTTCGAGGAGCTCTGGCTGGTGCAGACGGTCGGCGAGCGGGAGCCGCTGAACGGGGAGCTCGGGCGCTTCTACGACGCGATCGAGAATCCGCGCCGGAGCCGCGGCGAGCTGCCGATCCTGCGCGATGCGGAGCTGCGCTCCTACATGGCCGACGTCCGCGAGCGAGCACTCGAAGTCCTGGACGAAATCGAGATCGGCGCTGACGCCGAGGATCCGCTGCTGCGTGAAGGCTTCGTCTACGAGTTGCTGCTCGCCCACGAGCTGCAGCACCAGGAGACGATGCTGCAGCTGCTGGAGATGGTCGACGGCTACGAGCATCCCTGGCCGATGGGGACGGCTCCGGTCGGCGCCGCCGGGATGTTTCGGATCGAGGCGGGCGGCTACGCGATCGGCGCCTCCCCCCGCGGCTTCGCCTACGACAACGAGCGTCCCCGGCACGAGGTTGAGCTAGCCGCCTTCGAGATCGATCGAACTCCGGTGACCAACGCTGCGTATACCGAGTTCATGGAGGAGGGCGGCGGCGAGGCGCCGATGTACTGGGCGCGCGAGGGGGGCGAGTGGGTCACCATCGCCCAAGGCCGGCGCGAGCCGCTCGCGCCGGACCACCCCGTCGTCCACGTCTCCTCGGAGCAGGCCGACTCTTATGCCCGCTGGGTCGGCAAGCGCCTGCCGACCGAGTTCGAGTGGGAGGCCGCTGCCGCCAGCCTCGACGCGGTCGGACAGATCTGGGAGTGGACCTCGTCGCACTTCCGGGCCTACCCGGGCTTCAAGGCGTTTCCCTACCGCGAGTACTCCGAGGTCTTCTTCGGAGACGAGTACCGGGTGCTGCGCGGCGGCTCCTGGGCGACCCACCCGAGCGTCGCCCGCCGCAGCTTCCGCAACTGGGACCTGCCACAGCGGAGTCAGATCTTCTCGGGCATGCGCTGCGCGAGGGACGCCTCGTGATCGCGATCGAGGTCCATCTCGACTCGGACGCCGCCGCGACGATGGTGCGCGATGTCCGTCTTGGCCTCTGCGCCTACCCCAAGGAGCTGGCGCCGAAGTACTTCTACGACGAGCGCGGGTCCCGGCTCTTCGAGCGGATAACCGAGCTGGACGAGTACTACCCGACCCGGGCCGAGCGCGAGATTCTCGCCCACCGCTCGGCCGAGATCCTCGTCGCTGCCGACCGACCCTCCACCCTGGTCGAGCTCGGCTCCGGCTCGGCGGCGAAGACCCGGCACCTGCTCGACGCGATGCGCGACGAGGGCGTGCTCGACACCTACCTGCCGGTCGACATCTCCGAGGAGATCACCCAGCGGACCGCGGCCAGCCTCGTCGACGAGTACCCGGGGCTGACGGTGCACGGCCTGGTCTGCGACTTCGAGCGCGACCTGGAGCGGATTCCCGCCGGCGACGGGAGCCGGCTCATCGCCTTCCTCGGCGGCACGATCGGCAACCTCTACCCGCGACCGCGCCAGGAGTTCCTGGAACGGATCGCCGCGCTGCTCGGCCCGACGGATCACCTCCTGCTCGGCACCGACCTGATCAAGGAAACGAGCCGGCTGGAGGCCGCCTACAACGACGCGGCAGGAGTCACCGCCGAATTCAACAAGAACGTCCTCGCGGTGCTCAACAACGAGCTCGGCGCCGACTTCGACCTCGACGCCTTCGAGCACGTCGCCCGCTACGACGCCGAGGCCGAGCGGATGGACATCCGCCTGCGCTCCCTGACCGATCAGGAAGTCCGGCTCGACCAGCTCGACCTCGAGGTCTCCTTCGCCGCCGGCGAGGAGATGCGGACCGAGATTTCGACCAAGTTCACCCGCGAGCGGCTGGAGTCGGTCTACGCCGGCGCCGGCCTGGAGCTGTGCGGCTGGTTTACCGACGCCGGCGGGGACTACGCGCTCTCGCTCGCCCGTCCCGTTTGAGAGCGAGTCGCTTGGTCACTTTTGCCCCCTATGCGTGAAAAAGTGACCAAGCGATGTCCTATGCCGCCGGCACCTGCTGGGTGATGCAGTGGACGTTGCCGCCGCCGAGGAGGATCTCGCGGGCGGGCACTCCGACCACATCGCGGTCGGGGAAGGTGCGCTGCAGGATCGCCGCCGCCTCCTCGTCGTGACGCTCGTCTAGGAGCGGCATCACGACGCGGCCGTTGGCGAGATAGAAGTTGACGTAGGAGGCGGCCAGGCGGTCTCCCGCCCGGCGGGGCTGCGTGCCAGGCGAGGGCTCGACCCCGGCGGCCTCGTCGGCCGAGACGGTTAGCGGACCGGGGGAGGGGAGGAGGACCACTTGGAGGTGGCGGCCGTGCGCGTCGGTGGTGGTTTCGAGCCGTCTCCGGGCATCGACAGAGATCTCGTGTTGGGGATCGGACTCGTCGTCGGTCCAGGTCAGCAGGACCACCCCGGGCCTCGCGAAGCAGGCGAGGTTGTCGACGTGGCCGTCGGTCTCATCGGCGAAGACGCCACGTCCCAGCCAGATCACCTTCTCGGCGCCGAGATAGTCGCGCAGGTGCGCCTCAATCTGCTCACGATCCAGCTTGGGGTTGCGGTTCGGGTTGAGCAGGCACTCTTCGCTGGTCAGCACGGTCCCTTCGCCGTCGACGTGGACCGAGCCGCCCTCGAGAACCAGCGGCGCCCGGTAGCGCTTGACCCCTTCGACCTCGAGCACGCGCGCGGCGACCTCTTCGTCGCGCTCCCAGGAAGGGTAGAGGCCGCCCTCCTTGCCGCCCCAGGCGTTGAACTCCCAGTCGACGCCGCGCCTGTCGCCGCGGCCGTCGATCACGAAGGTTGGCCCGATGTCGCGCATCCAGGCATCGTCGCTGGCCAGCTCGACGACGCGCACGGAGGCGGGAAGCAGGGCCCGGGCCCGCTCCAGCTGCGCCGCCGAGGCCGCGACCGTGACCGGCTCGGCGGCGGCGATCGCCGCCGCCACCGCGGCGAAGGCCGCCTGGGCCGGTCCGGCGCCCTCGCGCCAGTTGTCGGGCCGCTCCGGCCAGGCCATCCAGCAGCCGTCGTGGGGCTCGAACTCGCCCGGCATCCGGAAGCCGTCGGCGGCAGGCGTCGAGTTGTGGGTCGCGCTCACTGCCCTCTATCTTGCACCAGTGGACGAGATCCGCCTGATCCGTGCCGAGCAGCCGCCTGCCTCGCCGGCGAGGACTCGGCCGCCGAGCCGGCTCCCGTTCCGGATTGCTGCCGTCCAGCACCGCTGGCACCCCGACGGGGCCGAGCACGAGGCGGCTCTCGAGGAGGCGGTCCGCATCGCCGCGGGGGAGGGAGCGCAGCTCGTCTGCCTGCAGGAGCTGACCCTGAGCCGCTACTTCGCCGTCGACCCCGCCGGGCCCGAGGCCGCCGGCGCCGAGCCGGAGGAGCTACCGGGCGGGCCCACCTTCGAGCTCGCGGCGCGGATGGCCGCCGAGAACGGGATCCACGTCCACGCCTCGCTCTACGAGC
>JBEVJP010000106.1:0-11006 GCA_040510155.1 Solirubrobacterales bacterium | reverse complement strand
CCGATGCGACAAGCGCCACCGTCAGGGCGGCGAGATAGGCGAGGGTGAGCGCGCGCCTCACGGCTTGACCAGCACCGGCCGGGCGAAGCCGGAGGCGCCGGGGATGATCGCCTCGGCGTCGAAGTCGAGCCATTGCTCCAGCAGCGAGCAGTACATCCCGCGGAAGTCGCTGGTTACCCGCAGGTTGTCGTTCTCGTCGAGGCTGGCGAGGCCGGGGAACTCGCCGACCATCTCGCCTTTGGCCCGCGAGCCGATCACGAAGGCGGAGCCGGCGGCGCCGTGGTCGGTGCCGAGCGAGCCGTTCTCCTCCGGCCGCCGGCCGAACTCGCTCCACATCTCGACCAGGACCCGGTCGGCGAGGCCGCGCGCTTCGAGGTCGCGCTGGAAGGCGAGGATCCCCTCGCAGGTCTCGCGCATGCTGTCTTCGAGGTCGCCGGCCTGGTCGGCGTGGGTGTCGTAGCCGCCCGGGGCGCGGATCGTCGCCACCCGAATCGGCAGCCCGACCGCGATGTAGGCGGCGAGGCCGGCGAGCTTGTGGGAGAACCAGTTGTCGGGATAGGCGACCGGGCTGCTGAACTCGCCGACGCCGGCGAGGTCCTGGCGCAGCTTGTCGGTCTGCGAGGCGGCACGGCGGACCTGGGCGAGGCCGGGCGAGTCGGAGGGCAAAGAGCCGAAGCGGGCGAAGCTGCTGAACATCTCCGTCTCGATCGGGTCGTCGACCCGGGACCAGAGGTCGTAGCCGTCGACGCTGTCGATCGCCGCCACCGGCTTTTCGGCGGTGGCGATCATCGGCGAGAGCGAGCCGTCGAGCGAGAGGCCCTGGAGCGGGTTTTCGTCGTTGCCGACCGCGTCGAGATAGCGCCCGAGCCAACCGGTCCGGTAGCCGACCTGGAGCTCGCCGATCTCGTAGTAGTGGCGGGAGGTGAAATGGGACTGGTCGGGATGGTCGTAGCCGATCGCCGGGAAGGCGCTGACCTTGCCCTCGCCGTGGAGGGTCGCGAGCGCGGCGGCGGCGGGGTGCCACTGCAGGTTCGGATCCTCGCCGAAGCTCGGGCCGGCGCCCGGAGGCAGGGCGAGGTTCGGTCGCAGCTGCTGGTAGCGCGAGTCGCCGACCGGCGCCAACACGCTGAGCGAGTCGATGCCGCCGTCGAAGAAGACCGAGACGAGGATCTTGTCGGCTTGGGCAGCCTGGGCGATCCCGGTTTCGAAGGCGGAGATCGGGATCCTGCTGGCGCCGTACACCGCCAGAGCGGCGCCGGCGGCGCGGGAGAGGAAGGTGCGCCGGGAGAGCCCGGTGCCGGCCGGCTCCGGCATCCCCGGCTCGATCGTCGGCAGCCCCCTGCCCGCCTCCGCCGCGGCGGAGCGGAGGAGCTGGGAGCGCGTGTAGTCGTTGCAGCAGTTCCGGGTCATTGCAGGATCGTGTCCGGGCTGATTCCGATCAACTGCAGCAGGGCGTTCTGGCGCATCGCCCGGTAGGGGCCGCGCTGCCAGCTGGCGATCACCCGCGCCTCGCAGCGGCGGCCGAAGTCGAGCAGCTCGGCGCGGTGTTCGTCGCGGAGCGCCGGCGCTCCCCAGCTGGCGAGAGCCCGGGCCAGCGCTTCCTCGGCGCTCTCGGTGGAGCTGTAGTCGTCGTTCCAGGCGTCGACGACAAGCTCGCCGACCGCGTAGTCGACCGTGTTCCAGCGCGCCCGCAGCCGCGAGGTGTCGAGCCAGCGGCTGTCGTCCCAGCCGGAGACGTTGGGCGGCCAGAAGAGCTGCTGGCCGGCGCCGTCGCAGAGCCAGACCCAGGCCTCGGTATCGATCCCGCGCCCGAGCGCTCGCAGCATTCCGGCCAGCTGCACGACGGGCGGCTTCACCATCGGCGGCCCGAGGTAGAGGTCGGGGCTCATCAGGATCGCCTCGAGGACCGGCCGGATCGCCCAGCCGCTGCCGCGGTAGGTCGCGATCAGGGCGTCCCGGGTCGCTTCCGAGGGCGGTTGCGGCACGAAGTAGCTCCACAGCTTCTCGACGAAGAAGGCGGGGTGGAGGGGGTGTTCGACGCAGAGCCGGCAGGAGTCTTCCCAGCTCCAGTTGCCGCTGCGGCCGAAGACCGTCTTCGTCCCGGTGTCGTGCCGTTTCGGGTCGAAGCGGAAGTTGTAGGCGCCCTGTTCGCCCCAGTCGTTGCGCCAACCGGTCAGGGCCCGGGCCTGTTCGCGCACGTCGGTCTCCGTGTAGGCGCCCCGGTCGGCGCCCAGCGAGAACAGCTCCATCATCTCGCGGCCGTAGTTCTCGTTCGGCGCCTGCTTGGTGTTTTCGGCGCCGTTCAGCCACTGCAGCATCGCCGGGTCGATCGTCACCGCCTTGAAGAGGTCCAGGAAGGAGCCGAAGCAGGCGGAGCGGAAGAGGTTGGACTGGTCGATCATCTGCTGCTGGCGGGAGACGCTGGCGTTCGAGGTGGCGAACCAGTCGTGGAAGACCAGTGCCATCCGCTCGACCAGCGGCTGATCGGTGCGCACCATCCGGTCCAGCCACCAGAGGTGGTCGTGGCCCCAGGCGTCGGCGGGCGCGATCGGGTCCCCGTCGTCATCGACCGGGGCGGGCCCGCGCAGGGTCGCGGCACCGCTTGGCCGGGTCAGCGACTGCACCGCGGCCACCATGCCCATCGTGGCCAGCTGCTCGGCCTGGCCGGCGACCGGCCCGAAGCCCGCCCGCTTGATCAGTCGGGTCGCCTCGGCGACGCCGAAGGGGCCTTGGTAGGCGCCGGGCGGAAAGGCGGAGCCAGTGCCCGTGGCGCTTGCCGGCGCGACTGCGGTTACCGCCGCGCTCGGCGCCGGTTTCTTGCCAGGGCCGCGGGGGTGGTGCGGCTTCGGCTTGTGGTGGTGCTTGTAGAGGTAGGACTGGACGCGCCAGTCGCCCTGACCGTCCGGGACCCAGCGGAAGTGCTTGTCCTTCCAGACCCGACGACGCTTGTGTCGGCGTTTCGGCTGCTTCTTGGCGCTCGCTGTCGCTCGGGGAATGGCCATGCCTGGTCGTCCCCTTCGGGGGGTTGATCAGTTTTCGGTATTGGAAAGGAGGTCTTGAGGGTCGGGCCCGCCCCTGGACGAACGATCCATGGCGCCGAAGCGCGAGAATGGGGACGTGGGTTTCGAGTACGTCCCGATCGCCCTTTCCTTCGGCCTTGCCACCGGCATCATCGGCAGGGGCAAGGGCAGCTCTTTTTGGATCTGGTTCGCCGTCGGCGCGGTGCTGCCGCTGCTCGGCCTCGTCGCCGTGATCCTCTACCGGGTCGAGAAGAACGAACCGGAACGCCAGTGCCCGAGCTGCGGCAAGATCCTCAAGCTCTACGTCCAGGTCTGTCCCCGCTGCGGAACCGACCTCTACCTGCCCGACCCACAAGCCGTCCGCCATCCTGGCGTGCAGTAGACGCTTCGGAGGGGCCCCTCCACCGCACACGCTCCTAGCGCAGCCAGGTGCGGACGATCGCGTTGGCGAAGCCGACCCCGTAGCGGAACACGGCCGGCTTCTTGGAGTGTCCGTGGAGGCGCTGCTCGACGGTGATCGGCACCTCCTTGGCGGGGATGCCGCGCTTGATCGCCTCGATCATGAACTCGGAGGTGTGGAACTGCTCCTGGCGCAGGACCAGCTGCGGCAACACCGTGGTGCGGACGGCGCGATACCCGTTCGAGCAGTCGGTGACGTGGGTGCGGGTGATGAAGGAGACGACGCGGTTGAAGAAGACGATTCCCAGCTCCCGGGCGAAGTGGTTGCGGTCGGCGTGGCCGAGCACGCGGGAGCCGTGGGCGACGTCCACTTCGCCGTCGAGGACGGGTTTGACGAGGCGCTCCATCTCGTCGGGGCGGTGCTGGCCGTCGGCGTCGAGGGTGACGACCAGCTCGGCGCCGGATTCGACCATCAACCGGTAGCCGGTCCGCAGCGCCGCACCGCCGCCGCGATTGGTGACGTGGCGGGCCACCGCGGCACCATGCTCGGCGGCGACGTCCCCGGTGCCGTCGCGGGAGCCGTCGTCGACGACGAGCACCGCGGTCTCGACGCCGCAGACCTGGCGCGGCATCTGCTCGAGCACGTGGCCGATGTTGTCGGCCTCGTTGTAGGCGGGGATCAGGATCGCGACCTTGCCGCGGAAGCGCTCCGGCAGGTCGGCTTGCCGGAACTCCTCCCAGGCCAACCCCTCCAGCGCCGCCGCCAGCTGCCGTGAGTTGCGGGCGGAGACCGAGAGCGCCCGCAGGATCAGCAGGAAGAGGATGAAGATCGCGAAGACCGCGAGGCCGAGGATGCGGCCGCCGTTGCCCTTTTCGAAGGAGAAGGCCGAGAGCAGCTTGTCGGTGATTTCGGTCCCGGCCACAAGCGCCAGGCCGAGCCCGGCCAGCAGCAGGATCAGCACGTCGGCGTTGCGGAGCGAGCGGCGGCGGACGATCGCGTAGACGACGATCAGCGCCGCGACGACGAGGCCGGCGCCGCGCAGCGCCGTCAGTTCGGCGGGGAAGATGCCTGCTCTGGGGACCATTCGCGGCCAGAGGATATGGCCGCGAAGGCGGAAGACAGGGCGAGGGCCGCCGCTGGGAAGACGAGCGTCATCAGCACCTCGTTGCGACGCGGCGCCGCCAGCGAGATCGCTCCGACCGCCGTGACCAGCGCAACGGGGGTCGCCAACGCCAATAGCTCCCACCAGCGCCGCCGCGCCGCGAGCACGGCGAGACCGGCGATTCCGAGAGCGACGAGGAGGATTTGCACCGCCCGACCGGTGTCGCTGCTCATCGCTTCGCCGACGCCGCTGCCCCACATCCGCCCGACCTTGCGGACGCTCATCGCCAGGTAGCCGAACGGGTCTTCGCCGAAGTAGGTGGAGAAGTTCTGCTTGCCGATCTTGCCGAGTGCGGAGTCGCGCGGCAGATCGGGGTAGCGCGATGCCACCTTGTCGAAGAGCGGCGTCGGGTCGACCCTGTTGAGCGCCTCGGACTGCGGCGGCAGGTTGATCCCGTCATAGCGCTCGTAGAGGATCGCCTTGACCCGCTGGTATTCGCCGTCGGCCGGCAGGTAGGTGCCAACGTAGAGCGCCTTGCCGCCGCCGGTCGAGATCGGCACGACCCGGTCGAGGACGACGTAGTTGCGAACGCTCCAGGGCAGGATCAGGACCACCAGGGCGGCGAGGAAGATCGTCGCCGCGGCGAGGGCGCGGCGCCAGCCGGCGTCGATCGCGATCCGGACCGCGGCGAGGACGACGAAGGCGCCGCCGACCAGCAGGTACTCGGGGCGGAACATCGCAGTGAGGCCGAAGAGGACGCCCGGGACGAGCCACCTGGCGAGGGACGGTCGCTCCGGGCCGGCGTCCGCCGCCCATAGGAAGGCGAGAACGGCTGCCGGCAGGGTGAGGAGCGCGGGCGGCTCGCTCATCAGCTCGCCGGTCGAGTGGATGAAGGGTGGGTAGACCGCGATGCCCAGGGCGGCCAGGAGACCAACCACCGAGGCAAGGCCGCTGGCAGGCGATCCGTCCGGCGAATCTGGGTCGCCAGATCCGCTGGTGGGCGACTCGACCCCTGGGCTGCGCAGGCGGGCGCCACCTGCCGCCCGTCCCAGCCGGGCGCCGAGCGCGAAGACGACGAAGATCGCGGCGACCCCTATCAAGGCCTCGACGATCCGCGCCGTCCCTTCCCGGGCACCGCCGGTGACGGCGAAGGAGGCGGCGTACAGCCAGGGCGCCCCCGGCGACCAGTCGCTGGAGTCGCGGAAGCTCGGGCCGCCGAAGCTGCCTTCCTCGTAAAGGGCCTTGGCGAGGCCGAAGTAGGCATGCGAGTCATCGGCCGGTTCCGCCACGGGGTGCGCGACCGCGTAGGCGCGCAAGCCGAGGCCGAGGACCGCGATCAGGCCGAGCAGGACGAGCGTGCGCCGCCCGTAGCGCTCGGGGAGGGAACGGATCCATGCGGCGGCGGCGTGCAAGAGCCGCTCAGGCTATCCGCGCCCGACGATTCCCACCGCGGGGCCGGCCTCCGGCTGCGGCGCCGCCGCTCCCGCGCAGGCCGACTCCCAGGCGCAGGGCACCGGCTTGCCGTGGCGAATTCCCGCTGCACAGTCCAACTGACCGAGGAGAACCCCACAGATGCGCCGATTCCTGATCGCAGCACCCCTTGCCGTCCTCGCCTCGCTGGCGCTGGCGAGCGGCGCCAGCGCCAAGCCGATGACGACGACCTGCACCGCCAGCTCGCCGAACGTGATCGGCAAGACGATCACCGGCACCCTCTACGCGACGAACGTCGATCCTTCCCAGGCGCGCTTCGCAACCTGCGCCCAGGCCAAGAAGGTGATGGTGAAGACGACCGAAATCCGCGTCGAGGAGCCGCGCATCACCGCCGCCTTCCGCTGCACGCCGACGGTGAAAAGCACCAACCCCGACGTCGTCGCCTACAAGTGCGTCTTCAAAGGCGCCGACACGGCGACTTTCATCAAGCTGACCTTCCAGGTCAAGTACGACCAGGACTAGCCCACCCGCGCGAGGCGCCGGCCGGAGACGGTCGGCGCCGTTCGCGCATCGCCACCCAGGCCCAGACCACACCGACTCCAGCGCAGGCGGCGAGGAGCGGCAGCATCACCAGTATCCGTCGCGGCGAGGCGACCAGCAGGGCGCTGAGAGCCGTGATCGAGAGGAAGACGGTCGCCAGGACCGCCGCCTCCCAGCGTCGCCGCCAGGCGAGGACGGCGAACCCGAACAGGCCGAAGCCGAGCAGCGCCCAGTGCAGCAGCTCCCAGGCAGGCTCGTGCATGACCTCGCGCGGACCGTGCCCCCAGAGCCGCCAGACCTTTTGGGCCACGAATCCGGCGAACTCGGGCTCTTCGCCGAGGTCGTCCCAGAGTTGATCCTTGCCCATCTTCGCCAGCGCCTGGTCGGCTTCCATCCTGGGATAGCGATGCTCGGCGAGGCGGGCGAGGATCTGCTCGAGGCGCAGCTCTTCGATCGCATGCCGTCCGAAAAGTTCCGGGTGGCGCTCCACGACCTCCGCTCCGACCCGTTCCGGATTCCCCTCGGACGGCAGGTAGGTCCCGGCGAACAGCACCTGCCCACCACCGGTCGAGATCGGCACGAAGCGCCCGAGCGCCTCGGCATTGCGGATCGTCCAGGGCACGATCACGACGAACGCCGCAGCGAGCATCACGGCCGTGTTCGCCAGTGCGCTCCGCCAGTTCAGGCGAGCCCTGAGCGCGAAGACAACCACCGAGAGAACCACACCGACGGCGAAGTACTCCGGACGCACCATCGCCAGCGCTCCGAGTAGGAGGCCAGGGACGAGCCACCTGGCGAGCGGCTCCTGTCGCGGGGAGAGCGGGGTTGCGGGCGGGGTCGTCCTCATTCCACTCTCCCCGCGCCACCCGCTCGGCCGAGCGGCTCCGACGCCGGCCGCCCAGTAGATGCCCAGGATTGCGCCGGCGAGCAGGGTGGAGGCCAGCGGCTCGCTCATCAGCATGCCGTGGTACTCGAGGAGCGCGGGGTAGATGGCCACGGCCAGGGCGCCGATCAGTCCGACTAGGACTGCGCTGCGTGAGTTTTCAGTGCCAGGGGACGCAAAATTCACGCAGCGCCAGAGGCGCTGTCCCAGCAGGTAGGTCAGGAGCACCCCGAGGGTGCCGATCAGTGCCAGGATGATTCGCGCGGTGCGTTCGTGGACGCCGCCGGTGAGCTTGTAGAGGCCTGCGACGAAGAGCGGCAGGCCGGGGGAATAGTTGCTGGAGGGCTGGGTGGCGCCGGGACCGACGGTGAATCCCTCGTCGCGGTCGAGATTGGCGGCGATGGCGGCGTAGGCGCGGGCGTCGTAGACGGGGGCGCGGCCGTCCCAGGCCTCGCCCAGGCGTAGCCCCAATCCGAGCAGGAGGATGGCGACCAGGGCTGCAAGGCCGGCCCGGCCCCCGTTGCGCGCCGCCAGACCGTCGAGCATGGGGCGGATGCTATGGCGCCTTCAAGCGGCGGAGGGCTTGTCGCGGCGATCGAAGCCGGCCGTCTCGCGCGGGACCCCGATCAGCGGAGGTCACCGCCCGCCTCGCGTAGCGGTCCCAACCGCCCCCGCCATCCCCTCCGGCAGCTACGATGCCGCGCCTATGCGCATCCTCATCCTCGGGGGCGACGGCTACCTCGGCTGGCCCACCGCCTTGCGTTTCTCCGCCCGTGGCCACGAGGTCTCCGTGGTCGACAACTTCTCGCGTCGGCGCTGGGTCGAGGCGCAGGGCAGCGACTCGCTGACCCCGATCTCGGCGCTCGACGAGCGGATCGCCGCCTGGGAGGAGATCTCCGGCAAGCGCATTCCCAGCTACGTCGGCGCCGTCGAGGACGGCGAGTTCCTCGACTCGGTGGTCGCCGAGACCCGCCCCGAGGCGGTCGTCCACTACGGCCAGCAGGCCTCGGCCCCGTACTCGATGGCCTCGCGCGAGCAGGCGGTCGAGACCCAGCAGGCCAACGTGATCGGCAACCTCAACCTGCTCTTCGCGATTCGCGACCACGTTCCCGAGTGCCACCTCGTCAAGCTCGGAACGATGGGCGAGTACGGCCAGCCCGAGATCGACATCGAGGAGGGCTACATCGAGATCCATCACAAGGGGCGTAGCGACACGCTGCCGTATCCGAAGCTGCCGGCCTCGCTGTACCACTGCTCGAAGGTCCACGACTCGACCAACATCCACTTCGCCTGTCGGACCTGGGGGCTGCGCGCCACCGACCTCAACCAGGGCGTCGTCTACGGGGTCGACACCGACGAGACCGCCGCCGACGAGCGCCTGGTCACGCGCTTCGACTACGACGAGGTGTTCGGCACCGTCCTCAATCGCTTCTGCCTGCAGGCCGTGATCGGCCACCCACTGACGGTTTACGGCTCCGGCGGCCAGACCCGCGGCTTCCTCAACATCCGCGACACCCTGCAGTGCGTCGAGCTGGCGGTCGCCAACCCGGCCGAGGGCGGTGAGTTCCGCGTCTTCAACCAGTTCACCGAGCAGTTCTCGGTCCTCGAGCTGGCCGGGCTGGTCAAGCAGGCCGGCGAGCACCTCGGCTACGCGGTCGAGCTGCAGCACTGTGAGAACCCGCGCGTCGAGAAGGAACAGCACTACTACAACGCGATCCACACCAAGCTGCTCGATCTCGGTCTGCAGCCGACGCTGCTGGGCGAGGAGCTGGTCGAGTCGATGATCCACAAGATCGAGCGCTACAAGGAGCGGGCGATCGAGGCAGCGATCGACCCCCGCACCCGCTGGAACCCGGCCAAATCCCCTGCTGGGCAGGCCTGAACCGAGCCCGGGCCGCCCCGCCTGACGGCGGTGGCGCGCTGGTAGCATCGCCAGTCCCATGCGAGCCGCTGACGCACTGATGGAATCGCTCAAGGCCGAGGGCGTGAAGCACGCCTTCGGGATCCCCGGCGGGGCCAACCTGCCGATGTACGACGCCGTCGTCGACGCCGACTTCCGCCACGTCCAGGTCCGCCATGAGCAGGGTGCCGGCCACGCTGCCGAGGGCTACGCACGTGCATCCGGGCGGGTCGGGGTCGCCTTCGCCACCTCCGGGCCCGGCGCCACCAACCTGATCACGGCGATCGCCGACGCGATGCTCGACTCGACCCCGACCGTCTTCATCACCGGCCAGGTCAAAACCGAGCTGATCGGCACCGACGGCTTCCAGGAGGCCGACGTGCTCGGGGCGACGCTGCCCTTCGTCAAGCACTCCTTCCAGGTCACCGACGCGCGCCAGATCCCCGAGTACGTGCACGAGGCCTTCCACGTCGCCTCGACGGGACGTCCCGGGCCGGTTCTGCTCGACATCCCCAGCGACCTCTTCCGCGCCGACATCGACTACGCGCCGCGCACCGAGCCGGTCGAGCTGCCCGGCTACAGGCCCTCCACCGAGGGCAACGCCAAGCAGATCCGGATCGCGGCCAAAGCGCTCGCCAATGCGCGCCGTCCGATCCTCTACACTGGCGGCGGCGTCATCAACGGCAACGCCTCTGAGGAGCTGCGCGAGCTGGTCGGTTCGGACCGCTTCCCGGTCACCTCGACCCTGATGGGCCTCGGCGCCTTCCCGGCCTCGCACGAGAGCTGGCTGGGGATGCTGGGGATGCACGGCACCTTCGCCGCCAACCACGCGATGGACCAGGCCGACCTGATCGTCGCGATCGGCGCCCGCTTCGACGACCGCATCACCGGCAAATTGAGCGAGTTCGCACCGCACGCCAAGGTGATCCACATCGACATCGACCCGGCCGAGATCTCCAAGAACGTCGGCGCCCACATCCCGATCGTCGGCGACGTCAAACAGGTGCTGCCGAAACTGACCCGCGAGTACCGGGCGCTGCAGACCGACTCCTCGCGGCTCGAGGCCTGGTGGAGCACGCTCGACTCCTGGCGCGACCAGCACCCGCTGCGCTACACGCCCGGCGAGAACGGCGAGATCAAGCCGCAATACATGGTCGAGGCGATGCACCGGGCGACCGGCGGCGACGCGATCGTCACCTCCGACGTCGGCCAGCACCAGATGTGGGCCGCCCAGTACTACGGCTTCGACAAGCCGCGCCGCTGGATCAACTCCGGCGGCCTCGGGACGATGGGCTTCGGGCTGCCGGCGGCGGTCGGCGCCAAGGTCGCCTGCCCCGACGAGACGGTGGTCTGCAGCGCCGGCGACGGCAGCCTGATCATGAACGTCCAGGAGCTGGCGACCTGCGTCACCGAGGAGATCGACGTGAAGATCTTCCTGATGAACAACGGCTACATGGGCATGGTCCGCCAGTGGCAGGAGCTGTTCTGGGACCGCCGCTACAGCTCGGTCGACATGGGCGCCAGCCCCGACTGGGTGAAGCTGGCCGAGGCGTTCGGCGCCACCGGGCTGCGCTGCGACAACTCCGACGACCTCGAGGCAACGATGGTCCAGGCGCTGGAGACCGACGGCCCGGTGCTGCTCGACGTCCGGGTCACGCCGGAGGAGAACTGCTACCCGATGATCCCGGCGGGACAGGCCGCGCGGGACATGGTGGGCTGAGCGATGGGCG
>JBEVJP010000105.1:0-52502 GCA_040510155.1 Solirubrobacterales bacterium | reverse complement strand
CCGCATGCACTCGTAGGCGTTGGCGAAGTGGGAGCCGATGATCTGCTTCTGGCGCATCCACAGGTAACGGACGTCGAAGTCGAGCTGGAAGCCGGAGGTGGCGCCGCAGATCACGACTTTGCCGAACGGCTTGACCACGTACACGGAGGTCGGGAAGGTCGCCTGACCGACGTGCTCGAAGACGATGTCGGGCGCGTCGCCGAGGATCTCTTTGATCCGGTTGGCAAAGCCGCGCGAGGCGCGGAAGCGCTCCTTGTCGGCGACCGGATCGGTGAGGTTGGCGTCGGTCCGCATCATGTCGCCGAACTCGGAGCGGTTGATGTAGTCGACGGCGCCGAGCTGCTTGACCAGCTCGCCCTTCTCGTCGGAGGAGACGACCCCGACCGCGTTGGCGCCGGCCGCCTTGCAGAGCTGGACGGCGAAGACGCCGAGGCCGCCGGCCGCGCCCCAGATGAGGACGTTGTCGCCGGCCTGCAGCTTGCACTGGTCCATCAGCATCCGGTAGGCGGTGAAGTAGGTGAGGCCGTAGGAGGAGGCCTCGGCCCAGCTCATGTTCTGGGGGCGGGGGAGGAGCTGCTGGGCCTGCACTTTGGTGAACTGGGCGAAGGAGCCCCAGGTCGTCTCGTAGCCCCAGATCTTCTGGCTGGGAGCGGCCAGCGGATCGAGCCCGTGGACCTCGACGTCCTCGTAGGAGGCCTGGTTGCAGTGGATCACGACCTCGTCGCCGACCTTCCAGCGGGTGACGCCCTCGCCGACCTTCCAGACGATCCCGGAAGCGTCGGAGCCGCCGATGTGGTGGCCGTACTCGGGGTGGTCTCCGTAGCCGAAGACCGAGACCGGTTTACCCAGCGAGGCCCAGACGTTGTTGAAGTTGACGCCGGCGGCCATCACCCGCACGATCACCTCGAAGGCGGCGGGCTCCGGAACCTCGATCTGCTCGAGCTGGAAGGCGTCTTTCGGCTCCCCCTCGCGCTCCTGCCGGATCACCCACGCGGCCATCGTCTCCGGCAGGGTGCCGGGCTCCACGTCCAACTTCGCGACTGCGCTGGTGTCAACGGCCAAGGGGGATCCTCCGGGTCTGGTTGGCGAAAGAACGTGGGGTCGAATCCTAGTGAGACCCGGCGGGATTAGGCGGCGTCAGCCGCGTCCGGGGCCTCGCGCAGCTCAGGGGCGGAAATCTGGCGAACGGTGATCTCGACCGGCTCGGGCGGCTCGATCTCCTTGCCCGGGGCGATCCCCAGACCCTCGACCTTGCGCAGCTGCGGCAGCAGGCGGCGGTCCATCGAGCCGACGGCGGAGTCGTAGGCGTTGGCGGCAGTGGTGAGGCCCTTGCCGACCCGCTCGAAGTCGCCGAGGAACTTCGAGAAGCGGGCGTGCAGGGTGCCGGCCGCCTCGGCGATCTCGGCCGCCTCGGCGACCATCCGCTCCTGGCGCCAGCCGAGCTCCATCGTCCGCAGCAGGCCGATCAGCGAGGTCGGGCTGACGACGAGGACGTTGCGCTCCAGGGCGTAGTCGAAGAGCGTCGGGTCGGCGGCGAAGGCGGCGTGCAGAGCAGGCTCGTTGGGGATGAAACAGATCACCAGGTCGGGCATCTCACCGGGCTTGAACTGGCCCTGGTAATCCTTGGAACTGAGCGCCCGGACGTGCTCGCGGGCCTGCCGCGCGTGGCGCTCGAGCTCGACCAGGCGGTCGCCCTCGACCTCCGCCTCCTGGGCGTCGAGGAAAGCGTCCAACGGCACCTTCGAGTCGGCGACGAAGCTGCGGCCCTCGGGCAGTAGGAAGCGAGCGTCGGGACGCAGTCGGCCGTCTTCGGTGCGCAGCGTCTCCTGCAGCTCGAAGTCGACGTGCTCGGTCATTCCGGCGATCTCGACGCAGCGGCGCAGCTGCAGCTCACCCCACTGGCCGCGCGTCTGCGGCTGGCGCAGCGCCTTCTTCAGGCCGGCGGTCTCGGCGTTGAGGTTGCCGACGGTCTGGCCCACCTGCTCGACCAGCGTCCGCGTCTGCAGGTCGGTCTCGCCGCGCCGGCGCACTTCCTGCTCGATCTTCTCCTGGCCGCGGGCGATCCGCTCGGCCAGGCCTTTGATCTCCGCCTGGCCCTTGTCGATCTCCGCCTGGCGTCGCGCCAGCGCCGCCTCGGCCGTCTTTGCGTCGAGCTTGCGGGCCTCGTCGTTGGCCTGCAGCAGACCTGGCAGGGACTCCGCCACCGCCCGCGCCGCGGCTTCCTGCACGGCGAGGCCGAGGTCGGGCTGCTCGACCGGCTCCTCGCGCTTGGCGAGGAGCAGGTAGACGAGCCCGGCGGCGAGCAGGAGGACGGCTATCGAGAGCACGACGGTCATCGCCAGCGATGGTGACGGTCGGCTCAGACGCGACCGCCGATTTGAAAAGCCGCTTGCAGCGGGGTTCCGCGCACGCGCTAAAACGCCTAACGGAAACCACTTTGTTTTTCCTTATCAGTCGAAGAGACTCGCCGCGCGTCCAATCACGGGCGTCTGAAAACAAAGGGGAGTCAGATGACTCGCAAGTTCAAGATTCTCGCTCTAGCGATCTGCGCGGCCGCAATGGCGGCGGTGGCGCCGGCGGCCGCTCAGGCCGAAACAGGGGCGTTGACAACCCAGCAGTTCCCGTCCTTCGTGACAGGCGAACAGCTGGGCGGCGTCACCTTCGACGTCGGCGCGGCGCCGATCCGGACCGTCTCCTGCACCTCCAACCTCGAACAGACACTGGTCGGCCCGGCCGACCCCGTCACATTTGTGCCGAAATACACCAATTGCAGCTCCGAACCGGGCTTCACACCGGTGACAATCACAAGGAACGGCTGCGACTACTCGGTCGGGTTCACCCGGCCCGGCTCGACAGGTACACCGCCGACGACAGGGACGATGCAGGCCTGGATCAACTGCCCGGCTGGCCAGCAGATCCAGATCCACGTCTACGAAAACGCCTTCATGCACGCGGCGAACATCTCGACATGCACATACGACATCGGGCCCCAGGGCCCCGTGCCGGCGGGCATCTACCACGACACAGCCGGCGTCGGGATGATTCCGGACGTCGACGCGACAATCAACGCCAGGTTCACAGCACAGGCGACACTCGGTGTCGGCGGGCCGATCTGCGGGGGCAACCCGGAAACCCAGCACCTGCCGATCACGCTCACAGGCAACTACACAATTCGCGGCTATCAGGACGTAAACGGGGTGGAGGGCCCACAGATCCCCGTCCACGTCGGCTGACCGCGACGCGGCTCGAGCTCTCGGGGAGGGGCGTGGGCACTCAGCCTGCGCCCCTCGTCAGGGCAGCAGCAGGTCGTTCTTCGAGGAGGCCCTGTACGGGCCGACGACGAGCTTGCCGGGGCTGCCACCGCTGCCGGCGGCGGTGATCGTGTAGGTGCCGGTGGGGAGGTCGGTCTGCATCGAGCCGGGGCTGCGGGCGGGAATCGTTTCCGAGCTGGCGTCGACGCGGCCGTGGAGCTCGAGCTTTGCGTCCTTGCCGGTCTGGTTGGCGGTGACGAGGACGACCGTCAGCGGGCCCTTCGTCTTGATCGGCGGTTGCGGGTGGTTCTGATTCTGGGGAATCTGCTGATTCTCTTCAGGACCGAAGGCGATTCGCGGCGGCTGCACGACGACGCCGTCGGGGCCGATCGTCACCGCGACCCGGGTCGGCACCTGGGGGCGCGGCTCGTTGGGATGGGTCTGGGCGCCGCAGCCGGCCGCCAGCAGCGCCAGCGCGCCGAGGACGCCAACTACCGCAGCCCGGGGCAACCCACGCCTTGCTCTCCCACGACCCATCGCGGCGGAATCTAACCGAAGGGCAAGTCGACTACTTGAGCCGTAACGCCATCTTCACCTACGGCTAGATCGGCACCTGGCTCCGCCTCCCGGCGCAGGATCGCCAGGCCGATCGGGCCGAGGGCGGGGGAGAGGGCGGCGCTGCCGAGCCGGCCGACCTCCTTCTCGCCCAGTCGCAGCGCCGCCCCCGGCTCGGCGGGCGCGCTGAGCCGGAGCCCGCGCAGGTGGCGGTTCGGCCTGCCCTTGTAATGCAGGCGGGCGACCGTCTCCTGGCCGATGTAGCAGCCCTTGGTGAAGCTGACCGCCTGCTCGACGATCCCCGCCTCCGCCGGCATCGTCTCGGTCGTCATCTCGGCTCCGAAGCGGGCGACCCCGGCCTCGACCCGGAGGATCTCCGCGGCCTCGGGCCCGACCTCGACGGCGCCGGCGGCGATCAGCGCGTCGCGGAGCCGCTCGGCCTCGGCCCTGGCAACGATCAGATCGACGCCGTCGCGAGTGCCGACCGCCAGGAACTCGACGCCCCCGACAGTCCCGGCCTCGTTGGCGTGCTCGGGAAGGACGGCGCCACCGGCGATCTCGAAGGCGCGCGGCCCGATCAGCGAGAGGATCGCGTACTCCTCGCCGACGTCGGCAACCGCCACCTCACGGCCGATCGAGTACATCGTCAGGTGTCGCAGCGCCGCCGCCAGCGCCTCCGGCTCGGTGTCGATCCAGATCTCCCGCTCGGCTCGCCGCAGCACCCGCATATCGGCCTGCATGTGCCCCTTGCGGTCCAGCAGCGCCGCGTACTGCCCCTCGCCGACCGCCAGCCCCTCGACGTCATTGGTCAGCTGCCCCTGCAGATACTCCGCCGCGTCTGCCCCAGAGAAGAGCAACATGCCCCGCCCAGACCGATCGAGCAATCCACACTCCTCCCGCAGTTGCCGGTACTGGCCGTCCAACTCGATGAGAGGGGGATTGGTCATGGCCCGATTCTAGAAACCCCTGATGGCGGGGGTTGGCATGGCCCCGAACGAGCCTCCCCGCTGTTCGCGAGAGAGGGGCCACGCCAACCCCCGGCCTCCGAGACCTTTTAGATCTGTCTAAACTCATGATTTAGATATGTCAAAACTGATCGATACCTCCGCCGTCATCGAGGACTACGCCAAGGCGATCTACGCGATCGCACCGGCCCGCGACCGCCTCGTGCTCAACGGGGAGGTGGCGCAGCGGCTCGGGGTGACGCCGGCGACGGCGACCTCGATGCTGAAGAAGATGGCCGGGCTCGGCCTCGTCGACTACATCCCCTACAAGGGCGCGAGCCTCACTCCGGCCGGGGAGAAGGTCGCGCTCGAGGTGATCCGCCACCACCGCCTGATCGAGGCCTACCTGGCGGAGGCCCTGGGGATGCCGCGCGACCAGGTCCACGACGAGGCCGAGGTGCTCGAGCACTACATCTCCGAGGAGCTGGAGCTGCTGATCGCCGCGAAGTTGGGGGAACCGAGCCACGACCCGCACGGCACCCCGATCCCCGGGCCGGACCTGATCCCGCCGGCGGAGGCACAGCGATGAAGCCCGCGCCGGGACCCGGCGAAGCGACGGTCGAGGACGTCCTTCCGGGCGAAGCGACGGTCGAGGACGTGCTTCCCGGCGAGGCGGCGGTCAACGCCGCCGCACGACGCTCGCTGGAAGGACACAGCCGCGGGGTCGGTCGCGTCTGGCCTTTCCTCGGGCCGGCCTTCATCGCCGCCGTCGCCTACATCGACCCCGGCAACTTCGCCACCAACATCGCCGGCGGCGCCAAGTTCGGCTACCTGCTGCTCTGGGTGGTGCTCTCGGCCAACCTGATCGCGATGCTGGTGCAGACGCAGTCGGCCAAGCTCGGCATCGCCACCGGCAAGAACCTCGCCGAGCTCTGCCGTGAGCGCTTCTCCCGCCGCACTTCGATCGGCCTCTGGCTGCAGGCCGAGCTGGTCGCGATGGCAACCGACATCGCCGAGGTGGTCGGCGCCGCCCTCGGCCTGTACCTGCTGTTCGGGATCCCGCTCTTCCCGGCCGGTCTGATCGCCGGCGCCGGCGCTTTCGCGATCCTCGCCCTGCAGAACGCCGGCTTCCGCCGCCTCGAGGCCGGGATCACCGTCTTGGTCGGCGTCGTCGTCGCCTCCTTCGTGGTCGAGCTCTTCGATGCCAAGCCGAGCGGCGGCGAGGTCGCCCGCCACCTCTTCGTGCCCGGCTTCTCCGGCACCGAGAGCCTGCTGCTGGCGACCGGGATCATCGGCGCGACGGTGATGCCGCACGTCGTCTACCTGCACTCGGCGCTGACCCAGCGGCGGATCGTCGGTCGCAACGAGAGCGAGAAGCGACGCATTCTCGGCTTCGAGAAAGTCGACGTGGTGATCGCGCTCTCCCTCGCGGGCCTCGTCAACCTCTCGATGATGATCGTCGCCGCGGCGCTCTTCCACGGCAGCGGGCTGACCGGCGTCGACTCGATCGACGGCGCCTACGAAGGCCTTCAGAACCTCGTCTCCGACCGCGCCGCGACCGTCTTCGGCATCGCCCTGCTCGCCTCGGGCTTCGCCTCCTCCTCGGTCGGGACGATGGCCGGCCAGGTGGTCATGCAGGGCTTCATCCGGCGCAGCATCCCGATCTTCGTGCGGCGGGCGATCACCCTGGCGCCGGCGCTGCTGGTGCTGGCGATCGGCCTCGACCCGACCGATGCCCTGGTCGGCAGCCAGGTGGTGCTCTCCTTCGGGATTCCCTTCGCGCTGGTGCCACTGCTGATCATCGCCAGCCGCCGCGAGGTGATGGGGGACCTGGTCAATCCCCGCTGGCTGACCGCCCTCGCTGGCGTGCTCGCCTCGTTGATCATCGCCCTCAACGTCTTCCTGCTGTACCAAGTCTTCTTCGGCTGATGCGGCGGCGCGCCGAAGCCCGGGTCGCCTCGACGCTTGCCGCCGAGCCCGCCGCCGTCGCCGCCTGGGCGCTCAGCGCCGAGGGGATCAACTTCGAGCTCGCGCCCTGGCTGCGGATGACCGTGCCGCGTGGAGCCAGCGGTCTCGACGTCCACTCGCTGCGGCCGGGCCCGGTCGGCCGCAGCTGGCTGCTCGCCTTCGGCCTGATTCCGGTCGATTACGACGAGATCGGCCTGGTGCGGGTCGATCCGGAGGGCGGCTTCCTGGAGCGCTCGACGATGCTCTCGCAGCGGCGCTGGGAACACGAGCGGACGATCGCCGCCAGCGAGGTGGGGACGGTGGTCGTCGACCGGATCGCCTGGGAGCCGCGGGCGCCACTTCCGGGGTCGCTGCTGCGGCCGCTCTTCGCCGCCTTCTTCCGGCATCGCCACCGGCGCCTGCGGCACCGCTTCGGCGGGGAGCCGCTGCCACCCAGTTCCCCCTAGATCGATCATCTAGGCTTGCGACGTGGCCCTCGCCGACGATTTCCAGCGCGTCCTCGACGCTCTGCCTCCCGACTGGACCGACCTCGAGCTCGATCTGCGGATCGACGACGAGGACCGCTATATCGACACGGCGGTGTGGGTGAGCCAGGTCAACGCCCAGCCGTACTCGAAGCGCGACTGGCACTGGCACCTGCTGATCGCTCGCAGCTTCGGCCACGCGGCCGCGCCGCAGTCGGTCAAGGGCGTGCTCGAGAAGCTCGACCGCGAGGGGGTCGCCGGTGAGCTTCGCGTCGCCGACGTGCGGGAGGGCCGGGCCGAGTTCGTGAACATGTGGGGCCGCCCGGAAAGCGTCCGACAAGAGTTCCGCCAGCGGCGCTCGAACTAGATGGTTTCGGTGCGGCGCTGATGGCCAAGGTCGTCGCCGTCGCGACCGATCTGATGCTCGGCAGCAAGGTCGAGGCGACGCTCAGCGCCGCCGGTCACGACGTGACGCTCTCGCCGTCCCTGCAGGAGGCCCCGCTGCAGGAGGCCGAGCTGCTGGTCGCCGACCTCGACGCCGAGAACCCGGAGGCGCTGGTCGGGCTCGGGATCCCGGTGCTGGGCTACTACTCGCACGTCGAGGTGGAGACCCGGGAAGCAGCGGAGGCGGCCGGCGTTGACCTGGTCGTGCCGCGCTCGCGGCTGGCGCGGGAAATGCCGCAGCTGGCGGCGAAGCTGCTCAGCCAGAACTGAGGTCGAAGGCGGCGCCGATGTCCAGCGGGCGTTCCAACTGGCCGTGTTCGAGGTCCCAGGCTGCCCAGGCGCGCAGGACGGAGGAATCGAAGGGGGCGGGGCGGAGGTCCGGTCCCAGGGCCGCCAGCTGGGCACGCTGTTCGGCGCGGTCGAGGACGGGGTCGGCGGCGAGGAGGTCGTCGAGGGCGCCGGCCGGGTGGGCGACCGCGTAGGCGTAGCCGCGGCGGGTGGCGGCGACGACCGCTTCGATCAGGGCCGGCTCGCGACGAAGAGTCTTCGCGGCGGTGGTCAGGACCAGCTCCGGATAGGGCGGGGCGCCGTATTCGTCGACTTTGAAGGTGCGGATCGGGACGCCCTGGCGCTTCAGGGTGACTCCCTCGGCGTTCCAGAAGCCGGTGGCGGCGTCGACCTTGCCGGCGGCGAGGGCGGAGACGGCGTTGAAGCCGATCGTCACCTCGTCGACCGCCGCCGGGTCGCCGCCGTCGGCGCTGACCTCGGAGTCGACGACCGCTTCGTCGGATGGCAGGCCAGTGACCCCGACCGTGTGGCCGGCGAGCTGGCGCGGGCGCCGCACCGGCCCGTCGCCGCCCGCCAGCACCGCGGCCAGCGGCCGCTGCACGATCGGCATCACCCCGACCAGGTTGAGGCCGTGCTCGCGGGCGATGCCGAGGTCGTGGATGTCGAGGATCGCGAACTCGGTGCGGCCGGCCGCCAGCAGCTTCGGGGCGTCGGTCGATTCGCCCGGCTGCTCGATCTTCAGGTCGACGCCGGCATCGCGGTAGAAGCCCTCTGCCTTGGCCGCGTAGATGCCGCTGTGGACGGCGTTGGGAGTGAAATCGAGCACGACGGTCGCGCCTTTCGGCACGCCCGGTTCCGCACCGCTCCCGCCGCAGCCGGCCACGCCGACGAGCAGCAGGGCGGCCGCCAGCAGCGCGACAGACCGTCCCATCTGGCCGGGCAACCTATTTCATTAACCGAATATGGGTAGACTGCCGCCGCTTACCGATCCAAGCGGGAACGAGGAGGAGAGAGTGCAGGAACGAGGTCTAGCCGCATATCTTGCTGAGTTGATCGGCACGCTTTTGCTGGTCTTTTTCATCACCAGCGTCGTAGTGCTGTTCGTCTCTACCGGAAGTCAGTCCCAGTTCGGCTCTGACTTCGCCGTCATCGGCCTCGTCCACGCATTTCTGCTGTTCGGCCTGATCGTCATGTTCGGGGTCGTCAGCGGTGGCCACTTCAACCCGGCGGTGACGCTTGCCGCCGCGGCGATCCGCCGGATCGCCCCGTTGGACGCGTTGATCTACATCCTCGCCCAGCTTTCGGGCGGCGTACTCGGCGCTCTGTTGACCAAGAGCCTGCTGCTCGACGAGGGTCGCGCCACGCATTACGGCGCCGCCCAGGTCAGCGGCCTGCTCAGCGGTGCATTTCCCGGGATGATCGTCGAGGCGATCGGCACCTTCTGCCTGGTCCTCGTGATCCTCGCCGCCGTTTTCTCGAAAAAGAGCTTCAAGGAGTGGGCGCCGCTGGCGATCGGTACCACCCTGGGCTTCATCGTCATGGTCGGCGGCCCGCTGACCGGCGGCTCCTACAACCCCGCCCGTTGGTTCGGTCCCGCCCTCGTCGGCAACACTTGGGGCGACGTCTGGCCCTACCTGGTCGGCCCGATAGTCGGCTCGCTGCTCGCGGCGGCCGTCTTCCGCTTCGTCCTCGAGCCGGGCGGCGTGCCCCCGACCGAGTCGCCGGAGCCGATCAAAGCCAGCGCCAAGCCGGCCTCGAAGCCGAGCACCGCTTCTTAATCACGTTTGCTTGAGCCGCCGGGCCTTGCCGGCCCGGCGGTTCCAGTAGCTTGGCGAGCGTGCGCCGGGTCACCTTTTCGCGGAACTTCACGCTCTCTCTTTCCCGCACCTGCCAGTGCTACTGCAAGTACTGCGCCTTCGCCACTCATCAGGCGCACATCCACGCGCCTGAGGAGGTCGAACGACAGCTCGACCAGGCGTTGAAACGCAACGCCAAGGAGCTGCTGGTGCTGACCGGCGAGCGTCCCGAGGTCAACCCGGTAGTTGCGGCGAAGCTCGCCGAGTGGGGCCACGAGGACTTCACCTCGTACGTTGTCTGGGCCTGCGAGCGAGCACTGGAGCGAGGGATGCTCCCGCACACCAACATCGGCGTCCTCGACAAGAGCGACCTGGCCCGCCTCCGCGAGGTGACCGCCTCTCAGGGCCTGATGCTGGAGAGCGTCTCCGAGCGCCTGATGGAGACCGTCCACGCGGGCAGCCCAACGAAGCACCCAGCCGCGCGCCTAGCCACCATCGAGGCCGCGGGCGAACTGAGGATCCCCTTTACCAGCGGCATCCTCGTCGGCATCGGCGAGACCGAGCAGGAGCGCCTCGCGTCACTGGAAGCGCTCGCCGCTGTGCACCAACGCCACGGTCACCTGCAGGAGGTGATCATCCAGAACTTCGTCCCGCACCCCCGTTACTACGGAGCCGAGGTCGCCGACATCGCAGATGAGGCGGCGCGCGCCCGGTGGACGGGCGAAGGGTCCGCTGACGGCGATCCACCGGTGTCCGTGCCCGCCTGGGCGAATCCGGTCTCGGTGGACGAGATCAAGGACCTGATCGCCGAGTGCAAGCGCCTGATGCCGGACGTCGGCGTGCAGGTGCCGCCTAACCTCTCGGAGTTCTGGCCAGAGCTGGTGGAGGCGGGCGCCACCGATCTCGGTGGGCTCTCCGCCAACGGGGATCACATCTCGCCCGAGGAGCCTTTCCCGTCGCCCCATCAGGTGCGCAAGGAGCTGGCCCCCAGGGGGTGCGCGTTGACGGAGCGGCTCTGTGTCTATCCGCAGTACATGGACCCCGAGTGGATGGAGCAGGGGGTCCTCGACGTGATCAAGCTGAAGTACTGGAGCTTCATCCCGCGAAGGGGGTCGGGGCGGCGCTCGGAAGAGTCGCTTGACGAGAAGCTCGCCGAGGCCGCGATCGCCAAGGGTCGCGAGGGGGTCGAGCTCTCCGAGGACGAGCTGACGGCGCTGTTCGCGGAGACGCGGCCGCAGGTGATCGAGGAGATGCGGGTCGCCGCCGACGAGCTGCGAGCCGAGTTGGCTGGCGACCGGGTCACCTTTGTGGTCAACCGCAACATCAACTTCACCAACGTCTGCGTGGTCGGCTGCGCCTTCTGCGGCTTCGGCCAGGGACGACGCTCTCCGGATGCCTACGAAGTCTCCGAGGAGGACTTCGCGGCGCGGATCGAGGAGGCGGTCGGCTACGGCGCCACCGAGCTCTGCATGCAGGGAGGGATCCATCCCGACCTGACCCTGGAGGAGTACGGCAAGTGGCTGCGGCTGGCCAAGCGGGTGGCACCGCAGCTGCACCTGCACGCCTACTCGCCGATGGAGGTCAGCTACATGTGCGAGCGCTCCGGGAAGGGTCCCCAGGACGTCTTCGAGTACCTGCTCGAGTGCGGGCTCGGTTCGACCCCGGGCACCGCCGCGGAGGTGCTCGACGACGGCGTCCGGCAGCGGATCTCGCCGAACAAGCTGCCGGTCGAGCGCTGGGTGGAGATCATCGAGGCATCCCACCGAGCCGGGCTGCGCTCGACCTCGACGGTGATGTTCGGCCACATCGAGGAGCCGCGTGAGCTGGCCCGGCACATGCGCGTCATCCGCGAGATTCAGGAGCGGACCGGCGGCATCACCGAGTTCGTCCCGCTCAGCTTCATCCCCTTCAACACGATGCTCGGCCGCACGCACGGGATCGAGGAGATCTCGATGGCCGAGAACCTCAAGCACACCGCCGCCTTCCGGCTGGCGCTGGGACGGACGATCACCAACCTGCAGGCGAGCTGGGTGAAGATGGGCCTGGAGGGCGCGACCGAGTCGCTGCGCTGGGGCGTCAACGACCTCGGCGGCACCCTGATGGAGGAGAACATCTCCCGGATGGCCGGTTCCCAGCACGGGGTCCGGCTCGACCCCGAGCAGTTGATTGGGGCGGCTCGGGCCGCCGGCCGCGAGCCGGCTCAGCGGACGACGCTGTACGAGATCGTCGAGACGTACTGAGGCCTCGTCCGGTTCGCGGCCATCGCCGGGCTTGACCGGCGCGATCGCCAAGGCGCCATCATGGGCGGATGCGCGCGATGGTGCTGGAGCGTCCCGGTGAGCCGTTGCGCCTGCGCCAGCTGCCGGACCCCGAACCCGGGCCCGGCCAGGTCCTGATTCGGGTCAGCGCCTGTGGGGTCTGCCGCACCGACCTGCACATCCTCGACGGCGAGCTGAGCGAGCCGAAGCTGCCGCTGGTGCCGGGGCATCAGATCGTCGGCACCGTGGTCGGCGCGGGGGAGGCGGCGGAGCGGTTCGCGCTCGGGACGCGGGTCGGCGTCCCTTGGCTGGGCTGGACCGACGGGACCTGCCGATACTGCCGCTCCGGGCGCGAGAACCTCTGCGATGCGGCCGAGTTCACCGGCTATGACCGCGACGGCGGCTACGCCGAGCTGGCGGTCGCCGACGAGCGCTTCTGCTTCGCGCTGCCGGACGGCTATTCGGACCTGCAAGCGGCACCGCTCCTCTGCGCCGGCCTGATCGGCTACCGGGCGCTGCGGCTGGTCGGCGAGGCCGAGCGGATCGGCCTTTACGGCTTCGGGGCGTCCGCCCACATCCTCTGCCAAGTCGCGGTCCACCAGGGCCGCCGCGTCTTCGCCTTCACCCGCGAGGGCGATGCGGAGACGCAGGCGTTCGCCCGTCAGCTCGGCGCCGAGTGGGCGGGATCATCTGGTGAGGTACCGCCGGAGCAGCTCGACGGCGCGATCGTCTTCGCCGCCGTCGGGGCCCTGATGCCGGCGGCCCTACGGGTGAGCGCCAAGGGAGCGCGGGTGATCAGCGCCGGCATCCACATGAGCGACATCCCCTCCTTCCCCTACGAGATCCTCTGGGAGGAGCGCACGCTGGGCTCGGTCGCCAACCTGACCCGCGCCGACGGCGAGGAGTTCCTCGCCCTGGCGCCGCAGGTGCCGGTGCGGACCGAGGCGACGGCCTACCCGCTGGAGGAGGCAAATGCTGCACTCGAGGATCTTCGCCACGGGTCTTTCCGGGGCGCCGCCGTGCTGACCCTCGACTAGGACCTCTCGGCGACCCCCCGCCCGGGCCTGGCGGGGCGGATACGGCGCGGCGCTCGCCAGATCCCAGGGCGCCGGTTTCGCCAAGCCCGCCTAACGGAAGAGGTCCTCCTCGGGTGGACGCCGCAGGGACGCCGCGCCGGGGCCGTCCTCGGCGGTGACGTGTTGCGCCAGCCCGCGCACGATCGCGGCGGGCACACGGCTCGCCTTGTCTCGCACCAAGTCGGCAGCGCTCGCCGCCTCGTCGGCGATCGCGATCAGGGTCGCTTCGAGCTCCCGGCCGCCGGCGTCGTGGCGGCCGCGCCAGTCGTCGAGCGGGACGAGGCCGGCGCAGCCAATCGCCACCTCAGCCTGACCGAGGCGCCAGGCGCGCCCGAAGCTGTCGGCGACGACGACGCCGAGGGTGGCGCCGCTGTCGGCGGCCAGTTCGGCGCGGATGCGGCGTGCGGAGGCGTCGGGATCCTCGGGCAGCAGTGCCACCGTCCCCTCCTCGGCGAGGTTGGAGCTGTCGATCCCGGCGTTGGCGCAGACGAAGCCGTGCTTCGTCTCAACGATCAGGACGCCGCCCTCGGCCCGCAGTACAGCGGTGCTCTCCTCGAGGATCAGCTCGACGAGGGCCGGCTCCTTGCCGAGCACGGCGGCCAGCTTGCGCGCTTCGGCGCCGGGAATCTCTGCCGCCAGTCGCCGGATCTGGCCCTCCGCCTTGGAGACGACCTTCTGGGAGATGACCACCACATCGCCGTCGGCCAGCTCCGATCGTGCCGCGATCAGGCTGCCGAGCGAGGCTCCGGCCTGCACCTCGGGCAGGCCGAGCACCGGCAGGACTCGCAGTTCCCCCGCTTCGCTGTTCCCCGCCGCCGTCATCTATGGACGGAGCGGCGAGTCGACCCGGGCCGTTTCATATCCCCAGCGCCTTCGCGGTGCGCCGGGCCCGTCCGGGCCGGCTCTCGAGCTCCCGGGTGAGGGCGATGATGTCGGCGGGGGTGTCGAGGTCGAGGCCGAGCGAGGAGAGCTCCTCGACGCCAAAGGCGATGCCGGCCTGGCGCGCCGCGGCGACGTGGCGGGCGCAGCTGCCCTCGCCGAAGGCCGGAACGATCGCCCCCGGCGGGCTCAGCACCAGGGCGTTGGTGCCGGTGCCGTGACGGTCGGGGACGATGCCGACGTAGGGCTCGGGGACTCCGGTCAGCAGCCGGTCGAGCTCACGCGGGTCGAGCAGCGGGCAGTCGCCGGGCACCAGGACCACGCAGCCGGCGCCCTCCGCCTCGGCGCGGGCGATCCCGGCGAGGGCGGCCTGGCTGTGGCCCGCGTCCTCGGGGTCGGAGATCACCTCGGCGCCCGCGCCGGCGGCCAGCTCCTGCACGGTCGGGTCGCCGCTGACGACGATCGTCCGCTCGATCGTGCGCGCCGCCCCGATCGCCTCCAGCACGTCGGCGACCATCGCCTCGGCGAGCTGTCGCCGCTCCGCTCCGCCCAGACCGCCGAGCCCACCTCGCAGCCGCTGCTTGGCGGCGCCGAGGCGCTTGACGGGGAGGATGGCGGTGGCGTTCACCTCGCCGCGAGGGTATCCGCGTAGTCGAGCACGATGCGGGCCAGGCGGGCGCGGCCGACGGCGCCCTCCATCAGGGTCGCCGCCACCTGGGTGCCGATCTCGGCCGGTGGCGGGTCGGGATCGCCCTCGTCGACGACCATGCCGTCGATCAGGCCCGCGTAAAGCGAGGCGACGCCGGCGGCGGTGCAGGGGCGGCCGAGCGCCTGCATGAAGCGGTCGGTCGGTCCCTTGACGACCTCGCCGGCGACGTAGGGGCTGACCGCGACGACCGGGGCGGGCGAGGCGGCGATCGCGTCGCGGATGCCGGGCACGGCGAGGAGCGGGCCGATGCTGATCACCGGGTTGGAGGGCCCGATCACGATCGCCTCGGCAGCTCGAAGGGCATCGAGCACCTCACGGCTCGGCTCGGCATGCTCGATGCCCTCCAACTCGACTCCGAGCACCTCCGGCTGGCCGCCGTCGAGGATCAGGTATTCCTGCAGGTCGCGGCGGCCCGCCTCGGTGAGGACCTTGGTCCGCACCGGCGTGTCGCACATCGGCAGCACCTTCGCCTCGACGCCGAGGCCGCGGGCGATCTGCGCCTGCGCTTCGGTCAGCCGTCCGCCCTCCTCGAGGAACTGGCGCCGGTACAGGCAGGCGGCGAGGTCGCGGTCGGAGAGGCCGAACCAGTCGGGGGCGCCCAGCTGCTTGAGGCGCTCGAAGACGGTGAAGGCGTCGTCGCGGATCCCCCAGCCGCGCTCCTCGTCGATTTCTCCGCTCAGCCAGTAGGTGACGAGGTCGGGGTCGGGGGAGACGTGGACGCCAAGCGCCTCGACGTCGTCGCCCGTGTTGGCGATCACCGTCAGCTCCGAGCCGACCTCCTCTTGGACGCCGGCGGCCAGTTTGGCGCCACCCGTGCCGCCGGCCAGCAGTGCGACCCGCACGGCGCTAGGCCCAGTGGTCGGTGTCGGGAAGGCCGGTCAGCTTGATCCCGGCATGCGCCTTGTAGCGACTGTTGACCGAGATCAGCATCGGCGTCAGCTGCTCGACGATTCGCGCCATCTCCAGCGACCCGGCGTTGACCGCGCGCAGTCCCGGGATCAGCTCGATCAGCCGCGCCACCCGCGCCTTGTCGGCCTTCTTGTCGCCGCAGACCAGGACGTCCTCGTCCAGCTGGTGGTCGAAGTCGGAGAGCGTCGGGGCGCCGACCGTGTGCAGGGCGGCGACGACGGTGACTCCCTCGGGGACCATCTCCTCGGCCTGCTGGGCGGCCGAGCCCTGCCAGACGCCGAGTGAGCGGGTCGCTTTGCCGCTGACCGCGGCAGCAAGCGGGACAGTGCAGTCGACGAGGATCTGACCCGGGCGCAGCGCCTCGCGCAGGTTGTTGAGGTTCTCCGACTGGGCGCGGAAGGGAACGGTGAGGAAGACGATCTCGGCTGCCTGAGCGGCGGCCGCGTTGTCGAGGCCGGTGACGTCGGCGCCGGGGACGGCGTCGCGGATCTTCTCGGCCGCTTCCTCGGCCCGCTCGGCCGAGCGGGAGCCGAGCACGATTGCGGCGCCGGCGGCGGCCCAGCGGCGGGCCAGGCCGGCGCCGAGGGCACCGGTGCCGCCGAGGATCGGGATCGGTTCGCTCACGCTCACGGCGCGCCAGTCTATGCTCTGGCCGCAATGAGGCTGGAGGGACGAAAGGCGCTGGTCACCGGCGGCGCCAGTGGCATCGGCGCCGCGATCGCGCTGCGGCTCGCCGCCGAGGGCGCCGAGGTCTGGGTCGGCGACATCAACGTCGAGGGCGCGGAGCGGGTCGCCGGCGAGGCGAGCGGCCACGCGGTCGAGCTCGACGTCACCAGCCTCGAGTCGGCGCAGGCGGCCGTCGAGGCAGCCGGGGGAACCCTCGACATCCTCGTCAACAACGCCGGCACCGACGAGTTCGGCTTCTTCACCTTCACGACGCCCGAGCAGCGGCAGCGGGTCCTGGACATCAATCTCGGCGGTGTCATCAACTGCACCTCGGCGGCGCTGCCCAAGATGGAGCTCGCCAAATACGGCCGCATCGTCAACATCTCCTCCGAGGCGGGCCGGGTCGGCTCCAAGGGCTCGGCCGTCTATTCGGCCGCGAAGGCCGGAATCATCGGCTTCACCAAGGCGATCGCCCGCGAGGACGCTCGCTACGGCATCACCGTCAACGCGATCGCCCCCGGCCCAATCGAAACGCCGCTGCTGATGGGCGCCCTGGATTTCGGCGAGATCGGCGAGAAGGTCATCGAGACGATGCGCTCCGCGACCCAGCTCGGCCGTCTCGGCAAGCCCGAGGAGGTCGCCGCCGCCGTCGCTTTCCTCGCCTCCGACGACGCCAGCTACGTGACCGGGGAGACCCTCGGCGTCAGCGGCGGCCTCGGCATGGTCTAGCCCCGGGGGCGAATCCGCCACGATTGCTGACTTGGTCCCCCCATGGCGGGGCGAAATCAGCAGCCGGCCAAGGGGCACGGGGTGTGGGACCTTGCGGATCGCCAGCACGGCGTGATCGGGCGCGGGCAGTTGCGCGGACTCGGGTTCGGGCCGAAGGCGATCGAGCATCGGCTTGCGAATGGCCGACTGCACCCCGTTGCCCGTGGCGTCTACGCCGTCGGGCGGCCGAGCTTGACCCAGCGAGGCCACTGGATGAGAGCGGTTCTCTCATGCGGTTACAACCCAGGCGAGGGTGCGCCGACCGTCGTGCTCAGCCATGGCAGCGCGGCGAGGCTGCTCGGCATCGGCGAAGAGCGAAGCACCGCCATCGAGGTGTCGGTCCGTTCACCTTCGGATCGTCGGCGGCCGGGGGTTCGGGTGCACCGCCGGCAGGCGTTGCGTAACGAGGACGTCGGGTTCTGTGAGCAGATCCCGGTGACGAGCCCGGCGCAGACGATTCTCGACATGGCGGCGCGGCTGCCGCGGATCGAGGTGGAGCGGATGGTCGACGAGGCGGATCGGCTCGATCTGATCCACCCGCCGGAGCTGCGGGCGGCGCTGGAGGAGCATCCCCCGCAGCCGGGGCTGGCGCGATTGCGGACCTGGCTCGACCGGCGGACCTTTCGGATGACGCGCTCGAAGCTGGAGCGCTGGTTCCTGCCGCTGGCGGCTCGGGCGGGCCTGCCGCTCTCATCTCCAGCCGGCGAGCCGCGGCCGGCGACGAAAGCCTGGGTGAACGGCTTCGAGGTCGACTTCCACTGGCCGGAGCTGCGGCTGGTCGTCGAGACCGACGGCCTGCGGCATCACCGCACGCCTGCGCAGCAGGCCCGGGACCGTGAGCGGGATCAGGCCCACGTGTCGGCTGGCTACACCTCGCTGCGCTTCACACATGAGCAGGTGCGCTACGAGCCTGAGCGGGTTCTCGCGACGCTGCGGCCGGTCGCGGCGCGGCTGCTCGCCTGCGTCCCGTAGCTCCCGCTGGGCGGGCGCTGCCCGGCGGCGCCCGCGGCCAACAAGCCCACTCGCGGTGCGGTGAACGCGGCGGCCGGAACGTAAGCTCCCCGCATGGCGGCAATCCCCGAGCAGGTGCGCATCCGCGAGGTCGGTCCTCGCGACGGCTTCCAGAACGAGCCGGAGAGGATCCCGACCGACGAGAAGGTGCGGCTGATCGACCTGCTCTCGTCCAGCGGCGTCACGCGGATGGAGGTCACCTCGTTCGTGCGGCCGGACGTGATCCCGCAGCTCTCCGACGCGGCCGAGGTGCTGATGGCCGTGCAGCGGCGGCCTGGAGTCTCCTTCTCGGTCTTGATTCCCAACCTGCGAGGGCTCGAGCGGGCGCTGCAGATGCGCGACCGCTTCGACGAGGTGAGTGTCTTCCTTTCCGCCTCGGAGACCCACAACCAGCGCAACGTCAACCGCTCGATCGCCGAGTCCCTCGCCGGCCTGCAGGAGACCCTGGCGCGGGCGGGAGAGGAGGGCTTGCGGCGCGAGGGCGTCATCGCGACCTCCTTCGGCTGCCCCTATGAGGGTGAGGTGCCGCCGGAGCGGGTCTTCGAGATCGCCGCGCGGCTGATCGAGTTCGGCTGCGAGGAGGTCGGCTTCGGCGACACGACCGGGATGGCCAATCCGCGCCAGGTCGGCGAGTTCTTCGCCGCTGCCAGCGAGCGCCTCGCCGGCGTCGAGCTCACCGCGCACTTCCACAACACCCGCGGCCAGGGCCTCGCCAACGTGCTGGCCGCCCTCGAGCAGGGGATCGACTCCTTCGAGGCGAGCTTCGGCGAGCTCGGCGGTTGCCCAGTGCCGCCGGGATCGACCGGCAACGTCTCCAGCGAGGACCTCGTCTCGATGCTGCACGAGATGGGCGTCGAGACCGGGATCGACCTCGGCAAGCTGCTCGCCGCCTCGCGGACCGCGCAGGAGGTGTTGGGACGGCCGCTCGGCGCCCACGTACTGCGGGCCGGCCCGGTCGATTGGCAGCCGGATACCGCCGGCTGAAGCGCACCGACGCGCGTCCTCGCCAGGAGCCGTCCCGTGACTGGCTGGCGCGTCAGCCAGTCCGAATAGGCTCCCAGCCGTGACCGACTTCCAGGACGCAGTCAGCGCCGCTCTCGGTGGCGGCCCCGAGCGCCACCACGAGAAGACCGCCGAGCAGGGCAAGCTGCCCGTGCGCGAGCGGGTCGCCCGGCTCGTCGACCCGAACTCGTTCTCCGAGGAAGGGCTGCTCGCCAACTGGGAGCAGGATGGGCTTGGCGCCGATGGCGTCGTCACCGGGCTGGCCCGGGTTGATGGCCGCCGCGTCGCTCTGATGGCCAACGACCCGACCGTCAAGGCCGGTTCCTGGGGCCCGAAGACGGTCGAGAAGATCCTTCGCATCCAGGAGCGGGCGCTGCAGCTGCGGCTGCCGCTCGTCTACCTGGTCGACTCCGCCGGGGCGCGGATCACCGAGCAGGTGCAGATGTTCCCCGGCCGCCGCGGCGCCGGTCGCATCTTCCACAACGAGGTGCGGCTCTCCGGCCAGGTGCCGCAGATCTGCCTGTTGTTCGGACCCAGCGCCGCCGGGGGCGCCTACATCCCCGCCTTCTGCGACGTCGTGATCATGCGCGAGGGCAACGCCTCGATGTACCTGGGCTCACCGCGGATGGCGGAGATGGTGATCGGCGAGAAGGTGACCCTCGAGGAGATGGGCGGGGCGAAGATGCACACCGGCGTCTCCGGTTGTGGCCACTTCCTCACCCGCAGCGACGAGGAGGCGATCGACACCGCCAAGCGCTATCTCTCCTTCATGCCGGCCAACTGGCAGGAGGCGCCGCCGCAGGCGCCGCCCGCCGGCCCGGCCTCCGACACGCCGATCGCCGAGTTGATCCCGGCCGACGAGAACCAGCCGTTCGACATGCGCGAGGTGATGGACTCGCTGCTCGACGCCGGCAGCTTCCTCGAGGTCCACAAGCGCTGGGCGAAAGAGCTGATCGTCGGCTACGCGCGGCTCGACGGCAAAGCGATCGGGATCGTCGCCAACCAGCCGAAGCAGAAAGGCGGCGTCCTCTTCGTCGACTCCGCCGACAAGGCGGCCCGCTTCATTCAGACCTGCAACGCCTTCAACCTGCCGCTGCTCTTCCTCGCCGACGTACCCGGCTTCATGATCGGGACCGCGGTCGAGCGACAGGGAATCATCCGCCACGGCGCCAAGATGATCAGTGCCGTCTCCGAAGCGACGGTGCCGAAGATCAGCGTCATCGTCCGCAAGGCCTACGGGGCGGGGCTGTACGCAATGGCGGGACCGGCCTTCGAGCCGGACTGCTGCATCGCCTTGCCGAGCGCCTCGATCGCGGTGATGGGCCCGCAGGCCGCCGTCAATGCCGTCTTCTTCAACCAGGTGCAGGCGATCGAGGACGAGGCCGAGCGGGAAGCCTTCGTGGCCGCCAAACGCGACGAGTACGCCGCCGACATCGACATCCTCCATCTCGCCTCGGAGCTGGTCGTCGACGCGATCGTCGAGCCGGCCGAGCTGCGCGCTGACCTGATCCGTCGCTTCGCGCAGGCAGTCGGTAAGGACCGCGCCTTCGCCGAACGGCGCAACCCGATCACCCCCGCCTGACCCTGCCTTAAAGCGCTCTCGCTACCGTCTGGCGGTGGCCAAGAGGTCAAAGTCGCCGCTCGCCGAGCCAGGCACTCCGCTTGCCGTACCGAGCGCGCCGGGCGCTGGCGTCAGGTCTCCGCTTGACAGGGCGAGAACCCCAATCGCGGCCTGCATTGCCTGCGTCCTCGCGCTGATCGTGCTGACCGTCCTCGCCTACGAGGTGGGGCCCAGCGAACGACTCGACGCGCGGCTGCTGGCGAAGCTGGCCGCGCACCACCACACCCCGCTGGGGACGCTCGCGGACGGGATCGCCCATCTTGCCGATCCGCTGCCACTGCTGCTCCTCCTGGGGGGCGCCTGCGCGATCGCGCTCTGGCGCCGGCGTCCGTGGCAGGCTCTCGCGGCGGCGATCGTCGTCGCCGGCGCCAACGTCACCACCGAGCTGCTCAAGGTCGCGCTCGCGCACCCCCGCTACCAGCCGGTCCTCAATCCCGAAGAGGTCGGCTACGCCGCCTTTCCCAGCGGCCACGCGACCGCCGCCGCCTCGATCGCGATTGCCTATCTGCTCGTCGTGCCGGCGCGGCTGCGGGCGCCGACGGCGCTGCTCGGCGGCGGCTTCGTCTTCGCGGTCGGCTGCTCGGTCGTCGTCCTCGACTGGCACTTCCCGAGCGACGTCCTCGGCGGTCTCCTGGTTGCCGCCGGCTGGGGCTTCGCCGCGCTGGCCGGACTGCGTGCCCTGGAACCCCCTCGTGGCACGGTGGGACGGGGCTGGCGACGGCCGCCCTCGCCGCCCCGCGGTCCGCGCGCTACTCCTGCCGTGCCGCCATCGCCGTGAAGTAGTCGAGCGCAGCCGGGTTGGCGAGCGAGTCGCGGCTCGCCGCCTGCTCGGCCGGCGTCCCCATAAGGATTCGCTTCACCGGCACCTCGAGCACCTTGCCGCTGAGCGTGCGCGGCACCGCCTCGATCACGAAGACCTCGTCGGGGACGTGGCGCGGCGAGCAGCGTTCGCGCACCCGCCGGGCGATCTCCCGCTTCAACTCGTCGTCCAGCTCGGCGCCCTCGCGGAGGACGACGAAGAGCGGCATCCAGCCGTCGGTCTCGGGCCGCGGGACGTCGACCACGAGCGCGTCGAGGATCTCGTCGAGGTCGAGCACGGCGCGGTAGATCTCGCTGGTCCCCATGCGAATGCCGCCGCGGTTGATCGTCGAGTCCGAGCGCCCGTAGATGACCGCCGTGCCGCGCGAGGTGATCTCGATCCAGTCGCCGTGGCGCCAGACGCCCGGGAACATCTCGAAGTAGGCGGCGCGGTACCGCGAGCCGTCCTGGTCGCCCCAGAAGAAGACAGGCATCGAGGGCATCGGCTCGGTCACGACCAGCTCACCGACCTCGTCGGTGACGGCATTGCCATCCTCGTCCCAGGCCTCGACCGCGGCGCCGAGCGCCCGCGCCTGCAGCTCACCGCGGTAGACGGGCAGCAGCGCGCAGCCGCCGACGAAGGCCGTGCAGAGGTCGGTGCCGCCGCTGGTCGAGAACAGCCAGGTGTCGCCGCCGAGCTGCTCGTAGACCCAGTCGAAGCCCTCCGGCGCGAGCGGCGAGCCGGTCGAGCCGAGCGCCTTCAGGCGGGAGAGGTTGCGCCCCTTGGCCGGTTCCTCGCCGGCCTTCATGCAGGCGGAGACGTAGGCGGCCGAGGTCCCGAACATGGTCACGCCGGCCCGCTCGGCGAGGTCCCAGAGCACGCCCATGTCGGGATGGCCGGGGTTGCCGTCGTAGAGGACGATCGCCGCCTCGGTCAGCAGTCCCGAGACCAGGAAGTTCCACATCATCCAGCCGGTCGTGGTGAACCAGAAGAGCCGGTCGCCGGGGTGGGCGTCGACGTGGAGGTGGAGCTTCTTGAGGTGCTCGAGGAGGATCCCGCCCTGGCCCTGGACGATCGCCTTCGGCAACCCGGTCGTGCCGGAGGAGTAGAGGACCCAGAGCGGGTGGTCGAAGGGGACGCGCTCGAAGGTCAGCTCGGCGCCGGCGCCGCCGGCGAGCAGCTCGGCCCAGGTCGTCGCGTCCCGCAGCGGTGCCAGGTCCGGCTCGGGATCGAGGTAGGGGAGGACGACCGTGCGCTCCAGGCTCGGCATCGCCTCCTGCAGCTGGGCGACGACGTCGCGGCGGTCGAAGTCCTTGCCGCCGTAGCGGTAGCCGTCGACCGCGAACAGCACCTTGGGCTCGATCTGGGCGAAGCGGTCGACGACGCTGGCGGCGCCGAAGTCCGGCGAGCAGGAAGACCAGATCGCGCCGATCGAGGCGCTGGCGAGGAAGCCGACGATCGCCTCGGGAATGTTCGGCAGGTAGGCGACGACGCGGTCGCCGCGCCCGACCCCGAGCGAGCGCAGTCCGGCGGCGCAGGCGGCGACCCGCTCGCGCAGCTCGTCCCAGGAGAGCTCGCCAAGCTCGCGCAGCTCCGAGGCGTGGACGATCGCCGGGGCGCCGCCGCCCTTGCCGGCGAAGACGTGCTCGGCGTAGTTGAGCTTCGTGTTCGGGAACCAGCGGGCGCCGGGCATCTCGCGCGAACCAAGGGTGGGGGAGGGATCGCCGTCTGCCTGCACGTCGAAGAAGTCCCAAATCGCCCGCCAGAAGCCGTCGAGGTCATCGACCGACCAGCGCCATAGGGCGTCGTAGTCGGGCAGGTCGAGGCTGCGCTCGGTCCTGAGCCAGCGCCTGAACTCGGTCAGGCGGGCTCGCTCGACCATCGCCGCCGAGGGCTCCCAGAGCCGCTCCGGCGGGGTGGCGGTCACGCGGTTGCGGCGGCTGCGGCTCGCGCCTGCTCGCGCTCGAGCTCACGCGGGTCGTGCGAGCAGAACAGCGTCACCTCGGCGCTGTGCGTGGCGCCCAGCTCGCGCAGTCGCTCGGTGTTGGCGACGCGGGCGGCGTTGTCGGCGGCGAGGATGCGCTGGTAGAAGCTGAGGATCGCTGGGCAGCTGGATGGCGTCTCGACTTGCCCGTGGTTGAAGTAGGAGTCGCCGCAGTGCAGCAGCCAGCCCTCGCCGTTGCGGACGGCGACGCCGGTGTGGCCGCGTGAGTGACCCGCCAGTGGAACCAGCAGGACCTCGGTATCGAAGCCGGGCACGATCCGCACGCTCTCGAAGCCGAACCACGAGTCGCCGCCCTCCTCGGCACGGTGCTCGACCCAGCGCGGGGAGTGGCGCCAGTGGTTGGCGACGTAGCGGGCGCGCTCGTTCAGCTTCGGGTTGAGCGCTGCCTCCAGCTCGGTGGCGAGGACGTGCACCTCGGCCTGCGGGAAGTCGGGGAGACCCCCAGTGTGGTCGAGATCGAGGTGGGTGGTGACGATGTGCTTGACGTCGGCGGCGCCGAAGCCGAGGCCCTGCAGCTGCTGTAGGGCCGTCTCGGCGAGGCTCACCCGCGGCGCCATCATCGCCCGGAAGGGCTGGCCGAGCTGCTTGGGGTTGCGGGCGTCGTCGGTCCCGAAGCCGGTGTCGACGAGGACTAGCCCATCGCTCCCCTCGATCGCCAGGCAGTGGCAGACGATGTGGGCCTTCTCGAGCACGCCGCCGCGGCCTTCGACGAAGCGCGCGCCGTGAGGGCAGAAGCTCCCGCAGTTGAGATGGTGGACCCGCACCGCGCGGCAGTCTAATCGTCAACTGGCCGGCGAGCCAGTGACGCTCGTGCCCGGTCGAGCCGGTCGCCTCTATCGTTCTCGCTGCGCCGGAGTGGCGGAATTGGCATACGCGATCGACTCAAAATCGATTGCCCTTACGGGCTTGTGGGTTCGAGTCCCACCTCCGGTATGCGACGCGTCTGCTTCTACACGTCCCTGAGACGTGCTGGTGCAGACGCGTCTACGCGGGGAGTGGCGCGGCGCCGGCGCCGTAGTCCTCGCCCGAGCCGATCGGGCGCTCCTCCTCGACGTGCCAGTTCTGGCTGAAGCCGTAGAAGGCGGCGATCACGACGACGATCTGCAGCAGGCCGAGGATCACGACCAGGGTGCCGACGAGCGAAGAATTGAAGAGCGGCTGTTCGAAGCCGGCCTTATCGCGAGCGAACCAGCTGTCGGCGCCGACCGCGCAGAGAATCGCCAGGATCGTCGAGAGCGCCGCGGCCACCGGGAGGATGCCGCGGTTCCAGCGGGCGACGAGGAAGGCGAAGAAGGCGTAGAGGATCGCGTAGATCGCGCAGACGATTCCCATGCCGCCGCCGCCCTTGAGAACGGTCCAGCCGCCGATCGTGATCAGCGCCGCCAAGACGGCCGTCGCCGCCAGCAAAAGGGCGATCACGAACTTGGTCGTCACCGACCCAGCTTTCTCCCGATTCGGCCGCCACAGTTCGTAGCCGGGCCTGACCTCTCCTACCGCCACGGCACGATCATAGAATCAAGCGACGACGCGGCGGCATTTGCGCCGCGTTAAGCCCCTTCGAGGGTGCCACGCGGGCGTGGCGGAATTGGCAGACGCGTCAGGTTTAGGTCCTGGTGGGCTTCGGCCCGTGGGGGTTCAAGTCCCTCCGCCCGCATCTTTGACTCGGAAATTTGGGCTGCAGCGCTGTTTCACGCTATAACGGTTAACAACGCTGTTCCTCCCCGGGAAGGCTGCTTATGCCATGCCTCCCCGACGCCGGAGCACACCCCGATCGCCCATCCACCGAGCCCTCGGTGAAGCGATCGAAGAGCTGCGCGAGGAGGCGGCTCTGACCCATGAGCAGCTGGCGGAGCGGCTGGAGATGCCGTTCCAGCGAATCAGCGAGCTGGAGCGCGGTCTCTCCAATCCCACCTTCGCGACGCTGATCCGCTTAGTCGAAGGCCTCGACGTCGAGCTGAGTGACCTGGCGGCCCGGATCGAGCGGCGCCACGGTCCGCTCGAGCAGTAGGGCGCGGCTCCTGCCCGCGTCGGGGGGGAAGTTTTGGGGCAGGAGCCGCTGACTACTTCGATACACGTTATAACGTGTAACAGGTGGTCGCGAACAGCTTGGGAATGCAGGCGCTGCGGGGAGCGGGGCGGAGTGCGGGAGCGTCCCCCGACGTGCATCCGCACTTCCGCCCCGATCGGCGTGGCCACCCCTGGCGACGCCGTGCTCCCCGCAACCGCCGTCACGCTAGCTGATCAAGCAGCAAACTGCTGATTATTGGCTTGCACTGCCGCGGCCGACCGGTGGGGCCGGGAGCGTTACGATCCGCCCCCTGGGGCAGTGGCCCAACTGGCTAAGGCACCGGTCTCCAAAACCGGCGATTCCAGGTTCGAGTCCTGGCTGCCCCGTCTCTCGAACGTCCCTGCATCGAGCACGACGCACAGAGGTGGAAGCATGATCGAGCGAGTCGAGTCCGCGCCCTCCGGCACCATCGAGCTGCGGGCGACCGGCAAGCTGAGCAAGCAGGACTACGTCGAGGTCCTCGAGCCGGCGCTGCGCGAGGGCGTCGATTCAGGTGAGCTGCGTCTGGTCTTCGTCCTCACCGAGTTCGACGGGGTCGAGGCGGGCGCCTGGCTCGAGGACATGAAGACGGGACTGCGGACCTGGGTGCGGGACCACGAGGCATGGAAGCGCTTCGCGCTGGTCACCGACGTCGAGTGGGTGGCGAAAGCGATGCGCGTCTTCGCCTGGATGGCGCCGGGCGAGGTGCGCACCTTCGGCCTCGATCAGCTCGAGGCCGCCCGCGACTGGGTCGTCAGCTGAGGTCGGGGCGGCGATGGCACGCCTGATCTATTCCGCGATCGCCTCGCTCGACGGTTACGTCGAGGACGCCGAGGGCAAGTTCGATTGGGCGGCTCCGGACGCCGAGCTGCACGCCTACGTCAACGACCAGGAGCGGGCGATCGGCACCCACCTGTATGGCCGCCGCATGTACGAGACGATGCGCTACTGGGAGCAGAACGGCGACGGGCCCGACGACTCGCCCATCTCCGCCGACTACGCGACGATCTGGCGTGCTGCCGACAAGGTCGTCTACTCGCGCACTCTGGAGTCGGCGGAGACGGCGCGGACCCGGATCGAGCCCGAGTTCGAGACCGAGGCGGTGCGGGCGCTGAAGGCGAACGTGGAGCGCGACCTCGCCATCGGCGGTGCTGAGCTGGCAGGCGTGGCGTTGGCTGCGGGCCTGGTCGACGAGATCAACCTCTTCCTTCACCCGGTCGTAGTTGGCGCTGGCAAGCCGGCGCTGCCGGTCGAGAGGCGGCTCAACCTGGAGCTGCGTGATCAGCGCCGCTTCGAGAGCGGCGCGCTGCATCTGCACTACCGGCCGCGCGGCTGATCGGCGCCTGTTGGGCGGCCGGTCGCCTCAGCCCGTCGCCGTGGCGAGCCGCTCGTGGACGAAGCGGACCACCGCCGCGCCCTCGCCGACCGCGGTGGCGCAGCGCTTGATCGAGCCGGCGCGGACGTCACCGGCGGCGTAGATGCCCGGCACGCTCGTCTCCAGGAGCCCGTCGGCGCCGGCTTCATCGCCGGTGAGGACGAAACCCTTGGCGTCGCGGGCGACCGAGTCGCCGAGCCAGCCGGTGCAGGGCGAGGCGCCGAGGAAGAGGAACAGGAACGAGAACGGCAGCTCGGTGCCGTCGGTCAACGTCACGCCTTCGAGGCGACCCTCGGCTCCTCGCAGCGCGGCGATTTCGCTGCGGTCGCGGACGGCGACGCCGTAGCGCTCGAGCTCCTCGATCAGGTAGTTGGACATCGTCTCGGCGAGGTCGGCACGGCGGTGCAGCAGGGTGACGAGGGCGCCCCCACGGGCTAGCCAGACGGCGGCTTGGGCGGCGGAGTTCCCGCCGCCGACCACGGCAACCCGCTGGCCGCCGCAGAGCTGGCCCTCCGGCGGGCCGGCAGCGTAGAAGACGCTCAACCCCTCGTACTCCTCGAGTCCCTCGACCGGCAGGCGCCGGTATTCGGCGCCGGTGGCGAGGAGGACGGCGCGGGCGGAGATCTCGTGACCCTCCTCAAGTCGGACCAGGTGGCGCTCCTCGCCGGGCTCGAGAGCTTCGGCTCGGTAGGGAGTGGCGGTGCGGGCGCTGAACTTGCGGGCCTGGGTGATCGCCCGGCTGATCAGCTCGGTGCCGCTGATCCCGGCCGGGAAGCCGAGGTAGTTCTCGATCCGCCGCGAGGTGCCCGCCTGGCCACCCAGCACGGTTCCCTCGATGACCAGCGTCTCCAGTCCCTCCGAGGCCCCGTAGACGGCGGCCCCGAGCCCGGCCGGGCCGCCGCCGAGGACGAGCAGGTCGACCTCCTCGCGCGCCTGCAGTTCCAGCCCGATGCCGAGCGCCCGCGAGAGCTCGCCGTGGCCGGGGTTGCGCAGCTCGGTCCCGCCGGGCAACCGCACCAGCGGGAGCTCCTCGGGATCCAGCTCCTCGATCAGCGCCGCCGCCTCGAGGTCCTCGGCGGGGTCGCGCCAGCTGCTCGGCAGTTTCATCCGCCGCACGAAGTCGAGCAGCGCCCGCGTCGCCGTCGACTCGCGCGGGCCGACGATCCCGACCCCGATCCCCTGCCGCTGCTGCAGCATCTCGCGGCGCTGGACGAAGGCGGAGAGCAGCAGGTCGGAGAGCTCGGGATCCTCGAAGAGGAGGCCGCGCAGGACCTGGCGGTCGACGGCGATGTAGCGCATCGGCTCGGTGACGACGGCGGTCAGGAAGACGGTCTGGCCGGAGAGCAGGTTCATCTCGCCGAGGAAGCCGGACGCGCCGTGGCGGACGATCTCGCGGCCCGCACCGTCGAGCACCGCCGCCTCGCCCTCGAGGATGGCGATGAACGGGTAGCTCTCGTCGCCGATCTCGAACAGCGTCTCGCCGGCGAGCGCGGTCCGTTCTTCGCCGTGGTTGCCGAGCGTCTGCAGCTGACCCGGCGAGAGGACGCGGGTGGTCGGGCCTACCGGCTCCACGCTTCTCCCACGAAGGCGGCCAACTCGGCGTCGAGGCGCTTCGGCGTCAGCCGCCACTCGATCAGCGAGTCGGCTTCGACCAGGCGCGCGTTGGGCAGCTCTTCGAGCAGCATGCCGGCGTCGCTGAAGGGATGGACCGGGTCGCGCGGATGGCCGACGACCAGCGCCGGCTGCTCGATCTGCAGGCGTTTCTCACGGTGCGGCGCGGTCTCGCCGAGCAGCAGGCCCTCGAGCACGGCCAGCGAAGGTCCGGGTCGCTGCCGCACGAAGTCGAGGCCGATGTCGACGAGGAAGTTGGTGCGGGGCAGGGTGGAGGTGGCCCGCGAGGCGACCTCGAAGAAGGGACGGCCGAAGCGCAACGCCATCATCACCGGGGTGAAGGCGGCGGCGACCGCGCTGAGGGCGTGGTCGAGCACCGGCATCTCCAGGAAGAGCCCTTTCAGTCGCTCCGGCTGGCTGACCGCCAGCTCCAACGACACGTTGGCGCCGAGCGAGGTGCCGCCGACGACGGCGGCGTCGAGGCCGAGGTGTTCGATCAGTGCCCCGACCTGGCGGGCGAAGAGCGGCGCCGAGTAGAGGCGCAGATCCTCGGGCCGGTCGGAGCGGCCATGGCCCAGCAGGTCGACGCAGACGGCGCGGATGCCGTGGTCCGCCAGCGCCGGTCCCAGCCGCTCATACATGCGGCGATTCATCAGCAGCCCGTGGACGAGCACGATCGTGCGATCGCCCTCGCCGTAGCTGTCGTACTCGATCCGGTGGCCCTCGTAGCGGAACGCGCCCATCGCGAGGCAGCCTAGCCGGGTCCGATCACCTGCTCCTCGGCTCGAGCCCGATCATCAGCGGACGGGACGGGTAGTCGAGCCGGTGCCTGCCTATGTTGGGCCCGCCGCCAAGGTGGCGTCCGCTTCGAAGGATCCCTCTAGCTCTGGCGATTCGCGGTCCAGGTGGCACCGCCATCGCAGCCGATCTCGCCGTCGGTTTCCGACAGCTGGTGCAGTTTCACCGTGACCTGCTTCGCCGACTTGAAGGTGAGGGTCACTTCGGTCGTCGTGGTCGAGGTGCCTTCGCCTTCTTCGCCACGCTGGGTCTCGGTTTTCTTCAGCGTGTAGCTCTTGCCGACCTTGGGGGTTGGGGAGCCGCTGAGGTTGATCGCGACGTACGCTTCGTCACCGAGCATCGGGGCGTACTTCGTGCACTTGATCGGTGCGCCGTAGGTGCTGAACGAGAATCCTTTGCCGCTGACCTGAACCGTGATCGAGCTCGCCTTGAACTTCTTGTAGAAGCGGGCGCCGTCAGGGAGCTTGCAGCCGGACGCCTCGGCGCCCGGCGCGCAGCTATTGCCCTTGCCGGCGGCGATGCCGACCGACAGGCCCAGTGCGAGCAGGGCGCAGGCGGCAACGGCGACCAGGGTTGCGAGCGGACGACGAGACGAGGCACTCCGGATCTTCATGCGTACTCTCCCCAGCTAGGTCGTGATCGGCGCGACGACGGACTTTGCCGGTGGGCTGTGCGCCCGCAGCCTATTCGGCTTGCGAGTGGCGGGGGTGGTTTGAATCGACCTGCCGGTGGGCCGGCTCGAGTCCGACCAGCACGTAGTAGCCGACCAGGTAGAGGCGTTTGCCGTCGGAGACCATCGGCGTGTAGCCGGCCTGCTCGATGTGGAAGACCGGCTTGTGGGTGACGGTGTCGAAGCCGGTCGTCTCGTTGGTCTTGAAGCTGGAGGTGTAGACGGTGTGGTCGATCACGGTCGCGGTGCCGGGGATCGGACCGCCGACGTCATGGCTCCAGCGCGGCTTGCCGGTGGCGGCGTCGAGCGCGTAGAAGCGGCCGTCTTCGGAGCCGATGTAGACGGTCGGCGGCGTCCCGGGCACGGCGGCGATCGCCGGCGAGCCGTAGACGGCTCCGCCGGTCGGGAAGGCCCAGTCGACCTTGCCGGTCTCTTCGTCGAAGGCGTAGACGACGCCGTCGTCGCGGGCGGCGTAGACGCGTCCGTAGGCGACGGCGGGGGAGGAGAAGAAGCCGCCCTCGCCGAACGGCGCCACCTGGCTGGTGTTCGTGCGCCAGTCGAGCTTGCCGCTGGCCGGGTCGAGGGCGAACATGCCGCTCTCGTAGTCGGCGACGAAGATGCGACCGTCGTGGTAGCTGGGGCTGGCTTTGATCGCGGCGGGGGAGTGGAAGGTCCAGCGCCGCTTGCCGTCGCTGGCCCGCAGCGCCACGACCTCGTGGGTGTCGGTCCCCAGATAGAGCGAGCCGTTGACCGCCAGCGGCGAGGATTCGAGGTGGGCGTGGAGATCCTTGACCCAGGCCTTGTGGCCGTTCTTGGCGACCCCGGCGGCGAGGTGCCCGTCGAGGAACGCCCCGTAGATCTTGCCTTCGTAATAGACGGGCGCAGTGACGAAGTTCGGCTTGCCTGAGTCGCTCGGCCGGATGTTCAGTTCCCAGAGCACCTTGCGGTTGCTCAGGCGCACGGCTTTGCCGTTCCCGTACTTGTTGATCACGTAGGCGACGCCGGCGTGAACCGCCGGCGGGAACTCGATCAGCGCGTGCGTGTTGACCGTCCAGAGCTGCCTCAGCGGTGGATCGAGCAGCTTCGCTTCAGCCGGCAGGTAGTGCGTCCGCTCCGGTACCCGCCCGAACTGCGGCCAGTCGACCTGCCCGGCGACGGCCTTGGTCGCCCGCTCCGGCCCTTCTCCCGCTTCGCCCGAGCTGGCGGAGCGGCCATGAACCAGCATCGCCGCGACAAGCGCGGCGGCCACCAGCAGGGCGAGGACCCCGAGCAGGCGAGTCTCCAGAGAAGACATCGACGCAGGTATCGGCGGCCTGGGCCAGGGGCTTGAAGCCCAGAGAAGCGGCGAACGAGAATCGAACTCGCATAACTAGCTTGGAAGGCTAGGGCTCTACCATTGAGCTACCGCCGCGTAGGGGCAGCGTAGCCGCCCGCTGGCCAATCCGTCAGAATGCAAACCCCCACGGGGAGTGGCGCAGTCTGGTAGCGCACTCGGCTGGGGGCCGAGCGGTCGCAGGTTCAAATCCTGTCTCCCCGATGCAGACAATAGGTTCCGGCGTGTTTGCCATCATGCAGGTATGGCGGATTTGGCGGGGGAGAACGCAGGGTTGCAGGTCGTCCCCGCGCCGACGATCGAGAAGCGGATCTTCCTCATCCGCGGGCGCCAGGTGATGCTCGACGAAGACCTGGCGGACCTCTATGGCGTTGAGACCAAGCGCCTGATCCAGTAGGTCAAACGAAACCTGAAGCGCTTTCCCGGAGACTTCATGTTCCAGCTGACCAGCGCCGAGGCCGAGGTTTTGAGGTCACAAATTGCAACCTCAAGCGATGGCCACGGTGGTCGCCGCTATGCGCCATACGTTTTCACGGAGCAGGGAGTAGCGATGCTCTCCGGGGTTCTTCGCAGCGATCGGGCCATCGCGGTGAACATCGAGATCATGCGTGCGTTCGTGGAGCTGCGCCGCGCCGCTGGCTCATTCCAAGAGCTCCAGAAGCGGCTTGACCAGATGGAACTGGAGATCGGGGCACGTCTGAGCGAGCACGACGAGCAGCTTCGCCAGATCTTCGCGGCGCTACGGCAGCTGATCGCGCCGCCGCCCAGAACGAAGCGCCCCATCGGGTTCAGGGTTCGCGAGGGCGACGGGTAATCGGGGCGTCGGCCAGCATCTTGACGCCGTTCAAATACCGTCCAGTTAGGGCGATATTCGAGTGTGGCCTCTGCGTGGGGGCTGGAATCAGCAGGTCGCGGGCGTTGGCGCGCGGGGGCCGGGTTGCCAGACCGCGGCGAAATGGATCGACTCCAGCCCGGAGAGGATCGTCGTCGGGCAGGTGCCGTTGGCGTTGATCGCCCGGATGCTCTTGCTGAATTCGAACCCAACCATTTCCTGGACTTCGGCGGACTCCTTGCCGTAGTCGAAGGGTCGCCAGTCCGTGTAGGCGAGGCGCAGTCCTGACGGGTCCCAGCGCGGAGCCTCCTCGACGGCTCTCTTCGTATGGGTCACCCGCCGCACGTCGCCCCCGGCGGCGTTCATCACGAAGATGTCGGTCATCCGCGCCGCCAGGCGAAGCCGTCCGCTCGGCGGGAAGTGGCGGGTGACTTCTTTGCGCGGGCCGCGGAGGAAGGCGATCGATCGGCCGTCGGGCGAGTAGATGGGTTCGTAGGCGTTCCGGGTCAGGACCCTGATCGGCTTGCCGTCGAGTCCGATCTCGACGGCTTCGGGGGGCCTGTTGCCGACTCTCCGGCTGATCGCCAGGCGCGAGCCGTCCGGGGAGAACGAGGCGGGGAACTGGAAGACGTCGTCGCGCCAGCTCGTCAGCGGCTGCGACTTTCCGGTCGGCAGATCGGCGACCCAGATCGCGACGCTCTCGAAGTCGTCTTCGCCTTCGGACCGGCCGTCTCGTTCCACCTGCCTTGCGAAGGCGATCGTGCGCCCATCGGGCGAGAACACCGGGTCGAATCCATTCCTCGTACCGGGAATCGGCTTCACCGCTCCTCCCTCGACGGAGATCGAGGCCAGGCTCGTTCCGGTGCTACCGAACTCGGGGAGCTGTTCGTTCAACGTGGTGAAGGCGATCCGCTTGCCGTCGGGTGACCAGGAGGGGGCCGAATACGGATACACCGCCCGCGGCGCCTTCGAAGCGCTGAGGGCATAGAGCGACTCGCGAGCGCCGCCCTGTGGATCGACGGTGAAGAGCTGGGTCCATTCGGGGTCCCGCATGCTGACTACGGCCAAGCGGGGTCCGGGCGGCGACGCCGCCGCGACCGCGCCCGCGCTCGCGATCAACAGAAAAGTCGCCAGCAAAAGTGCGCCCACCAGCCTCCGCGCCATCGAGCGGAGCCTATCGACCCGATTCTCCGCGCCCCCAAGCGTCCAGCCACACCGCGCGGGCAACTCAAGGCAGCGATGCGATCGGTCGATCAATCCTCGTCCAGCCCACTGATGGAGGAGTTTCTCGATGCGCCACCTGCCCCGACCCAGCTACTCGAGCGTGGTCGCCACGCTTGCCCTGTTCTTCGCCTTGGGAGGAGTGACCTACGCCGCCACCAGCCTGCCGCGGAACAGCGTCGACACTGCTCAGATCCGCAACGGCGCCGTGACGCCGGCGAAGCTCTCGAAGTCGACGCTGGGGAGCCTGCAGGGGCCTGAGGGTCCGCAGGGGGCAGAGGGCCCGCAGGGACCCGCCGGCGCGACCGGTGAGCAGGGGCCGCAGGGCGAAAAGGGCCTGACCACTACGGTCGAAGCAGGTTTGAAAGAAACGATCGCCGGTCAGACCCAGCAGATCGAAAAACTGACCGCCAAGGTCGCCGACCTGGGCAGCGAACTCGACAGCCTCGAGAACGATGTCTCCGGGACGGCCAATGGCCTGGCCGACGTGGAAAGCTCGGTGAGCGACGTCCAGAGCACAGTCAGCAGCCTCGGCGCGACCGTGACCGACACGGTGCAGTCGGTAACCGATCTCGAAGGCTCGCTGAGCGGCATCCAGACGACCGCCCAGACGGCGCAGACGGCCGCCCAAACCGCTCAGACCACCGCGCAGACGGCGCAGACCACGGCCGAGGCGGCGCAGGCCGCGGCTCAGGCGGCCGAAGACGCGGCTGAGATCGCCGAAGCGGCGGCCACCGACGCGGGCAAAAAAGTCGGCGACGTCACCACCTCCGTCACCGCTCTCGGCAGCAAGGTCGCGGACCACTGCAGCGGCCTCAACGAAGTCATCACCCATTCGAACCAGCTGATCGGCGGCGTCAGCGAACTCACCGGCGCGCTCAACCTGGTGCTTGGTGGCTTCCTGCCGAAACTGCCGGAGAACTCGAAAAGCGTCACCTGCTGACGGTTCGGCCCGCCCGGCGTTGGCCATGATGGCCCGCGCCGGGCGCGCCTTTCATCGCCGCGGCGATTGCGCAGACAAGGCTGCGCGGTCTACGGTCGGGGAAGCTCCATGCCCGGCAATCGACTTCGATCCGTGCTCATCCTGGCCGCCGTGTCGTTGACCGGCCTCGCTGTTCCCGCCGCGGCGGCACCCACCCAGACGGTCCACGTCGTCGAGCGGGCGACCACCGACGCGGTGACCAACGGATCGAAGCAGGACAAGCCCGGCAACGTGCTCACCTGGCACAACAAGCTCTACGACGAAGCGAACAAGAAGCAGGTCGGCCGCGACGCCGGCTACTGCGTCCGCATCGTCGTCGGCAAGTCCTGGGAATGCGCCTGGACCAACTACCTGCAGGGCGGCTCGATCAGCGTCCAGGGACCGTTCCTCGACACCGGCGACTCGGTGCTGGCGATCACCGGCGGCACCGGCAGCTTCGCCGGGGCCAGTGGCACGATGGAACTGAAGTACCGGAACAAGGCGGGCACGGTCTTGGACTTCATCTTCCAGCTGGAATAGGCAGCTGCCGGTCGGTGCTAGGCGATCTGGCCGCGGAGTGCTTTCAGCGCCGCGACGTAGATCTCCGAGAAGGTCGGGAACGGCTGGATGGTGTCGCGGAGGACGTCGAGCGGGACCCGTGCCCGGATCGCCAGGGTCGCCTGCTGCATCCACTCGCCCGCCTCTGGGCCGAGCGCGTAGGCGCCGGTGAGGCGCTCGCCGTCGCTGAGCAGGGTGAGGAAGCCGTTGGACTCGGCGTAGGCGCGGGTGTAGGTCGCCGTCTTCGCCACCTCCGCGATCGGGACGGTGGCGTTAAAGCTGGCCTCGAGGGCGCCGACCGCCGCTGCCTGGGGGTCGGTGTAGACGACCCGCGGCACCGCCTCGTAGTTGGCCTCGCGCGGTTCGCCGAGGATGTTGGCGGCGACCACGTCGCCCTCGTACTTGCCGACGTGGGTGAGCGGCCAGATGCCGTTGACGTCGCCGATCGCCCAGAGGCCCTCGGCGACGCGCAGGTGCGCGTCGACCGGGACGCCTTTGCCGTCGGCCTCGACGCCGACAGTCTCCAGGCCGATCCCCTCGGTACGGGGCCGACGGCCGGTGGCGACGAGCAGGCGATCGCCGCGCAGCTCCTCGTCGCCGACGGTGAGGACGAAGTCCTCGCCGTCCTTGCGGGCATCGTTCGCGTGGGCGCCGAGGGCGAGCTCGATGCCTTCCCGGCGCAGCACCTCGCCGAGCGCCTCGCCGAGCGGCGCCGGCTCGCGCGCCAGCAGGTGCTCGCCGCCGTCGATGAGGACGACCTCGCCGCCGAGGCGCCGTACCGCCTGCGCCATCTCGACGCCGACCGGCCCGCCGCCGAGGATCAGCAGCCGCCGCGGTACCGCCTTCATGCCGGTCACCTCGCGGTTGGTCCAGATGCCCTCCAGCTCCCGCAGGCCGGGGACCGGCGGCACGATCGGGTCGGCGCCGTTGGCGAGGACGACGTGGTCGGCGGTGTGGCGCACCCCGTCGACCTCGACCGCACCCGGTCCGGCCAGCCGCCCGCTGCCGCGCAGCAGGTCGATGCCGTTGTCGGCGAGCCAGCGCTCCTGGCCGGCGTCGGAGTACTCGGAGACCATGAAGTCCCGCCAGGCCAGCGCCGCCGCGACGTCGACCTCGGCGCTGGCGGCTGCCTCGCGGGCATCGTGCACCGCCTCGCCGGGCCGCAGCAGCGTCTTCGAGGGAATGCAGGCCCAGTAGGAGCACTCGCCGCCGACCAGCTCGCGCTCGACCAGGGCAACCCGCAGGCCGCCCTCGGCGAGGGCGCCGGCGCAGTGCTCGCCGGGCGAGCCGCCGCCGAGCACGATCGCGTCGTACTCGCTCATTTGGGCAGCTCCTCGCCGGCGCGCTCGCGCACCATGTAAAGGGCATACCAGTCCGGCCAGTTGGCGTCCTCTTCGCCGGTTCGCTGCTCGTGCTCGCCGTGCGCCGCGGCCGCCCGCCGCAGCGCCTCGGCGAGGTCCTCGACGGATTTGTAGCTCGTCGCCATCGTTCTCACCCCCTCTCAGCGGCCCGGCAGTCGGGTCTTGATCTCCTGCAGCACCCAGCCGTTGCCGTCGGGATCGCTGAAGGTGACAAACGAGCCGTAGTCGGCCCGGTCCGGAGCCGCGCCGTCGACCCGTCCCCGCTCGCCGGCGTGGTGGAAGATCCCGCTGACGTCATGGAACGGCTCGCTGACCTCGACGCCGCGTGCGACCAGGTCGGCTCGGGCGGCGTCGATGTCGTAGACCGAGAGCTGCAGGCCCTCGTAGGAGCCGGGCGCGGCCGCGGTCAGGCCTTCGCCGAAGATCACCGAGCAGGCCGAGCCCGGCGGCGTCACCTGCACGACCCGGTAGCCCTCTTCGGGGGAGAGGTCGGCATCGAGTCGCCAGCCCAACCCCTCGTAGAACTGCTTGGCGCGGTCGACGTCGGAGACCGGCACGACGACCACCTCCAGTTTCATCTCGCCCGCCCGCACGGGCGGGGAGCCGGCCGTGCCTTCGCTGCTCGGGTCAACGCTCATCACAGTCTCCATCCATCTCTGGCGCCGCCCGAGGGACGGCGGCGCGTTTGTCGCCGAGCCGTACACACGCGCGTGCACGCTCCTCGGATCAGACGAATCTCCCGCTCGCCACGGCGGAAGTCAAGGCTACGATCGCGCCATGAAGCGGACCATCTCGGTGGGGGTGATCGGCGACCTCGATCCGGATTTCCCGCCCCATGCGGCGACGAACGCCGCGCTCGCGCACGCGGCCGCCGCGCTCGGCATCTCGGTCGAGGTTCGCTGGCACGCGACCGAGTCGCTGCTCGACGCCGACTTGGAAGCGGTGCTGGTCGAGGACGGTCTCTGGTGCGCCCCCGGCAGCCCTTACCGAAGCCTCGACGGGGCCTTGCGCGGGGTGCGGTTCGCCCGCGAGCAAGAGGTGTCGCTGCTGGGGACCTGCGGTGGCTTCCAGCACGTGGTGATCGAGTACGCCCGCAACGTCCTCGGCTTCGCCGACGCCCAGCACGCCGAGTACGACCCTTACGCATCGAACCTGTTCGTCAGCGAGCTGGCCTGCTCGCTGGCCGGCAAGACGATGAGCGTCGAGCTCACTGCCGGCTCCCTCGCCGCCCGCTCCTACGGGGCGACCGAGGCGCGCGAGCGGTACTACTGCGACTTCGGCCTCAACCCCGACCATCAGCGGCAGCTCGACGAGGGTGGGCTGCGGGTGGTCGGCGTCGATCAGGACGGCGAAGCGCGTGTCCTCGAGCTGCCCGGCCACCGCTTCTACGTGGCGACCCTGTTCGTCCCCCAGATGACCTCCTCGCCGGGATCACCGCACCCGCTGATCGCTGCCTACCTGCGGGCGGCCGGGCTCGAGTGAGGAGATTGGCTGGAATCTGAAAGGGGTGGATCAGCTCTCCGCGACGGCCTGGCCGAGCAGGCGGACGCCGCGTTCGATCGCCGGCTCGGGCAGGCAGCCGAAGCCAAGCACCAGGCCAGGATCGCCGCTGGCCGCGAAGCGGTGCAGCCCCAACGTCTCGACGCCGACACCGAGGGCGGCGGCGCGAGATGCCAGCGCCGACTCGTCGGTCCCGGCCGGCAGTCGCACCAGCTCGAACAGCCCGGCGGCGCCGTCGCCCACCTCGGCACCGGGCAGCCAGCGAGCCAGGGCCCTCAGCAGCGCCTCGCGGCGCCGCTGGTAGCGCAACCGGGTACGGCGGATGTGGCGGTCGAGCTCACCGCGCTCGATGAAGTCGTGCAGTGCCAACTGGCCGACGACCTCGCTGCCCGCGTCGGCCAGCTGCTTGGCGGGGGTCAGCTGCCAGGCCAGCCAGGAGGGCAGCAGCGCCCAGCCGAGGCGGATGCCCGGCGCCAGTCGCTTGCTGGCTGAGCCGATGTAGGCAATGCGCTCCGGCGCCAGCCCCTGCAGTGCCCCGACCCCAGCTCGGTCATAGCGGTACTCGGCGTCGAAGTCGTCCTCGACGATCAGCCCCTCGCCTGCCTCGGCCCACTCGATCAGCGCCGCTCGGCGCTCGCTGCCGAGCACGCGACCGGTCGGGAATTGGTGGGCGGGGGTGACGACGACGGCGCTGGCGCCGCTCGCGGTCAGCGCCTCGACGTCGATCCCTTCGTCGTCGACCGCCACCGGCACCACCCTCAGTCCGGCCTGCTCGGCGACCAGCCGCTGCCGGTGCCAGCTCGGGTCCTCGAGGGCGATCTCGCCGATCCCGCGCTCGGCCAGCCAGCGACAGAGCAGCGAGAAGGCCTGCGTGAAGCCGGTGCAGACGAGGATCTGCTCGGGGTCGGCGGCGGCTCCTCGCGCCCGCCCCAGATAGTCGGCAAGCGACTGGCGCAGAGCCGGCAGGCCGCGCGGGTCCGGGTAGCCGATCGCGTCGATCGGCGCCTGCCTCCAGGCGAAGCGCAGCGATCGCAGCCAGTGGTCGCGCGGGAAGCCGGCGACGTCGGGCAGGGTGGGATCGAAGCGGTAGCGGTGGGCGGGCCGCAGGGAGGGGGAGGCGGGCTGCTGCCGCGGCGGCCGGACCGCGCGCGCGACCCGTACGGGCGCCCCCTGGCGCGTCAACAGGTAGCCCTCGGCGGCGAGCTGGCCGTAGGCCTCGGTGACGACACCGCGGGAGACCCCGAGCTCCGCGGCCAGCGCCCGCGTCGAGGGCAGCCGCGTGCCTGGCGCCAGGCGACCGCCACGGACGGCATCGCGGACAGCCCGCTCGACCTGCTCGTGGAGCGGAGCCTCGCCGGCGCGGTCGATCTCCAGCAGCAGTTCGGTGCTCCCAACTGGACCATTGGAAGAGGCCATAACTGGAACTGTATAGAGGGCCAGTTTTCCCGTAGCGTCGCTGCTGCGATGAGGAGCGGCGAACGAGAGGCGGAAGCGCGATGAGTCGAATCACGATCGTCGGCGGCGGTCTCGCCGGGCTGACCGCCGCGATCGCCTGCGCCGAGCAGGGTGCCGAGGTGCTGCTCTTAGAGGCCCACGAGGAGCTCGGCGGTCGCGCCCGCAGCACCGGCGGCCCCTATAAGGCGAACTTCGGTCCCCACGTCATCTATAAGGACGGCCTCTTCTGGCGCTGGCTCGAGGAGCGCGATCTGTTGCCGCCCTGCGCCGGGCTGCCGCTGGGGGGACTGCGCTTCCGCTGGCAGGGCTCGGTGCGGCGGACGCCACCGCTGGGAACGGTCCCCTCGGTGCTGCGGCTGCGCGGCCGCGAGGCGCCGGTGGACCGTGACTTTCGCGGCTGGGCCGCCTCGCTGACCGACGAGCGCACCGCGGCGATGCTCTCCGCGGCCGCTGGTGTCTACACCTTCCACCACGACCCCGGTGAGCTCTCGGCCGCCTTCGTCTGGGGGCACACGGTGCGGGTCCTGCTTTCGCCGCCGCCGACCGCCCGCTACGTGACCGGCGGTTGGGGCGCCCTCGTCGATGCCCTGGCGGCACGGGTCCGCGAGCTCGGCGTCGAGGTCGTCACCGGGCAGCGGGCCGAGCGCCTGCCGGAACCGCCGGTCGTCGTCGCCACCGAACTGCCGCAGGCGCGCGAGCTGCTCGGCGACGCCGCGATCGAGTGGCCCAGCGGCCACGCGGTCTGCCTCGACCTCGGGCTGGAGAAGCGGCGGGGGGATCCGTTCGTCGTCTCCGACCTCGACGAGGCCGGCTGGGTCGAGCGCTTCAGCGCCCCCGACCCTTCGCTGGCGCCGGCGGGCGAGAGCCTGATCCAGGCCCAGATCCCGGTGCGCCCGGAGGAGAGCACCGAGGCGGCGGCGCTGCGCCTCGAGCGCCTGCTCGACCTCTCACTGCCGGACTGGCGCCAGCGCGAGCTCTGGCGTCGCCGCCAGGTGATGCAGGGTCGGACCGGCGCCCTCGACATGCCGGGCTCGAGCTGGCGGGACCGTCCCGCGATCGATCGCGGCGACGGCGTCTTCCTCGCCGGCGACTGCGTCGCCGCGCCGGGGCTCCTCTCCGAGGTCGCAATCGCCAGCGGGATCGAGGCCGGCCGACTCGCCCTCGCCGCGCTCGAGGCTCGCCGGCCGCTCCGCACCGGCACGCCCGCATAGCAACGCCGGGCGCGGGGTACAGTCTCCTCACGCCGGTTGGGACCGGCGCGAACGAAAAGGAGAGTGTCGATGCGCAACTGGGACCTGAAGGCCGTCGAGGCCGAGCCGCACAGGCCGGAGATCCTCGCCTCCGCCGAGGACGCACGGACGATCGCGCTGCGCTTGCCGGCCGGGGAGGAACTGCAGGAGCACGAGGTCCACGAGCGCGGCCGCCTGGTCGTGATCGAGGGAGAGGTGGAGGTGACAGCGGGAGACGGCGATTCCCGGGCCGCCGCCGCGGGGCACCTGTTCGAATTCGAGCCGGGCGAGCGGCGCACGATCACCGCGCGCAGCGACGCCGTCCTGCTGTTGGTGCTCAGTCCCTGGCCCGGCAACGGCCATCCCGGCGCGCTCAGCCTCGAGGAGAAGGCGGAGGTCCGCGAGCGGGCCGCCGAGCGTCGGGACGACTGATGGTGCTCTTCGGACAGGAACACGTCGATCGCTATCGCGCCACCGACGGTGCCGAGGGGCACGACTGGAACGACACCCAGACGCTGCTGCTCACCACCACCGGCCGGCGGTCCGGCGAGCCGCGAACCACGCCGCTGATCTACGGCCGCGACGGCGATTCCTATCTCGCCGTCGCCTCGAAAGGCGGGACCGACGAGCCGCCGGCTTGGTATCTCAACCTCTCGGAGGAACCGCAGGTCGAGGTCCAGGTGAAAGGCGACCGCTTCCGGGCGAAGGCCCGGACCGCGGGGCCGGACGAGAAGCCGAAGCTCTGGGAGACGATGGTCGCCGAGTGGCCCGCCTACGACGAATACCAGGAGAAGACCAGCCGGCAGATTCCGGTGGTCATCCTCGAGCGCAGCTGAGGGCGCGGGTGGCCACCGACTCGATCCACCTCGACCGCAGCCGCCAGCTCTACCTCGCCTTCGCCGCCGGGGACCGTGAGGCGGTCGAGGCCCTCCTCGCCCCCGAGTTCTCCTTTCACAGCCCGCCCGACCCCGAGCTCGACCGCGACGGGTACTTCGAGCGCTGCTGGCCGCACGCCGGCAACGGCACCGAGTTCGAGTTCGTCCGCCTGGTCGAGGCGGGTGAGGAGGTCGTCGTCACCTACGTCGGCACTCGGCGCGACGGCAGCCGCTTCCGCAACACCGAGGTGCTGCGCTTCGCCGGCGAGCAAATCGCCGAGGCCGAGGTCTACTTCGGCTGGGACCTGCCGCGCCGCTGACGGCGCCGGTCAGGACGGCTGCGGCTCGGCGGAGGCGGAGCTGAGGTTCGTGAGCGCGGCGGCAGCAAGCAGGGCGGCGGCGAGGAGCGCGAGCCCGACGCTCGCCTGCAGCAGTAGGGCGCCGGTGGCTGCCCCGGCGGCGATCGCCAGGAAGGCGGCGGCGCGCTGGCCGAGGTCGTCGGCACTCGCCGCGCCGCCGGGCGCGACGGCGGTCATCGCGGTCAGGGTCAGGTTGAGGACGGTGGTGGCGAGGTTGGGCCCGCCGATCTGACGGGCAACCGAGTTGCGCAGACCCATCGTCAGCGAGAGCAGGGCGACGAGCAGGTAGGCGCCGGCATCCCGCGGTGCGGGGTCGACGAGCAGCGCGAAGAGCGCCGCACCGCCGAGCAGGAGGACCTCGATCGAGAGCGCCGGGCGCAACGGCGGCGGCGATCCCGGTGGGGAGAGCAACACGGCTCCGAGCCCGCCGAGCAGGAAGGCGGCCAGCGCCAGCAGCGGCAGCCCTATCGGCGCCCCGGCGGCGCCGCCGAGCCCGAGCCCGAGGAAGATCACGTTGCCGGTCTGCATCGCCGCGAAGACCTGCCCCAGCCCGACGAAGCTGACCGCATCGACGATGCCGGTGACGAAGGTGAGCAGCAGCAACGTTCGGGTCAGGCGCTCCGGGCCCACAGTCCCTGCAGATTCGTCGCCCGCCCCGGGCTATCCTGCGTGGTCGTGAGCACCGAATTCCTCGTCGTCATCCTCGGCGCCCTGATCGGCCTCGGTCTGGAGCTGCTCCTCTGGCAGATGGACTGGCTATGGCACGACAAGGGCGAGCCGAAGCGCGACCCGCGCAACATGCGGCCGCCGTTCTGATTTAGGGGGCTCGAGGCGCTGCGCGCGGCGTGTGTCGGCGTACGTTCCCGACTTCTTACGTGCCGGGAGACGTAAAAAGTCGGAAGCGCACCCTTGGTCGCCCATCGATGATCTAGGATCACGCGCTCCCAAGCGGGAACTCATGAAGAAGCCGCTCGCCGCCATCGCCCTCCTCGCTCTGCTCGCGCTCGCCGCGCTGGCCGGCTGCGGGGAGAGCAAGTCGGACGATTCGACCAGCGCCAGCGCTGCCGACTGCAAGCCCGGGCAGCTGCCGACCCACAGCAAGGGCGTGATCACGGTCGCCACCGACGATCCGGCCTACCCGCCCTACTTCGAAGACGACGAACCGGCCAACGGCGAAGGCTTCGAGAGCGCTGTTGCCTACGCGATCGCCAAGCAGCTCGGCTACCCGGCGGCGAAGGTGAAGTGGACGGTGGAGCCGTTCAACTCGTCGTTCGCGCCCGGCCCCAAGGGCTTCGACTTCGACGTCAACGAGATCTCGATCACGCCGGCTCGCGAAAAGGCGGTCGACTTCTCTTCGCCGTACTACACGGCCAATCAGGCGGTCGTCGCCCTGAAGGACTCCGATGCCGCCAACGCCACGTCCCTCGCCGACCTCGAGGACGCCAAGCTCGGCGTCCAGATCGGCACCACCAGCCTCGAAGCGGCTGAAGAACAGATCGACCCGAGCAGCCGGCCGGAAGTCTTCAACAGCTCCAACGACGTCGTCACGGCACTGAAGAACGAACAGATCGACGCGATCGTCGTCGACCTGCCGACGGCGCTGTACATCACCGCGGCCCAGGTCCCCAGCGCCACCGTGGTCGGTCAGTTTCCGGCTCCCGGCGGCGACAGGTGGGGCGCTCTGCTCGCCAAGGACTCGCCGCTCACCGCCTGCGTCTCCCAGGCCGTCGAAGAGCTGAGCAGCTCCGGCCAGCTGGACGAACTCACCCAGCGTTGGATGAGCCAGGCCGCCGGCGCTCCCGAACTGCAGTAGTCGCAGCGGGCTCGGCTCGCCGGTCAGCCGGCCCAGCGCAGGCGGCCGTCGTCGTCCAGCATCGCCAGAGCGGCGGGATCGGGCTCGACCACGACGTCTGAGCTGAGGTAGTGCTCGTAGATCGGCTGCCGGCCGAGGGCGCGTCCCAGGGGGGCCAGGATGCCGAAGACGACTCGTTGCACCGCGGCTGGTGGCGAGGCGATCACCATCGTGTCGCGGTAAGCGGAGGCAGTGACCGCGAGCTGCAGGGGCCGCGGTATCCCTTTGCGGTCGCATTTGCCGTCGCGGGCAAGGCCGAAGATCGTCCCGACCATCTCGACAAAGCGGGCGCCGGGCGAGACTTCGGCGACGACCTCCGCGACATCGGGGCCGACCTGCCACCAGTCGTGGACGACACCGGCGGGCACTTCGGCCGCGTCGCCGGGGCCGAGCTCGTGCTTCTGGTCGCCGATCTTGAAGTCGATCCGGCCGGCGAGGACGTGGAACCGCTCGCGCAGGGTGGGGTGGAGGTGCGGCGTCGCGACGCGTCCGCCCGGCTCGACGAAGAGGTGGGCGACGAGGACGCCTTCGGGATGGTCCTCGGGATCGGTGAGCATCACCACGCGCTCGCCGGTGACGGGGTTGTCGAGGACCTGACCGCGGCGGGACATCGTCCAGATGGTCTCACGGACCCAGAGCAACGTCACCTCGAAGCGCCGTCCCCGGCCGGGGTCAGAATCCGCGCCGGTGTCGGATACCGCCGTGATCAGCGATCGCCGCCTCGAACGGGAGGCGGCCAAGCGGCGCAAGGCGCGCCGCGGCTTGGCGATCGCGGCGACCTCCTCGCTGCTCGTCCTCGGTGGTCTCGCGGCACTCGTCCTCACCAGCCCCGGCTGGCCGGTGGTGCGCGAAACCTTCTTCTCCTGGACGATCTTCAAGGACTCCTTCCCGGAAGTGCTGGAAGGCTTCTGGCTCGACGTCAAGCTGTTCGTGATCATCGAGGCGGCGGTGCTGGCGATCGGTCTGGCGCTGTCCCTGCTGAAGATCAGCCGCAACCCGGCGCTGTTCCCGTTGCGGCTGCTGGCGATCGCGTTCATCGATCTCTTCCGCGGCGTCCCCTCGATTCTGCTGATTGCCTTGATCGGCTTCGGGGTGCCGGCATTGCAGTTGGAGGGTTTGCCGACCGATCCGGTCGTGCTCGGCGCGATCGCCCTCACCCTCGCCTATAGCGCCTATGTGGCCGAGGTCTACCGCGGCGGGATCCGCTCGATCCACCGTGGCCAGCGCGACGCCGCCCTGGCGATCGGCCTCACCGAGGCCCAGGCGCTCCGCCACGTGATCCTGCCGCAGGCGTTGCGGCGGATCTCGGCGCCGCTCCTGAACGACTTCGTCGCCCTGCAGAAGGAAGTGGCGCTGATCTCGATCCTCGGCCCGCTGGAGGCCTTCCGGATCGCCCAGATCGTCCAGTACAAGACCTTCAACTTCACGCCGCTGATCGCCGCGGCGGTGCTTTACCTGATGGTGACCGTGCCGCTGGCCCGAGTGGTCGACCGGATCGGCGGGCCGGAGGGGGTGGTGCGGTGAGCGACGGCGAGGCGCTCGCGGCCGGGGCACCGGTCCTCGAGGTCCGCGGCGTCACCAAGGCCTTCGGCGAGCGCCAGGTTCTGCGCGGGATCGACCTCAGCGTCCGCGAGCACGAGGCGATCGCCCTGATCGGTGCCTCCGGCTCCGGCAAGTCGACGCTGCTGCGCTGCATAGATCTGCTCGAGGAGATCGACGACGGCGACGTCCTGCTCGACGGCGAGGTGATCACCGACCCGGCAGTCTCGGCGGTCTCGGTGCGTCGCCGGCTCGGCCTCGTCTTCCAGGCCTACAACCTCTTTCCACACCTGACGGCGCTGGAGAACGTCGTCCTCGGCGAGACCCGTGCTCATGGGATCGGCCGCCGCGATGCCGAGGAACGCGGCCGAGAATTGCTGCGCCGCTTCGGCCTCGAGGGTCGCGAGGACGACCGCCCGGACGGGCTGTCCGGCGGCCAGCAGCAGCGCGTCGCGATTGCCCGCGCCTTCGCCGGACGGCCGCGAGCGCTGCTGCTCGACGAGGTGACCAGCGCCCTCGACCCGGAGCTGGTGGGGGAGGTGCTGGCCGCCGTCCGCGACCTCAAGCGCGAGGGGATGACGATGCTGATCGCCACCCATGAGATGAGCTTCGCCCGCGAGGTCGCCGATCAGGTCGCCTTCCTGCACGAGGGCCGGATCGCCGAGCTGGGCACGCCGGAGCAGGTGCTGAGCCGACCGCGCGGCGCCGAGACCCAGCGCTTCCTCAGCCGTTTGCTCGAGGCAGGGAGGGCGTAGAAAGGCCTTGCTACCAGCCGATTAATCGAATAGTTTGACCATTAACGAGAACTGGTGTTATGCTGCCGCCGATTCGACTACTCAAGGGTTACTGGGCAGTCGATTCCATAGCCCGCACCAGTGCCTTAATCGGTTAAAGGGACGGCGTTGTAAGCCGTAGATCCGGGTTCGAGCCCCGGCTGGTGCATTCCGTAAACCAGCGACCGGGCGACGGGGGCTATGGCAGCGAATCTCTTCGATCATCTCGACGACAGCGCCGTCCAAGGCGAGGGCAGGCTGCGTTGGGCACCGCGCGCTCCCTACCGCCCGGACGAGCGCTACGACCTGATGCTGGTCCCGCGGGTGAAGGGCTGGCAGGAGGACGCCGAGGCGCTGGCCGCGCTCGAGCGGATCGCCGCCGACCCCGATGTCGCCGAGGTGGCGCGTGAGGGGGACGAGGTCTGGCTGCGTTTGGAGAAGAGCTGGGTAGAACGGGCGGGGTCGGCGCTCGAGGAAGGCGACGCGGGCGAGGCCGCGCTCGCCGACCTCGCCGCCGGCAGCGGCTACGCCGTCTACTTCTGGGGCGCCAATACGACCAAGGCGCTGCACATTGGCCACCTCCGCAACCTCGCGATCGGCCACGCGATCGGAGCGACGCTGGAGCAGGCCGGTGCCCGGGTCGAGCGGCGCAGCCTGATCTGCGACGTCGGCCGCAGCATGGGCGAGGCGATGGCCGGGGTCGTGCAGAGCGGCCGCGACAGCCAGGTCTGGCCCGAGGGCGGCGAGAAGAGCGATCACTTCGTCGGCGCCTGCTACTCGGAGTACGTCACCGCCGGCCGCAACGGCGGCGGCGGCCCGATCGACGACGGCGCCGAGGACTCGCTCGCCCGCGAGTCCTCGCTCTACAAGGACCGCGCCGACGAGCTGATCGTCAGCGTCCTGCGCGGCGACCAGGAGGCGCTCGAACTGTGGTCGAAAACCCGTGCCTGGGTGATCGGCGGCCAGCGCAAGACCCTGGCCCGGCTGGGGATCGCCTTCGACAAGGTGATCTTCGAGTCCGACTTCCTGCCCGAGGTCGCCGAGCTGAGCAACCAGGGCCTCGCCGAGGGCAAGCTGGTCCGGCGCTACGGCGACGAGATGGTGATGTACGAGACCGGGCGCGAGGAGCTCGAAGAGATGCCGCTGGTCCGCGCCGACGGCCTGCCGACCCAGCACATGCGGGCGCTCGCCTACTGGGCGGCGGCGCCGGAGCTCGACGAGATGATCTCACTGCAGGTCTGCGGCAACGAGTGGGTCTCCCATGTCACCTGTCGCCGCCAGCTCATGGACGTGCTCGGGGTCGCCAACGGCAACGGCTACGCCAGCCGCAAGGGCGGCGGGCCGCCGACCCACGACGTCTTCCACGGCATGGTCGCGCGCGAGCGGCAGACGATCACCTCCAGCAAGGAAGGGGCGCTGCTGGTCGACGACCTGGTCGACTGGCTGGACGAGCAGATCGCCGCCGAGGCCGAGCGGGCCGCCGTCCGCGGCGGGCATCCGGCGCCGGAACGGATCGCACCGCAGGTGACGCTCGGCTACTTCCTCCTGCAGCCGAGCACCAAGCGGGTCGACTTCGACCCCGAGAAACTGCTCTGGGAGGACAGCAGCCTCGGCTGGGACCTGGCCCGCGCCCAGGCGCACGGCGGCGGCGAGCGCGCCCTCCGAGGTGACGCGGCGGAGGACCCCGACTACCGCTGGGCGGTCGTCCAGGCGGAGATGTACCGGCGCCACCTGCGCAGCTCGGTCGAGAAGCTCGACGTGCTGCCGCTGGCCCGCTACGTCTCCCACTTCGCCCGCTGGTACGTCGAGGAGGAGCGCCCCCCCGAGGTCGAGCGGGTCGTCCAATCGGTGCTGAGCCAGGGCCAGCGCGGTCTCGGATTGGAGGCGGTCTGATGCGCACCCTGCTGGTCGACAACCACGACTCCTACACCTACAACGTCTTCCACCTGTTGGCGGCTGCCTCGGGTGAGGAGCCGGTCGTCGTCAACAACGACGCCGTCTCCTGGCGGGTGCTCTCGCGCTCGGACTTCGACGCGATCGTGCTCTCGCCGGGGCCGGGGCGGCCGGAACGCTGGCACGACTTCGGCGTCTGCAGCGACATCCTCCGCTACAGCGAGATCCCGGTGCTGGGCATCTGTCTCGGCCACCAGGGGATCGGCAACCTGCTCGAGGGCGGGGTCAGCACGGCGCCGATGGCGATGCACGGCCGCCTCAGCCGCGTCCGTCACAGCGACCGCGGCATCTTTCGCGGCATCCCGCAGGAATTCTCGGTGGTCCGCTACCACTCGCTGGCGATCACCCGGCCGATGGGGCCGGACGGGCAGGAGGTCGCCTGGGCCGACGACGGGGTCGTGATGGGGGTCGAACACCGCTCGCGGCCGATGTGGGGCGTCCAGTTCCACCCCGAGTCGGTCGCCACCGAGTACGGACGGGCGATCGTCGAGAACTTCTACACCTTGGCGGACGGCCATCCCCGCCGCCACTCGCGCGCCGGGGCGCGCGGGACCACCAGCCCGGTGGGAGGCGCCCGGCGATCCCAGGCGTCGGGCGCCTCCCGTTCAGGGCTGACGCTGCGCACGCGCTCGCTGGAAGGCGAGCCCGACACCGAGGCCGTCTTCGAACGGCTCTTCGGCGACGCCGATCCGGCCTTCTGGCTCGACAGCGCCGACGCTCCCACCTGGCTCGGCCAGAACACCTACATGGGGACCAGCGCCGGCGCCGAGCGTTGCCTGCTCAGCTACGACGTCGACGCCAGTGAGATCTCGGTCGAGCGTGGGGAAGGGGGGACGGTCGAGCGCGGCTCGATCTTCGACCTGCTCGGTCGCAGCCTGCACGAGCACGAGCTGACCCTCGACGCCGATCTGCAGCCGGGCCTGCTCGGCGGCTACGTCGGCTACCTCGGCTACGAGTGCAAGGCCGACTGCGGCTCGCAGAACGTGCACAGCTCCGACCTGCCCGACGCGATGCTGATGTTCGCCAACCGGATCGTCGCCGTCGACCACACAGGGCGTCGGACCCACCTGATCGCGCTCGGCAAGCCCGACGACCCGGCGGTCGAGGCCTGGCTCGACGTCGCCGAAGCCGCCGTCGCGGAGATCGTCGCCAACCCGCCCGAGCCGGCGGCGGCCCCGGCTCCGAGCGGCGACCACGTCAGCTTCCGCTGCGGCCGCGGCGAGACCCAGTACCTCTCCGACATCGCCCGCAGCCAGGCCGAACTGGCGGCCGGCGAGTCCTACGAGGTCTGCCTCACCGACCAGATCTCCACCGACGCCAGCCCCGATCCGTTCGCGCTCTATCGGCAGCTGCGCCGCAGCAACCCGTCGCCGTTCGCCGCCTACCTGAAGTTCGGCGAGCGGGCGATCGTCAGCTCTTCGCCGGAGCGCTTCCTCTCCGTCGATCGCGACCGCAAGGTGCAGGCGCGGCCGATCAAGGGGACGGTCTCGCGCTCGGCAGATCCGAGCGAGGACGAGCGTCGCCGCGAATGGCTGCGCCAGGACGAAAAGACCCAGGCCGAGCACCTGATGATCGTCGACCTGCTGCGCAACGACATCGGCCGCGTCTGCGACGTCGACAGCGTCCGCGTCCCCGGGCTGATGACGGTCGAGCCCTACGCCACTGTCCACCAGCTGGTCTCGACGATCGAGGGCGACCTCGAAGCCGGCCGCAGCGCCGTCGAGTGCGTGCGCCACTGCTTCCCGGGCGGCTCGATGACCGGGGCGCCGAAGGAGCGGACGATGGAGATCATCGACGGCATCGAGAGCGAGGCGCGCGGCGTCTACTCCGGCTCGATCGGCTACTTCGGCCTCGACGGCAACACCGACCTGAACATCGTCATCCGCACGATCGTGATGCGGCCGGGACGGACGACGATCGGTGCCGGCGGCGCGATCGTGATGCAGTCCGACGCCCAGGACGAGTTCGACGAGCTGCTCCTCAAGGCGCGGGCGCCGATGGCGGCGATCGCCGCGACCGTGACCGGCAGCGAGGCCGACGAGGCCTGGAGCGTCGAGCTCGAGCCGGCGGTGCAGGCGGCGGTTGCGGAATGAGCGCGGCGCCGCCAAGCGTGCGTCTCTGGTTCTTCGCGCAGGTGGCAAAGCGCGAGGATTTGCGATGAGCCAACGGGTCCCGACCGAGGACCGGGCCCCGGCCCGGGCGGCGACCGCCGGCCCCGGCTGGCGGGTGCGCGAAGCGGGGGAGACGGATCTGCTCTCCTGCGCCACCGCGGTCGAAGCGCTGCTCGACGAGCTCGGCGGCCGCAAGCCGACCCCGACCGAACTGCTGACCGAGGTCGAGGCGGCATTTGCCGATCGCGCCGGCGCCTCGCTGCTGGTCGCGGAGAGCGAGGCCGGCGAGGTGGTCGGCGTGCTCAGCGCCAGCTGGGGGCGGGCGATCCACGTGCCTGGTCCCTACGCGACGATCCAGGATCTCTGGGTGCATCCCGAGTGGCGCAGCCGCCGCGTCGGCGCCGGCCTGGTCGAGGGGATGGCGGGCCTCTGTCGCGAGCGCGGCGTCGCCCGCATCGAGGTCGGGCTGCCGCGTGAGACCTTCGCCGCGATCGACGCCACCCGCGGCTTCTACGAGCGCAACGGCTTCGCCCATCTGGGGCCGCGGATGCGCCGCCTGCTCGACCAGGAGGAGCAGGCCGATGGCTGAGCTGCTGATGGTCGAGCAGCGCCGCGGCCGGGCGCCGGGCGACGGCTCGCACTGGATCCGCGAAGGCGGCGAGCTGGTCGAGGGGCAGGACAGCAACCGCCGCCTGGCCGAGCTGCGCAGCGGCCTCGTCTGCCATGGCGGCGTCCGCGCCGTCGCCGCCGACGCCGCCGACGAGCAGGTCGACGAGACGCTGGAGGCGCTGCACGACCGCGACTACCTGGCGGCGCTGCGGGAGGTTCCCGCCGAGCGCCCGGTCGTCCTCACCGCGATGGCGGCGCCCGGCCTGGAGCCGGACATCCCCGTCAGCGCCGGCCTCGTCGCCGCCGCCCACGAGGCGGTGCGGACGGCGATCGCGGCGGCCGACCGCGTCGCCGGCGGCGCCCAGTTCGCCTATGCCGTCTGCCGCCCGCCGGGCCACCACGCCGGGCCGGACTTCTGCGGCGGCTACTGCTACTTCAACAACGCGGCGGCGGCGGTGCGGACCCTGCGCGAGGCCGGCCTCGGCCCGGTCGGGATCCTCGACCTCGACCTCCATTACCCGAACGGGACCTCGGTCTTGGTCGAGGAGATGGACGGCGCCGTCCTGCACTCGCTGCACGCGGCGCCGGTCACCAACGTCGCCCCGGACACGGTGCTGCCGCGGGCCGAGGGCGAACGCGCCGTCGCCTTCGCCGGCAGTCCCGGCGCCGCCGCCTACCTGAAGGAGGTCGCGGCCTCGGTCGAGGCGCTGGCCGCGCAGGCCGCCGTGCTGGTCGTCTCGCTCGGCTATGACACCGTCGCCGGCGACCCGCACGGCTCCTGGGACTTCTCCCCGGAGATCTTCGCCGAGGTCGGGCGGATCCTCGCCGCGCCGGGCCTCCCGGTCTGCGTGATCCAGGAGGGCGGCTACTCGCTGCCGCTGCTCGCCCCCTGCAGCTACGCCTTCGCCGCCGGCCTCCTCGAAGAGGTGCCGCCGGACCGTGGTCGACGTTTGTCCCACAGGTCGGCACAAAGGTCGACCGCGCCTGCCTCGGAGGCTTCTCGATGAGCGACAACGGGCTCGAGCCCTTCCGCCGCCGCCTCGACCGGATCGACGACGAGATCGCCCGCCTGCTCGGCGAGCGCTTCGAGATCTGCCGTGAAGTCGCCCTCTACAAGAGCGCCCACGAGATCCCGATGATGCAGCCGGGGCGCGTCGTCGAGGTGCGGCAGCGGTACCTCGAGCGGGGTGCCGAGGTCGACCTGCCGGCCGAGTTCACCGCCGACCTCTTCGATCTCCTCATCGCCGCGACCTGCAAGGAGGAGGACGAGCTGATGGCGCGGATCGCCGCCGGGCGTGAGGAGCTGTCGCCGCGGGGTGGGCAGAGCCCGTCACAGGCCGGAGGGGTGGCTTGAGCCTGCCGCCCGGCCCGAGGATGCCTCGCGCCCTGCAGGCGATCGGCTGGATGCAGCGTCCGCTCGCCTTCATGGAGCGCTGCCAGCGCCGCTACGGCGACATCTTCACCCTGCGGATCCTCCACTGGGGCGACTGGGTCCTGCTCTGCGATCCCGAGGACGTCAAAGCGGTCTTCACCGCTGGTGACAAGGTCGGGGTCGACGTCGCCAACCCGATGCTGGAACCGGTTCTGGGACCGCGCTCGGTGATGCTGCTGGAAGAACCGGAGCACATGCGGCGCCGCAAGCTGATGCTGCCGCCCTTCCACCGCCAGAGCGTCGAAGCCGACGACGAGATGATCGCCGAGGTGGCCCGCCGCGAGGTCGGCCGCTGGCCCGTCGGCGAGCCCTTCCAGCTCTGGCCGCGGATGCAGGCGATCACCCAGGAGGTGGTGATGCGAGCTGTCTTCGGCGCCGATGAGGACGAGCGCCTCGGCCGCCTGCGCGAGCTGCTGCGGCGACTGACGGTCTGGATGAACAGCCCCCGCAACCTCGCCCTGCTGGCCACCTTCGGGCCCCGCTGGGTCGTGCGCAGCCGCCAGTTCCGCGAGGCGATGCGGCCGGTCGAGGCGGCGGTGCTGGACGAGGTCAAGCGACGCCGCGCCGACGGCGACCTGCGCGAGGACGTGGTCTCGATGCTGGTCCCGGCCCGCTACGAGGACGGCTCGCCCCTG
>JBEVJP010000104.1:0-55466 GCA_040510155.1 Solirubrobacterales bacterium | reverse complement strand
GGAGCACGGCGTGAACCCCCGCGACGCACTCTCGCTCGGCCCCGCGCTGCTTGGATTCTGATCATGCCCACCCGCCGGGAGGTCATCGAGCAGTTCATCCCCAACTCGCCGCACGCGGTGCAGCTCGGCATCGAAATCGTCTCACTCGGGACGGATGAGGCCGTGCTCGAGCTGCCCTTCAAGCCCGAGCTGGCCACGATCGGGGAGGTGGTTCACGGAGGTGCGATCGGCGCCCTGATCGACACGGCCACGATGGCCGCGGCCTGGGCCACGGACGAGGTCCCGGAGAACCCGGCGGGCTCGACGGTCTCGCTCTCGATCAACTTCGCCTCCGCCGCGAGCGGTGTGGACCTTCAAGCCGCGGCGCGGGTCGCCAAGCGAGGCGGACGGCTGAGCTTCTGCGAGGTCACCGTGACCGACCCCGATGGCGGCGTGATCGCCCATGGGATCGCCACATATCGGTTTGGGTAAGAATCCCGCCCCCACACCATCTAGAGGAGGCGACGACCTTGGGATTGCTTGACGGAAAGAGCGCGATCATCACCGGCTCGGCGCGAGGCATCGGCCGCGCGACCGCGGAGCTGTTCGCCAGCGAGGGCGCGAAGGTGCTGATCAACGACCTCGACGGCGACGTCGCCGAGCAGGCCGCCTCGGAGATCGACGGCGAGAACGCCGTGTTCTCGGGCGACCTGACCAAGGAGGGCGCCGCGGACGAACTGGTCAAGGCAGGAATCGACGCCTTCGGGCAGATCGACGCCGTCGTCAACAACGCCGGCTACACCTGGGACGGGGTCGTCCACAAGAGGACCGACGAGCAGGTCCAGGCGATGCTCGACATCCACACGATCGTCCCCTTCCGGGTCGCCCGGGCGCTCGCCCCGGCCTGGCGCGAGGCGGCCAAGGCCGAGCGCAACGAGGGCAAAGAGGTCTTCCGCAAGATCGTCAACGTCTCCTCGACCTCCGGCACGATGGGCAACGCCGGCCAGGTCAACTACTCGGCGGCGAAGATGGGCGTGGTCGGGCTGACCAAAACCCTCGCCAAGGAGTGGGGCCAGTTCAAGATCAACGTCAACGCGGTCGCCTTCGGCTTCGTCGACACCCGCCTCACCGCCGCCAAAGAGGAGGGTGGCGAGATGACCTCCCCGACCGGCGAGAAGATCGAGCTCGGCATCCCCGAGCAGATGCGGGCGATGGCCTCGGCGATCATCCCGCTCGGCCGTCCGGCGACGCCGACCGAGGCCTCCGGCCCGGTCCTCTTCCTCGCCTCCCCGCTGGCCAACTACATGCACGGCCAGGTCCTCAACGTGACCGGCGGCATGTTCGGCGGGATGTACACCTGAGATGAGCGCCGAAGCCACGGGCGGCAGGCGTCCACCCCGCGACCTCGACGTAGCGGACCGGATCTGGCCTGCCACCCGCCGCTTCATGGGCCTGCACACGCTGCTCTACCAACGCAGCGGCGGCCGGCTCGGGCACACGATCCCCGGCGTGCCGGGGAAGATGCTGCTGCTCGACCACGTCGGGGCCAAGAGCGGCACCAGGCGCACCTCCCCCCTGCTCTACGTCAGGGACGGCGAGAACATCGTCATCGTCGCCTCCAAAGGCGGCTTCCCCAAGCACCCGGCCTGGTACCACAACCTGATGGCCAACCCCGACGTCACGGTCCAGGTCGGCTCCCACCACCTGCCGGTCCACGCCCGCGTCGCCACCGACGCCGAGTACCCGCAGCTGTGGAAGGCGGCGGTCGCCGGCTACCACGGCTACAAGGACTACGCCGTCCGCAGCAAGGGCCGCAAAATCCCGCTGGTCGTCCTCGAACCGAGGTGAGTGTCGACTTAGTGGCGCTATAGGACCACTAAGTCGACACTCAGTCCTTGGGGCGGCGCTCCTCGGCGACGGGGTCGCCGGAGTCGGTGGCGATCTGCTGCGGCGGCCAGGGGCCGGCCCAGTTGTCGCGGGCGCCGTCGATCGTGATCGTCGTGCCGGAGTAGAAGTCGCCGGCGGGCGAGGCCAGGTAGGCGACCAGCCAGGCCATCTCCTCCGGCCGCCCGGCGCGGCCGATCGGGATCGAGCGCTCGAGGTTGTCGACCACCACCTGCGGATACTTGGTCAGCAGCGTCTCGGTCGCGAACTGGCCGGCGGCGAGAGCCACGGTCTTGATCCCGAACCGGGCCCACTCCACCGCCAGCGTCCGCATCATGTTCTCGACCGCGGCCCGGGCGGCCCCCGAGTGGACCATCCCCGGCATCCCGTTGTGCGGCGAGAGGGTGACGCTCAAGACCTTGCCGCCGCCCTGGGGGATGAAGGCCCTGGTCGCGGCGGCGTGGGTCATCAGCCAGGTGCCCTGGACGTTGAGGTCGATCACGGTGCGGAAGCCTTTGGGGGTGATCGCCTCGGCCGGGCTGAGGAACTGGCCGCCGGCGTTGTTGACCAGCGTGTCGAGGCGCCCGTGGCGCTCCAGCAGCCCGTCGAAGAAGGCCGCGACCGGCTCCTCCTCGCGGATGTCGAGGGTCTCGTGCTCGAAGCTTCCCGCCAGCCCGGCCGCCAGCTCGGCGGTCTCCGCCAGCGGCTCCTCACGACGCCCGCAGGCGACGACCGTCGCCCCGAGGCGGGTCAGCTCCAGCGCCGTCTCGCGGCCGAGACCGCTGCCGGCGCCGGAGACGACGCAGACCTGTCCCTCCAGCAGACCGTCCCGAAACACCTGCGAATGCGAGCTTTCACCCATCTGGCGCGCAAGCCTATAGGCGACCCGTTCGGCGGTAATGTCACTCGCCATGAAGGTCCATGTGGAGGCGAAGCCCCTGCACGAGCCGCTCGCCGGGGGGACGCCGGGGGCGACGGTCGCGGTCGAACCGATGGTCGCCGGGCACTGCGACTTCCCGGTGCCGATGATGGAGAGCCCGGGCGGGCGCTTCCTCACCCTGAAGCTGTTGCGGGCGCTGCTGACCGGGCAGCCGCCGCGGACGATCCCGATCCCGGCCTTCCTGATCCGTCACCCGAGCGCCGGCGCGATCCTCGTCGACACCGGCCTGCACCCCTCGATCGCCACCGACGGCCGCGAGAACTTCGGTGCCCTCGGCAACCGCTTCGGCAAGCCGCAGCTGCAGGCCGGCGAAGACGTGCCGAGCCAGCTGCGGGAGCGCAACCTCGACCCCGGCGAGATCCCGATCGTGGTGATGACGCACCTGCACAGCGACCACACCTCGGCGATCTCCGAGTTCCCCAACTCGACCTTCGTCGTCAGCGCCACCGAGTGGGAGGCCGGGGCCACCGGCTCGCAGCCGACCCTGAACGGCTACCGCCGCCCTCACTTCGACTACGCCTTCGACTACCGCACGGTCGACTTCGACCGCGACCAGATCGACTCCTACGCCAGCTTCGGGCGCACCTTCGACCTCTTCGGCGACGGCTCGGTCCGGCTCGCCTACACGCCCGGCCACAGCGCCGGCCACATGTCGGTCGTCTGCCACCTCGAGCAGCGCGACTTCGTGATCGGCGGCGACGCGATGTACGTACGGGCGCAGCTGGACGGCGAGGCGCCGCCGCCGCCGCGCCCCTTCGACTCCCACAACTTCCGCCGCTCGCTGCAGGAGCTGCGCCTCTTCAACCGCCAGTTCCCCGACGTCCTCATCACCCCGGGGCACGACCCCGAGTTCTACGCCCAGCTCGACAAGCGCTACGAGTAACCGACGCTCACCGCGCGCCGGCCCTCGCGCTCGAGCCGCTCGTACATCTCGCGCACCCGGGCGAAGACCTGCTCGGAGACCTCCTGGTTGCGCTCGCGGCTGGCCCCGTCCTCGACCGCGAAGGTCATCGGCTCGCCGAACTGGACCGTGACCTTGGGGAAGTAGAGCCGTTTCCAGCGCCGCACCCCGGCTGAGCCGTGGATCGCGACCGGGATGATCGGCACCCCGGCTTCCAGCGCCAGCCGTCCCACGCCCGGCTTCGGCTCGCGCAGCTCGCGGGAGCGCGAGCGGCCGCCCTCGATGTAGATCAGGACCAGGCCGCCCTTGTCGAGGATCGTCCTCGCGGTGACGAACGCCTCTTCGTCGTGGTTGCCGCGGCGGACCGGGAAGACGCCGCCGTGGAAGAAGATGAACTCGATCACCGGGTGCTTGAACAGCTGCGATTTGGCCATGAAGCGGATCGGCCGGCGCAGATAGACGCCGGCGAAGAAGTGGTCCCAGGCGCTGAAGTGGTTGGGGGCGAGGACCACCGGCCCGTCCTTGGGCACGTTCTCGACCCCGATCCCGCGGGTGCGGAAGAGCAGGATCGTCGGCAGGGTGAGGACGAAGCGGGCGAGACCGTAGATCCAGTCCGGTTCGCGGGCGCGGGCACGCTCGTGGAAGCGGGTGAAGTACTCGGCGGGGCGGGGGTCCCGGTAGACCTGTGGCTTGATGTCGGACATTGGGGGCTGCGGCGGCGCGCCGCCGCAGTTGCCTACCCCCGGCCGCCGCGAGGGTTACGCGGAGACCGCGATACCCCCCGAACGGCCAGGGCGGTTGCTCAGGGGCGGGCCCAGTCGCGCGAGTGCTCCAGCGCCCGTCGCCAGCCCGCCAGCAGCGTCTCGCGCTCGTCGGCGCCCATCCGCGGCTCGTAGCTCGCCGCCTGCCGCCACATCTCCCCCACCCGCTCGCGGCTCCAGGTCCCGGTCGCGATCCCGGCCAGATAGGCGGCGCCGAGCGCGGTCGTCTCGGCCACCTCCGGCACCACCACCGGCACGCCGAGGAGGTCGGCCTGGAACTGCATCAGCCAGCGGTTGGCGACGGCGCCACCGTCGGCTTTGAGCACCTCCAGGGCGCGGCCCGAGCCCGCCTCCTGCGCCCGCACCGCGTCTACCGTCTGGTAGGCGATCGCCTCCAGCGCCGCCCGCGCCAGGTGGGCACGGCCGCTGCCGCGGGTGAGGCCGACGATCGTGCCGCGCGCGTAGGGATCCCAGTGCGGCGAGCCGAGCCCAGTCAGGGCCGGCACGAAGTAGACGCCGTCGTTGGAGTCGAGCGAGGCGGCCAGCGCCTCGGTCTCCTCGGCCCGCTCGATCGCACCAAGGCCATCGCGCAGCCACTGCACGGCGGCGCCGGTCACGAAGATCGCGGCCTCGAGCGCATAGGCAACCTCGCCGCCGAGGCCCCAGGCGACCGTCGTCAGAAGACCGTCAGGCGCCACCGGCGCCTCAACGCCGGTGTTGAGAAGGACGAAGCTGCCGGTGCCGTAGGTGTTCTTGGCCATGCCGGCCCGGTGGCAGGCTTGGCCGAAGAGCGCCGCCTGCTGGTCGCCAGCGATGCCGCAGACCGGCACCTCGCCGCCGAACTCGCCCGTGCTGCCATAGACGTGGGCCGAGGGCAACGGCTCCGGCAGCCGCCCCGGGTCGATTCCGAACAACCCGCAGAGCTCCTCGTCCCAAGCCAGACGGCGGATGTCGAACAGCATCGTCCGCGCTGCGTTCGAGTAGTCGGTGCCGTGGCGGCCAGTGAGCTTGAAGAGGAGCCAGGAATCGATCGTCCCGAAGACGGCCCGCTCGGCGCCCTCGACGTTGCCGAGCAGCCACTCGATCTTGGTCGCCGAGAAGTAGGGGTCGATCGTCAATCCGGTGCGTTCGCGGACCAGCGGCTCGCGTCCCTGCTCCCGCAGCTCCTCGCAGCGCTCCGCGGTGCGGCGGTCCTGCCAGACCAGTGCCCGTCCCAGCGGCTCGCCCGTCGCCGAATCCCAGGCGACCACCGTCTCGCGCTGGTTGGTGATTCCGATCGACTCCAGCTCGCGGCCCTCTATGCCGGCGTCGGCGATCGCCTCGGCCGCGACCTCACGGCTGACCCGCCAGATCTCGGCCGCGTCGTGCTCGACCCAGCCCGGGCGTGGGAAGAACTGCTGGAACTCCGAGTAGGCGCGCCCGGCGACCCGCCCCTCGCCGTCGAAGACGAGGCAGGTGGTGCCGGTCGTCCCCTGGTCGATTGCGAGGATCACGTCAGCCCATCCAGATTACAAGGGAGATCCTTCGTCATTTCGCTGACTCGGGTGTACGGTCGAATGGAGGCGGGGGCCCACCCCGAGTCAAAGGAGCCGCCATGGCTACCGCCGAAGTGAAGAGTTTTGATTCGCCCGACGAGGTCCGCCCCTTCGAAGGCAAAGGACAGGCCAAGGTCGTACAGCTGGCCGGGCATACGGTCGGTCTCGGCACGTTCGAGCCCGGCTGGAAATGGTCCGAGAACATCGGCCCGATCGCCGGCACCGATTCCTGCCAGGTCGCCCATCTCGGCTACGTACTCTCGGGCCGGATGAGTGTCCACATGGATGACGGCTCCGAGATCGAGATCGGCGCCGGTGACGTCGCCTCGATTCCCCCGGGCCACCACGCAGAAGTACTGGGCGACGAGGCCTGCGTCATGGTCGACTTCGGTGAGTTGAGCATGTACGCGAAGCGGGCCTGACCCTCAGCCGCCGCGGCGGGCCCGATAAGCGCGAGCGAAATCGCGCAGCTGGCCCGCCCGGTGGAGGAAGCCGCCAAGGTCGCGCCCAGTGGCGCGATGCTCGAGGTCGACCTCGTACTCACGCAGGCGATAGCCGGCCCGGACCGCATCGACCGTCATCCCGATCTCCATCCCAAAGCCGGGGGCGAAGGGCAGCGTTGCTCGGAGCGCCTCGACAGTGAGCGCTCGCTGACCGGAGATCGGCGCCTCCGTTTCCAGCCCGCAGAGGCGGCGGATGGCCCAGCGGGCGAAGCTGAGAGCAACGCCGAAGCCGCCTCCGACCCGGCGCGAAAAGGCGGCGACCGCGAGGTCGCACTCACCCGCCGCGACCGCCTCGACCAGCGGCGCCAGCCGCGCCGCTGAGGCCCCGAGGTCGCCGTCGCAGAGCAGCACCAGCACCGGCGCCGGTCCGGCGCTCAGCGCCGCCTCCGCCGCGGCGGTCACGTTGGCGCCCTTGCCGTGCGGCTTTCCTCGGCTGACCACCTGCGCTCCCGCCGCCATCGCCACCTCGGCGGTGCCGTCCTCCGAAGCGTCGTCGCCGACCCAGATTGCGGCGCCGGGGAAGGCGCTCCGCAGCGCCCGCACCGTCTCTCCCACCCGGTCGGCCTCGTTGCGGGCGGCAACCACAACGCTCAGGGGATGTTCTCGCTCCGGGGTCACGCGCGGCTATTGTCCCCGGCCATGGCAGATATCGAGGCGCACATCACCGGCAACGTCTGGAAAATCGAGGTCTCGGTCGGCGACGAGGTGGCCGACGGGGACACCGTCGCCATCCTCGAGTCGATGAAGATGGAGATCCCGGTGGAGTCCGAAGACGACGGGGTCGTCAAGGAGATCCGCTGCGCGGAGGGCCAATCGGTGAGCGAAGGCGACGTCCTCGTCGTCTTGGAGTAGGGGCCGGCGTGGAAGAGCTGGCGGCAGGAAAGCTCCTGCTCGACCGCCCGGCCGAGGCGGTCGCGCGGCTTCGTCTCAACAACCCCGAGCGGCGCAACGCCCTCGACCATGAAGTGCTCGACGCGCTCGCCGAGGCGCTGCCGCGTCTCGATCAGGGCATCGAGACCCGCTGCGTGCTGCTGACCGGGGCGCCGCCGGTCTTCTCGGCCGGCTACGACATCGGCTCGATCGACGGCAAGACCTTCGAGCGCGACGCCGAGGCCCTCGTCGCGCATCCCTTCCACAGCGCCATGGAGGCGCTCGCGAAGTACCCCTGGCCCGTGATCGCCGCGATCAACGGCCACTGCCTCGGCGGCGGCCTCGAGCTGGCGATCACCTGTGACCTGCGGATCTGCGCCGAGGGGGCGCTGCTGGGGATGCCGCCAGCCAAGCTCGGCCTCGTCTACGGCCACACCGGGCTGCGCAAGTTTCTCGACACCGTCGGCCTCGCCCGCACCAAGGAGCTCTTCCTCACCGGTCGCAACCTGACCGCCGAGCGGGCCGAGCAGGTCGGCCTCGTCCACGAAGTCGTCGCCGCCGACCAGCTCGAGGCGGCCGCCGTCGCGCTGGCCACCGAAGTGGCGGAGAACGCCCCGATCTCGATGCGCGGCAACAAGCACGCGATCGATCTCCTCGCTCGCAACCCGGTCCTCAACGAGCAGCAGGAGGCCGGGCTGATCGCCCTCCGCGAGTCCTGCTTCAGCTCCGCCGACCTGCGCGAGGGCATCACCGCCTTCGCCGAGAAGCGCAAGCCGATCTGGACAGGGCGGTGAGCGCCCGGGCCCGCAAGGCCCTCGCCGCGACCGACCCGAAGATGGCAGCGCTGATCGAGCGGATCGGCCCGATCGACCTCGAGACCCGCCTGCAGCGCCGCGCCGAAGAGCGACCGGCAGACGCCTACGGAGCGCTGCTGCGGGCGATCGTCGGCCAGCAGCTGTCGACGAAAGCGGCGCGGACGATCTACCTGCGCGTGATCGACCTCTTCGGCGGCTCGACGCCGTCGCCGGAGCAGCTGCTGGAAGCGAGCGAGCAGGATCTGCGCGGCGCCGGCCTGTCGGGTCGCAAGGTCGAGTACGTGCGCGACCTCGCCCACCACGTGCTTGCCGGCGAGCTCGAGCTCGATCGCCTCGACGACCTCGGGGACGAGGAGGCGATCGAGGAGATCGTCGCCGTGCGCGGCCTCGGCCGTTGGACGGCGGAGATGTTCCTGCTCTTCCACCTGGGCCGACCCGACGTCCTCTCCGGCGGCGATCTCGGCATCCGCAAAGCCGTGCAGATCGAGTACGGGTTGGCTGAGATGCCGACCCCGCAGCGGGTCGTGGAGATCGGCGAGACCTGGAAACCCAACCGCAGCCTCGCCTCTCTCTACCTGTGGGAGTCGCTGGCGGCGGTTCCGGACTAGTGCGCCGCCTGCGCAGTACGGATTTCGCCGCTCAACCACCTCCGTCTGTGGCCGACAAGAGCTAGATGCGGGTTCGCTTTTGGATAGGCCTGATCGCCGTCTTCCTGATCGGCGGCGGCTCGATCGCGGCCGCGCTGGTCGTTCACGACAACGAAACCGACAGCTTCCACCAGATGCAGCGGGACGAGGCGGCCCGCTCGGCCCGGCAGGCCGAGTCCCTGGCCAACCTCTCGATCAGCCAGCTGGCCAGCGCCGCGGCCTTCTTCCAAGCGGAGGGGCACTTCACCGCGCACGAGTACGACGTCGTCGCCCAGCCGCTGCTGCAGAACGGTGCCCTGAGCGGCACCGCCTTCATCCAGCGGGTGCCCGCGTCGCGCCGCAGCGCCTTCGAAGCCCGACGCGGGGTGCCGATCTTCGAACGGACCGCGCAGGGACCCGTCCAAGCCCGGCCGCGAGCTCAGTACTTCCCGGTCGCCTACGCCGTCAGTGCCTTTGGCACCGCCGCGCCGGTCGGCTATGACATCGGCGCCGACCCGGTTCGCGGGCCGTTGCTCCGCGAGGCCGCCCGGACCGGCCACGGCGTCGCCTCTGGGCCCTTGAAGCTGCTGCTCGGCGGCCTCGGCATCAATGTCTACCAGCCGGTCTACCGCGACGGCGCGCCAACGGCGACGGTGGCGCAGCGGGAGCGGGCCTTGATCGGCTTCGCCGGCGGCGCCTTCCGGATCCGCGACCTCGCCGCCGCTGCCAACGGCAGCGTGCCGGGGCCGGTCGCGGTCCAACTACGCGTCGGCCCCTCACTCGCCGTCGGCGCCCAGGGCCGGCTCGCCGACGCGGCTCGGTCGCGGGTCCGCATCGCCAACCGGAGCTTCCTGCTGGTCGTCAGCGACCCCAACCGGCCCGGCGTCAGCCTTCCGCTGATGATCGGTGGCGTCGGCATCTCCCTGGCGGCGCTGCTGGCGGCGCTGGTCGTGGTCTGGAGCCGCAACGAACGCCTCCAGGAGCTTCAGAGAGAGGCGCGCCAGGACCCGCTCACCGGGCTCAAGAACCGCCGCAGCTTCGAGGAGGACCTGCGCCGCGAGATGGCCCGCAGCCGTCGCCAGCGCACCCCGGGGGCGATGCTGATGATCGACCTCGATCACTTCAAGCAGGTCAACGACACCCGCGGCCACCCGGCCGGCGATCGGCTGATCCGAGAAATCTCCGCGATCCTGCGGCGCCGGGTGCGGGAGAGCGACGTGCTCGCCCGGCTCGGCGGCGATGAGTTCGCGGTGGTGCTGCCGGGCACCGACGCCGAGGAAGCGCGCCTGGTCGCCAAGTCGATCGTGGCGACGATCCGCGAGCACGGCGAAGAGGGAGACCGCGACGGCGTCACCGCCAGCGTCGGAGTGACGACCTTCGGCGACGATCCTCGCCGCAGCGCCGAGTCGATCGTCTCCGAGGCCGACACGGCGATGTACGCGGCAAAGGACGGCGGCCGCAACGGCGTGCGCGTCTTCGAGCGCGAGGTCGTCCGCAACGGCCACGGCCGCTAGCTGGCGGGACGCCCCTCACGCTCAGGCGCCCGGCAGACTGGCGCGCAAATCGAGCACACGCTGCGCGGCGGCCTCGAACGGAGCGCGAGCCAGGCGCCGATCGCGGAGTCGCGCGACCAGCGCGTCGGCGGCTTCATCGGCACCGGCCAGGTCGGTGAAGAGCAGCAGGTCGGTACCGGCGCGGGCGCCGGCGACGGCGGCCGCCGCGGGGCCGCCGAAGGAGCGGACGGCGACGGTTTCCAGCGCGTCGCTGACGGAGACCCCGCGGAAGCCCAGGCGGCCTCGCAGCTCCCCGGTCGCGATCTGCCGCGAGAAGGCCGCAGGAAGCGGTGAGAGCGCCGGGTAGATCGCCGTGCTGAGCATCACCAGCTTGCCGCCGGCGGCGACGAAAGCCCGGAAGGGAGCCTCGTCGACCTGGCGCAGGCGCTGCTTCGAGAGCTCGATTCGCTGTACCGCGAAGTCGGTGTTCTCCGCCGCGGAGCCGAGTCCCGGGAAGTGCTTCCCGGTCGCGGCGACGCCAGCGGCCTGCAGCCCTTCCGCGAACGGGATCGCGGTCGCGGCGACCTGCGCGGCGCTGGCGCCAAAACCGCGTTCGGTGGCGGCGATTACGCCACCGGGCCGAGCCACGTCGAGCACCGGGGCCAGGTCGACGTTCACCCCCAGTTTCCGTAGGTAAGAGCCCGTACGTGACCCCTCCCAGCGACTGTAGGCGCCGCCCCTCGCCCCCATGTGCGCCGCCGATGCGGCGGGAGGCCCCGGGATCCGCTTCACTTCGCCACCCTCCTGGTCGATCATCACCAGCAGCGGGTCACGGAGGGGGCGCGGGCGGGGAATCCCCTGCAGCGCCGCGATCAGCCTCCGACCGGCAACTGGGTCCGGGAAGTTTTCGGCGAAGAGGACGACGCCGGCGATCCCGCCCTCCGCGATGGCCACTCGCAGCTTCGGTGAGACCGTCGTGCCGGCGATGCCGGCGAGCAGGCGCTCGCCCGCCAGCTGCCGCGGCGGCAGAGTGCTGGCCACGCTGGGCTGCGGCGCCGGCGACGGCGACTCACCAAGCGTGGCGCCGAAGGCAAAAGCGCCGAGCGCGAGGCCGGCGAGGAGAGCCAGCGCAAGGCGACGGCGACGGCGTCTTGACCGCTCCACGTCGGCCAGCCTAGATGGCTCAGCAGGCGCGGCGATGAGGACTCCGAACGTCCGGGCCAAAACCTAGCCTTCGATCTCCACCCCGGAAGGACGTCCTATGCCATCCCTCATCACCCACGACGAAGCCCTGGCCTACGGCCGCCTGACCGATCACGACGAGATCGGCGAGCTGGTCGAGCGTGCCTGGCAGGTGCGGCGCGAGAACTTCGGCAACTCGACCGACATGTGCTCGCTGGTCAATGCCAAGTCCGGCGGCTGCGCCGAGGACTGCGGCTTCTGCGCCCAGTCGCGCTACGCCGAGGCCGACACGCCGATGCACGCGATGCTCGAGCCTGAGCAGATCCTCGAACACGCCAAGGCTGCCGAGGCGGCGGGGGCTCACCGGTTTTGCATGGTCACCCAGGGCCAAGGCCTCTCGAAACGGGACTTCCAGAAGATCCTCGAGGGCACCAAGCTGGTCGCCGAGCAGACCAACCTGAAGCGCTGCGCCTCGATCGGCCACATGTCGGCCGATCGTGCCAAAGCCCTCAAGGAAGCCGGCGTCCAGCGCGTCCACCACAACGTCGAGTCGGCCCGCTCCTACTACCCCGAGGTCTCGACCACGGTCCGCTACGAGGGGCGTCTGCGGACGATCCAGGCGGTCAAGGAGGCCGGCCTCGAGACCTGCGTCGGCGGCATCCTCAACCTCGGCGAGAGCGAGGAGCAGCGGGTCGAGATGGCCTTCGAGCTCTCGGAGATCAACCCCACCTCGGTGCCGATCAACCTCCTCAACCCGCGCTCGGGCACCAAGTTCGGCGAGCGGCCGATGATGGACGCCTGGGAGGTCGTCAAGTGGGTGGCGATCTTCCGACTGATCATCCCCGGTGCCCTCTTCCGGCTCTGCGGCGGCCGGGTCGAGAATCTTGGCGACCTGCAGCCGCTCGCCGTCAAGGCCGGCCTCAACGGGGTGATGATGGGCAACTTCCTCACCACCCTCGGCGCCGAACCGGAGGACGACCGGGCGATGTTCGAGGAGCTCGGGCTCAACGTCGCCCGCCAGCCCGACAACGGCGCCAACCCGCGGCCCGACAACCGCTCCGGATGGCTCGAGGGCGCCGCCCCGGAGACGCCGATGGACGAGCTGATCGACCATCAGGACGAAGCCAACTTCTGGGACCCCTCGACGCAGCTGCGCGTGGTCAAGAAGGCAAAGAAGCCGCCGCCCTATCCGCAGGCGGCATGAGCGACGTCGCGGAGCGGCTTGACGAGCTCCGCGAGCGCGGGCTCCACCGGCGCCTGCGCCTGATCGAGGGGCCGCAGGGACCGCGGGTGCTGCTCGACGGGCGCGAGGTGCTGCTGCTCTGCAGCAACAACTACCTCGGGCTCGCCGACGACCCGCGCGTCCGCGAGGCGGCTGCCGAGGCGGCACTGCGCTGGGGCGCCGGCGCCGGCGCTTCGCGGCTGATCTCGGGGAACATGGAGCCGCACCGCGACCTCGAGCGGCGCCTTGCCGCCTTCAAGGGCTATGAGAGGTCGCTGCTGTTCGGCTCCGGATACCTGGCCAACCTCGGCGCGATCTCGGCCCTGACGAGCCGCGGCGAGGTCGTCTTCTCCGACGAGCTCAACCACGCCAGCATCGTCGACGGCTGCCGGCTCTCCCGGGCGGAGACCTTCGTCTACCGCCACGCCGACCTCGAGCACCTCGCCTGGGGCCTGCGCCAGGCCGGCGAGCGCGCCGCCCTGATCGTCAGCGACGGGGTCTTCTCGATGGACGGCGACCTCGCGCCGCTGTCCGGCCTGGCGGAGCTGGCCAGGCGCCATCGCTGCCGGCTGATGGTCGACGAGGCGCACGCCACCGGCGCGATCGGCCCGGCCGGCCGTGGCTCCGTCGCCGCTGCCGGGCTCAGCGACGAGGTCGACCTGGTCGTCGGCACCCTCGGCAAGGCGCTCGGCTCCTACGGCGCCTACGTCTGCGCCAATGCCGAGTCCGTCGAGCTGCTCGTCAACTGCGCCCGTTCCTTCATCTTTTCGACCGCTCTCGGGCCACCGGCAATCGGCGCTGCCGCGGCGGCGCTGGCGCTGCTGGAGGCCGAGCCAGAGCGGGTCACACGGCTGCAGGACAACGCCACGATCCTGCGCGATGCGCTCGACGCGGCGGGACTCGACCCCGGTCCGGCGCGGACCCAGATCGTCCCCGTCGATGTTGGCGAGGCGGAGCCGACGATGGCGCTCTGCGAGCGCCTGCTCGAGCGCGGCGTCTTCGCGCAGGGGATCCGCCCGCCGACGGTGCCCGCCGGCTCCTCGCGCCTGCGCCTGACGGTGATGGCGACGCACGCTCCGGCCGAGCTGGCCGAGGCGGGCCGCCTGGTCGGCGAGGTCGCCCGTGGGCTCGGCCTCGCCGGGGCCGGCACCGAGCCGGCCCAAGCCGCGGCCTGAGCCGATGGCAGCGGCCGGAGTCTTCGTCACCGGCACCGGCACCGAGGTCGGCAAGACGATCGTCGCCGCGGCGATCGCCCGCACGCTTGCCGCCGAAGGCCGTCGCGTCGCCGTCTTCAAGCCGGCGGTGACCGGCCTCGAAGAACCGGGCGAGACCGACCACGAGCTGCTGCGCCGCGCCGCCGGCTCGCCGCAGAGCGACGAGCAGATCGCCCCCTACCGCTACGACCCTCCCGCCTCCCCCCACCTGGCGGCGAGCCTCGCCGGCGAGGAGATCGACTCGCAGCGCCTGCGCGACGCAGCGACGGAAGCAGCCGCGAGCGCCGACTTTCTTGTCTGCGAGGGAGTCGGCGGCCTGCTCGTCCCCCTGGCCGGCCGGGCTTCCCATCGCTTGGACAAAGAACCCGGCCCGCCCTACCTGGTCCGCGACCTAGCGGTGGATCTGGGATATCCGCTCGTGGTGGTCGCGCCACCCGGGCTGGGGACGATCAACCACACGCTGCTGACCCTCGAGGCGGCACGGGCAGCCGGGCTCGAAGCGGGGCTGGTCGTGCTGACGCCCTGGCCGCGGGAGCCGAGCGAGATCGAGCGCTCGAACCGCGAGACGATCGCCGCGCTCGGTGAGGTTCGCGTGGAGGTCCTCCCTCCGCTTCCCCTGGACGACCCCGCCGCCTGGCCGGCACTCCGAATCCGACTCTGACCCACTCCAGTGGGAGAACCGATTGCGCGTTCTACGCTCGACTTAGGGCTCGACGATGACATCGAGGAAGCCGCCGCCGAGCTCCACTCGGAAACCGGCCGCCTCGACGATCGCGGCGGCGGCCTCAGCGTCGCGAGGCACTTTCCGCGCTTTCAGCAGCGCCCGTGCCGCTTCGCCGCGCACCGCCTTGGCCATGTGCGAGACCGGCTTGCGCTTGCCACCCTGCTCGCTGAACGCGCGCACCGCCAGTAGCGTCGCGCGCTTCGGCTTCCAGGCGGCCGCGTAGGCACCGGAGCGCATGTCGACGACGAGCTGGCCGTCCTCGTCAGGCAGCGTCGTCACGAGCGCCTCGCGCCACCAGGCGGCGATCGGGCCGACTCCTTTGAGCCGCGCTTTCGCCGAGAGGCGGTAGTAGGGAATGGCGTCGTCGGGCCTGACCACGCCCCAGAGGGCACTGGCGATCAGCACTTTCGAGCGCCCCCGTGCCGGGAGCCCCGGCAACCCGAGGCGGTCGTAGAGAACGCCGGTGTAGACCTCGGCCGCGGGTCCGGCGGGAGCGGTGCGCAGGCGGGCGTCGACCTCGATCTCCCCTGCCTGCCCCGGCGAGATCGCCAGCTGCTCGATCGCATTCTTCGTCGATACGCCAGCCAGCCCCTCGAGCGCGTCGAGCAATTTCTCCCGGTGCTCGCGCAGCTGCTCCGCGTAGGCGAGCTGGCCGAGGTCGACCGGGGTGGCGCCGCCCGGAGCGGTCTTCCCCTCTGACGGGGGGAGCAGGATCAGCACGGGCGCGATTCTCGCCCAGACCGGGCCAATTCGGAGTTGTGGTGCTTTAGGTCCGCATAGCGGACGAAAGGAACCACAACTCGGTCCCTTGGCCGCGGCTCACGCTTGCTCGGCTGCCGCAACCGCCTCGCGGCCGGCGAAGATCTCGCCGCCCGGGCTCGCCTCGGCCTCGGCCGCCTCGACCGAGAGCGCCGGGGCGTTGCGCCGCTTGGCACGGATCGCCGTGGCGCCGATCACGGCCCCCAGCAGGGCGACGAGGGCGGAGACCGTCATCGCGTGGCTGAGTGCGTAGACGAACGCTTCGGCGCCGGCCGCTTGGACCTGCTTGACCTGGGCTGGATCGAGCCCGCCGAGCGCACCGTCGGCGGAGCCGCTGCCGAGCTGACCGGAGATCCGCGACTGCTGCGCCGCGGAGACACCCGTGCCGGCGAGCAGGTCGCTCAGCCGTGAGCTGACCAGGCCCTGGAAGATCGCGCCGGTGATGGCGATGCCGAGACTGCCGCCGACCATCCGGAACATCGAGAGCACCCCGGAGGCGATCCCGGCTTTCTGCACCGGCACGGCGTTCATCGCCGCGCTGGTCATCGGCGACATCGTCATCGCGACGCCGATTCCCAGCAGCATGAACCCGGGCAGCAGATCGAGGTAACCGGAGTCGACGGCGATGCCGCTGAAGGTGAACAGCGAGGCCGCGACCAGGGTCAGCCCGCCGGCAATCAGCCAGCGCGGGCCGAAGCGGTCGGCCAGCCGGCCCGCCACCGGGGCGATGCCGACGATCATCAGCGTCGAGGGCAGGAACCGCACCCCCGCCTCCAGCGGCGAGTAGCCGAGGATGTCCTGCATGTAGAGGGCGAGGAAGAAGAAGACGCCCATCATCGCGAAGGTGATGATCAGCGCCACCACGACGGCGCCGAGGAAGTTGCGATCGGAGAGCAGGTCGAACTGCACCATCGGCGCCTTGACGCGGTTCTCCACGAAGACGAAGAGCGGCAGCGCCACGGCCGCCGCGGCCAGCAGGGCGACGATCTCGGTCGAGCCCCAGCCCCAGCTGTTGCCCTCGACCAGGGCCAACACCAAGGCCGTCAGCCCAGCGGTGAGCACGGCGACGCCGGCGTAGTCGACGTCGCGCCCGACGCTGGTGTCGCGAGACTCCCGCACCGCGAACAGCGAGGCCGCCACGGCCCCGATCGCGACCGGGATGTTGATGTAGAAGATCGCCCGCCAGCTGACGTGCTCGGTGAGGAATCCGCCCAGGACCGGGCCGACCGCCAGGGCCAGAGCGGAAACTCCCGCCCAGGTCCCCATCGCCTTGCCCCGCTCCTCGGGCGGGAAGGCGTCGGTGATGATCGAGAGCGTGCCCGGCATCATCAGCGCCGCGCCGACGCCCTGGACGACCCGGCTGACGACCAGCGCCGTCTCGCTGGGAGCGAAGCCGGCGGTCGCCGAGGAGGCGGCGAAGATCACGACCCCGGTGATGAACATGCGGCGGCGGCCGAAGATGTCGCCCAGCCGCCCACCCGTCGCCAGCAGGACCGCGAAGGAGAGCGTGTAGCCGTTGATCGTCCACTCGAGGCCGGAGATCGAGGCGCCGAGGTCCTTCTGGATCGAAGGCAGCGCCACGTTCACGACGGTGTTGTCGAGCATGATCATGAACAGCGCGAAGCACATCGCTCCGAGCGTCCACCACTTGCGGTTGTCGTCGGTGATCAGGTGGCGATAGCGGGTCAAGCGGGTCCAACTCCCTTCAGGTGCTCAAAGGTCTTGGCAATGTCGTCGCGGTCCATCAGCGAGTCGACGGCGGCGTCGAGCTTGCGGCGCTGAGCCGCGGAGAGGGTGGCGGCGAAGCTCTGCAGGCCGGTCTGGCGGATCGTCGCCAACGTCTCCACGAAGTCCTTGCCCTTGGCGGTGATCTTCACCTGCCGGGCGCGCCGGTCGGAGGGATCCTCGACCCGGGTCGCCAGCCGCTTCTTGACCAGGCCGTCGACGGCCCGGCTCATCGAGGGCGCGGAGACGCCGAAGACCTCGGCCAGGTCGCTGACTTGCCATGCCTCGGCGCTGCCGCCGAGCCCTCCCAGCTCGAGCAGCGCCTTGCACTGCGTCATCGTCAGGCCGGAGTCCTCCAGCACCCGCAGCTGGTTGCCGCGGTCATAGAGGAAGAGGTGGCGCATCAGCGCGGTCAGCCGCGCCGCCGTCTCCTGCGCCTCGGGGCTGGTCTCGGCCGCCACCTTCTCGGCCAGCTCGTGCACGTCGCTCGCTTGCATCACGACAATAGTTGCAGGCATGCAAACATTTCTCAAGCGCAATAGTTGCTCCTGTGACAGGAATCACACAGGCCAGCGCCCCGCTGTCCGGCTTCCGCCGAGTGCGCCTCTAATGTCGCTCGGGATGCCGGCGGACCCCGCAAAGCTCGACCACGATCGCCTCTGGCATCCGTTCACCCAGCAGCAGGGCTGGGTCGAGGAAGAGCCGCTGCTGATCGAGCGGGCCGAGGGCTCCTACGTTGTCGACGCCGCCGGTCGCCGCTACCTCGACGGCACCTCCTCGCTCTGGTGCAACGTCCACGGCCACCGCCACCCGACGATCGACGCCGCCGTCCGCGCCCAGCTCGATCGCGTCGCCCACTCGACGATGCTCGGGCTCTCCCACAGCGGCGCTGCCGAGCTGGCCGCCCGCCTGGTCGAGATCGCCCCCCCCGGCCTCAGCCGCGTCTTCTACTCGGACTCGGGCGCGACCGCCGCCGAGATCGCCCTGAAGATGGCCTTCCAGTACCAGGCCCAGCGCGGCGGCGAGCACCGTCGTCGCACCTCGTTCGTCCACCTCGACGGCGCTTACCACGGCGACACGATCGGATCCGTCTCCGTGGGAGGAATCGACCTCTTCCACTCCGCCTACGGGCCGCTGCTCTTCTCGACGCACTCGGTTGCGCCCGGCGATCCGGGCGATCTCGAGCGCACTCTCGCCGCCCACGGCGAGGAGATTGCCGCCGTGATCGTCGAGCCCTTGGTCCAGGGCGCCGCCGGAATCGTCGTCCACCCCGCCGGCTACCTGCGCGCGGTCCGCGAGCTCTGCGACCGCCACGGCGTGCTGCTGATCGCCGACGAGGTGGCGACTGGCTTCGGCCGCACCGGGACGATGTTCGCCTGCGAGCAGGAGGGGGTCTCCCCCGACCTGCTCTGCCTCGCCAAGGGCATCACCGGCGGCTACCTGCCGCTCGCCGCCACCCTCGCGACCGAGGCGATCTACGACGGCTTCCTCGGCGCCCCCGAGGAGGAGCGGACCTTCTTCCACGGCCACACCTACACCGGCAACCCGCTCGCCTGCGCGGCGGCGCTCGCCAACCTCGACGTCTTCGAGGACGAGCGCACTATCGAGCGGCTGCAGCCGAAGCTCGCCCAGCTCGGCGAGCGCCTAGCCGCGATCGAGACGATGCCGCAGGTCGTCGAGGTGCGTTGGCGCGGCTTCATGGTCGGGATCGACCTCGGCGCTCACGAGCGCTCGCTGCGGATGGGTCACCAGGTGACGCTCGCCGCCCGCGAGCGCGGCGCGATCGTCCGCCCGCTCGGCGACACGATCGTCCTCGTCCCGCCGCTCTCGATCTCCGCCGAGGAGCTCGGGCACCTGCTCGACGTCGTCGCGGATTCGATCGAGGCAACTTGCCCGGCACAGGTCGAGGCGACTCCGCTCGCCGCCGCCGAGCGCCTGCCCTACGCCGCTTAAGACCTCTAATCTGGTCCGATGGAGAGGAACCGCGGCCCCGCCGAGGCGCCGAACCTTGGGGAGCCCACGACGCCGCGGCCGGCTGCCTCGGTCGTTCTCCTGCGCCGCGGTGGGACCCACGGCGACCGGGTGCTCGAGGTGCTGATGCTGAAGCGAAGCGAAAAGGCTGCCTTCATGCCCGGAGTCTGGGTCTTTCCCGGCGGCAGCGTCGACCCAGCTGACGGCGACGGCGACGGCGCGTACCGAGCCTGCGCGATCCGCGAGCTCGAGGAGGAGGCAGCGATCGAATTGGGCGCCGAGGACGAGCTCGTCCTCTTCTCCCGCTGGATCACCCCCGAGGTGATCTCCACTCGCTTCGACGCCTGGTTCTTCCTCGCCCTGGCGCCAGCGCACTCGCCACCCCGGCCGGACGGGAAAGAGACCGTCGAAGCCGCCTGGTTCCAGCCGCAGGCGGCACTCGAGGAGCAGCGTGCCGGCCAGCTGGCGCTCGCCTTCCCGACCGTCAGCCAGCTGCAGTCGCTACTTCCCTTCGCCACCTCCGAGGAGGCGATCGCCGCCCACCGCGGCGCCAGCGTCGAGCCGATCCTTCCGAAGGTGATCGGCAGTCGCGAGGACCACCGCGTCGTCCTTCCCGGCGACCCGGATTACCCGACGCCGTAGGTCGTCAGCTCGGCGGGAAGGGCTCCAGGCCGGCGTGCCATGGCCCGGGCGGATAGGTGTGGATGCCGCTCTCGTCCATCTCCGCCTGCAGGCGTTTGAACAGCTGCCCGGCGTTATGCAATGCCGCCTTCAGCTCCGCCTCGCTGCGCTCGCGCAGGCGCCAGAGGAACCAGAGCTGGCGGTCATTTACGCCGAAGTCGATCTCGCCGCTGATCGTCGTAACCCAGCCGAGAAAGCCGGGGCTGAAAAGCTCGCGCAGCTTGACCGGGTCGTACTCCTTCGGGACCGTCGCCCAGAAGCGCTTGTTGAAGTCGATCGACTCGAACTCGACCTTGCGGGAGAAACGCTGGGCGACGGCCTCGGCGCCCTCGATCGACTCGACGTTGAAGGCCGGGATGACCTGAGCGAGGTCCGGCATGTGCGCCTTCGCCAGCAGCGCGGTGGGCAGCACCGCCTTGTTGAAGAGACCGCCGACCTCCTTTTCGTCGGCGTCGCAGCAGGCGCCCCAGAAGCCCTCGTCGAGCTGTCCGGTGAGTCGGTTGACGCCGCCGACGCAGAGCGCCACCGGACCGTCGACGGGGTTGATCCCGCCAATCGGCTCATAGGTGAGCTCGTGCCGCTCGCCATGGCGGCGCACGATCTCGGTCCATTCCTGGGCTTCCTGCTTGGCGCTCATCGGGGCGCAGATCCTATGTCGGCGGCTGGCTGGCCGGCTAGGATTGCCATTCCGGCAGTGCCCGACCCCCAAGGGAGCCTTCATGACCATCGTCATCATCGTCGTCGTCGCGATCATCGTCATCGCGGTCCTCTACTACATCTCCAAGCGCAACTCGATCATCGCCGCGCGCAACCGCGTCGACGAGTCCTGGAGCGGGATCGACGTGCAGCTGAAGCGGCGCCACGACCTCGTCCCCAACCTGGTCGAGACGGTCAAGGGCTACGCCGAGCACGAGAGCGCCGTCTTCGAGAAAGCGACGAAAGCTCGGGCCGAGGCGATGTCGGCGCACAGCGTCGGGGACACCGCGGCAGCCGAGCAGAAACTGACCGGGGCGCTGACCGACCTGCGGGCCGTCGCCGAGAACTACCCGACCCTGCGGGCGACCGAGAACTTCCAGCAGCTCAGCCGCAGCCTCTCCGAGCTCGAGGACGAAATCCAGGCCTCGCGCCGGATCTACAACTCCAACGTCCAGTCCTTCAACACCGACATCCAGCAGTTCCCTGGCTCGATCATTGCCAACCAGGGTGGCTTCACCGCCCGCGAGTTCTTCGAGATCGACGCTGCCGAGCGTGAGCCTGTCTCGGTCAGCTTCGACAAATAGCGCCACCTAGAATTCAGCCATGACCGCGACCAAAGAAGTGACCCAATGGATCTGCGAGAGCTGCGGCTTCATCTACGACCCGGAGATCGGCGATCCAGACGGCGGCATCCCGCCCGGAACGGCCTTTGAGGACATTCCGCAGGACTGGTTCTGCCCGGTCTGCGGCGCCCGTGTCTCGGACTTCCGCCCGCTCGAGCCGGGCGAGGCCTAGGCCGCGGCGGGCAACCACGGCGATGAGCCACGATTACGACTGGATCGTGGTCGGCTCGGGATTCGGCGGCTCCGTCGCCGCCCTGCGCCTGGCCGAGAAGGGCTATCGGGTCGCGGTGTTGGAGTGCGGCAGCCGCTTCCGTGACGAGGACTTCGCCGAGTCGACCCTGCGCCACCCCCGTCGCTACTTCTGGCTGCCGAAGCTCGGCTTCCGCGGCGTCCTGCGGATGACCTTCTTCAAGGACGTCTTCGTCGTCTCCGGCAGCGGCGTCGGCGGCGGCAGCCTTGGCTACGCCAACACCCTCTATCGCGGCCGTCCCGCCTTCTTCGCGGATCCGCAGTGGGCCGAGCTCGGCAACTGGGAGCTGGAGCTGGCTCCCCACTACGACACCGCCGAACGGATGCTGGGCGTCACCGAGTACGAAGGGATCGGCCCCGCCGACCAGCTGTTGAAGGAATATGGCGAGGAGATCGGCGTCGGCGAGACCTTCACCAACACCCGCGTCGGCGTCTTCCTCGACCGGCCCGGCGAACACGTCGCCGACCCCTACTTCGAAGGAGAGGGACCGGAACGGTTCGGCTGCATGCGCTGCGGCAGCTGCATGGTCGGTTGCCGTCACGGCGCCAAGAACACCCTGGTCAAGAACTACCTCTGGTTCGCCGAGAAGCTCGGCGTCGAGATCCAGGCCGAGCGCCAGGTCACCGACGTCCGCCCGCTCGGCGCCGCCGATGGCTCCGAGGGCTACGCGGTCACGGACGAGCATTCCGGCTCCTGGTTCCATCGCGGCCGCCGCACCCTGACCGCGAAGGGCGTCGTCGTCGCCGCCGGCGCCCTCGGCACCAACAACCTGCTCGCCAATTGCAAGCACTCGGGCTCGCTGCCGCGCCTCTCGGACCAGATCGGCGCCGTGATTCGCACGAACTCCGAGTCGATCCAAGCGGTCACCGCCCCTGACGACGAGCGTGACTTCAGCCGCTCCGTCGCGATCACCTCGAGCATCTATCCGGACCCCGACACCCACATCGAGGTTGTCACCTATGGCAAAGCCGGCGACGCGATGAGCGGCACCTTTACGGCGATGACCGGTGCCGGCACCAAGTTGACCCGGCCGCTGCAGTGGCTGGCGACGACGCTGCGCCACCCGCTGCAGTCGCTGCGCATGCTGGTCCCGTTCAAATGGTCGCAGCGGACCGTGATCCTGCTGGTGATGCAGACCGTCGACGCGGCGATGCACCTGCGGCCGAAGCGCAAGTTGTTCGGCAAGGGCGTCCGCCTGCAGACCGAACAGGATCCCACGCGGCCGAACCCGACCTTCATCCCAGCCGCCGACCAGGCCGCCCGCTGGTTCGCGAAACGAATGCGTGGCACCGCCCAGAGCGCCCTCACCGAGTCGCTGCGCAACACGCCAACCACCGCCCACATCCTCGGCGGCGCGGTAATCGGTGCTAGCCCGGAGAGCGGCGTCGTCGATGCCCGCAACCGCGCCTTCGGCTACGAGAACCTGCTGGTCACCGACGGTGCTTCGATCCCGGCCAACCCGGGCGTCAACCCCAGCCTCTCGATCACCGCCAAGGCCGAGCATGCGATGAGCCTGATCCCTTCGAAGGAGGGAGAGGAGCCGCGCCACCTCCCCGAGGCGGCGCGGCCTGCTGCTCCGGTCGCTCGCTAGCGCTCAGCCGGCGTCGGCGAGGCGCTGGGCGACGTAGTCCCAGTTGACGACGTTCCAGAAGGCGTCGATGTAGTCGGGCCGTTTGTTCTGGTACTTCAGGTAGTAGGCGTGCTCCCAGACGTCGCAGCCGAGCAGCGCCGTCGAGCCGTCGGAGATCGGCGAGTCCTGGTTCGGCGTCGAGACGACCGCGAGGCCGGAGGAGTCCTTGACCAGCCAGGCCCAGCCGGAGCCGAAGCGGGCGATGCCGGCGTTTTTGAACTCGTCCTTGAAGGAGTCGAAGGAGCCAAAGGTCTCGCCGATCGCGGAGCCGAGCTCACCACCGGGCTCACCGCCACCGTCGGGGCTGAGCATCTGCCAGAAGAGCGAGTGGTTGTAGTGGCCGCCGGCGTTGTTGCGGACCGGCGCCTGCTTGTCGCCGGGCAGGCTCGAGAGGTTGCGCAGCACGTCCTCGACGTCGCGGTCGGCCCACTCGGTGCCCTCCAGGGCGGCGTTGGCTTTGTCGACGTAGGCCTGGTGGTGCTTGTCGTGGTGGACGCGCATCGTCGCCTCGTCGATGTGCGGCTCCAGCGCGTCGTAGGCGTAAGGAAGATCGGGTACTGAGAACGGCATCTGGCCTCTCCTGTTTTCGAGTTCGGAAGGTGACCGGAGCCTAGCGGCGGCGCCCAGCCGGCGCCCTCGTCAGGCGCGGGCCGGGGCTTCCCCGATCTCTAGCCGGCGGGCGGCGTTTCGACTGGGACCGGTTCTTCTTCGAGGCCGGTGACGGGGCCGAAGCGGGCCCGCGGGACGATTTCGGGATCGCCACCGGTCCAAGCGGTGAAGCGGTACCAGGACGGCTTCGCCTCCCGCCGGGCCGTCAGCAGCCCAGCCGAGCGGCAGAACAGACAGCTGCCGCCTTCGTCGGTCCAGGTGAACCACCAGACGCCGCGCAGGCGCCAGCGCAGGCGGTGAGCGGAGAGCATCGAGAAGGCCTCCGAGAGCTCTTCGGCTTGGCCGTAGAGGCCGCGCTCCCAGCGGGTCGGGCCGTTGCGGGAGCCCCAACCCAGCTCGGTGACGTAGATCGGCGTCTCGGCGTCGTTGTGGACTCGCATAACCCGCCGCAAGTTCTCGATCTGCGCCTTCATCGCGTGGGCGTCGGCGACGTACGGGTGCAGAGCGACCCCGTCGAAGAACCGCTTGACCACGCGGGAGCGGTAGAGGCGCGACAGGTAGTCCCCGGAGGGCACGTTGGGCGGCACCTGCAGGGGCCGCCCGAAGAAACCACCGAGGATCACCTTGCTGGCGGGGTCGGCGCCGTGCAGGATCCGGCCGGAGATACGCACCAGGGTGGCGAACTCGGTCGGGCTCGGCGGGCTGGCGAAGGTGACGATGTTCTCCTCGTTCCAGATCTCCCAGCGACGGATCGGCTCGAAGGGCAGTTCTGGGTTGTCACGCCAGAGCGAGCCGCGCGGCCCGTAGCGATGGACCGCTTCGCGCAGGAAGCTGGCCCAGCCGGCCCGCTGCCAGGCGCTGCGCACCGGCAGGTCGATCTGCCTGGGGGCGGCCCAGGGGGGCGTCCCCCAGACGAATGGAAAGACCGAGATGCCGGCTTCGGCGGCCAGTTCCACCTCGCGGTCGAAGCCCGACCAGTCGGCCGGGGCGATGCTGGGGCTCTGCGTCTGGATCCCCGACCAGTAGAGCGGCAGCCGCACGCTGGTCACACCCGCTTCGCGCATCAGCTCGAAGTCGACGGCGCTGCCCGGGCTCTGCGGGGAGATCCCGATGAACCCGTCGGGAAGATCAGCCCGTGCGCAGGCAGATCCTGCTGCCAGCGTCAAGAGAAGCGCCAGCAGGAATCCCGGGTATCGAATCGTGCGCGACATCGCCTAGTTGAACCGTGCCGATGGGCAAAGTAGCGGCCCGACGCTCACCCGCCGCCGCCATCGAGGCCCTGCTCTGAGATAATCGCCGCTCTCGGGGCGTGGCGCAGCCTGGTAGCGCGCACCGTTCGGGTCGGTGAGGTCCCCGGTTCAAATCCGGGCGCCCCGATTTTCGAAGCAGATGGCCGGCGCACAGACCCAGCGCACCGTGGTCACAAGCCACGATCACCAGCTCGGCTCGTGGAGCCGCGCAACGAAGGCCCCCGATCCTCGCCTGAGGCCGATGCTGGCGCGCGAGCACATCGGCAGCGCGTACGACAGCATCGGCTTCGAAAGCTGGCTGGAGCCGCCGCAGCCCGTCTTGACCTTGATGATCAGCCTCGAGGATCCCCTGCGGACCGAGCGCGGCGTTCTGCCGCGAGCTTGGATAGCGGGACTCGACGATCGGCCGGAGGTGGTGGCCAGCGGCGGGCGACACACCGAGCTCGACCTCAAGCTCACCCCAGTCGGCGCGTACGTCCTCTGCGGTATTCCCCTGCAGGAGCTGAGCCGTCAGATAGTCCCGCTGGAGGAGATCTTCGGGCGGCGGGCCAAGCACCTACCGGAGCGCCTGGCTGGCACCTCGGACTGGGACTCTCGGTTCAAACTTGTTGAGCGTCTGCTTCTGGGGCACCCTGCAGGCAATCGCGCCCCCGACCCCGTCGTCGTCGAGGCGCATTCACGGCTCCTAGCAGCCGACGGACGCCTGAGAATCGGCCGCCTCGCGGCCGACCTCCAGGTCAGTCGGCGCCATCTGTCGACCCGCTTTCATGCCCAGCTGGGAGTACCGCCGAAGACCATGGCGCGGTTGCTGCGATTCGATCTGGTCCGCCGACAGATGGCTCGCCACCGGCACAACTGGGCGGACGTGGCCGCCCTCTGCGGATTTGCCGACCAATCCCACCTGAATCGCGAGTTCCGCGAGCTGGCGGGGACGACGCCGGAGAGCTTCCTCGCCCGTCAACTGCCGAGTGGCGGGACGCTTGGCGACGGGATCACATTTCTCCAAGACGAAGCCGACGGATCGACCTAACCTGGCCCGCATCGTCAATCTTGATCTGGAGGCAGGTAATGAACGTCCCCGTCAAAGGCCAAACCGTCTTCCCCTCGATCCGCTACCGCGACCCCGATACCGCGATCAAGTGGCTGGCAGAAGCGTTCGGGCTGGTCGAGCAGGTCGTCTATCGCGAGGACTCCGGCTCCGTCAAACATGCCGAGCTCGGGATCTCAGACAACCTGATCATGCTTGGGCGAGCCGAACCCGACGGTTGGATGGGCGGAGACGTGCCCAGCCCTCTCGCCTCGACCACGAACCTCTACGTAGTCGTGGACGATCCCGACTCTTTGTACGACCAGGCGAAGGCCGCAGGCGCCCGGATCGTGCGCGAGCTGACCGACGAGAGTTATGGCTCGCGCGAGTTCAGCGCCCGCGACGCCGAGGGGAACCTCTGGTCGTTCGGGACCTATCAGCCCCCCGTGCGGACCGGTTGAATCGAGTTCACGAGAGGGGGCGCCAGCCCGCCCCGCCCTCCCTCACGGCCGGGCGGCCTTTTGGACACCGCTTCCAGAGAGGTTCACCCCGAAGCCGGCCTGGCCGCCATCAGCCCGGATCACATTCAGCGCGGCGTTCTGCGGGCCGGCCGCGGTGGGGCGGAACTCGATCGGGATCTCCTGGCGAGTGCCCGGCTGGAGGGTGAAGTGGACACTGTCCCCGGGACTGCCCACGAGCGAGAAGGAGGGTGGGCCCGCCAGCCTCGCCGTCACCTCGATCGGGCCCGTCTGGGTGCGCTTGACGTTGCGGATGGCGACCACCCGCTGCGATGCGCTGCCAACGCGGACGGAGCCAAAGTTGCGATCGAGGAGCCAGGTCTCGAGGACGCCGGGACCCGGGATCACGGGTGGCGCTTCGACGGTGACGGTCCCTGCGAAGGCCCGTGCCTCGAGGCCGATGTCGTCCTGGGCAACGACTTCGACGATGTATTCGGCGGGGTTCGGGCCGGCGTTCGGTGGCGCCATGAAGGTGCCTTCGAAGCGGTTGCCTTCGACCGCCTGCATCCCCACTTCGGTGCCGGCGCCGCCCGGGAAGGAGATCATCGCGAACAGCCCCGAAAGCGCGCGATTGTCCCCGGCCTCGGCGCGGATCGTCACGGGCCCCCCTTCCGAGCTGAGGAACTGGGGGAACATCTCGGTCGAGCTGATGTACGGGGCTTCGTCGAACTGGGGTGCCGCTTCCACCTGGATGCTGCCGACCAAGCTGCCGATGTAGGCATTGTTGGTGTCCCAGGCCTGGATTTCGACCTGGTATTCGACCGGCTGTTCGGAACTGTTGCCCGGCACCTGAATGGTCCCGAAGTAGTTGCTCTGGAAGCCTTCGAGGAGCTGGATCGACTGGTTGCCGAAGGGGCCGTAGATCTGCGCGTAGACCAGCGAGACGCCGACGTCATCGCTCACTTCCGCATGGATCTGCACGTTGCCGCCTTCGTAGCCGAGGCTGCCGGGTTCCACGGCCGTGTAGCCGAGCGTCGGCGGGTTGTCTTCGCCGCCTTCTTCGTCGGCCGCGGCTCGGTCGGAGGCCAGCAGCAATGCTGCGACCAACCCCAGGAACAACACCAGCACCCGAACCCGCCTCGTACTCATCGCAACCGACGTCACTGGCCTCTCCTTCGTCTCGACACCTGCCTGCTGCCGAACCTACTTTCGGGAGAGCCGCCGTGGGGGCGCTTTTCCGTAATGCCTACTTTTCTCCGACCTCTTCGATCGCCCGTTCCATCTGCCCCAGAGTGGCGCCATCCTGGATCGTGCGGGTGCCGTTCGGGCCGCTGACGATCGCCGCCTGGCCGTAGCGGATGCCGAGGCCGCGGCCGAGTTCCTCGTCGGTTTCGAGCCGTTTGGAGATTGCGCCATCGGGGCCGCCCTGCTCTTCCAGGTCTTCCTTCCATTCGGGGAAGTTGAGTTCCTCGATGCCGCCGGCGACCGAGTCGAGGAAGTCCTGGTCGACGCCGAACTTCTCCGCTTCGTCCTGGTTGCGGAAGAAGAGATAGATGTACTGCCAGCCGTAGCCCTGGTCGGCGGCGGCCTCGGCCCCGAAGAAGCCGAGCTCGACAGGGCTTTCGCTGTTCGAGTAATGCCGGTAGAGGAACTTCACGTCGCCCGGCCGGGCGTACTTTTCGGCCAGGGTCGGGATCGCCTCGAGGAAGTCCTCGCTGCAGTTCGAGCACTGCATGTCGTTGAAGAGCTGGACCGTCACCGGTGCGTCCGAGGAACCCAACCGATCCCCTTCCTGAGGGACGCCGCCGAACAGCTCCTGGGCTTCGGAGATGCCGGCGATGTGGACGACTTCGTCGCCGGGTTCCTTGGTGGCGACGGTGACTACGAGGTAGCCGACCCCGAAGAGGAAAAGGCCGAGCACCAATGCCACCCAGATACGACCGCGACGGGGCAGCGGGCGGGCGGGCGCCTCGTGAGTTGCTTCGGACATCCGGGCCATTATCGCGACCCGGCTCCTCTGCCCCGCTCTCGAAGAGACCTCAATTGCGACGATTGACACGTCCGGCTTCCGGGGTAAATATGGGTCTACCCACTTTCAACGACCTGGAGGTCGCCCATGGCCCACCACCTGACGCCCAGCGAGCTAGCCGACGAGATGCGGATGAAGCGGCAGGAGGTGATCGGCAAGTGCGTTGAGATGGGCGTCCCGATCTTCCACGGCCGGATTGACCGAACCCTCTTCGAACTCTCCCTGCGGAGCCAGACGCAAGGCCGGAAGGCACCTGGAGCATCGAGCGGCTGAGCTGTGAACTTGCCGTGAATTAGACTGCCGCCGATGACCACGGGGCGGGGGACTAACTCGAAGACGCTGGCCGATCTGCTGCCGCGATCGGCCGAGATGTACGGCGAGGCGATCGCCGTCCGCTACAAGGACGGCGACGCCTGGGTGAATCGCACCTTCAACGAAGTGCGCGAGATCGTCCGGCCGCTGGCGCTGGGCCTGGCGGAGCTCGGCGTCGCCAAGGGCGACCGGGTCTCGATCCTCGGCAACACCCGCCCGGAGTGGACCTACTTCGACTTCGCGGCGCTCTCGACCGGCGCCACGGTGGTGCCGATCTACCAGACCAACTCACCCGAGGAGTGCCGGTACGTCCTCGAGAACTCCGACGCCAAGGTGGTCGTCGTCGAGGACGACGAACAGCTCGCCAAGGTGCGCGAGGTGCGCTCGCAGCTGCCGCTGCTCGAGCACGTGGTGCTGATGAGCGGCAACGCCGACGACGCGATCTCGATGGAGGAGCTGATCGCCAAGGGCGATGCGGTCGACGCCTCGCGCTGGCAGCAGCTCTACGAGGCGGTCACGCCTGAGGACATATGCACCTTCATCTACACCTCCGGCACCACCGGGCCGCCGAAGGGCTGCATCATCAGCCACGGCAACTACCGGGCGATGCTCGACATGGTCAACGAGACCAGCGTCATCGAAGAGGGCGACCTCACCTACCTCTACCTTCCCCTCGCCCACTCCTTCGCGCTGCTGATCCAGTTCGGCAGCTTCGACCTCGGCACCGCGATCGCCTACTGGGAGCGCGATCCGCTGAAGATCCTCCCCAATCTGGCCGAACTGCACCCGAGCTACTTCCCCTCTGTACCGCGCATCTTCGAGAAGATCTACGGCGCCGCCAACAGCGGCATCGAGAAAGAGGGCGGGCTCAAAAAGGCGATCTTCAACTGGGCGATCAAGACCGGGGAAAAGATGCGTGCGACCGAACGAGCCGGCAAGCAGCCCGGCTTCCTGCTCAGCCGCCAGTACGCCTTCGCCGACGACAAAGTCCTCTCGAAGATCCGCAACCTCTTCGGCGGGAACATTCGCCTCGCGGTCTCCGGCGCCGCCCCGATCAACCCTGAGATCCTCCGCTTCTTCGACGCCGCCGGCGTCCTCGTCCTCGAGGGCTGGGGGATGACGGAGACGTCGACCGCCGCGACGATCTCCTCGCCCGACGACTTCAAGGTCGGCACGATCGGCAAACCGTTCCCCGGCTGCGAGGTGAGGATCGCCGATGACGGCGAGATCCTCGTCAAGGGCCCCAACGTCTTCCAGGGCTACCACAAGAACCCGGAGGCGACCGCGGAGACGATCGTTGACGGCTGGCTGCACACCGGCGACATCGGTGAGGTCGACAGCGACGGCTTCATCAAGATCACCGGCCGCAAAAAGGACATCATCATCACCGCCGGTGGCAAGAACATCACCCCGGCCAACCTCGAGGCGGAGATCAAGCAGCACCCGCTGGTCTCCCAGTGCGTCGTCGTCGGCGACCGCCGCCCCTACCTGGTCGCCCTGGTCACCCTCGACCCCGAAGAAGCCGTCGCCTACGCCAAGGAGCACGGCCTTCCCGAGGACCCCGCCCAGCTCGCCCAGAACCCCGACGTCAAAGCCTCGATCATGGCCCACGTCGACAAGATCAACCAGAACTTCGCCCGCGTCGAGCAGGTCAAGAAGATCTCCATCCTGCCGCAGGATCTCTCGCAGGAGAGTGGGGAGCTGACCCCGACGTTGAAGGTCAAGCGTGCGGTGGTCGCCTCGAAGCACGAAGGCGCGATCGAGGAGTTGTACGCGGCGTAGGTGGTATCCCCGGCGGTGGGGTGTGGTGGACCCTGCTCACTCGGAACCTCGTCGCTCGGCGTCACCGAGGCTGAAGCCCCGGTCGCGGTCGCTCCTCCTCCGCAAAACGTTCGCAGGGTCCCCCACACCCCACCGCCAGCCGCACGGCCGATATCACGGACACTCCTCGGGCGAGTGAGTGGGTCGACACGATCCGGACGACTGAACCGGCGCGTGGGGGCAGTTCACACGAGTGAGGAGACCGCTGCGGTCTCGGAGTGTCGAGTGGCCAGGGTCCGAAGGCAGTGCCAGGGCCGGGGAGGACGCTGGTGGGTGCTCCGAACGTTTTGCGGAGGAGGAGCGACCCGGCTCGGGCGTCAGCGCAGTGACGCCGACCGACGATGTTCCGAGTGAGGAGTACCCACCAGCCTCCTCGCTCGTCCTGCCGCTACCTACGAAGCCTCACCGCTCTGCCTCAACAAGACCGACGTCGTCTGCTCCAGGACCCTTTTCCAGGCCGACACCTGCCCCGGCTCTTCCTGGGCAGCTGTCTGCACCACCCTGCGAACCCGCTGCTCGGAGATTTCGAGGCCGTGGCGCTGGGCGATCTCCTCGTAACGCTCGTAGTCCTGGGCCAGGGTGGCGGTGACGGATTCGAAGCCGTGGCGGGCGATCTGGAGGCGGCGGCGGTAGTCCATGATCGGGGTGCCGAACATCAGCTCGTCGGTGGGCGAGGGCTCGAGCAGGATGATGTCCACGCCTGGGTATTTCTCTTCCCACGATTCGACCGCTTGATGGAGGCGCTGGTGGGCGATCAGCCGGAAGACCTGGTTGGCGATCGCCGGCATGCCCATGTCGGAGACGCGCCGCACCTTGGTGCCGAAGACGGTCGGGATCGTCTTCTCGAAGTCGTTGACGTAGGGGACCAGCGGGTTGACGACGACGATGAACTTGGCGCCCTTTTCGACCGCGATGTCGACGTTGGTGGTCGAGCGGATGCCGCCGTCGACCATCTGCCGACCCTTCAGCTCGACCGGCTTGTAGACGATCGGCAGGCAGGTCGAGCACTCGATCGCTTTCGAGATCGGCACGTCGGACCAGCCGTCCTCGCCCAGGACGATCCGCTCGCAGGTGTCGAGGTCGGTGGCGGTCAGGTAGAGCTCGGATTCGAGCAGGCGGAAGTCGTTGGTGCGGCCGCCGTCGGCGAGGACGCCGGCGACGTAGTCGTTGAGGCCGGATCCCGAGTAGAGGCCGGTCGGCAATGCCTCCGCCAGACCGACGCCGAGGTCGATGGCCGAGAGCTCGCCGAGCTTGGCCAGTGAGCGCAGCAGCTCGAGGCTGCGCAACGGCAGACCCGCAGCCTTCTGGATGAAGCCCAGGTAGTTGGGTTTCAGCACCCGGCCGAGGTCGAGATCCTCCATCTCCGAGTCGACCTGAGCGTTGAGAACCTGCATCATTTCGTCCGGAGTGACCCCGTTGGCGAGCATCCCGGCCACGAAGGAACCGGCGCTGGTGCCGACGTAGACGTCGAAGTTGTTGACGGTGCTGTTGACCGCGAGCAGGTCGAGCGCCCGTAGGGCGCCGATCTCGTAGACGCCTCCCGTGAAGCCACCGCCGCCGAGGACGAGAGCCGTCTTCGAGGGCTTTTTGCGCCGCCGCGTTTTACGCCGGGGCTTGGAGTCGATGTCGACGACTTTGCCCATATAGAACGGGATTATCTCACTCCCGCCGGGCGGCCCGCCGCGGGGGCCGCTACCTTGGCTCCCGCGCGTGTTGGAGAGGCGATGAGACGGGGCTCGATCTTGCTGGTGGCGGCCTGCCTGGCCGCCCTCATGCTGACGGCTGGAGGCGCCAGGGCGGCCGGCAGCGCCTGCCAGCAGATGCGTTCCTGGCTCCACCAAGGCGGCGGCTCCGCCAGCGGCCTCCTCGTCGTCGAGGCCGAAAGCGGCAAGACGGTCTGTGCCAGCGCACCCGGCCGCGCCCGTTCGCTCGCCTCCAATACGAAGCTCTTCACGACCGCGACGGCCCTTTCCCAGCTGGGGCCCGAAACCCGTATCCCGACGCGGGTCTACGCCTCGGGCAGCCTCGATTCGCAGGGAGTGCTGCACGGCGACCTCTACCTCAAGGGCGGCGGCGACCCGACCTTGGGAACCCCCACCTTTTACAACGGCTACCTGGCCGGGCTCGGCACCAACCTCTTCGCGCTGACGCCGCAGATCACCGCCACGGGGATCGATTCGATCACCGGACGGATCTATGCCGACGCGTCGATCTTCGATCAGCTGCGTGGCGTCGCCGACTCCGGCTACGCGACCAGCCCCTACATCGGCCCGCTCTCCGGGCTCGCCTTCAACTCCGGCTTCAGCGGCCCCAATAGCAGCAGCAGCTTCTCGGCCGACCCCGGCAAGCTGGCCGCCTCGAAGCTGGCCCGCTCGTTGGCCGCGGCGGGCGTCCGGGTGCCGACCCAGGTGGCGTTGGGGCCGACCCCGCCCAGCGCCGACCAGATCGCGATCGTCCGCTCCCCCACGCTGAATCGCATCGTCAACACCACCGACGTCTACTCCGACAACTTCTTCGCCGAGACGCTGCTCAAGCTGCTCGGAGCGCGGCTCGGCAGCGGCGGCACCACCGCGGCCGGCGCCGCCGTCGTCGAGCAGTTCGCCGCCGCCCATGGCTCGGGCATTGAGGCCGTCGACGGTTCAGGCCTGACCCGCTCCAACCGCGCCTCGCCGCGTCAGGTGGTCGACCTGCTGCTGGCGATGCGCGAAGACCCGGCCGGCGACGACTTCATCCAGGACCTGGCCCTGTCCGGCCACGAGGGCACCGTCGACGACCGCATGCACGGCACCACCGCCTACGGCCGCTGCCGGGTCAAGACCGGCACCCTGACCGGCGTCAGCAACCTCTCCGGCTACTGCTTCAATGCCAGCGGCCGGGTGATGGCATTCTCGATCCTGATGAACGGCGTCGGCGACCTCGGCCTCGCCCACCTCGACCAGGACCGCATCGCGGGCGCCGTCGCCGGCTACTGATCGCGTCGCTCGTCCCGTCGTTCGGCCAGGATCTCGAGCGTCAGGTAGACCGCAGCACCGATGAGCACCGAGCCCCAACCGCCAACCTGCACCGCACCCTTCCCCAAGCCCGAAAGAACAACCACGGTGATCAGCGTCGGCACCAGCGCCACGACGAAACTGATGTGCGCATGGCGGATCCCTCTCCTCAGTATTTTCTCTTTCTCAGACAAAACGTTTCTACACCTTAGCGGAGCCCCAGGTCGGCCAGGATCAACAAGACGCTGAGGAAACCCCCGCAATAGCCATCGGTGAGAGCGTGGTTCTCGAGGACGCTCCGCGGGAAACCGAGGAGGAACCTTCCGCGCCGATCGTGAAGCTGCCGAGCAGGAGGCCCGACCCCACCGCGGTGGCGATGGCTTCGAGACCTGAGGTCAGCATTCCGATCCGCGCGATTGCCATGGCAAGACCCTGCCAAGCCGCCGTTCACCCGTGGCACGCAGATCGCGCCATATGTGAGTCGTCTCACTTGCGGACGAGTTCCAGCAGGCCATCCTCGTCGAGGATCTCGGTGCCGAGCGACTCGGCCTTCTGCAGCTTCGAGCCGGGGCTCTCGCCGGCGACGACGTAGTCGGTTTTCTTCGAGACCGAGTTGGTGACCTTGCCGCCGGCCGTCTTGACAAGAGCCGCCGCCTCCTCGCGGGTCAGCTCCGGCAGGGTGCCGGTGAGGACGACCGTCTTGCCTTCCAGGGGCCCGCCCTGGGCACGCCGTTCGGACTCGGCGGCCTCTAGGCGCAGGCCCTTCTCCTTCAGCTTCTCGACCAGCGCCCAGGTCGGCTCGTCGGCAAGCGACTCGGCGATTTGCTGGGCCATGATCGGGCCGACGCCCTCGACCTCCTCGATCTGCTCAGGATCGGCCCCGTGGAGAGCGTCGATCGAGCCGAAGTGGTCGGCGAGAGCCTCCGCGGTCACGTAACCGACCCCCGGCAGCCCGAGGGCATAGAGGACGCGCTTGAAGGGCTGACGGCGTGAGCCGTCGATCGCGGCGACCAGGTTCTTCGCCGAGGTCTCGCCGAAGCGCTCCATGCTGACCAGCTGCTCCTCGGTGAGGTCGTAGACGTCGGCGACGTCGGCGATCAACCCCTCCTCGAGAAAGCGGGCCGCCTGCTTCTCCCCGAATCCGTCGATGTCCATCGCGCCCTTGCTGACGAAGTGCTTGACGTGCTGAAAGGACTGGCCCGGGCAGCCGGTGCGGTTGGGGCAGATCGTGAAGACAGCGCCCTCCGGCTTGACCGTCGGCGTCTCGCAGATCGGGCACTTCTTCGGCGGTTTGACCCGCCGCGCCCCCTTCTTGCGTTTCTGCACCAGCGGCGAGACGACTTGCGGGATCACGTCGCCGGCCCGCATCACCACCACCTCGTCGCCCTCGCGGACGTCCTTGCGGGCGAGGTCCTCCTCGTTATGGAGCGTCGCGGTGCTGACGGTGACGCCGCCGACGTGGACCGGCTCGAGCATCGCGAAGGGAACCAGGTGTCCGGTGCGGCCGACGTTCCAGACGACCTTCCTCATCGTCGTCGTCGCGGTCGTCGGTGGGAACTTCCAGGCGATCGCCCAGCGCGGCTCGCGACCGACCACGCCGAGCTCGCGCCAGAGCGCCCGCTCGTCGACCTTGACGACCACCCCGTCGATCTCATAGTCGAGCTGCTCACGCCGCTCCTCCCACCAGTGGCAGCGCTTCACGACGCCGTCGACTCCTTGGTGGTGGTCGGTGTCGGGGTTGACCTTGAAGCCGCGCTCGCCCAGCCATTCGACCTCGTCCATGTGGGTGGCGAGGTCGAGTCCGCGCACGGCTCCGATCCCGTAGATCCAGGTCGAAAGCGGCCGTTCCGCCGCCAGGGCCGGGTCGAGCTGCCGGATCGACCCGGCGGCGGAGTTGCGGGGGTTGGCGAAGGTCGGTTCCTCGCGTTCGGCGCGGCGCTCGTTCAGCTCTTTGAAGGCGGCAATCGGCAGGTAGGCCTCGCCGCGCACTTCGATCAGCTCCGGGGCGTCGGGGATCCGCAGCGGCACCGAGCCGATCGTGCGCAGGTTCTGCGTGACGTCCTCGCCGACGCGACCGTCGCCGCGGGTGGCGCCGCGGACGAGCACGCCGTCCTCGTAGGTGAGCGTGATCGCCAGGCCGTCGATCTTCGGCTCGGTCGTGTAGCTGAACTGCGAGGCGGTGATGTCGAGCCGCTTCAAGTAGTTGGCGAGGCGGTTCTCCCAGCCGCGCAGCTCCTCCTCGTTGCGGGCGTTGCCCAGCGAGAGCATCGCCTCGTGGTGCTCGACCGGCTGGAAGCGGTCCAGCGGCGGCGCCCCCACCCGCTGGGTCGGCGAGTCGGCCGTCCGCAGCTCCGGGTTCGCCGCCTCGATGTCGCGCAGCTCGTCGAGCAGTTCGTCGTAGACGTCGTCGCCTACCTCCGGTTCGTCGAGCACGTAATAGAGCCTGTTATGCCGCTCCAGCTCGGCGCGCAGCTGTTCGGCTCGCTTGGCGTCGACGGCGCTCACGCGGTGGCGGTGCAGGCAGCCAGCATCTCCTTGAAGCCCCAACCGCGCAGGTGGTCGAGGCCGCCATGATCGGTGAGGTCGAAGTGGATCGGCGTCACCGCGATCCGGCCGGCCGCGACCGCGTTCAGGTCGGTCCCGTCGATCTCCTCGTAGCCGGGCTGCCAGCCGTAGATCTCATAGCGCTTGCGGGAACCGTCGCTGTCCTCGCCGACCAGCTTCAGCTCGTCGTTGTAGATCCGTTTGCCGAGCTTCGTCACCTCGACTCCGCTGGGCTCGCCGGCGGGACAGTTGACGTTGATGAGCGTCGCCTCCGGCATCGACTCACCGAGCAGGCGCTGCACCAGCTGCGCCGTGAAGGCCGCGGCGAAATCGAACTCGAAGCGGCCGCTGACGTAGCCCATGCCACCGCTGGAGGATTGCTGGGAGACCGCCACGGCGGGAATGCCGAGGATGATCCCCTCCAACGCGGCAGCGACGGTGCCCGAGTAGGTGATGTCGTCGCCGAGGTTGGCGCCGTGGTTGATCCCCGAGACGATCAGGTCGGGCCGGTGCCCGACCAGCCCGAGCTCGGCGAAGCGCACGCAGTCCACCGGCGTGCCGTCGGTCGCGTAGCCGCGGTCGCCATCTCCGAACTCGACCTCCTCGACCGTGAGCGGCGAGCGGGTGGTGATGCTGCGCGCGGTGGCGCTGCGGTTGGAGTCGGGCGCGACCACGTCGACCTCGACCCCCTCGATCTCGCGCAGGGCGCGGCGGGCTGCCTGGAGCCCCGGGGCAGAGATGCCGTCGTCATTCGTGAGGAGAACGCGCACGGGGTCGATTCTAGGTGGCCAGATCGGCGGGGCCCGGGGAGGGTCGGGGCGCTCGGCCGGCGGGGCCTGGCGCCGGGGAAGGGGGCTTGCGGGCGCGGTCGTCCTCAGCCCCCCTCCCCCGGCGCCACCCCCCGGGCAAGCGCTCGCGATACTGCCCGGGTGCCAACGGTACGGCTGGACCTCGAATACGACGGGAGTGGGTTCCGGGGATGGGCCGCGCAGCCGGGGCTACGGACCGTGCAGGGGGAGCTCGAGGCGGCGCTTGGAGTGGTGCTGCGGGAGCCGGTGCGGCTGACCGTGGCCGGGAGAACCGATACCGGGGTCCATGCGCTGGGACAGGTCGCCAGCTTCGACACGGAAGGGGAGCTGCCGCGCGACCTGGCTCGCAGCCTCAATGGCGTCGGCCCTGACGACCTCGCCGTCACGACGGCCACGGTAGTCGGCGATGGCTTCGATGCCCGTCACGATGCTCGCTCGCGCTCCTATCGCTACCGCCTGCTTGCGCGCCGCGTCCCCAGCCCGTTCGAGCAGGGTCGCGCCCTCTGGTGGCCCCACCGCGTCGACCGTGAGGCCCTCGAGGCCTGCGCCGCCGCCCTACCCGGCACGCACGACTTCACCGCCTTCACCCCCACCCAGACCGACCACGTCCGCTTTGACCGCGACGTCCTCGCCGCCTCTTGGCAGCAGGAGGGCGACATCCTCGCCTTCCGCATCGAGGCCGACGCCTTCATGCGCAACATGGTTCGCGCCCTCGTCGGCACGATGCTCGAATGCGCCTCAGGGCGCAGGACGGTCGAGAACTTCGCTGGCCTGCTGGGAGGCGCGCCACGGACTGCCGCGGGCGACACGGCTCCGCCCCACGGCCTGTACCTGGAGCAGGTCAGCTACTGACGCTTCGGCGAAGCGAAGACGGCTAGACGAGCTCTAGGTAAACCATCTCGGTCGAGTCGCTGCGCCTCGGACCGAGCTTGATGATGCGGGTGTACCCGCCGGGCCGCGTCGCATACCGCGGCGCCACCTCGTCGAACAGCTTGTGGACGATGAACTTGTCGTTGTGCAGCGTCGCCAGCGCCTGGCGGCGCGCGTGCAGGTCGCCCCGTTTCGCAAGCGTGATCAGCTTCTCGACCTCGGGCTTGACCGCCTTGGCCTTGGCCTGGCTGGTCTGGATCCGCTCGTGCTCGATCAGCTGCTTGGAGAGGTTGGAGAGCAGCGACTCACGGTGCGCCGCGTCGCGGCTCAGCTTGTTGCGCTTCTTGCGGTGACGCACCGGACTTCCTCTCCTCTCGCCCAGCTGCCTCAGTCGGCCTGGAGGTCGAGGCCGCGGGCGTGCAGGGTCTCGATCACTTCCTCGATCGACTTCTGACCGAAGTTGGGGATCGCGTTCAGTTCGCCGCGCGACTTGCGGACGAGGTCACCGACGGTCTGGACGCCGGCGCGCTTGAGGCAGTTGTATGAGCGGACGCCCAGTTCGAGCTCCTCGATGAGGATCTCGTCGAGGCCGTTGCTGGCGCCGCCGTCGACCGCACCGCCGCCGCCGATCAGCGGATCGGATGCGACGACCGCAACCGGTTCGCGGGCGGTCAGCTCCTCGACGCGATCCGCGTCGGTGAAGATCGCCAGGCTCTTGATGAGGATCTCGGAGGCCTCGCGCAGCGCCGCCCCCGGCTCGATCGAACCATCGGTTTCGAGGTCCAGCGTCAATTTGTCGAAGTCGGTGCGCTGGCCGACGCGAGCAGCGGCGACGGCGTAGGAGGCACGACGGATCGGCGAGAAGATCGAGTCGATCGGGATCACGCCGATCGGCTGCTCGTCGGACTTGTTCTCTTCAGCCGGCGAGTAGCCCCGTCCGCGACCGATCGTCAGGTAGACCTCGAGTTTGGTTTTTTTCTCGAGCGTCGCGATCGGCGCCTCGGGGTTGAGGATCTCGACGCCGGAAGGCAGGTCGATGTCCTTCGCCCTGATCTCGCCGGGGCCGGTCGCCACCAGCGGCGCCTCGACCTCATCGGCGTCGGTGTGCATACGGACGACGAGATCCTTGAGGTTGAGGACGATGTCGGTGACGTCCTCTTTGACCCCTGGCACGGTCGAGAACTCGTGCGCTACGCCCTCGATGCGGACGCTGGTGATCGCGGCGCCGCCCAGGGAAGAGAGGAGGACGCGCCGGAGGCTGTTGCCGAAGGTGTAACCGAAGCCCTTGTCGAGCGGCTCGATGGTGAACGTGCCGCGACGGTCGTCGATTTTCTCGGAGGTGATGCGGGGGACCTGGAAATCAGTGGTCATGAGTTCCTTGCTCTGCGTGTTTCAGAAATCGTTCCGGGCTTACTTGGAGTACAGCTCGACGATCAGCTGCTCCTGGACCGGCGCCGAGATCTCGGAGCGCTCGGGGTAGCGCAGGACCTTGGCGGTGAGGGCATCGTGATCCGCCTGCAACCAGGCGGGCACGGTCGAGACGAGTTCGGTGGCCCGACGGATCGTGTCGGTGGCGTTCGAACTGGCCTTGATCGAGATGATGTCCTCGGGACGCACTTGGTAAGAGGGGATGTCGACCCGTCGGCCGTTGATCATCCAGTGGCCGTGGGTGATCAGCTGCCGCGCCTGGCGCCGCGAGGCGGCGAAGCCGAGGCGGACGAGCACGTTGTCGAAGCGGGACTCGAGCAGCCGCAGCAGGTTCTCGCCGGTGACGCCGTCCTGCCGTGAGGCCTTGTCGTAGTACGCCTGGAACTGTTTCTCCAGCACCTGGTAGTAGCGGCGGGTCTTCTGCTTCTCGCGCAGCTGCACGCGGTACTCGGACTGGCGCAGGCGACCGCGGCCGTGCTCACCGGGCGGGTAGGACCGCCGCTCGACGCCGCACTTGTCGGTGAAGCAGCGCTCGCCCTTGAGGAAGAGCTTCTGGCCCTCGCGCCGGCACTGCTTGCACTGCGGGGAAGTGTCGCGGGCCACTAGACGCGCCTCCGCTTCTTCGGCCGGCAGCCGTTGTGGGCCTGCGGGGAGACGTCCTTGACCGTGGTCACGTCGAGCCCGGCGGCCTGCAGCGAGCGGATCGCGGTCTCGCGGCCCGAGCCGGCGCCCTTGGCGAAGACTTCGACGCGCTCGAGGCCGTGTTCCATGCCCTTCTTGGCGGCGGCGTCGGCGGTCACCTGGGCGGCGAACGGCGTCGACTTGCGGGAGCCTTTGAATCCGGCGGAGCCGGCCGACTCCCAGGCGATCACGTTGCCGTCGGTGTCGGTAAGGGTGACGATCGTGTTGTTGAAGGAAGTCTTGATGTGCGCCTGCCCGTAGGTGACGTTCTTTTTGACGCGGCGCCGCGCGCGGCCCTTGCCGGGTTTTTTCTCAGCCATCCTGCCCTCTCCTATACCTTGCGCTTGCCGGCGACGCTCAACCGCCGCGGGCCCTTGCGGCCACGGGCGTTGGTCTTGGTGCGCTGGCCACGGACCGGCAGGCCGCGGCGGTGACGCAGGCCGCGGTAGGAGCCGATCTCCATCAGCCGTTTGACGTTTTGGGAGCGCTCCCGACGCAGGTCGCCCTCGACCTCGCGGTTCTCGACCGCCTCGCGCAGGCGGATGACCTCGTCCTCGGTCAGATCCTTTGCCTGGGTGTCGGCATCGACTTTGGCCTCGGCGAGGATTTTCTGCGCCGTCGAGCGACCGATCCCGAAAATGTAGGTGAGCCCGATTTCGATCCGTTTGTTGACCGGAATGTTGACGCCGGCGATACGTGCCATCGATCAGCCCTGCCGCTGCTTGTGTCGCGGGTTCTGACAGATCACAAGGACCGCGCCGTTTCGGCGGATCACCTTGCACTTCTCGCACATCGGCTTTACGGAAGCTCGAACCTTCATTGCTCCGGTCTCGTATCGACTACAGGACTCCCGCACGTCCCATGAGTCGGACGGCAGGCGCAACGCTCAGGCCCAATGGGCCGACCGGGAAAGATAGCAGGGGTGCCAACTTGGCAGGTGGCTGCCACGCGACGAGGAAGCCACCGTCAGCCGTCTTGCAGCCAGGCGATCGTAAAGCCGTCGTAGCTCTTGGCGCCGACGGTCTGGATCGTCGTCGCCAGGAGCCGCGGGTCGGCGGCGATCTCCTCGTGGAGACGGCGCTGCGCCTCGGTTGCCGGGTCGGCGCTGCTGGCCTCGGCCAGGGTGCCACCGCGAACGACGTTGTCGGCGACGATCAGGGCCCCGGCGCGGGCATGGTCGACCGCCCAGGCGAAGTAGTTGGGCGTGTTGACCTTGTCGGCATCGATGAAGACGAAATCGAAGGGGCCCAAATTCTCGTCGGCCAGCTTCGGCAGCGTCTCCAGCGCGGGACCGACGCGGATCTCGACCCGCTCGCCGACGCCGGCGCGATCGATGCTCGCCCGCGCCACCCCCGCATACTCGGGATTGGCCTCGAGCGAGATCAGGCGACCGTCGGCGGCCAGCGCCCGCGCCATCCAGATCGTGCTGTAGCCGCCGAGCGTGCCGAACTCGAGCACTCGGCGGGCGCCTTGCATCCGCACCAGCATCTGCAGGAGCCGTCCCTGCGGCGGCGAGACCTGGATCGGAGGGAGACCGGCCGCCTCGGCGGCCGCCAGGGCAGCCTCCAGCGCCTCGTCCTCGAGCCCGAGCCGCTCCGTGATGAAGGCGTCGACCTCGCTCCAACGTTCCTGGTCCATGGCGGCTGATTCTGACAAGCGGCCCCCGTCGGCCCGGGTACGCTATACCCACTGGGGGTAACCAGACAGCAGCGACGAGGAGGAAGGCGATGGCCGCAGCAGAGACCGGAGAGGCGCCGCGCCGCGGCTATACCGCGACCAAGGAGCAGCTGCAGAAGCGGCTGCGTCGGATCGAGGGACAGGTGCGCGGCATCGAGGGCATGGTCGAGGAAGAGCGCTACTGCATCGACGTCCTCACCCAGATCTCCGCCGTGCAGGCCGCGCTGGACAAGGTCGCCCTCGGTCTGCTCGACGACCACGCCCGGCACTGCGTCGTCGGCGCCGCGGCGGCCGAGCGTGAGGACAAGACCGAGGAGCTGATGGCAGCGGTCGGGCGGCTGATGAGGCGAGGTTGAGCCCCGACGGGCTCAGACCTCGGTCAGCTCTTCGTGCCAGGGCGTGAGGATGCGCGGGCCCTCGGCGGTGACGGCGATGGTGAACTCGAAGTGGGCGGCCAGCGATCCGTCCTGCGAGTAGACCGCCCAGCCGTCGTCGCCCATGTGAACGAGCGGGCCGCCGGCGTTGACCATCGGCTCGATCGCCAGCACAGTGCCGGGCTCGAGCTCGGGGCCCTTCCCGGCCTCCCCGTAGTTCGGCACCTGCGGCTCCTCGTGCATCGAGCGGCCGATCCCGTGGCCGACCAGGGTGCGAATGATCGAGAGCCCCTCGAGCTCTACCGCGCGCTGGATCGCCGCCGAGACGTCGCCGAGGTGGTTGCCCACCTGCATCTGCTCGGTGCCGGCGAAGAGCGCCGCCTTGGTGACGTCGAGGAGCTTCCGCGCCCCCGGCTCGACCGGGCCGATCGGCAGCGTCACCGCGCCGTCGGCGACCCAGCCGTCCTTGGTCACCCCGACGTCGATCGAGAGGAGGTCGCCGCGCTTGAGCTCGTAGGGCCCTGGGATGCCGTGCACGACCATCGAGTTGGGCGAAGCGCAGATCGAGCCCGGGAAGCCGCGGTATCCCTTGAAGGTCGGCTCGGCGCCCTGCGAGCGGATGAACTTCTCCGCGGCCGCGTCGAGATCCTCGGTCGTGACGCCCGGCCGCGCCTTGGCGGCGAGCATCTTCAGGCAACGGGTGTGGATGTCGCCGGCGGCCGCCATCTGGTCGACCTGCTCCGGCGTCTTGCGGATGATCATTCTGTACATCGAAGGCTAGCTAGACGGTCTCGTCCTGCTCGAGGCGCATCGTCGCCAGAGTGCGGCGGATCTCCTCGGTGACGTCGTCGGGCGCGGCTATCCCCTCGATGCGGCGCAGGACGCTGCGCTGGTCGTAGTAGGAGACCAGCGGCTCGGTCTTCTCGTGGTAGGTCTCGAGGCGCTTGCGGATCACCTCGGGCTTGTCGTCATCACGCACGATCAGCTCGCTGCCGTCGATGTCGCAGACCCCGTCCTGCTCCGGCGGGTTGAACTCGACGTGGAAGACGTGCCCGTTCTCGGTGCAGGTGCGACGACCGCCCAGCCGGCGCACGACCTCCTCGTCGGAGACGTCGATCAGCAGCACCGCACTGACCCCCCGCCCCAGCCCCTCGAGCTTGGCGTCGAGCGCTTCGGCCTGCGGCGTCGTCCGCGGAAACCCGTCCAAAATGAACCCATCGAGCGCCTCCGGCGAAGCGATCCGCTCCGCGATCACCCCGACGATCACCTCATCCGGAACCAGATCCCCCGCATCCATGTACTCCTTCGCAGTTTTGCCAAGCTCGGTTTCGTCCCGAACCGCAGCCCGAAGAATGTCCCCAGTCGCCCAGTAAGGCAGCCGAACGTCTTCCTGCAACCGCTCCCCCTGCGTGCCCTTGCCGCTGCCCGGAGGTCCTAGGAGAACGAGATTTAGCTCAGCCATGAGAGAGAAAGCTATTGGATCGAGAAGTGGCTGCGGCGAGCCCTGGATGCGGAATAGGGATTTGAGGGTCCGAAAACCAAGCAGCTCGGGCGACGCAGGGAAGTCGACGAGGGGAGCGCACTCCGGTGCGTGACCCGAGGAGACGACCGAGGACCCCGAGATGCGCCGGTTTGCAGGGCCCTCAGATCCCTATTTCAGGAAGCCCTCGTAGTTGCGCATCATGAGTTGGGCCTCGAGTTGCTTCACCGTGTCCAGCGCGACGCCGATGATGATCAGGATCGAGGTGCCGCCGAAGTAGAAGTTGGCCGAGGTCTGGCTGATCAGGATCGTCGGCAGTGCCGCCACGGCGCCGAGGTAGAGCGCACCGGGGAAGGTCAGACGCGAGAGGATGCGATCCAGGTACTCCGCGGTGGGCCGGCCGGGCCGCACGCCGGGGATGAAGCCGCCGTATTTCTTCAGGTTGTCGGCCTGGTCCACCGGATTGAAGGTGACCGCCGTGTAGAAGTAGGTGAAGACGATGATGAAGAAGATCTCGCCGATCACGTAGGGCCAGCTGTTGGGGCTGAAAAAGGCAGCGAAGTCGAGGGCGGCGGGGGTGTTGAGCAGCTGCCCGACCGTCGGTGGGAAAGCCATGATCGAGGCCGCAAAGATGACCGGGATGACGCCGGCCATGTTGACCCGCAGCGGCAGGTAGGTCGAGCCGCCCGAGGTCATTTTGCGCCCGACCACGCGTTTCGCGTACTGGACGGGGATCCGGCGCTGCCCCTCCTGGACGAAAACGATCGCGACGATCACCGCCAGGGCGATGAACGGCATCATCACCACGAAGACCTGATCCGGGTTGTCCCACCACTTCGTGAGGCCGGTCGGGATCGAGGAGGCGATCGAGGCGAAGATCATCAGCGAGATGCCGTTGCCGATGCCGCGCTGGGTGATCAGCTCGCCCAGCCACATCAGCAGGGTGCAGCCGGCGGTCAGGCAGATGACGACCAGGAAGACCCTGCCGAAGGAAGGGTTGAGGACGGTGGTGCCGGTTTCGTTGCCGAAGGATTTGAACAGGAAGACGTAGCCCAGTGACTGGCCGAAGGCGAGGCCGACGGTCAGGTAGCGCGTGTACTGGGTGATCTTCTGCTGCCCGACCTCGCCCTCTTTCTGCAGCCGCTCCAGCGATGGCACGACCACGGTCAGCAGCTGCAGGATGATCGAGGCGGTGATGTAGGGCATGATCCCCAGCGCGAAGAGGCTGAGGCGCGAGAGACTGCCGCCCGAGAAGAGGTTGAGGAAGCCGAGGATGTTGGAGCCGCCGAAGTTGCTGGAGATTTCCTTGACGGCGTCGACGTTGACTCCAGGCGCCGGGATGTAGGCGCCGAGTCGGTACAGCGCCAGCATCGCTGCCGTGAACGCAAGTTTCTTGCGAATCTCGGCAACGCTGAACGCGTTGAGAATAGTCCTGAGCATTACGGCTCCAGAGTGTGACAGGAACCGCCGGCCGCCTCTATCTGCTCACGGGCGGCCGCGCTGAAAGCGTGCGCGTGGACCTCGAGTTTCTTCTTGATCTCGCCGCGGGCGAGGATCTTCACCGGGTCCGACCGCTTGGCCAAACCCTTCTCCTTCAGGCTCGCCAGATTGACCTGCGCGCCATCGTCGAACCGCTCCTCGAGATCGGAGAGGTTGATCGGCTGCGTCTTGGTCCGGAAGTTCTCGAAGGGCATCGACTTCTTCATGTGCGGGCCGCGCAGCTTTCGCATCCGCATGTGAATCGGGTTCTGGCCGCCCTCGTAGTTCGCCTTGCGCTTCGCGCCCGAGCGGGAGCCGGCGCCCTTGTGGCCGCGGCCCGAGGTCTTGCCGAGGCCACTGCCCTCGCCGCGACCGATCCGCTTGCGCGGACGCCGCGAGCCCGGCTTCGGCTTCAGGTTGTGAAGCCCGATCTCCTGCGAGCGCTCGCTCGGCTGCTTGGCGTCTTGCTCAGCCACCGTCGACCTCCACGAGGTGCGAGACGACCTTCAGCTGACCCTGCAGCTGCGGCGAGTCCTTGCGCTCGACCGAACGGCCGATCTTCCCCAGCCCCAACGCCTTCAGCGTCGCTTTCTGGTTCGGATTGGTCCCGGCCGTCGACCGCACCTGCAAAATCTTCACCGCGCTCACGAGGAGGTCTCCTCCGCGGCAGCGTCACCCTCCGTAGCGGCATCCTCCGCCCGAGCCTCCTCAGCCGGCGGAGAGGTCTCCTCCACCGCCGGAGCATCCTCACTTACGGAAGAGGTCTCGACAACGGAAGCGTCCGCCTCAGCCGCCGGGGTCTCGGCGCCAGTGGCGTTTGAACCCGTCTCAGGAGCTGCCTCTCCCGCCGGACCCTCGCCTGACGGCGCGGCCTCTGATGCGGGTGGCGCGGATGAGGGCGCCTCGCCCGCAGCTTGCGAGGACGAGGTGTCCTCATCGGCGACAGGACCCGCATCCAGATGCTCCCCGTTGGGAGAGGACCCATTCGAGAGGCCCAGCACCTGGGAAACCGTCAACCCCCGCAGCTCCGCAACCTCCTCCGGCCGCCTCAGTCGAACCAACCCATCCATCGTCGCCTTGACCAAATTGATCGGGTTCTGCGTGCCGATGCTCTTGGTCAGCACGTCGCGGACGCCGCCGAGCTCGAGCACGGCGCGGACGCCGCCACCGGCGATCACACCGGTACCAGGACTGGCCGGGCGCAGAACGACATGGCCGGCGCCGAAGCGGCCGATGATGCGATGGGTGATGGTCTGCCCGTATTTGGGCACCCGGATCAAGTTCTTACGGGCGTCCTCGACGCCCTTCTGGATCGCTAGCGGGACCTCGCGGGCCTTGCCGTAGCCGATCCCGACGACGCCCTCTTCGTCCCCGACCGCGACCAGCGCGGTGAAGGAGAAGCGACGGCCGCCCTTGACCACCTTGGCGACGCGGTTGATCTCGATCACCCGCTCCTGCAGGTCGAGCCCGCGGGGGCTGACCGTCTCGACGTTTCTCGTGTCCATTCCCTTCATAGCAGCGGCCCACCGTAGCGAAACGGCTTAGAAAGCCAGTCCCCCCTCTCGTGCACCGTCGGCAAGCGCCTTCACGCGGCCGTGGTATTGGTAGCCGCCACGGTCGAAGACGCAGGTCTCGACACCGGCCGCCTTGCCACGCTCGGCCAATAGTTCCCCTGCCTTCTTCGCCTGCTCTGAAGCGGTGAGCTTGCGTAGATCCGGCTCCGTCCAGTTGACGGCAGCCAGGGTGAGGCCCTTCGTGTCGTCGATGAGCTGGGCGAAGACGCCGCGGTTGGAGCGGTAGACGGAGAGGCGCGGCCGCGCGGCGGTGCCGTTGACACGGGCCCGGACGCGACGGCGTCGTTTGAGCCGACGCTGACGATTGGTGAGAACGGTCATGCGCGCTTACCCACCTTCCGCAGCACCTGCTCATCGCGGTAGCGGATGCCCTTGCCCTTGTAAGGCTCCGGCGGGCGGCGCTTGCGGATGTCCGCGGCGACCTGGCCGACCAGTTGCTTGTCGATCCCGCGGACGATGATCTCGGTCGGCTGCGGAACCTCGAACTCGATCCCCTCGGGGGCCTCGATCGCGACCGGGTGCGAGTAGCCGAGCGCCAGCTCCAGATTCTTGCCTTTGAGAGCAGCGCGATAGCCGACGCCTTGGATTTCCAGGCGCTTCTCGAAACCCTCGGTGACGCCCTCGACCATGTTCGCGATCAGGCTGCGGGTGAGGCCGTGCAGGGCACGGTGCTCGCCACGGTCGGTGGGACGCTCGACGGTGACGACGCCCTCGTTCTGAGCGACGGTCATGTCCGGCGAGTAGAACTGGGACAGCTCCCCCTTGGGGCCCTTGACGGCGATCGTCCCAGGGACGATCTCGACCGTGACGGCCTCGGGAACGGGGACGGGCTTTCTTCCGATTCGGCTCATGAGATCACCAGACGTAGGCGACGACCTCGCCGCCGAAGCCCTTGGCCCGCGCTTCGTGGCCGGTCATGACGCCATGCGAGGTGCTGACGATCGCGGTGCCGGTACCGCCCTGCACGCGCGGGACGTGCATGTGGTCGACGTAGCGGCGGCGGCCGGGGCGCGAGACTCGTTCGATGCCGAGGATCACCGGCTGGCGGTCCTCGGTGTACTTGAGCTCGACTTTGATCGCCTCGCCGACCGGTGCCGGCTTGCGCTCGAAATCTTTGATGTACCCCTGCTCCTTGAGGATCCGCGACATCTCCATCTTCAGGCCCGAGAGGGGGATCTCCACCTCGTCGTGCCCGGCGCGCAGGGCGTTGCGGATCCGGGTCAGGTAATCGGCGATCGGGTCGGTCAGCATCTCTCTTCGTTCCTACCAGCTGGACTTGGTCATGCCGGGGATGTATCCCTCGTGAGCGGCGTTGCGCAGGCAGATCCGGCAGAGGCCGAACTTGCGGTAGTAAGCGCGTGGGCGCCCACAACGACGACAGCGGTTATAGCTGCGCGTCTGGAACTTCGCTTTGCGGCCCTGACGGACCTTCTGGGAAGTCTTAGCCATTCTCTGAATTCTCCTCGCCGGCCGACTCCTCGGCCGCCTCGTCTCCACCCTCGGTCGTCTCGCCGCCCTCGTCGCTCTCGGGCTTGGCGTAGGCCTCGGGGTTCTCCTCTTTCAGCTGCTCCAGCGCTTCCTGCTCGACCTCGGCCTTGCGGCGGGCCTCCTCCTTGCGCTGCTCCTCTTCTTCCTCGGCTTTTTCGGCTTCGCGCCGCTCCTGGCCGGGACGGCCCTCCTGCGCGAACGGCATGCCGAGTCCGAGCAGCAGCTCGAAGGCCTCGAGGTCGGTCTTGGCCGAGGTGGTGATCGTGACGTCGAGGCCACGGACCACGTCGACCGAGTCGTAGTCGATTTCCGGGAAGATCAGTTGCTCTTTGACGCCCATCGAGTAGTTGCCGCGACCGTCGAAGGAGCGGGGGTTGAGACCCCGGAAGTCCCGGATCCGCGGGATCGCGATCGACGTGAGGCGGTCGAGGAACTCCCACATGCGTGCCCGGCGCAACGTCACCGAGACGCCGACGGGCATCCCCTCGCGCAGCTTGAACGAGGCGACCGACTTGCGGGCACGGCGCACGTTCGGATGCTGGCCGGCGATCGTCGCCAGCTGGTTCTGGGCGGCTTCGAAGGAGCGCTTGTCCTGTTTCTCGGTGCCGAGGCCCATGTTGAGGGTGATCTTCAGCAGGCGCGGTGCGTCCATCGGCGTCGAGTAGCCGAATTTCTTGGTCAGCGCCGGCAGCACGTCCTGCTCGTAGGTGTCGCGCAGCCGCGGCGGCGGTGCCGCCTGGGAGGTCGGGGTCACGGTCGCCTCCATCAGTCGATCGCCGCCCCACTCCGCTTCGCGTAGCGGAATCGCTTGCCGCCCTCGTCGCGACGAACTCCGACCCGGGTTGGCTTGTTGCCTTTGGGGTCGAGCAGCATCACGTTGGAGACGTCGATCGGCCCCTCCTTCTCGACGATGCCGCCGGCCTGGGCGTTTTTGAGATCACCCTGCGAGCGCGGTCGTTCGTGGCGCTTGATCATGTTCAGGCCCTCGACGTAGACGCGGCGCCGTTTCGGGTCGGTGCGCACGACCCGACCGGTCTTGCCGGCGTCCTTGCCGCTGGTGAGGATCACCTGGTCATCGGTGCGGATCCGCATCGACTTCATCAGAGGACCTCGGGCGCGAGCGAGATGATTTTCATGAAGTTGCGATCGCGAAGTTCGCGGGCGACGGGGCCGAAGATGCGGGTCCCACGCGGATTGTTGCTGGCCGGGTCGATCAGCACCGCGGCGTTCTCGTCGAAGGAGATGTAGGTGCCGTCGGGACGACCCAGCGGCTTGCGGGTGCGGACGACGACCGCCTGCACGACCTCGCCCTTGCGGACTCCACCCTGCGGGCTGGCTGATTTGACCGTGGCCGTGATGACGTCGCCGACGCTGGCGTAGCGGCGGTGTGAGCCGCCCTTGACGCGGATGCAGAGCAGTTCGCGAGCGCCCGAGTTGTCGGCGACCTTCAGCCTGGACTCCTGCTGAATCATCTCCTACCTCGCCTTCTCGACCACGTCGACCAGGCGCCAGCGCTTGGTCTTGGACAGGGGCCGGGTCTCGATGACGCGGACGACGTCGCCCTCGCCGGCCTCGTTGCGCTCGTCGTGAGCGTGCAGCGTGCGCGAACGGCGGACGATCTTCTCGTAAGTGGGGTGACGGCGGGCAATGTCGATGCGGACGGTGATCGACTTGTCGCCTTTGTTGGAGACGACGATCCCCTGCCGCACCTTGGCCGCATTGGCGTCGTGCTCGGCCACCGGCGTACCGGTCCCGGCCTCGTGCGCAGCCTTGGCCGCGGCCCGCTGCTTGCGCCGCAAGTCGGCCTTCGACTTCCGGTGCTTGGCCCGCTCGACCTTGCGCTCCTCGACGCTGAGCTGAGCGCCAGCTTTGTGCGGCTTGCGCGATTTCTGCAACCGCCGCCGCTCCTTCCAAGGAAGGTCGTCCTCGGGGTTCGGCTCGGCGGGAGCGGCCTCCTCGGCGGCAGGCGCCTCGTCGCCGGACTCCTCCGCGGGGGAGTCGCCAGCGGCGGCCTCGGGTGCCTCCTCCGGAGCAGCGACCTCCTCGGCCGGAGTCTCCTCGGCCTGGGGCTCGGTCGTCTCGTCTTGTTTCTGCTCGTCGTCGCTCATGTCCATCAGATCCGTCGGGTCTCTTTCTCGACATCGATGCCGCGTGCCTTGGCCACCGTCAGCAGCCGCGCCACGTCCTTTTTCGTCTGACCGAGGCGGGCGGTGTTCTCCAGCTCGCCGGTCGCATGGCGGAAGCGCAGGTTGAAGGCCTCCTGCTTGGCGTCCGCCAGTTTCGCCACCAACTCGTCGTCTTTGAGGTTATGCACCTCCGCAGGCTTCACGAGTGCTCAGCCCCCTCGCGGACGACGAATTTAGTTTTTACAGGAAGCTTGTGCCCGGCGAGGCGCAGCGCTTCGCGCGCCAGCTCCTCGGGGACGCCGGCGAGCTCGAACATCACCTTGCCCGGCTTGACCACGGCGACCCAGCCCTCGGGGTTGCCTTTGCCGGAGCCCATGCGGGTCTCGGCGGGCTTCTTCGTGTAGGGCTTGTCAGGGAAGACGTTGATCCAGACCTTGCCGCCACGTTTGATCTTGCGGGTCATCGCCACACGAGCGGCCTCGATCTGGCGGTTGGTGATCCAGCCCCGCTCGACCGACTTGAGGCCGTACTCGCCGAACGCGACGGTGCTGCCGCCCTTGGTGTTGCCGCGCATCCGACCGCGCATCTGTTTGCGGTGCTTGACCCGCTTCGGCATCAACATCAGCGACCACCTCCGCGCTGGCCGCCGCGACCGCCGCCGCCGCGACCACCCCGGTCGCCGCCTGGGCGGCCACCGCGGTCGCCACCGGGGCGGTCACTTCGCGGGGGACGACCGCCGCCGCGCTGGCCGCCCTGCGGGGCCTCGTCGGCGGAGATCAGATCGGAGCGGAAGCCCTCGGGCATGACCTCGCCCTTGTTGATCCAACATTTGACGCCGATCCGGCCGGTCGTCGTCTTCGCCTCGAAGAAGCCGTAGTCGATGTCGGCGCGCAGCGTGTGGAGCGGCACGCGACCGTCGGAATAGCCTTCCGTACGCGCCATCTCGGCGCCGCCAAGACGGCCCGAGACCTGAACCTTGACGCCCTTGGCGCCGGATCGCATCGCCGAGGTAAGCGCGCGTTTCATCGCCCGTCGGAAGGCGACGCGGTTCTGCAGCTGCTCGGCGATCGACTGGGCGACCAGCTTGGCGTCGAGCTCAGGACGTTTGACCTCGCGGATGTTCACTTTCACCGGGCTGCCGGTGAGCTTGTGAAGCTCCTTGCGGAGAGCGTCGACTTCGCTGCCGGATTTGCCGATCACGATGCCGGGCCGCGCCGTGTGGATGTCGACGGCGACCTCGCCGCGGCGCTCGATCGTGATGTCCGAGAGGCCGGCGTGCGAGAGCTTGTTGACGATGTGGTCGCGGATCGCCAGGTCTTCCTGGAGAACGTCGGCGAAGTTTTTCTCCTCGAACCAGTTCGACTTCCAGTCATGGATGTAGCCGACTCGGAAACCCTCGGGGTGGATCTTCTGTCCCATCGTCTCCTCAGTCCTCTACCGGGGTCAGTGCCACGGCGATGTGGCTGGTTCGCTTATGGATCGGGGTCGCGCGGCCCTGAGCGCGCGGCCGGAACCGCTTCAGGGTCGGGCCCTCGTCGACGGTGATCGTGGCGACGCGCATCTCCTCGGCATCGAGGTCGTGGTTGTTCTCAGCGTTGGCAGCGGCGGACTCGATCAGCTTCTGGATGTCGCGGGCAGCACCGCGCGGAGAGAACTGCAGCAGGGCCCGAGCCTTTTCGATGTGCAGTCCGCGAACCTGATCGGCGACGAGGCGGGCCTTGCGGGGGGCGATTCGCACGAAGCGAGCGCTGGCGCGCACCACCGGCGGCTGCGAGGGTGCTTTCGCGACCGCTTTCTTGGCCGGCTCTTTGCCTTTCGAAGCTTTTTTGGGCGCAGCTTTTTTGCTTTTGCCCTCGGCTTTCGCCTCTTTTTTGGCGGCTTTTTTGGCGGGCTCTTTTTTCGGCGACTTTTTTTTGGCAGCGGCTTTTTTCGGCGCTTTTTTGGCGTCGTCTTTCTTCGCCGCGGCTTTCTCGCCCGCTTTGGCGTCGGCTTTTTTGGCTTTTTTCTCGTCAGCCATCGCTAATTAGTCCCTGCCGCCGTGCGACCGGAAGGTTCGGGTGGGAGCGAACTCGCCGAGCTTGTGGCCGACCATCGACTCCGAGATGAAGACCGGCACGTGTTTTTTGCCGTCGTGGACGGCGATCGTGTGGCCGACCATCTCGGGGAAGATCGTCGAAGTCCGCGACCAAGTTTTGACCATCTGTTTTTTGCCGGCCTCGTTCATCGAGGTGATCCGCCCCATCAGGCGCTCTTCCACCCACGGGCCCTTTTTAGTCGAGCGCCCCATCAGCGACCACCCTTCTTCTTGCCACGGCGTCGGCCGCGGACGATGTAGCGGTCGGATTGCTTGCCCTTCTTGCGGGTGCGGTAGCCCAGCGTCGGCTTGCCCCAGGGCGTGACCGGGTGGCCGCCGGGGGTGTGATGAGCCTCGCCACCGCCATGCGGGTGGTCGACCGGGTTCATCGCTACACCGCGGGTCTGCGGGCGCTTGCCCTTGTGGCGGCTGCGACCGGCCTTGCCGACCGTGAGGTTCTGATGCTCGGCGTTGGAGAGGGTGCCGACGGTGGCGCGACACTCGGCCCGAACCATCCGCATCTCGGTGGAAGGCAGGCGCAGGGTGACCATCTCTCCCTCCTTCGCGACCAGCTGGATCGCGGTGCCGGCGGCGCGGCCGAGCTTGCCGCCCTGGCCGGGGACCAGCTCGACGTTATGAACGATCGTGCCGGTCGGCATCGCGCCCAAAGCCAGAGCGTGTCCCGGTTTGATGTCGGCGCCGGTGCCGGATTTGACCTCATCGCCGACGCTCAGCTGCGAGGGGGCGAGGATGTAGCTCTTGAAGCCGTCGGCGTAGTGCAGCAGCGCGATGTAGCAGGTGCGGTTGGGGTCGTACTCGATCGAGGCGACCTTCGCGGGCACGCCGTCCTTGAGCCGCTTGAAGTCGATTTTGCGATAGCGCCGCTTGGCACCGCCGCCGCGGTGGCGGGCGGTGACACGACCGTTGGCGTTGCGGCCACCGGACTTGCGCAGGCCCTCGGTCAGCTTCCGCTCCGGCTCGGAGGCGGTCAGCTGCTCGCGCAACGGGTAGGTCGCGAAGCGGCGCCCTGGGCTGGTGGGTTTGGTTTTGCGATTCGGCATCTTGCAGCAGCTCCTTACGCGGTCTCCGCGCCCTCAAACAACTCGATCCTCTCGCCGGGCGCCACCTGCACGACCGCCTTCTTCCAAGAGCGGGTGCGGCCGCTGGTGAGCCCGCGACGCTTCGGCTTGGAATTCACTTTGGAGGTACGAACCGCGGTGACGCCGACGCCGAAGACCTCTTCGACCGCCTGGGCGATCTGGGTCTTGTGAGCGCGGTCGTTGACGCGAAAGGTGTACTTCCCCTCGGCGATCAGGGCATAGCTCTTCTCCGAGATCACCGGACGGATCAGGATCGTGCGGGCGTCCATCAGCCGAGCCTCTCCTTCAGTGCCTCGAGGGCGCTCTCGGAAACGACCAGGGCGGCGGCGGCGATCACGTCGGCGACGCCGGTGGCGCCCACCTCGAGCACGTGGGTGCGGGGAATGTTGCGGAAGCTCTTCATCGCGCCCGTCTCCTCAGCCGTCAGCACGATCAGGGTCGGGCTCTTCTGACCCCATTTGGCCAGTGCCTCAGCCGCCCCCTTGGTCGAAGGCGTATCGAACGTCGACGCGTCGAGGACGGCGATGCTGCCGCGCTCGGCGTGAACCGAGAGGGCTGAGCGCATCGCCCGGCGGCGCGCTTTGCGGTTGACCTTGACGGTGTAGTGACGCGGCTTCGGGCCGAAGGCGACACCGCCGCCGTAGCGGTTGGGGACGCCAAGGGTGCCGACGCGAGCGCGACCGGTCCCCTTCTGTCGCCAGGCCTTGGCGGTCGTGAAGGCGACCTCGCCACGGGTCAACGTCGAGGCGGTGCCGCGCCGGCGCGAGTTGAGATCGGCGCGAGCGGCCTCGTGGACCAGCGACTGGTGGAAGGGCTCCGTGAAGACGCCCTCGGGAAGATCGGCTTTGGTGCTCTTGCCGAGCACGGCTGCTTTAGCCATCGGTCCGCACCTCGACCATCGCGTTGCGCGAGCCGGGGACCGAGCCCTTGATCAGCAGCAGGTTCCGCTCGGCGTCGACGTCGGCAATCTCGAGGCCCTTCTGGGTGATGCGCTTATTGCCCATCTGGCCTGGCATCCGCATCCCTTTGAAGACGCGGGCGGGGAAGGCGCTGGCGCCGATCGAGCCCGGGGCACGGACGTTGTGCGAGCCGTGACTGACCGGCCCGCGGCTGAAGTTATGGCGCTTGATGCCGCCCTGGAAGCCCTTGCCGATCGAGATCCCGGCGACCTTGACCTTCTGGCCGGGCTCGAAGATGGAGACGGTGACGTCATCGCCGATCTTCGGACCCTCCTCAGCACCGAGATCCTCGTTGCGAAACTCGACAAGGTGGCGCATCGGCGCTGAGCCGGCCTTCTTCAGGTGACCTTCCTCGGCCTTGCTGAGCTTGCCCTGCTTGACCTCTCCGAAGGCGAGCTGCACACCGGCGTAGCCGTCGCGCTCCTGCTCGCGAACCGCGGTCACCTTGCAGGGACCGGCTTCGATCACGGTGACCGGCACGACGGTTCCGTCCTCGCGGAAGACCTGCGTCATGCCCAGCTTCTTGCCAAGGATCGCCGCCATCGGACTAGAGGCGGATCTCGATGTCGACACCAGCCGGCAGCGAGTCAAGCCGCTGCAGCGAGTCGACGGTTTTCGGCGACGGCTGAAGGATGTCGATCAGCCGCTTGTGCGTACGGATCTCGAAGTGCTCGCGCGAGTCCTTGTCCTTGAAGGGGGAGCGGATCACGCAATAGACGTTTTTCTCGGTCGGCAGCGGCACCGGGCCGGAGACGGTGGCACCGGTCCGCTCCGCGGTCTCGACGATCTCGCGGGCAGCCCGATCGATGGCGTCGTGGTCATACGCCTTGAGTCGGATGCGGATTTTCTGTGCTGCTATCGCTGCCACTTCGAGTTCTCTCTGTCTTTCTCGTCGGTCTTACCGCGCAATAAGGGCGGGGCCCCTATTGGTGGGGCGCCGCCCCGGTCGTATGTCCTTGCAGTTGTCTCGCTGCCCTTTGGCAGCGAAAGGGCGGGCCAAAACGGCCCGCCCCGGAATGGTTGTCGCTACTCGATGATCTCGGCGACGACCCCCGAGCCAACGGTGCGGCCACCCTCGCGGATGGCGAACCGCAGGCCCTGATCCATGGCGATCGGCTGGATCAGCTCGATCGTCATCTCGACGTTGTCGCCCGGCATCACCATCTCCGTCCCCTCGGGGAGGTTGGCGATCCCGGTCACGTCGGTAGTCCGGAAGTAGAACTGAGGCCGGTAGCCGGAGAAGAACGGCGTGTGACGACCACCCTCCTCCTTCTTCAGGCAGTAGACCTCGGCTTTGAACTTGGTGTGCGGCGTGATCGAGCC